>NZ_JBEPMD010000004.1:0-291093 GCF_040545555.1 Curtobacterium oceanosedimentum
TGCGCGGGGCGGCCTCCGTGGGGTGGGCGCACACCCCCACCGGTTCGTACGGGTTCTCGGCCTTTGGGGTGTTTTTGGGGGGGGGGGGGGGGGGGGGGGGGGCCCGGCCGCCCCCCCGCCTCCCGTCCGTCACGTGGTTCCGTCAACCGCCCGGCTGCGGTCAGCTCATCCGCGTCGACGCGATCCCGCCGTCGACGTCGATGGTGCCGCCGGTGACGAACGCGGCCTGGTCGGAGACCACCCAGCGGACGGCGCGGGCGATGTCGACCGGCTGCACCGGGACGCCGGCGGGGGTGCCCTGCGTCATCGCGGCGAGGACGTCGGCCGAGTCGGCGTTGCCCGGGGTCGCCGTCGCTCCCGGGGCGACGGTGACGACGCGGATGCCGCGGTGGCCGTACTCGGCGGCCCAGGCGCGGGTGAGCTGTTCGACCGCGGCCTTCGTGGCGGGGTAGAGGGCCATGAACGGGACGCCGACGCGGGCCATCCACGAGCCGATGTTGACGATGTGGCCGCTGCCGCGCTCCGCCATGCCGGGGGCGAGGGCCGCGACGAGGACGTGGGGTGCGCGGATGTTTGTGGCGAGCAGGTCGTCGACGGTGGCGTCGTCGAGGGACTCGGTGGGGCCTCCCGGGTAGACGCCGGCGTTGTTGACGAGGTGCCCGGATCCGCGAGGACGGCGAGGTGCGCCGTCATCGCGGTGTCGTGGTCGGCGCGGCTCGTCGCTCGGTGCACCGTCGGGACGCGCCCGGATCGGGTCACGTCGGACACGGAGTCGCCGACGCCGTCGACGCCCTCGATGTCGACGAACTGGTCGTCCGCGACCATCTCCTTCGCGAAGTCCAGGATCTCGGCGGTGTTCCGATGGTTCACGTCCAGCACGACGCCACGACCGGCGAGGCTGATGCCGACCTCGCTGAGGGTGTACCCGCCGGGGTAGATCGTCTGCTGGCCGTCGAGGATCAGGGTCAGCCCGTCCTGCCGGTCCCCGACGAGCCCATGCAGCATCGACACCATCGCGCACGACAGGTCCTGCGCCTCGTCGACGATCACCGCGCCGTACCGCTCCAGCGGCCGTTCACGGAGCGACTGACGAGCGAGGAGGACGACGTCCTCCCAGTCCAGCGCGCGGTGCTTCCGCAGTCCGGACTCGTACGCCTCGTACAGGTCCCACACCGCCTGCCGCGTCTCGAGCGGCAGCGCGTGCTTCCGCCCGACAAGCGCCAGGTCCGCATACTCGCCGAAGCGCGTCAGGCCGCGCCCCTTGACTACGTGCTTGATCTCGTCCTCCCAGTAGCGGCGCGTGAAACGCGCCGATCGGAGCGGACTGGAGGCGCGGATCGCGTTCCATGCGTCGTCGAACGCGAGTCGCGCCTCCAGTCCGGGAGTGCGGAACGGGATCCCGCGTTCGTTCAGCAGGTCCTTCGCGAACTTGTGCACGCCGACGAAGTCGGCGCGACCGACCATGTCGGGCGCGAGGCGGGCGAGCAGCGATTCGAGCACTCTGGGCAGGGTCGCGATGTAGGTGGTGAACAGGACCCGCTGACCGGTGGTGCGGGTGAGGTAGGCGGCGCGGTGGAGGCCGACGACGGTCTTGCCGGTGCCCGCGGCGCCGCGGATGCGCGCCGGGCCGTTGAAGCCGCGGCGGACGAGCTTCGTCTGGGCGGGATCGAGGAAGGCCATCCAGTCCTCGATGGGTGCGTCGAGGACGCCGTCGAGCAGTTGGTCGGCGGGGTCGTCGTCGAGGTCAGCGACCACCGGGGTCTGCTCGCGGGGGAGGATCGGTGCGGGGACGACGGCGTGCGGTGGCGCTGTTTCTGCTGTGGCTGCTTGCTTGCCCATCACGGGGAAGTGGTGCAGCAGTGCGGCGAGGACCTCGTCGACGCGGGACGCCGACAGACGGGCGCCGCGCTTCGTGATGTGTCCGATGACGTCGTGCATCCCGAGCACGTCGACCGACGCGACACGGGCGTGCATCTTCCGCTGACCTGCGAGGGCCGCGATCGCGTGCACCTCGTTCGGCGCGAGGCCCGTCTCGGCGAGCGAGGCCTCGGTTCCGTACGCCAGGTCCGCGAGGCGAGCGACGTCGTCGGTCACTTCCTCCTGACCGCGGGTGATCCGGTCACCGTGGACCGCCACCTCGCGCCAGGCCTTCGTGTCGACGATGAAGACGCCGGCGCGGCCGACGACGACCATGTCGACCTGTGCGGTACTACTGCCGGGCCAGCGGCAGTCGGCGAGGAGGTGGTAGCCGATGCCGGTGAGCGGGGCGAGGACACGGGCGGTCTCGCTCTCTGTGCGCTCGGCGATCTCGAAACGTGCGGCCCGCTGCTCGGCGTCATCCGCTTGGCGGCGGTGCTCGCGGGCGAGGCTGCGCTGGCGGCGGGCTTCGAGGCCTGCGAATTCGCCGGCGATCGTCATGGTTGGGTCCCCGGGGGATTTTGCTCGTGGTGCAGCGCGCGTCTTCCCTGGGAGCGCGGTACTGGACCAGCCTCGCGGGAGGGGTGACGTGGTTGCTAGCACCTCTTATGGGGTCGGAGCTTCTCCGGAACAGTTACCCAGCCGGGCTGGGGAAGTGACGGAGCGCTCCTCACTCGATCGGTCACGAGCGCGACGCGCCGCCGAGTCCATCTGGCTAGCAGCGATCCCAGCACAACCTCTGTAGGGCTCGCCCCGAGGTGTATCGGATTGTCCAACCAGCTGCAGGATGGCGGCGGCCGGCGAAGGTGATGGCAACGAGGTCATCCGCGCCCGCTCCTGGCAGTCGCTCACGCACCTGGCAGCGGTGGCTGGGGACATTAGTGGGTGGGTCTTGAGGCCGAACAGCGTCGAGCAGCGGTAGTCGAACGAGAGCACTTGCCGGTGACCTTCTAGACGGGTGCGCAAGCGGACCCCTTGACCGCAGCGGGACCTACGCCGGAGCGAGGACGTCAACCAGCGACGTGCACCGTTGTAGCTCCCGCTCGGCCTCGCGCTCCTAGCCGTAGTCGGGACCGGGAGCGGTTCCCTACCAATGCAGGCGGCCGACGCCCGTCGTGCGCGTCGCTACAGACATCTCGAAGTCTTTCGCGACCCACATCTGCGACTTCAGCACGACAAACGACCGCGACAACTTCGCGTCCGGACTCCTCCGGACAGGCCTTGGCGTGATCCAAATCCTTCGATCGAGTCAGCCGAAGCTACAGCAGTCCTGACATCGCTCGTCAGGCGATCCGAGCACCGCTGTGTCATGGTTCCAGCGGGCTCGCGGGCGTTCTGATGCTTGTCCACCTGAGCAGCGTCGCGCCTCATGGCCGCGCACCGCTGTACTGCACGGTTGCGTGTGAGCAAGCGGGGCGTCTGCAAGAACCTAGGTAAGACGACGATTGGGACGTCGACTCGCATGCGGTTCGAGCCACGCTCCCGCGCTGCGACTCGGCCGAGTCTCGCCAGCGAACGTCGGTGGTTCGCCGATAGCCTGGAGCCTGAGCTCGCTTCACCAACGAACGCGCGTAGACGCGCAAGGAGTACCCGCCTCGATGAGAGTCCTGACCACAGCAGATTCGAATGTAGCGCCGCCTATGGCGAAGGTGGTGGTGTAGTAGTGGCTCTCAAGAAGTCGGACCTCTACAGCTCGCTCTGGGCGAGCTGCAACGAGCTCCGTGGCGGCATGGATGCCAGCCAGTACAAGGACTACATCCTGACCTTGCTATTCATGAAGTACGTCTCGGATAAGGCGAAGTCAGATCCCGACAGCCTTATCGAGGTGCCTGAGGGTGGCTCGTTCGACGACATGTTCGCCGCCAAGGGCGACAAGGAAATCGGCGACCGGTTCAACAAGATCATCGGCAAGCTCGCTGACGCGAACGGCCTCCGCAACGTCATCGACCAGGCGGACTTCAACGACAGCGAGAAGCTGGGCTCCGGCAAAGAGATTCAGGATCGCCTGTCGAAGCTGGTCACGATCTTCAAGGACCTGGACTTCCGAGGCTCGCGTGCCGAGGGCGACGACCTGCTGGGTGACGCCTACGAGTACCTCATGCGCCACTTCGCTACCGAGTCGGGCAAGAGCAAGGGACAGTTCTACACGCCGGCCGAGGTTTCGCGCGTGCTCGCGAAGGTCGTTGGCATCAACAGCCAGACCCGTCAGGACGAGACGGTCTACGACCCCGCCTGTGGCTCCGGCTCGCTGCTGCTCAAGGCAGCCGCTGAGGCGCCGCGCGGCATGACCATCTACGGCCAGGAGAAGGACAACGCCACCTGGGCCCTGTCCAAGATGAACATGATCCTCCACGGCAACGAGACCGCGGAGATCTACAAGGGCGACACGATCACAAACCCGCAGCTGACCGAGGGCACGCGGCTCAAGACCTTCGACTACGTCGTCATGAACCCGCCGTTCTCGATCAAGTCGTGGAAGAACGGGCTCGAGCAGGACTACGGGCGCTTCGAGTACGGCATGCCGCCTGAGAAGAACGGCGACTACGCCTTCCTTCTGCATGCGCTGGCCTCGCTCAAGTCGACCGGCAAGGCCGCAGTCATCCTTCCGCACGGCGTGCTCTTCCGAGGCAACGCTGAAGGCAATATCCGTCGCGAGCTGCTCAAGCGAGGCTTCATCAAGGGCGTCATTGGCCTGCCCGCCAACCTCTTCTACGGCACCGGCATCCCGGCGTGCATCGTGCTGCTCGACAAGGAGAACGCGGTCAGCCGCACCGGCGTCTTCTTGGTCGACGCCAGCAAGGAATTTATCAAGGACGGCAACAAGAACCGCCTCCGCGACCAGGACATCCACAAGATCGTCGATATCTTCAACCGCCAGGTCGAGATCGACGGCTACTCGCGCATGGTGCCGATGAGCGAGATCGCCGACCCGAAGAACAACTACAACCTCAACATCCCGCGCTACATCGACAGCTTGGAGCCCGAGGACCTCCAGGACCTCTCAGCTCACCTGCACGGCGGCATCCCGAATCGCGACATCGATGCGCTGCAGCACTACTGGGAGGCGCTCCCCGCGCTGAAGGACGCTCTGTTTGAGCCGCTTCGGGAGGGCTACTCGAAGCTCAAGGTCGATCTCTCCGAGGTGCAGGACTACGCGCTCAACCGCAGCGGACTCGAGTTCATCCGCGCGGACGTCGAGAAGGTCGTCGATGACTGGTTCGCCGCCCATCGCGCGGCACTGCTTGCGATCGACGCGAACACCAAACCGAACAACCTGATTCGCACCCTCGGCGACGACCTGCTCGAGCGGTTCAAGGACATGCCGCTGCTTGACGAGTACGACGTGTACCAACAGCTCATGAGCTACTGGAACGAGGTCATGCACGACGACGTCTTCCTGATCATGACCGAACTTGCGAACGGCGGCACCTGGACAAGCGCTGCCAAGCCGCGCAAGACGATCGAGGACAAGGAGCGCAGGCTGTCGGAGGATCCGGACCTCGAGATCGGCGCCGGCCGTGGCAAGACGAAGTACAAGATGGACGTCGTCCCGCCATCCCTGATCGTGGATCGTTACTTCGCGAACGAGCAGGCTCGTGTCGATGAGCTAAATGCGAAGCTCGAGTCGGCCTCCGCCGCAGTGGTGGAACACGCCGAAGAGCATGGCGTCGACGAGGCGCTTCTCGCCGAGGCGACCAACGACAAGGGTGCGTACACCAAGCAGCTAGTCAGCGCGGTAATCAGAGAAGCCCGAGCGAGCGGTGACCAGGAGACTCTCGACTGCGCCAACGCCGCTCTTGAGTTGGTGAACCGGGAAGCCGCGGCCAAGAAGGCGGCGAAGGAGGCTCAGGCTGCGCTCGACTCGGTGACGCTGCGGAAGTACGACGAGCTCACTGACGCGGACGTGAAGTTGATCGTTCTTGATGACAAATGGCACGCGACCGTCGGGACGAGGGGCGACGGGGAGGTCGATGCGCTAACGCTAGTGCTCGTCGATCGAATCCAAAAGTTAGGTGAGCGCTATGCCGCGACGCTCGCGGATCTCGATTCCGAGCTCGCGAAGCTCGAAGCTCAGGTCAAGAGTCACTTGGTAGTCATGGGGGTGCAGGGATGACCTCGAAGTTGCTCGGCGAGATATCAGCTTTCATTACGAAGGGTGCGACGCCTACGACCTATGGGTACTCCTGGGAGACGTTTGGTGTGCCGTTCCTTCGCAGCGAATGTGTCGCCGACCACGGGCTCGACATGCGGCAGTCAATGTTTATCTCCAAGAAGGCGGATAACGCTCTACGTCGAAGTCGTGTCCAGGATGGCGACATCCTGATGACGATCACCGGGAACGTCGGACGTGTCGTCCGGCTGCACGGAGTCGGGGCGGCAAATATCAATCAACACATTGCACGGATCCGTGTAATAGATCGAAACTTCGATCCGCGTTTTGTTTACCACTACTTGTCACAACAGAAGATGCGTGAGTACTACGGATCAATCGTCACAGGGCAGGCGTATCCACAGATCAGCTTGGTACAAGTTCGCTCTACGACCGTTCCTTGCATCCCACATACTGAACAGCAACGAATGGCGGAGGCACTCGACGATGCTGACGACTTGATCGCTACGCTTGAACGCCTTATTGCCAAGAAGCAGGCGATCAAGCAAGGTATGATGCAGGGACTTCTGACCGGCCGCACTCGATTGCCCGGCTCCTCGGGAGAGTGGGACGACATCCGGCTCGGTGAGCTGGGATCCTTCCTCAAGGGTCGAGGAATCAAGCGTGATGACGTGCGTTCGTCGGGGATACCTTGCATTCGGTACGGCGAGATCTACACCGTGTTCGATGACTACACCGATCGTGCTCGTTCGTTCATATCACCGGAGGTTGCGGCGACTGCATTGCCTGTCCGAAAGGGTGACGTTCTCTTCGCTGGTTCCGGGGAGACCAAGGCTGAGATCGGGATGAGTCTCGCGTACGTAGGTGATCGCGATGCTGTCGCGGGCGCAGATATCATCCTCTTCCGAGGAACGGGGTTCAATCCCGTCTTCCTGGCCTCGCTGTTGAATACGCCTGCGATCGCAAGGCAGAAGGCCCGTAAGGGACAGGGTGACGCTGTCGTGCACATCAATAGCGCCGCGCTCGCAAATCTGGAACTCAGGATTCCTGGACGTGATGAGCAGAATGCGATCGCGGAAGTGATCCACGACACAGACCGGGAACTAGCGGCCGTTGGTGATCGGCTCCGCAAGGCGCGCGCAATCAAGCAGGGCATGATGCAGCAGCTCTTGACCGGCCGCACCCGCTTACCTGTGGAGGCTGCCGTATGAGCGGTATGGATCGACAATGGGCCATCGAACAGCTCGACGCGTTTATCCACATGACCGCATATGTGGCTTCGAGTACGCCTGGTGTCATCGGTTCCTTCATCCGGGGTAAATCGGATGAGATCGCCGGCCAGGCGCAGGTGGTGGAACATATCCTCGAGCGAGCGACTCCAGGTTGGCGGGCTCGACTCCGGGAAACGTCTCGGAAGTGGGATGGCTTGCGGGAGGCCGCCAGCCGCGGGCGAACTCAGCTCCAGCGAGAGCAGGAGCTGCGCGAGAAGCTCGGCGAGAATGCTCCAGAAATCTCTGCCACGAACCTGCACCCCTGGATCTGGAGCGGTGCGCGTTCCCTCTGGCAGTCCGGTCACTTTGTCCAGGCTGTGCGCGACGCCGCGACCAAGCTGAATGCTGAGGCTCAGAACAAGGTCGGCCGCCGCGATGTCAGCGAGACGGACCTATTCAAGCAGTCGTTCTCGCTCGACGACGCGAAGTCTGGCAAGGCACGGCTTCGCCGGATGACTCCGGAGGACAGTGACACGTATCGGTCGCTGCAGCGCGGCGCCATGGCGTTCGCGGAAGGCGTCTTCGCAGGCATCCGGAACCCGCTCAGTCATGAGGTGGATCAGGAGATGTCCGAACAGGTCGCCTTGGAGCACCTGGCTGCGCTCAGCGTGCTGGCGCGGTGGGTGGATGAATCAACTGTGGAGCGCGCAGGAGAACCGTCATGAGCACCGTAGGCCAAATCGAACGTAAGACGCAGGATCGCGTCGTAAAGCTGTTCGCGGAGCAGCTCGACTACGAGTACCTCGGCAACTGGCACGACGGGAACCGCACAAGTGGCATCGAGACGGACCTGCTGACGCAGAGCCTCCGGGCCCGCGGCTATGAGGACGGGCTGATTACTCGGGCGCTCGATCAGCTTGAGAAGGCCGCCGCCGTTGGCTCAGGCCACAACCTCTACGAGGCGAACCGCGATGTGTACCAGATGCTGCGCTACGGCGTGAAAGTACGGGCCGCGGCCGGTGAGCATACGCAGACGGTCTGGCTCATCGACTGGCAGACGCCGACGGCCAATCACTTCGCTCTTGCCGAAGAGGTCACCGTCTTCGGGCAGCACAACAAGCGTCCTGACGTGGTGCTTTACGTCAACGGCCTCGCTCTCGGGGTCATCGAGCTCAAGCGCTCCAAGGTCTCGGTGACCGAGGGCATTCGCCAGTCCATTGGGAACCAGAGCAAGGACTTCATTCGTCCGTTCTTTTCCACTGTTCAGTACCTCTTCGCAGGCAACGACGCCGAGGGACTCAGGTACGGCGTGATCGATACGCCTGAGAAGTACTGGCTCGAGTGGAAGGAAGAGTCGGACGTTGAGTCGCTGCTTGACCGGGGCCTGCACGAGATGTGCTCCAAGGAGCGCTTCCTCGAGCTGATCCACGACTTCATCGTCTTCGACAAGGGCGTCAAGAAGGGGCCGCGCCACAATCAGTACTTCGGTATCAAGGCCGCGCAGGAGCGCATCGCAAGGCGCGAGGGCGGCATCATCTGGCATACCCAGGGATCCGGGAAGAGCCTCACCATGGTGTGGCTGGCCAAGTGGATTCGGGAGAACCAGCCCGATGCGCGGGTGCTGCTCATCACCGACCGCACTGAGCTCGACGAGCAGATCGAGAAGGTCTTCCAGGGCGTCAACGAAGACATCTACCGGTCCAAGAGCGGCGCCGACCTCATCGCGACTCTCAACAAGTCGGAGGAGTGGCTCATCGGCTCACTCGTCCACAAGTTCCGCGGCAGCGACGAGTCCGAAGCCGACACCGATGACTTCATCGCCGAGCTCAACGCGGCTCTGCCCAAGGATTTCAAGGCGAAGGGGAACATCTTCGTCTTCGTCGACGAGGCCCACCGAACGCAGTCCGGCAAGATGCACCGCGCCATGAAGCACCTGCTGCCCGAAGCGATGTTCATCGGCTTCACCGGCACGCCACTCCTCAAGGCCGACAAGGCAACGAGCATCGAGACCTTCGGCTCGTTCATCCACACCTACAAGTTCAACGAGGCCGTCGCCGACGGCGTCGTGCTCGACCTCCGCTACGAAGCCCGTGACATCGACCAGGAGCTGACCTCGCCGGCCCACATCGACAAGTGGTTCGAGGCCAAGACCAAGGGCATGACCGACCTCTCCCGCGCCGAGCTCAAGAAACGCTGGGGCACCATGCAGAAGGTCGTCTCCAGCAAGTCGCGCGCCGAGCAGATCGTCGCTGACATCTTGATCGACATGGAGACCAAGCCGCGTCTCATGGACCGCCGCGGCAACGCCATGCTGGTCGGCTCAAGTATCTACCAAGCCTGCAAGTTCTACGACCTCTTCGTCAACGCCGGCTTCAAAGGCAAGTGCGCCATCGTCACGAGCTACCAGCCGAACGCCAACGAGATCTCGAAGGAAGACGCCGGCGCTGGCAAGACCGAGAAGCTGGCCCAGTACGACACGTACCGCAAGATGCTGGCGGACTACTTCGACACCTCCGAAAATGAAGCCATGGGCCGAGTGGAGGAGTTCGAGAAGGCAGTCAAGAAGCAGTTCATCGAGGAGCCGGGCCAGATGCGCCTGCTCATCGTGGTCGACAAGCTCCTGACAGGCTTCGACGCACCGAGCGCTACGTACCTCTACATCGACAAGAAGATGCAGGACCACGGGCTCTTCCAGGCCATCTGCCGTGTCAACCGCCTCGACGGTGACGACAAGGACTACGGCTATATCGTGGATTACCGCGACCTGTTCAACTCGCTCGAAAGCGCCATTCACGACTACACTTCTGGAGCGCTTGAGGGCTACGAGAAGCAGGACATCGAAGGCCTGCTGACCGATCGCATCGATAAGGCGCGTGAGGATCTCGACGACGCGCTGGAGCGGATCCGCGCCCTCTGCGAGCCGGTTCTGCCTCCGAAGGGCACCGACCAGTACAGGGCCTACTTCGTGGCCAAGGACACGGGCAAGGCTGAGCAGATCAAGGCCAACGAACCAAAGCGGGTCGAGCTATACAAGTCTGTGGCGGCTGTGACACGCGCCTTCGCGAACATCGCGAATGACATGGCCGAGGGCGGTTACAGCCCGGCCGACGTCGGGAAGATCAAGCGTGAGATCGCCCACTACAGCGACGTGCGCGCTGAAGTGAAGCTCGCGGCCGGAGAGGACGTCAACTTCAAGGCATACGAAGCGGACATGCGCTTCCTGCTCGACACCTACATCAAGGCCGGAGCCTCCGAGGTCGTTTCCAACTTCGAGGACGTCGGCCTGATCGACCTCATCGTGAATCTCGGCGACGGCGCGATCGATAAGCTCCCGCCCGGCATCCGCAAGAGCAAGGATGCTGTCGCCGAGACCATCGTCAACAACATGCGCAAGGTCATCATCGACGAGCATGCGCTCAACCCGAAGTTCTACGACCGCATGAGTGAGCTGCTCGACGCCATTCTCGAGGAGCGGCGCAAGCAGGCACTCGAGTACGAGGAGTTCCTCGCCAAGGTGCTCGAAGCCGCGCAGCAGCTCGGCGCTAAGGACACCGGCAAGACCTACCCGTCGTGGGCCAAGAACGGTGGCCAGCAGGCCTTGATCGATACTCTCGACGGAGACGCGGAGCTTGCGTTCAACGTGGACTCGGCCGTCCGGAACGTCAAGCAGCATGCTTGGAAGGAGAATCCCCTCAAGCGGCGACAGGTCGAACGCATCATCGTTCGCTCGCTGCCGAGGGGGGATGCTCGAGCTGAGGCGTTGTTCAATCTCGTGAGGGCTCGCGATGAGTACAGCTAGTGCATATCTCACGGTGCGCGGCATCGACATCGATGTGGTCTACAAGGACATCAAGCACCTGCACATTGCCGTTTATCCGCCGGCCGGCCGCGTTCGTGTAGCTGCACCGACGCGCTTCGATGACGATTTGATTCGACTGGCAGTTGTGCAACGTCTGCCATGGATCCGACGCCAGCGTTCGAAGCTGCAAGGTGCGGAGCGTCAGAGCACGCGTGAGATGGTGACGGGCGAGTCCCACTACGTCTGGGGGGTGCGGAAGCGCTTGAAGGTCGTTGAGCGGCCGGGCCGTGGCCACGTCGAACTCGACGGTGATCGCCTGGCGCTCTACGTAGCTGCGGAGGCTACCGTCGAGCAACGACGCCGTTACCTCGAGCGCTGGTACCGCGAACAACTTCGCGCCGATATTCCTGCGCTGATTGCTAAGTGGGAGGAGCGGCTCGGTGTCGTGGTGCCCACCTGGACTATCCGCAAGATGAAGACGAAGTGGGGCTCTTGTAACCGCGAGACCCGTAGCGTCTGGTTCAATCTCGAGCTCGCTAAGAAGCACCGAGACTGCCTCGAGTACATCGTGGTGCACGAGCTCAATCACTACTTCGAGCGTGGACACGGCGCCCGCTTCGCAGCGCTGATGGACGCCAATCTGCCCGACTGGCGGATGCGTCGGGACGAGCTCAACGGGGCGCCGCTTGCCGAAGAGGAGTGGCATGCCTATGGCCGAGCACCCGAGCCGCCGGACCGCGCCGGCCATAGCTAGTCATGACGGTGTGAGTCATGTCGCTCAATTCGGCGTTGAAGGGATGGGTCGTCGACAGCGGTTCCCGGGGTGGCCCTGACGTCGAAGGAGCGAACGGTCGCACGATCCCCTTGCGCGATTGGCGGGACCGCCTACGCACCGACGAGGCGCAGATTGACGGGTCCTGGCGGCTCGACATCGTGCGTCTCGAGGTGCCGAATGGAGAGCTGCTCACGGCGGTGCATAATATGCGGGTAATAGCACCAATGGACGCCGTCGAGCTTCGCCAGCCCCCAGTGGCGTCCGTCTAGCTTGACAGTGTCCTAGCTCGGCGTTGAACCAGCTGCTGCCGCCGCGGCACCCCGCGCCAGCCGCCCGAGCTGACTGCCGACGACCGTCTCGAGCGAGTGTCCTGTCTGCGTGAACAGCTCAAGGAGATTCACCGTGACGTTCCGGTAGAAGAGCATCCCCTCGAGTGAGACTAGAGCGATAGGTCGTTCGTTCGCCAGAAGAGCTTAAAAGTGCGACTCGGGCTCGTAAAAAATACCCAAGCGCGGAGTTTACTTCGCTGTCTCGACGGCGGCAGGAAACCCGCGGAGGTAGCCTTGCAGCTCTGCGTCGTCGCCAGACGAGTCGACGAACTCGTTCCGCGCGTCCCACTCGTATCGCGAGTTAACCAGGGCGGTCAGCACTCCCGAGATGAAGCGGTAGGCGAGCGTTCGCGGCGTGGTGGGCGGGGCCTGGCCGTGCATCTCGTGGCCGCTCGCCTCCTCGAGGAGCTTGACCAGGTCGTGGGGTCCGTTTGCGGTGACGGCGTCGGTCCACGTCGCGACGGTCTCGTTCGAGGCACCGGCATGCAACGTCCCGTTTCGGTTCAGCTGGACGATCGGCTCGGCGCCCGGTTGCCACAGTGCCCCCTCCCTTGACAACTGTATCCCGGGACAAAGTAGGGAGGTGCGTCCAGGGTGCGTCCCTGCTTCCGTGGGTCTCACTAATGTCGTGCGACGAGGCCATATAGGTCCCTGATTGGTCCGCGTCGAGGGTGTCGGCGCCCGGCCCTAGGCTCTCCTCACGGCAACTGACGAGGGGGAGCGCATGCATATCAGCACCGACGGGCAGGTCCTGCTCAGCCCGAGCGACCTCAGCACGTGGGCGTCCTGCGAGTGGGCGTTCCTCCGCCGCCTCGACGCCAAGCTCGGCCGCGGCGGACCCCTGCCCGACGAGCACGACGACATGCTCGAGCGAACCGCACGCCTGGGTGACCAGCACGAGCTCGACTACCTCGACCTCCTCAAGCAGACCCACGACGTCATCGAGTTCGACCGCCCCGCTCCGCCGGACTACGCCCGAGCAGCCGCCGAAGCCAGAACAGCCTTCACCACCGGCGCCGACGTCCTCTACCAACCGACCTTCCACGAGCCCGCGACCCCCGAACACCCGGGCTTCATCGGCTTCGCGGACTTCATCATCCGCAACGACCAGGGCGACTACGAAGTCTACGACACCAAGCTTGCCCGCCACGCCAAGATCAGCGCCCTGCTCCAGCTCGCCGCCTACGCCGAGCAGATGCAGGCGCACGGCATCCCCACCGGCGAGCAGGTCCACCTCGTCCTCGGCGACCGAACGACCACCACGCACGACCTCGCCGACATCGCGCCGGTGTACCGAACGCAGCGCGCCGAGCTCGAACGGGTCATCGCCGAGCGGATGCAGGAGCACGAGGAACTGCAGTGGGGCGACCCCCGCTACTCCAGCTGCGGCCGCTGCACCATCTGCCAGACCCAGGTGCAGCAGCACCGCGACCTGGTCCTCGTCGCGGGAATGCGCCTCGACCAGCGCGCGAAGCTGATCCGGCAGGGCGTGCGGACGATCGACGACCTGGCGGACCGCACCGCGGCCGTGCCCGGCATGTCGCGGTCGACGCAAGATCGGCTGGTACGGCAGGCGCGCCTCCAGACCGAGACCGAAGCCGAGCAGCAAGCAGGGCACACCAACAGGACCAAGCCGCGCTTCGAACTCCACGACCCCCGCGCCCTCGACGCGATCCCGGAGCCCGACCCCGGCGACGTCTTCTTCGACTTCGAGGGCGACCCCCTGCACACCGAGGACGGCGTGCACTGGGGTCTCGACTACCTGTTCGGCCTGGTCGACGACCGCGCCGACTTCACCGCGTTCTGGGCGCACACCATCCGCGACGAGCGCCAGGCGCTGATCGACTTCCTCGCCCTCGTCAAGGAGCGCCGCGCGCAGCACCCGGGCATGCACGTGTACCACTACGCCGCGTACGAGCGGACGCACCTGCTGTCCCTCGCCGCCCGGCACGGCTTGGGGGAGGACGACGTCGACGACCTGCTCCGCGCCGGCGTCCTCGTCGACCTGTACCCGATCGTCCGCAAGGCCCTTGTCGTCGGCAGCCACAGCTACTCGATCAAGAAGCTCGAGCCGCTGTACATGGGCGAGGACCTCCGCCTCAGCGACGTCACGAACGCCGCCGACAGCATCACCGCCTACGTCGAGGCGATCGAGGAGCTCCGGAACGGCGACCCCGCCACCGGCCAGCGCATGCTCGATCAGGTCGCCGACTACAACGCCTACGACTGCCGCTCCACGCTCCGGCTGCGCGACTGGCTGCTTTCGCTGCGGCCCCCGCGCACGGAGCCGGCGACCGAGGACACGGAGCTCCTGCCGCCGATCCCCGTCGAGCGCGAGCCGAACCCCGTGTACACGGCCCTCGCCGCCCAGATCGCGGACGTCGACCCCCTCGACCGCGACGCCGACCAGACCGCCCTGGCGCTCGCGGCCGCCGCGATCGACTACCACCGCCGCGAGGCCAAGACCTTCTGGCAGGACCACTTCGACCGCCTCCGCAACCCAGTCGACGACTGGGCCGACACCCGCGACGTCCTCGTCGTCGAGCGCGCCTCCGTCGAGCGGGACTGGGACACGCTGCCGCGTGCCCGCTCGCAGTCACGGGAGATCCGCCTGTCCGGGACGCTCGCGCCCGGTTCGCGCATCCGGCCGGGAGGCACGCCCCACCTCGTCTACGACGACCCACTCCCGCCAACGGTCACCGCTCCGGCGCCGGGTTCGAAGGGTGCGTCGGCCCGCGCGGTCGTGCTGGAAGCGGCCGACAACGGCGACGCGTTCGAGGTCCTGGTGAAGGAGAGCCTGCCGGTCGGCGGCGGCGAGCCCCACCACGACTTCCCGGTCGCACTCGCACCGGCCGCCCCACCACGGGCGAAGCCGCAGCCCGAGGCGATCGCCGAGTGGGGCCAGGAGGTCCTCGACGCCCTGCCGTCGATGCTGCCCGACCCGGCGCTCGACCTGCTCCGCCGGGTGCCGCCGCGCGGTGCCCTCGCCCGGGTCGCCGGCGACGACACCGTCTCCGCGGTCGTCACGACGCTGCTCGGGCTCGACCGGTCGTACCTGGCGATCCAGGGCCCTCCCGGCACGGGCAAGACCTACGTCGGGTCGAACGTCGTCGCGCGGCTCGTCCGCGAGCACGGATGGCGCGTCGGGGTCGTCGGACAGTCCCACGCCACGTCGGAGAACTTCCTGTCGTCGGTGGTCCGCGCCGGCGTACCCGCCGACCGCGTCGTGAAGGTGCCGAAGTCCGGCACAACCGAGGACGAGCTCGAGGTCGCGGCATGGACCCCGGTGAAGAACAATGCCGCCGTCTCGGCCTTCCTGTCGTCGTGCGCCGAGACCGGTACCGGGGGAGTCGTCGGCGGCACCGCGTGGACCTTCGCGAACGAGGGCACGATCCCGCGGCGCTCCCTCGACCTGCTCGTGGTCGACGAGGCCGGGCAGTTCTCGCTCGCCCCGACCATCGCGTCGGCGATCGCCGCGCAGCGCCTGCTCCTGCTCGGTGACCCGCAGCAGCTGCCCCAGGTGTCGCAGGGGTCGCACCCCGAGCCGGTCGACCAGTCGGCGCTCGGCTGGCTGGCCGACGGCGAGCACGTGCTGCCGCCGGAGTTCGGCTACTTCCTCGCGCACACCCGGCGGATGGAGCCCGCGCTGACCGCGTCGGTCTCGGGGCTGTCGTACGACGGGCAGCTGACGTCGATCGTGAGCGGTCGGCACCTGGACGACCTCGACCCGGGCGTCCACCCGGTGCCGGTCGTGCACAGCGGCAACACGACGTCGTCGGAAGAGGAGGCAGCACGGGTCGTCGAGCTCGCCCAGAGCCTGATCGGCCGCCGGTGGGTCGACGGCGAGGTGTCGCGGTCGTTGACGGACGAGGACGTCATCGTCGTCGCGCCGTACAACGCGCAAGGGGCCCTCATCCGCGAGGCCCTCGACCGCGCCGGACTCCGAGGGACCCAGGTCGGGACGGTCGACATGTTCCAGGGGCGCGAGGCCGTGGTGTCGATCACGTCACTCGCGGCCTCGAGTGCGGCGGACATCCCGCGCGGGCTCGACTTCCTGCTCATGCCGAACCGGTTGAACGTGGCGCTGTCCCGCGCGCAGTGGGCGGCGCACCTCGTCTACTCGCCGGCGCTCACGACGGGGCTGCCCCCGTCGATCAGTGGACTGTCGCTGCTCTCGCGGTTCATCGAGCTGGTCGAGCCGCGCCGCTGACGGCGCTCCGGGCGGCTGCCTGGTGGTCAGCCGGCCTGGATGGTGCCGACCGCCGAGCTGTAGGTCACGACCGAGCCGTGCTGCGCACCCACGAGGGTGACTGACCATGCTGAGCGGTCTGCGGCGACCGAGTAGAGCACTCGGGTGCCCTCGGGCACCGAGGCGAGCCCGGTCCCGTCCGTGAGCGCGAGCCTGCTCGGCTGTTCAGCGACGACGAGCTCCGACGGGTAGACGCCGCTCGGAGAGTACTGACGCATGGCGAACGACAGCGTGCCAGCGCTCTGCATCAGGGCGTTGCGTTCGCCGTCGACGGTCAGAGCTCCCGACGGCTGCTCGCTGGATGCCTCGGGAACGGCAGCTGGGGCAGCTGCGGGAGGAGGCGCGGCCGTGCCGGTGTCGGACTCGGCGACCGCTGGAAGGTCTTGGCCGTCACCGGCTGCGGCTTGGTCTGCTGAGTCGACGTCGACGTCGACGTCGGCGCCGGCGGCAGAGGGTCCGAGGTTCGTTGTCGACGTCAGCGCCGGGAGCGAGAGCGCGGGCAGCTGGACTCCCACGCTGACCAGCCCGAACGCCAGCAGGGCGTAGAGCATCAGCGCAGAGCCGACCGCGCCGAGGACGATCCCGACCCGGCCGAACGCCCTCGAGACGACCGAGCCCCATCGGGCGCGACGGACTGCTTGGACACCGCAGGCGATCGCTGTCACGCCGATCGTGCTGACGATGAAGCCCGACGGCACGCCCTGGTGCTGCGGCTCCACGAGCGCGAGGACGACGCTCCCCAGGCCGAGCAGCATCGACAGTGTCGCGAACGCCCACGGGCGGGTGCGGGGCGTCGTGCAGTCCGTTGCGGAGGCTGCGGCGAGGAGCGGAGACGGCGCGTACAGCGGCGGCATCCCTCGCCGGGTCCGCGTCGGTGGGGTCGACGGCTCGCTCGGCGACCAGTCTCGCGGTCCGGGTCCACCCAACGGCACGTCCGCCCCCTCGGTTCGGCAACCATCCCATGGTGCCGATCGAGGCGATCCTGAAGAATCCCCAGAACTGGGTCCGTCCGGTGGTCAGGAGCGGACAGCCACGCCACTACGATCGCGATCCAGCCGCGGATGGCGGTGAGCAGGTCCGCCGAGCCAGTCCCGGGCGGGCGGCCCGGTCGGGAGCGGCCTAGCCCTGGGCGGAGCCCGCGGCCTCGGCGTCCTCGTCGCCGGGGATCTCGCCGCGCATCTGCGCCCGGATCCCGGCGAGCACGTCGGCGTGCAGGAAGTTCGCGTCCTCGGCGCTGGTCGGGTCGACGACGATGCCGAACTCCTCGGGGACCGCGGTGACGAGCTCGGCCATGCGGACCGGGCGGGCCTCGGTGCCGGGGACACCCTCGCTGAGCTGCGCGGGGTCGGTGAACACCGGGACGAAGGGCAGGTCGCGGATCATCACGTGCGCGATGCTCCCGCCCTCGGGGTCGTCCGCCGGCTTCCACGGCACCCAGGCGGCGCTGCCGAGGAACCCCTGCGCCGACGAGGCCATGCGGCGCCGCAGGGCTCCGGCGGGCGACTCGGTCTTGCCGGCACCGGGACCGAACGCCGACCCGCTCGTGTCGTTGCTGCTCATGGGGGTTCCCTCCGCCGTGGTGTGCCCGGCCATGCTCCCACGTCGCCGGAGCGGAACCGAATGCGGCGCCGCCGCTGCCACCTCCGCGCCGGAAGCGAGCGGCGTTGCGGGGGTGGGGTGTGCCTCCCGACCGACGACGGCGCCCGACCCACCAGGTGCGCCGGGCACCGGACGGACCACGCTCAGTACTTGGCCGACTGCCCGCCGTCGATTGGGACCACCGCGGCGTTGACGTACGAGGCGTCGTCCGACAGCAGAAAGGCGACGACGGCCGCGATCTCGGGGGCCTCGCCGTAGCGCTTGGTCGGGTTGACCTGGATGAACTCCTCGGCGGCCTTCCGCGGGTTCTCCGGGTCGATCTGCTTCATCGAGTTCTCGACCATCGGCGTCCAGATCGCGCCCGGTGCGATGGCGTTGATGCTGATGCCGTACTGGCCGTACTCGACGGCGGAGTTGCGGGTCAGGCCGACGACACCGTGCTTGGCGGCCGCGTAGCCCGACTGGTTGCCGACGCCGCGGATGCCGCCGACGCTCGCGGTGTTCACGACCTTGCCGGAGCCCTGCTCGCGCATCACCTTCAGGACCTTCTCGAGGCCGAGGAACACGCCGCGCAGGTTGATCGAGACGACCTTGTCGAACTCGGCGGCGGTGAAGGACTCGGTGAGGTTCTGCTTGCCCTCGATGCCGGCGTTGTTGAAGAAGCCGTCGATGCGGCCGAAGCGCTCGGTGGTCGCGGTGACGTAGGCGTCGACCTGCGCCTCGTCGGAGACGTCGGCGACGGTGGTCAGGACCTGGGCGTCGGGGGTCGCCTCGAGGACGGCGGCCTTCGTGGCCTCGAGTCCGTCGGAGGAGACGTCGACGAGCGAGAGCTGTGCGCCCTCGGCGGCCAGGCGGACGGCGGTCGCACGGCCGAGGCCGGAGCCGCCGCCGGTGATGAGGACGACGCGGTCGGTGAAGCGGGTGGTGGATGTCATGGATGGCCTCCTGCGGTCTTCGACGGTGAAGGGCTCGGGTCCAGCGGTGGGGCGACGAGTCCGGATCGATGCGCGTGCATCGATGGACGTTAGGCTACACCTGTCGCCTAGACGCGACCAGGCGCTCAGGCGATCAGGTGCTCAGCACCGGTCGAGCACCCGCGCCATCGCGTCGCGCTCCGCCGGCGCCACCCAGAGCCGGTAGGTCGTCTTCACCGTGATCTGGTGCTCGACGTAGGTGCAGCGGAACGCCGTGTCCGCGGGGAGCCAGGTCGCCGCATCGCCCGACCGCTTCTGCGCGTTCGAGTGGCCGTCGACGGCGAACAGGTTCGCAGGGTCGTTCGCCAAGGCCTCGCGCTGCTCCTGGCTGAGCTGCTGCGCGCCGGTGCGCCACGCGTTCTCGAGCGCGACGACGTGGTCGATCTGCACGAGGGTCGACGTCCGGTTGCCCCGCACGAAGTCCACGCGCTCGCCGGTGTACGGGGAGACGAGGGTGCCACGCAGGACCTTGCACGGGCCCTGCCGTTCGACGTCGGTGAGGTCGCGGGCGAGGACGTCGTTCCGGGTGTCGCAGCCGTTGTGGTCGACGTCGAGCCAGGCGGTGCCGAAGCGGGCCTCGCGGTCGTAGCCGGTGGCGGGGGCCTTGCCCTTCACGGGCAGGGCGGCGAGCTGGCGGCGGGCGGTCTCGGCTGCGGTCGCGTCGGACGGGCTCATCGGCTCGGTCGCGTCGACGGTCGGCCGGGAGGCGCCGCCCGGCCCGGCCCCGCCGCCCGCGTCGGTCGTCGGTGCGGCGGTGATCGTCGGTGCGGCTGTCGACGAGGGCGTCCCGTCCGCGCTCGCGTCGGCGTCGGTCACGCCGGTGGTGTGCAGCAGCCAGCCGGCCAGGGCGACCACCGCGACGAGGCCGAGCGAGGTCAGCGAGGCCCGAGCCCTGCGGCGTGAGGAGGTCGAACGGGTGGAACGCGGACGGCGTCGACGGGACGTCATGGGGAGAGCCTTCGGTGGTGCGGTGGAACGGGCCCGGGTGGACCATCCCCGATCATCCCGTGCGGCACCGACGGAGCGAGGCGTAGACACGGGTCATGACCGATCACGCGAACCCCTCCGTGCCCGTCACCGGTGGATCGATGCCGCTCCTCGGCTTCGGCACCTGGCAGATCCCGGACGCCGACGCCCCCGCCGCCGTGGGTGCCGCGCTCGAGGCCGGCTACCGCCACATCGACACCGCGACGGGCTACTCGAACCAGCGCGGCGTCGGGAAGGCGCTCGCCGACTCCGGCCTGGCGCGCGACGACGTCTTCGTCACGACCAAGCTCCCGCCGGACAACGCAGACCGTGTCCGGCAGACCATCGAGGAGAGCCTCGAGCAGCTCGGGCTCGACCACCTGGACCTGTGGCTCGTGCACTGGCCGCCGAACGGCGAGGCCCGACCCGACGTGTGGGAGCAGGTCGTCCAGGCGCAGGCCGACGGGCTGACCCGAGCCGTCGGGGTGAGCAACTACTCGCTCGCGCAGATCGACGAGTTGATCGAGGCCACCGGGACGGCCCCGGCCGTGAACCAGATCCGGTGGAGCCCGGCCGAGTACGACGCCGAGGTCGCCGCGGGGCTGCACGAGCGGGGCGTGGTGCTCGAGGGCTACAGCCCCTTCAAGGCGAGCAACCTGCAGGACCCGACGCTCGTCGAGATCGCCGAGGCCCACGACGCCGACAGTGCGCAGGTCATCGTGGCGTGGCACGTGGCGCACGGGTTCGTCGTGATCCCGAAGTCGTCGAACCCGGAGCGCATCCGGTCGAACGCGCTCGGGGCACACCTCGAGCTGTCCGCGGACGAGGTGTCGCGGATCGACGGACTTGCCGGCTGAACCGGATGCGACGGCGGGCTCAGGTCGGGAACGGCCAGGGCCCGCCGTCGTCGTCCGGCTCGGCGACGACGAGGCCCTCGGCGCGTGCGATGCGGCCGAGCTTCCGGTCGAAGGTCGCGAGCTGACCCTGCAGGCGCTGAGCCGTGACGAGGACGACCGCATCCGGCATGCCGAGCCGACGGGTGGCACGGACGTCGGCAGCCCTGCGAGCGGTGCCGTCCGTCACCGGGACGACGGTGACGCCGAGCCGCGCGATGGTGCCGCGCTCGCGGTCGGCGTGCCCGCGGGAGGCTGGTCGGACGAGCATCTCGGCGAGCGTCAGGGCCGAGGTGCAGAACTCGTCCCACGCGTGGTCCTCGATCAGGTCGTACGCGCGCTCGTGCAGACCGTCGCCTTCGTCGAGGAGCGCGATGACGACGTTCGTGTCGAGGACCATCACCGCGCCGGCTGCCTCCGCGGTCGCGCTGCCGCGCCTGACCAGACCCCACGGCTGCCACCGAAGGAGCCGCCGAGGGTCACCTCCGCACCGTTGCGCAGGCGGAAGGTGGACGTTGCGGTGGCCGGATCGCGGCGGATGACTCCCGTCCGAGTTGGCTCGGGCTCGGGCTCGAGATCGGGCTCGACCTCCGGGTCGGCGTGACTGCGCGTCAGGAGGTCCGCGACCGGGACGCGCGGCGCGGGACGAGGCTGGGCGGAGCGGCTGTCGTCGACGAACATGCGGCGACGGTACTGACGCGGATGCCCGGGCGCGAAGGAGTTCGTATGTCGCTGCTCAGCTGAGCAGGGAGCGGATGTCGTCGGCGGACAGGTCGTCGGCGAACAGGGCGTCGTCGTCGATCATGGTCGCGAAGAGTTCCGCCTTCTTGGCGGCGAGGGCGAGCACCTTCTCCTCGATGGTGTCCTCGGCGATGAAGCGCTGCACGTTCACCGAGCGGGTCTGCCCGATGCGGTGCGTCCGGTCGACCGCCTGGGACTCGGCGGCCGGGTTCCACCAGGGGTCGAGCACGAAGACGGTGTCCGCCTCGGTCAGGGTCAGCCCGAAGCCGCCGGCCTTGAGCGAGATGAGGAACGCGGGCGCGGTGCCGTTCCGGAAGCGGTCGATGACCTGCGGGCGCTTCCGGGTCGACCCGTCGAGGTACTCGTACCCGATGCCGCGAGCGTCGAGCGCTTCGGCCACCATCCGCAGGAACGTCGTGAACTGGCTGAAGACCAGGGCGCGGCGGCCTTCGGCGGCGAGCTGCTCGAGCTCGTCGAGCAGCAGGTCGAGCTTCGCCGAGGGAACGGGCTCCGTACCGGCAGCGATGTCGTCGTCGGCGTCCTGGTCCGTCTGTTGCACGAGTGCCGGTGACAGCGCGAGCATCCGGAGCAGCGTGAGCGACCGGAAGACGATCATCCGGTTGCGCGCGAGGTCGTCGATGAGGTCGAGGACCTTCAGCCGCTCCCGGTTCAGGGTCCGCTCGTACAGCGCACGGTGCGCGGGGTCGAGCATCACCCGGACGACCTGCTCCTGCTTCGCCGGCAGGTCGGCCGCGACGCTCTCCTTCGTCCGTCGGAGCATGAGCGGGCGGATCCGGCGCCTGAGCCGGGCGGTGAGTTCCTTGCGGGCGTCCCCGCGCAGGTCGGGGGAGCCGAGCGGCTTCACGTAGTCGTCACCGAAGCGCGACCACGACGACAGCAGCCCGGGCGCGACGACGTGGAACAGCGCCCAGAGGTCGGTCAGCCCGTTCTCGAGCGGGGTCCCGGTGATCGCGAACTTCACGGGCGCGGGCAGCTCGGCCGCGACCCGGTGCGTCTGCGACTGCGGGTTCTTCACGAACTGCGCCTCGTCGAGCACCAGCGCCGACCAGGACACGCCGGCGTACTCGGCGGCGTCGAGGCGCAGCAGCGCGTACGACGTCACGACGACGTCCGACTCCGCGGCCGCGCGGGCGACCCGGGTGTGGTCCTTGAGCGAGGTCGCCGTGACGGTGGTCACCCGGAGCGACGGGGTGAAGCGTGCTGCCTCGTCCGCCCAGTTGCCGACGACCGACGTCGGCGCGACGACGAGGAACGGTGGTGCGTCGGGCTCGGCCTCGCGGGCGGCGGCGATCATCGCGAGCACCTGCAGGGTCTTGCCGAGACCCATGTCGTCCGCGAGCACCCCGCCGATGCCGTGCTCCCGGAGGAACCGGAGCCAGGCGTAGCCGGCGTGCTGGTACGGACGGAGGTCGGCGTGCACGGTGTCGGGCACCGGGACCTCGTCCGGCGGTGCGGCGTCGAGCAGGCCAGCGGCGATGCGCTGCCAGCGCTCGTCGTGCTCGGTCTCGTCGGCCAGCTGGTCGAACTCGGACCACAGCCCGGCCTGCAGCGGGGTCACCGTCAGGGCCTGGTCGGGCTCCCACTCGTCGAGCTCACGGGCTTCCTCGATGAGCTCCTTGAGCCGGTCGAACGTCGGGTCCGCCAACGACAGGTACGACCCGTCGATGAGCTTCATGCGGCGGTCGCGCTTCGCCAGTGCCCGGAGCAGCGGGGTGAAGGGGATCTGCCGCCCGTTCACGGTGACGAAGATGCCGAGGTCGAACCAGTCGTGCTTCTCGGACGGCATCGTCGTGACACGGATGTGCGGCCGGCCGGTCAACCGTTCGTGGTCGCCGGGCTCGCCCTGCACGACGGTCCGGACCCCGTGTGCGGGCAGGGCCGGCAGGAGTTCGGCCGCGAAGACCGCGACGTCCGCACCGTCGACCGTGCCGTCCTCGAACCAGGCGAGACCGCCACCAGGGCCGGGAGGCGCAGATCGCCTGCCGTCGTCGGCCTGCGCCGACGGGTCGGCCGGGTCGTCCGCGGCGCGCACCCCCGACAGGTCGGGGAGCGGGCCGTGCAGCGTGACCGGGTCCTTCCGTCCGTCGACGTGCCAGCGCCACTGGAGGTGCAGGCGGTCGTCGGTCCGCGGAGCCCGGGCCGGCTCGAACGTCGCCGTCAGGACGAGCTCCGGCGGTGTGCGCTCGGGGAGCTCGACCGAGCCGTCGGAGCTGACGAGGCCGAGCGCTCCGCGGAGCCGCGGCGACCAGTCGGCCAGGAACTCGTCGACCGACTCCGGCGGGACGGTGACGCGCGCACCCTCGACGAGCATCCGGCGCTGGTCCGCCGGGACGGGTGAGGCGGTCGGTGCCAGGGTGACGTGGAACTCGGGGCTCTCGCGGAAGGCGTAGACGCCGTGGTCGCCGATCGTGCGCGCCGAACCCTCGGGCACCGGGCGCCCGTCGACGACCGCGCTCGCGCCGATGACCAGCGCGCCGTCGTGCCGCGCGGCGTCGAGGAGCACACGGGCCTCGCTCCCGAGCGCCGCGCCGCCCTCGCGCTTGCCGGTCACGAAGGCGATCCCGAGCCCGGGTGCCTGCTGCAGGAGCGGCCAGAGCAGCGGGCTGCCGAAGTCGTCGAGGTGCACCCAGTCGCTCTCGCCGGGCAGTCCCGCGAGCTGCCCGGCTCGGTGCAGCGCGGAGAACTGCAGGAACCAGGCGTGCTGCTCGTGTGGGATGCCGAGCCGGTTCATCGAGTAGGGGAGCGTGCCCCAGGTGAGCTGCCCGCGGACCCAGTTGCCCGCGGCGCTCCGGGTGACCGGGCGCACGCCGAGCCGGACACCGCGAGCTCGCGACGGCAGCGCCCGGCCGGCGGCTCGCGCTCGTGAGGCGAGCGCGGCCGGGACGGCGTCACGCAACTCGAACTGCAGACCCATCGGCGTGCCCTGCGGGTCGACCACCTGGTCGTCGTCACCGGCGAGGCGGGCGAGGTCGAGCCTCCAGTCCGGGGCGGGAGGAGCGGCCGGGGGAGTCGCTGCTCGGGGTTCGGCGGCGAGGGCCCGCGCGTTGATGGTGAGGAGCGCGGCGGCGACGTGCTTGCAGTCGCCGCCGAGGGGGCAGGAGCACGTGCTGCGGACGGGGCGGACGAACTCGCCGCGGGCGACGGTGGTCTCGACGCGGAGTTCGTAGGGGTCGTCGGCGGAGCCGGAGACGGTCGCGGTGACCGTGCCGTCGTCGTCGTGCCAAGTGGCGTCCTCGACCAGGCCGGCGCGGACGACGTCGCGCGCACGGCCGAAGGTCTGCGGCCCGACGAACCGGATGACGTCGACGGCGTCGATCATCGGGGCGGCGGGCACGGGTCCATCGTGCCAGGCGCCACCGACCTCCGCTGCTGGCCCTCCGCTGCTAGCGTGGGCGGGCGCCGGAGGGCGCGCGACACGAGGGGGATCGCATGGGGAACGCAGTGCGCGGCGGAGCCGTGGTGGCAGGGGCAGTGGCGACGGTGGTCGCCCTGTCGGGGTGCAGTGTGCTCGGCGCGGGGACACGGACTGCCGAGGCGCCGGCCCCGAGCGCGAGCGCGACGACGGCGGCGACGCCCGGCAAGGCGTCCTGCGACCTCGCCTCCGGGACCGGGTCGGTCTCCGTCGAGGAGACCGCGGACGCCTACCGCGTCGAGTGGTCCGACGTGCCGACGGACGACGACGGGGCGCGGCAGGAGTACCAGGTGCAGCTCGGCACGGAGTCGCAGGACGACCACATCACGATGTACATCGAGTTCGACAGCATCACCGGGGCGACCACCTACGGATGGTTCGACCCGGACACCCTCGACGTCGATCCGGTGCCCGGTGAGCCCGACACGTCGGCCGGCACCGTGGTCGGTGTCTTCCCGAAGCAGCGGGACATCGACGCTTCGTACTGGTCGCCGTCGTGGTCGAAGACCACCACCGAGGACTCGGACACGACGTACTGCACCGATGACGGTCAGGTCCTCGACTGGACGCCACTCGCCTGATGTAACTGTCCGCGTCCCGTTCTGGGGGCGTCGCTGACAGCGGCTCAGGTGCAAGATCGATGCGTGCTGCAGTCACTGGTGTACATGAGCTCCGCCACCGAGCCCTTCGACGAGGCTGACCTCGAGGCAGTGCTCGACCACGCCCGGACGCGGAACACCGCCGACGGGCTGACCGGCATGCTCGTGCACCGGGGCGGACGCTTCATGCAGCTGCTCGAGGGGCCGTACGACGCGGTGATGGCGACCTACGGACGGATCGTCGCGGACGAGCGGCACGACGACGTTCGGCTCCTCGTCGAGGAGTCGATCCACACGCGGCGGTTCCCGGAGTGGTCGACGGCGTACGACCGTGAGTCCGATGGTGTCGCGGTGCCCGAGGGATTCAGCACGTTCCTCGACCAGGGGGACCAGAGTGCCGACCAGAGCCGCCCGCGTGAGCTGCTGCGGTGGTTCCGGAACCACCCGATGGCGGACCCGACGGCGGCGAAGGGCAAGCACCGGCGCGACGCCTGACGCCGTTCGACTGTCGTGCTCGGGGACCTGGATCGATCGGGTCATACTGGTCCGGTGACGACACTGCGAGGCATGATCCGCTCGACCGAGACGCGCGAGGCCGAGGGCTACGCGGACTCCGTCGTGGCGGCCAAGGAGGCAGCGGTCGCCGCACTCGACCTGGACGGGTTCGCGCTGACGCAGACGAACGCGGTCGAGAGCAAGGCGACGGGGGAGACCACGATCAAGGCGACCGCGCGGTCGAGCGAGACGCGAGAGCACGAGGCGTCCGGGCCGAACTACGAGGCGGCGCTGGCCGCCTACCGGAACACCGTGCCGGAGGGGTGGCAGGCGCAGCACGTGTGGGTGGTGGCGGAGTAGCGCGGGATCGCTGATCAGCGTTCGGCTGCGCCTGCGGCGGGCCCGTCGATGCTGTAGACCGTCGGCTCCGGGACGGGCACGGACGCGTGTTGCCGGAGCCAGAAGCTCCCACCGCCCACGGTGAGTCGGTAGGGGCCGGGAGCCCGGTCGTACCGCCGTGCGACGGCGTCGCGGTTGTCGGAGTAGATGCGCCGCGACAGGGTCAGGTGCCCGCAGTCGGTCGTCTCGAGGGACAGGGCCGGGTGCGAGGAACCGGCACCCTTGGCTGACCGGTTCGACACGGTGACGGCTCGCGCTGACGTGATCGTGCAGGTCACCTGCTCCTGGTGTGCGTCGTCGTAGGCGACCATGACGAACAGCCCCGGGATCGCCGACAGCGTCGTGACGAAGAAGCAGACGGAGAACAGCGTGAACAGCACGTTGCGCACCTGTCTCGGCTTCCGGTCCGCGGTGAGATTGTCGAAGAAGGTCGTGAACTCCGTCCACGGCTCCGTGGCGTTCTGTTCGAGCCAGTGGACGAGGACGTCGTGGTTGCGGTGGAACTGGTCGGTGGAGAAGCCTCGACCACGCGCGGTCCGGCCGCGGATGGTGGTGTTGCCCGTTCCCGATGCGCTGAACTCGACGAGCTCTCCGGGCGAGATCGTCCGGGTCCGCCGCAGGTGCGGCACCACCTCGAGTCGATCCGGGAACACGCGGATGCGGTTCCGGATGCTCCCGACGCTCATGTACAGGCCGAGCACACCGAAGGCGAGCAGCAGGCCGCTCGTCCACAGCTGGGTGAACCAGGCGCCACCGAACACCGCTCGGGTCGAGGCCAGCCAGACTCCGAGCGCGAGGACGCCCGTGCACAGTGCCGTCCAGGCGATCGGCGCGACGACACCTCCGCGGACCGTCACCGGACGCACGGTATCGGTGACCCGTGCTGCTTCCCCCACCACGGGTCGACACTACCGACCGAGGAGCGAGGACGACGCGAGTACCCAGCACGGGCGAGGCGTGACGACGGCCTGCCGGCGGAGGTGACAGCACGGCCGGAGACTGCTCATGATGGCGGTCATGAGTACGACCCAGACGATCGACGAGCCGTTCGCAAACGAGTTCGTGGACGCTGTGCGTGCCCGCTTCCGCGACAGCGAGCTCCTGTCTGACGGCATGGAGTGGGTGGCTGGCGGCGTCCAGCCGCCGGACGCAGCGATCATCCTCTACCGGGACTGGCCCGGCGGTCCGGTGCTCTCCTGACGGGAGCACGCGCACCGCCGCCCTCGGGCGAGGAGCCTCAGCGCTGTTCCGTGGCCAGCTTGCTGTGCTTCCGCGAGTACCCGAAGTACACCCCGAGCCCGATCGCGAACCAGATCGCGAACCGCACCCACGTCTCCCACTGCAGGAACGTCACGAGCCACAGCGACGCGACGACACCGATGATCGGTACGACGGGCATGAACGGGAGCTTGAACTGCCGGTCGAGGTCGGGCTGCCGGTAGCGCAGCACGATCACCGCCGAGCAGACCACGACGAACGCGAGCAGGATCCCGATGTTCGTCAGCTCCGCCACGACGCCGATCGGCAGCACCCCGGCGAGCACCGCCGACGCGATGCCCAGGATCCAGGTGACCCGGGTCGGCACGTGCCGCTTCGGGTCGGTCTTCGCGAACCACTTCGGCATGAGCCCGTCGCGGCTCATCGAGAACCAGACGCGCGAGGCACCGAGCATGAAGGTGACGAGCACCGTCACGATGCCGACGATGGCACCGATCGCGATGACGTTCGCGACCCCGCCGAGCCCGACCGACGCGAACGCCGACGAGAACCCCGAGGCCGGGTCGATGTCGGTGTACTTCTGCATGCCGGTGAGCACCAGGGTCGCCAGGACGTAGAGGACCATCGCGATGCCGAGGGACAGCAGGATCGCCTTCGGCATGTGCTTCCGGGCGTCGGTGGACTCCTCGGCGGCGGTGGACATCGCGTCGTAGCCGAACACGGCGAAGAACACGGTCGCAGCGCCGGTCATCACCCCGCCGAAGCCGAACGGGAAGTACGGCGAGTAGTTCGCGCTGTTGATGTGGAACACGCCGAGCACGACGATGAGCACGACGAGCCCGACCTTGATCGCGACGGCGACGAGCTCGAAGCGGGCGGCGCTCCGGATGCCGCGGGTCAGGACGAACGCGGTGAGCAGGCAGAGCAGGATCGCGAACACGTCGACGACGTGCCCGTCACCGGTCCCGGGCGCGCCGAGCATCCACGCGGGCAGGTCGATGCCGAACTGCCCGACCAGGAACCCGACGTAGCCGGAGATGCCGATCGCGACGACGGCGACGATGGCCGTGTACTCGAGCAGCAGGTCCCAGCCGATGAACCACCCGACGACCTCGCCGAGCACGGCGTACCCGTACGTGTAGGCGCTGCCGGCCTTCGGGATGAGTCCGGCGAACTCCGCGTACGAGAGTGCGGCGGCCGCGCTCGCGACCCCGGCGATGAGGAAGCTGATGAGGACGGCGGGCCCGGCGACGCCGTTCGCGACGGTGCCGGCGAGCGTGAAGATGCCCGCGCCGATGATGCCGCCGATGCCGATGGCCGTCAGCTGCCACAGACCGAGGTGCCGTTTCAGGCCGCCCTCGCTTTCGGGTCCGTCGTCGATGGTCTCGATGGGCTTCCGCCGGAAGATCCCCTGTGTCGTCGTCGTCACGCGCCCACTCTGCTCCTTCTGCGGCGGTGGTGGTAGACCCGGCAGCATGCGTCGTGCAGCTCGTGTCGAACCCGGTCCCGGTCAGGAGTCCGTCTGGGACTACCCGCGTCCTCCCGCCGTCGAGGCCGTCCCGGAGCGGGTCGTGGTGCGGCTCGGGGGTGCGGTCGTGGTCGACACGACCGATGCGGTGCGGGTGCTCGAGACCTCGCACCCGCCGGTCTACTACGTGCCGATGGCGGGGGTCGAGCTGCGTCCGGCGCAGGGGTCGAGCATGTGCGAGTTCAAGGGGCGTGCACGCTACTTCGACGTGGTCGGCGGGGACGGGGTCGTCGCGCCCCGGGCGGCGTGGAACTACCCGACGCCGGAGCCCGGGTACGAGGACCTGCGCGACCGGATCGCGATCTACCCGTCGGCGGTGGACTCCTGCGAGGTCGGCGGCGAGGTCGTGCAGGCGCAGGAGGGCGACTTCTACGGCGGGTGGATCACCTCGCGGGTGGTCGGACCGTTCAAGGGCGGGCCGGGCACGCTCGGCTGGTGACCGCACGCCGAGCCGGACCGGTGCTGCGGAGGTGTGCCGCGCCTCCAGGCCGTCGACCGGTGGCGACCGCCCGCCGTCAGCGACGGGCGTAGGGCGACCAGAACGGCGGCGGGAAGCCGCCGTCCGTCGCGAAGGCGAGCAGCTGCCAGGTCATCATCACCAGGCCGAGCGCACCGAGCACCAGCCCGATCCACGCCCACACGCGCACCGCGCGCCGGCGACCGGCGAGGCGCACCGCGCGGAGGCCGCAGAGCACGCAGACGATGCCGAACACGGACTCGAGGAGCACATGCCGCGTCATGTCGGCGGCAGGCACGATGATGCCCATCCAGAGCGAGAGGGGAGCGAGCAGCACGGCGACGGTCGCGAGGACGGCGGGCGGTTCGTGGTCGCGAGCGACGGCTGCCATGGGTCCGAACCTACCGAGGTGGAAGGCAGCGTGCCAGCACGCCTCGGCCGCCGCGTCGCGCGCTGCCGTCCGACGCGCCGGACGGTTCTCGTGGGAGCGAGCACGATGGGGGCATGCGTTCCTTCGTCCGTGTCCTCCTCGGTGCCGCGCTCGTCTTCGCCGGCACGAGCCACCTCACCTTCGCCCGCCGTGACTTCCGTGCCCAGGTGCCGGACTTCGTGCCGCTCGACACGGACACGACGGTGCTGGCCTCGGGCGTGGCGGAGATCGGGCTCGGCAGCGCGCTCCTGGTCACGCCGCGCAGCCGCCGGAAGACCGTCGGCACGATCGCGGCGCTGTTCTTCACGGTGATCTTCCCGGGGAACCTGTCGCAGTGGGTCAACCGGCGCGATGCGTTCGGGCTCGACTCGGACGAGAAGCGGGTCGCCCGCCTGTTCGGGCAGCCGCTGCTCATCTGGGCGGCGCTCTGGTCGACGCGCGGGTCCGGTACGGGGCGCTGATGTCCGCCCCGGCTGCATCGCAGGACCCGGACCTGTCGTCCGGGCCCGTCGACGTGGCCGGGTCGGACGCGGCGGTGGCGTCGGCTGCGTCGCTGGCTCCGCCTGCATTGCCGGGTTCACCTGCGTCCGCGTCCGCGTCCGCGTCGGCGTCGCCGGTTCCGTCTGCGTCGTCGGCGTCGTCCGGCCGGGAGGCTCGGGGCGCCGCCCGCACGCCCCGTCACGTCGTCGACGTGGTGGCGACGGTGCTGCTGCTCGCCCTGCTCGCCGTCGAGGCGGTGGCCGCCGGGGGCGGCATCGTCTTCCTGTCGATGGCGTTCCACTCGTGCGCCGCTCCCGGCAACACGTGCGACGCCGGCCTCGGTACCGGGGTGGTGACCGTCGGACCGGTCATCGTCGCGCTCGTGTTCGTCGGGACGGTGGTCGGCTGCGTGCTGCGACTCGTCCGTCGACGGCTCGCCTGGCCCCTGGCACTCGTCGGGATCGCGGCGATGGTCGTCGTCTTCTTCGCCGCGCTGCTGCTCGTCGACGCCGCGGTCCAGCACGGGTTCTGACCGTCCTCCTGCACAGCGGACGACTTCGGCGACGGCGTCCACAGATCGTTGCTCGGCGCTGCTCGCGGCCGCTGGCGTCCCGCAGGCTCGGGGCATGTCAGGAACCGATGTGCTCGACCAGCTGTTCACCACGTCCGCACGCACCGACGCCGACGTCGTCGCCCTCGTCTCCGGGGTCGTCGGACGCCCGATCCGGAGACAGTGCTGGGTGCTCTTCCTCGACGAACGGGCGATCCCGGTGCCGTTCCTGCTCCCCGTGTCCGACCTGCCGCTGCAGCCGGACGAGCACGTCGAGGACTTCGCCACGCTCGTCGCCGAGGTCTGCGTCGACAACTCCGCGGCCGAGGTGGTGCTCGCGTGGGAACGGCCGGGCGAGACCCAGCTGTTCCCGGTCGACTGGGAGTGGATCGACGCCTGCGCGTGCGCCTTCGCCGAGCGGGCGGTGCGCCTCCGGGGGCAGGTCGTCGTGAACGCGACGGGAGCGTCGATGGTCGAGCTCCACGACGCCGAGGAACTCGGGCCGGTGCTGCGGTGACCTCAGCCCTGCGGGGCGGTGTCCGGCACGGTCTGGCCGGTCAGCCCCTCGACGACGGCCTTCGCCTCCGGCCAGGACTTCGCGTAGTGGTCCGGGTCCGCGTTGATCTGCACCGCATGCGCCATCTGGGTCGGGGTCATCGTCTTCCACCCCTGCGTCTTGACGAGCTTCGTGAAGAACATCGTCGCGGCCGTGTACGGGTCCATCCGCTGCTCGTAGGTGCCCCAGGCGCCGTTGTCGCGCTGCTGGAAGAGCCCGCGGCTGTCCGGTCCGGCGGCGTCCCCGTGGTCGAGATTCACCAGGCTCGACTCGCCGATCGCGGTCATCACGCCGACGGCCTGGGTGTGCGGGCCGATGCCGAGCGCCTGTGCGGCCTCGATCACGTACGCCGCGTTCACCAGACGGTCCTGGCAGAAGCCGGCGATCGGTCCAGCGGGCACCACGATGCCGCCGACGGTCCGCGAGGGGACGTCCGGGCATGCGGGTTCGGCGGTGACAGACCTGGCTGCACCGGTCAGCGAATGCACGGCGATGACGACGACGACCACCACGCCGATGACGGCTGCGACCACCCCTGCCCCGAACACCGAGGCGATGGTGATGCCGGCGCGGCGCATGGCGGGTCCTTCCGGGCGGGTGGTCCGTCGCGAGGGCCGGACGGTCGGGTGCAGAGCACGACGAGCGTACGGGCGTCGGCTGGGAACCGCAGCCGCCCGATCGGGGGTGTCGGCAGCCGAGGACCCGGCCCGCCGCCCGCCGCTCACGCGGCCTGCCGCTCACTGTCCGCAGGTCGGCCCGGCCTCCGGAGATCAGTCTCGCCGTCGCCCGGAGCGGAAGGCGGCCGACAGCGAGATGAGGGCGATCACCCCGACGGACACCGCCAGGATGATCTCGCTCGCTTCCATCAGCCGTCCCGCCCGTCGTCACGCCGCCCGTCGGTGCGCTCGGCGTGGCCGCCGTCCGCGTGGTGCCGGTGACCCGTGCCCGGGGGGACCACAGCGGTGGGCTCGGTGACGAGGCCGGTCGGTGCCTTCTCGGTCTGCTTCCGACCGTGCGTGAACCAGGTGAGGAGCCAGAGCAGGACGCCGAGGCCGAGCAGCGCTCCGGCGATCTGGTACTGCTGCGGGTCCCGGCCCGACGAGAACGGCAGCACCAGCCACAGGCAGGTCACGACACCGATCACGGGGATCACGACTCCCGCCCGGAAGTGCTTGTGGCCGACGCGGTCCCGACGGAGCACCAGCACCGAGAGGTTCACGACCGTGAAGACCGAGAGCAGGAGCAGCGAGGTGGTGCCGCCGAGGACCACGACGATGGGGGAGTCCGGGTCGAGCGACACCCATCCGATGAGCAGCAGCGAGATGACGGTGGTGAAGACGATGGCCGTCGACGGGGTGCGGCGGGCCGGTGACACCCGCGACAGGAACCCGGGCAGCACCCCCTGCTTGCTCATGCCGTAGAGCAGTCGGGACGCCATCATCATGTTGATCAGCGCCGTGTTCGCCACCGCGAACATCGAGATGAACGGCAGCAGGTCGGCGATCGGGAAGTCCGGTGCCGCGGTCTGCACGACGGTGACGAGCGGTGTCTCGTTGCCCGCGAGCTCACCGATGGGAACCACGGCGACGGCGCAGATGGACACGAGCACGTAGATGACCGCCGTGATGCCGAGACCGGTGAGCATCACCTTCGGGAAGATCCGCGACGGGTCCTTCGTCTCCTCGGCCATGTTGACCGAGTCCTCGAAGCCGACCATCGCGAAGAACGCCAACGACGTCGCGGTGGACACGGACAGCAGCAGGGACTTGTCCTCGGGGGTGTCGAACATCACCACGCGCGAGAAGTCCGCGTTGCCACCCGCGATCGCCCAGAAGCCGATGAGGATCACCATCACCAGACCGGACAGCTCCACGAGGGTCAGCACGACGTTCGTCTTGACGCTCTCGCTGACTCCGCGGAAGTTGACCGCCATCACCGCGAGCATGAAGCCCATCGCGATGAGCATCACGACGCCGTTCGGCAGCTCCAGACCGAAGCCGGCGCCGAGGTTCGCCGCGAACGCCCGAGAGGCCGTGCTCGCTGACGTTATGCCCGAGCACATCACGATGAACGTGACGATGAAGGTGACGAAGTGGATCCCGAACGCCTTGTGGACGTAGAGGGCGGCGCCCGCCGTCTGCGGGTACTTCGTCACGAGCTCCAGGTACGAGAACGCCGTCAGCAGCGCGACCGCGAACGCGATGAGGAAGGGGAGCCACGCGGCGCCGCCGACCTCCGCGGCCACCTGACCGGTGAGTGCGTAGACACCGGTGCCGAGGATGTCCCCGACGATGAAGAGCAGCAGCAGCTTGGGCCCGATGACGCGCTTGAGCGTGGGCTGCTCCTGCTGCGTCGCGTCCGACTTGGTGGTGGTCATACGTCAGCCTTTCCCGAGGGATGGCACTCTGTCTACTCTCACAGGAAGATCGCCGCTGCCTGCAACACGCCCGTCTCCTGATCACGCGGTCGCTCACGGGTGCCGGTCGCTACGCTCCGGGACATGCACGACGATTCCGACACCACCGAAGAACCCGTCGAGTTCGCCGACTTCAACGCGAAGCTGCTCGTGCTCGACGTCCTCTGCTACGACCTCGGCGTCCTCGAGCCCTACGACGGGGACGAGGACGAGGACAGCGGCGAGGACCTCGACGTCGAGGGGCAGGACGACCGCGCCCGCGAGTACTACGACGACCTCGACCTGCTGCCGTCGCACCTGGCGCTGGTGACGGAGCTCACCGTCGACTCCGACCTCGAGGTCCTGCAGGACGTCCACCCCGGCTGGGACGGCTCCGACGACCGGTACGACCCGCAGAACTGGGACGACGTGCTCGACCTCCCGGCGCTGACGACCGTGTACGCCGCCGCGCCGCTGCCCGGGCACGTGACCGAGCGCCTCGCTGCGAAGGGCGTCGAGGTCCGCTCCGCCTGACCCTGCTCGGCGCCGGGCACAGCGCAGCCCGCGCTACCGCTGCAGCGCCCGCACCTGCTCGGTGAACTGCGCTGCGCCACCCTGCGCCGGGTGCCGCACCGCCACGGCGTCGATGCCCGCCAGCGCGAGCGCTCCCTGTGCCTTCCGCCCGACCGCGACGACCCGCACCGGGTGTCCGGCGCCGCGAGCCGTACGCAGCGCCTCGAGCAGCGCGAGCGCGACCGGGGCTCCCGCGCGCACCTCCGCCGGGCGTGGGGTCCGGTTCGTCAGCCGATCGGGCGCGACGAACGGGTGGTGCGGGAAGATCGCCCACGCCAGGGGCAGCGGCCCGGACCAGTCCTGCAGTGCACCGTGCACGACCCGCGACGAGGCCTCCCACGGTGCCGTCGGTGCCGGCGGCACGAGGACGTCGAACCCGAGCGAGTCGAGCTCCCGCATGCTCGTGAAGGGGATGCCCGTGTTCGTCATGCCGCGCCACCCGGGCGCCTCGGCGACGAGCACGGTGTCGGCAGCAGCCCCGACGTGGGACAGGTAGGCCGCCAGGTTCGCCCGTCGGAGCCGGCCCTCCGCCGAGTCCGTCGAGTAGAGCGCCTCGGCGTCCTCGGCCACCGGGACGGCGTCGAGTGCCGCCCAGAACGCCTCGAGGGCCGTCACGAGCGTCCGAGCACCCGGCGGTAGACGTCCTCGAGTCCGGCAGCCGACCGCTCCCAGCTCAGGCGCTCGGCGTGCTCACGCCCCGCGGCGGCGAGCCCGGCGGCGTACGCGGCGTCGGTCAGGATCCGCTCGATCTCGGCGGCCCAGTCGCCCGGGTCCCGCGACTCCAGCACGACCCCGGTCTCCCCGTCGACCACGGCCTCCCGCAGTCCACCGGCCGCCGCGGCGACGACGGGCACCCCGGAAGCGGAACCCTCGAGCGCGACGAGGCCGTACGTCTCCGAGTGCGACGGCACGAGCACGGCCGCCGCGCCACGGAACAGGAAGGCCAGGTCGGCACGCGACTGCGGACCGACGAACGTCACGCGGTCGGCGATGCCGTGCGCGGCGGCGAGCCGACGCAGTTCGTCCACGTAGTCGCCCGCCTCGCTCGAGGCGTCGCCCGCGATGACGAGGGTGGGGCGGGCCTCCCGGCCGATGCCCGCGACCGCCTCGATCGCCAGGTCGAGCCCCTTGAGCGGTTGCACGCGCGCCGCCGCGACGACGTACGGGGTCTCCGCGCGGCGCGCACCCGCACCCGCGGGGCGGAAGACGGACCCGTCGACGCCCGGCGGCACGATCCAGGTGCGCGACTCGTCGCCGCCCAGGCGGGTGCGGACGGTCGACGCCTCGGCTGAGGACACCACGACCACGGCGTCGGACTCGCGTGCGAGCATCCGCTCGCCCGCGGGACGGCCTGCGGACTCGGGGCGTTCACCCTCGGACAGCGGGGTGTCCGACTCGGCCGCGATGGAGTGGAAGGACTGCACGTGCGGGATGCCCCGCTCGCGGGCGACGGGCAACGCGGCGACGCCGGAGAACCAGTGGTGCGAGTGCAGCACGTCGTACGGGCCGAGTTCCTCGAGGCCCGCCCGGAACGGCTCGATGAACGCGTCGTGCTCGCCCTTGGGCACCGGCTCGGCGGGGCCGGCGGACAGGAACCTCAGGCACACGCCCGGCACCAGCGACACGCTGTCCGGCTGCGTCGGCGCGGACCGCCGCGTGATGATCTCGACCTGGTGACCGCGGTCGGCCAGGGCCTCGGCCTGGTGCCGGACGACGACGTTCATGCCGCCGACCTCGCCGGATCCGGGCTCGTCGCCGGGGGAGGTGTGCAGCGACACCAGCCCGATGCGCAGGGGTTCGGTCGTGGTGCTCACGCCGTCGAGCCTAGCCGCGCGGCCGCCGCTGGGACCCACGAGCGGGCGCCACCACGACGGGCCGGCGGCCCGCCTCGTCCGGCGGGTCGGACGGGAGGCCCGGGTCACCTCCCAGCACCTGCACCCGTCCGTCGCCGTGCCGCTCCCAGAACGCGGCGGTCCAGGCGCAGAGGGCACCGTCGAGCAGGTCCTCCCGGTGCTTGTGCGTCGGCCCGTGCAGCACCGAGGACTCGGCGAGCCCGGCCGTCAGCGGATGCGAGTCGAGCAGCAGCGGCGGGTCGAGCGGGGTCGTGCGCAGCCGGTGCACGAGCTCGTCGAACGCCTCGGCACGCCGCTGCCGGGCGACGGCTGCCGGCACCTTCAGGTCGAGGCGCTTGTACCGCGGACGCTCGTCGTCGTAGCCGAGCTCCTCGACACCCACGAGCGTCGTGTACGGGTAGCACTCGAAGGCCGCCGGCCCGGTGCGCCCGCGCATCGCAGCGGTGTCATTGACGTAGCCGATGCCGAGCGCCGTCAGCCGGTCGAGCAGTCGGGCGCCGGCGCTCGCCGCCGAGGCCAGGTTCGTCGGGTTCGCCGCGACCTTCCACCGGCCGTAGCGCTGCCCGACCTGCCGCTCGGCCTCGCGGATGCCGGTCGGGTTCGTCACCACGAGGGAGGCGTCGACGGCGATCAGGGTCCGCGGGCCGAGGTGCTCCGCGATCCAGTCCGTCACGGCGTCGACCCCGCGGGCCCACCCGGCGTCGGTGATCGTGCCGTCGTCGGCCATCGCGACGAGGCCGGTCTCGTTCGCGGGCTTCCGGTCGCTGCCGAGTCCCCACGCCAGGTCCACCCCGAGGTACGCCGTCACCGGTACATCGTGCCCGCTGTCGCTCGGTCGACGCTCCACACCCGTCGCCGAGCGGCCCGGCCGACGCGCAGCAGCCGTTGCCGAGCGGGCAGGACATGCCGCCCGTGGTGCACCGAGCGGGCACGACATGCCGCCCGAGGTGCGCCGAGCGGGCAGGACATGCCGCCCGTGGTGCACTGAGCGGGCACGACGTGCCGCCCGAGGTGCGCCGAGCGGGTGCAAGTCGTCGGCCGGAGGCGGTGAGCGTGACAGAACTGGCCCGCTCGGCGGGAGCGGGAGCGGGAGCGGGAGCGGGCGACGGCGGTCAGGCGGCCTGCGTCCGGCATCGCCGAGGGTTCATCCGGTGGGCGCGGAGCCCCGTTCGGGGGACTCGCGGTGACGCTGAGGTGTCGTCACCATCGACTCCGACCGGCCGGAAGGGGCAGATGGCATGCGGTGGGCAGCACTGAGGACGAAGACCAAGGCGACGATCGTCGTCGCGGTCGCAGCGACGATCTGGCTCGGGGGAGTGGGCTCGGCCGGAGCGCTCGTCGGGGCGGTCGCGTCGAACGCCGCCGATGCACGGCCCGTGACGGCGGTGGCGGCCGCCGAGACCGCACGCCCCGAGGCCACTCGCACTCCGACGCCGACTCCCACGCCCGTCGTCGCCGTCTCGGAGGAGACCGAGGACACCGCGATCCCGTTCGAACGGACCTCGGTCGACGACCCTGCGCTGCCGAAGGGACAGTCGAAGGTCACGACGGCCGGGGTCGACGGCGTCGAGACGACCACCTGGCGCGTGACCACGACCGACGGCGTGGAGACCGACCGTGTCGAGGTCGGCAAGGAAGTGACCCGTGCTCCGGTCGCCGAAGTGACGGCCATCGGTTCGTACGTCGCTCCTGCTCCGGTAGCGCCTGCTCCGGCACCGGTCCAACAGGCTCCGGCCGCTCCTGCGCCCGTGCAGCAGGCCCCGGCCCAGGGCACGATCACCCCGGGGGCGTTCTGCTCCGACGCGCAGAGCGGCGCAGTCGCACAGGCGGCCAACGGTCGCTCGTACCAGTGCGGAGGCAAGGGGCCCGACGCCAACGGCCACCTGCACTGGAACACCATGTGACCCGACGCCGGTCCGGCCGTGTACGGTCCGCTGCATGGCGAGCGAGGCGACGACGCTGACGGTCCCGGGCCCGGACGGCGACCGGGAGGTCCGGATCAGCAGTCCGTCCCGCGTGCTCTTCCCCGAGGTCGGCATCACGAAGCTCGACCTCGCCGAGTACCTCGTCGCGGTCGGGGACCCCCTCGTCCGGGCGAACGGCGACCGGCCGATCTCGCTGCAGCGCTTCGGGTCGGGCATCGACGGCGAGTCGTTCTTCTCGAAGAACCCGCCGAAGGGCGCTCCCGAGTACGTGCGCGACGTCGTCGTGACCTACCCGAGCGCCCGCTCGCACCCGCAGCTGGTGATCGACGAGCCGGCGGTCGCGGTCTGGGCAGCGCAGATGAACACCGTCGTGTTCCACCCCTGGGCGTCCCGCGCCGAGGACTCCGACCACCCGGACCAGCTCCGCATCGACCTCGACCCGCAGCCGGGGACCGACTTCCACGACACCGTGCCGGTCGCGCACGAACTCCGGACGGTGCTCGGCGAGGTGGGCCTGACGGCGTGGATCAAGACCAGCGGCAACCGCGGCCTGCACGTGTTCGCACCGATCCGGCCCGAGCACGAGTTCCTCGACGTCCGGCACGCGGTGATCGCGGCGGCGCGGGAACTCGAGCGGCGGATGCCCGACCGGGTCACGACGTCGTGGTGGAAGGAGGAGCGGGGGCAGCGCGTGTTCGTCGACTTCAACCAGGCGAACCGTGACCGCACCATGGCCGGTGCCTACAGCCCACGAGCCCTGGCGCACGCGAGCGTCTCGACGCCCGTCACCTGGGACGAGCTCGACAGCGTGGACCCGACGACACTGACGGTGCTCACCGTCCCGGAACGGCTGCGGACCGGCGGGGACCCGTGGGAGACCATGCACGAGGAACCGGGCGACATCGCGCCGCTCCTCGGCTGGTGGGACCGTGACCTGGCGGACGGCCTCGGCGAGCTGCCGTTCCCGCCGGACTTCCCGAAGATGCCGGGGGAGCCGTCGCGCGTGCAGCCGTCCCGGGCGAAGAAGGACTGAGGGGCCGGGTAGCCCCGGTCGGCTCAGGCCGCGGCGACGTCCTCGGCGCGGTGCTCGGGCTTCGCGACTCGGCTGGTGTGCATCGGCAGCGTGACGCTCGCCGTGTGCAGGCGCGTCAGGCGGGACCAGGTGCCTCGGTTGGCGTCGCTGATGCCGTCGATGATCATGTCCCGCTCCCGTCTGCTGTGTGCTCCCGGATCCCCGTCCGGAAGTCACTAGTTAGCCTAACTACTGCGAGCATATTGACGCGCGACGGCCGGTGCAAGCGCTAGGACAGCACGTCACGCAGGTCGTACGCAGATGGGACATCGAGCTGCTCGAACCCGCATGACCGGGCGTCGCGGTCCGGCCGCCAGCGCTCGAACTGCACGGTGTGCCGGAACCGCTCGCCCTCCATCTGGTCGTACCGCACCTCGAGCACGCGCGACGGCTCGAGCCGGACGAAGGAGGTGTCGCGACCCGACGAGAACCGCGACCGTTCCCCGTCACCGGTCACGGGCCTCCCGTCCGCGTCGCGGAGCACGACGGGCTCGAGTTCCTCCACCAACTGCTGGCGCCGACGGTCGGTGAAGGCGGAGACGCCGCCGACCTGGCGGAGGTCGCCGTCCTCGTCGTACAGCCCGACGAGCAGCGAGCCGACGCCGCTGCCGCTCTTGTGCACGCGGTACCCGATCGCGACGACGTCGGCGGTCCGGTGGTGCTTCACCTTGAGCATCGTGCGCTTGTTCGGCTCGTACGCCTTCGCCCGCGGCTTCGCGACCACGCCGTCGAGACCGGCGCCCTCGAACGTGGTGAGCCACTCGCGGGCGAGGTCGACGTCGAGCGTGGTGCGGGTGACGAACAGCGGGTCGGTCATGCCCTCCGCGAGGGCCTCGAGTCGCTCGCGCCGTTCGTCGAACGGCAGGTCCACCAGTTCCGTCCCGTCGACCGCGAGCAGGTCGAACGCGACGAACTGTGCGGGGGTCTCGACGCTGAGCTTCCGGATGCGTGACTCTGCGGGGTGGATGCGCTGCGACAGGGCCTCCCAGTCGAGGTGCTCCGCGCCCGGCTCGCCGCTCCGCAGCACCACCTCGCCGTCGAGCACGACCGGGTGGTCGCGCCCGCCGAACTGCGCGCGGAACGCTTCGACGAGCTCCGGGAAGTACCGTGTCAGCGGCTTGGCGCCGCGGCTGCCGATGGTGACGTCGTCGCCGTCGACGGTCACGATCCCGCGGAAGCCGTCCCACTTCGGCTCGTACCGCAGCCCGCCGCGGACGCTGTCCGGGTCGGGCACGGTGGCGACGGCCTTGGCGAGCATCGGTGCGATCTCCATGCTGCCTGTCTACTCGCGGGTGCTCCGGTGGACGGACGGGAGGCGCGGCTCGCCGTGCTCGGTCGGCTCCGTCACTAGGGTGGTCGCGTGACGACCGTGCCCCCGCCGGCAGCGCCGGCACCGGAACCGATCAGCCCCGTGCAGGCCGCTGCGCTCCGCGCCGGTGCCCTGCCGCCCGTCGAGCAGGTCCGCCCCGGGGTCTGGACCATCGCGGTGCCGTTCCGCGGAGGAGTCCCGGACGCGACCCTGTCCTACGTGGTCGAGGGGACCGACGGCTCGCTCACCGTCGTCGATCCCGGCTGGGCGGCGGACGACGACCTCACGGTGCTCCGCGCGGGCCTCGCAGCGGTCGGGCGGTCCGTCGACCAGGTCGGACTCGTCGTGGTGACGCACCTGCACGCCGACCACCTCGGCGCCGCCGCAGCGCTCCGGCGCGCGAGCGGCGCCCGGGTCGCGATGCACCGGCTCGAGGTCGACGCCCTGCGTCGGGAACGGGAGGACGCCGCGGCGAACGACGCCGACATCGCCGGGTGGGGGCTGCCCGACGAGCTGGTCGCCGGCGTGGTCGCGGCCTGGGGGAGCGGACGTCGGATCGGGCTCGGGCGGACGGCGGAGCCCTTCGCGGACCTGCTCGTGGAGGACGGCGGCATGCTGCCGATCCCCGGGCGCGACGTCCGGGCGCTCTGGACGCCGGGGCACACCGCCGGGCACCTGTGCCTCGTCGACGAGGGCGACGGGCTGCTCTTCACCGGCGACCACGTGCTGCCGCGGATCAACCCGGGCATCGGCCTGGGCGGGCGGACGGCGACGAACCCGCTCGGCGACTACCTGGCCTCCCTCGCGCGGCTCGACGGGTACGCGCACCTGGAGGTCTGCCCGGGGCACGAGTACCGCTTCCGGGACGTCGTGACGCGTGCGCGGACGCTCGCGCGACACCGCGAGGAGCGCTCCCGGCACGTCGCCGAGGCGCTCGACGCGCTGACGTCCCCGACCCTGTTCGAGGTCGCGTCGCGCGTGCCGTTCAGTGGTGGGATCGACTCGATGTCGGGGTTCCTGCTCGCGAGCGCGCTGACCCAGACGGCCTTCCACGCGGATCTGCTCGGCCGGTCGGACGAGATCCGACCAGCCTGACGACGGCCGGGGCCTGTCCGACCGGCGGGGCCTGCCCGACCGGTGGGATCAGGCGACCGTCGCTGCGAGCCGTTCGAGCGTCGTGCGGGCGTCGGCGAACTCGGCCGCCGCGTGCTCGGCGAGCGGCGCGAGGTCCGGGATCCGGTCGGCCAGGGTGGCGCTGACGGTCACCGGGTACAGCTTCATGCCGAGCGCGGTGCCGAGGATGAGGTGCAGCACCGGCGAGCCGTGGTCCCAGGTCTCGGTCGGGGAGCCCGCGTCGTAGGTCGCCCCACGGCTCACCACGGTCACCACGGGGCGCCCCGCGAGCGGCTGCACGTCGCCGGCCAGGACCCCGGGCACGTGGACGCGGTCGATCCACGCCTTGAGGGTCGACGGCACCGTGTAGTTGTACAGCGGCGCGCCGACCACGACGGCGTCGGCGGCGAGGAGCTCGTCGATGACCTGCTGGCGGAGCGCCTCGGCCTCGGGCGCGACGGACTCCTCGGCCGTGCGGTCGGCCGCTGCCCAGTGCAGTGCGGACGACTCCAGGTGCGGGAGCTGGTCGACGTGGAGGTCCCGCCGCACCACCGTGTACTCGGGACCGCGGGCGCGCCAGGCGTCCGCGAAGGCGGCGGTCAGGGCGCGCGAACGCGAGTGGGCGAGGTCGGCCGACGAGTCGATGTGCAGCAGGGAGGGCATGCGGCCCACGCTACCGATGCCGGGCCGCGGCGGACGGGCAGCCGACCGGTCGTGTCCGCACGGACGCCGACGGCCCCGTCGTGTCCGGGTGGGACACGGCGGGGCCGCGGGAGGCGCCTCCCGTCCGGTCCGGTCCGACGGCCCGACGAACGGGACCGACGGCCGTGCCGGAGGGCGGTTTCAGCGCTGGGTGCGACGGCGACCGATGGTGCGAGCGCCTGCAAGACCCGCACCGGCGGCGATCAGGCCGAGGGCCCAGGCGATCGGCGCGGTCTCGTCGGCACCGGTGAAGGCGAGCTGGCCCTTCGTCGCGGTCGGCACGGTCGGCGTGGTGCCGACGGTCGCGGCGGTCGGGACGACCGTCACCGGGAAGGAGACCGAGACGTCGTCCTGCGCCACCGTCAGGCGGTGGGTCGAGGCGTGCGGGAACGTGACCTTGGTCGCGTACTCGTCCTCGTCGAAGGCGATCTGGTCGGTGGCGACGTCGCTGGTCACGGTCGGCTCGGGGCGGTTGCCGTCCGCGTCGTACTGCGTCGTCGAGTTGCCGAACTCGTCGACCAGCTCACCGCTGATCCAGAGCGACCCGCCCTGGGCCACGGTCGGGGTGCCGCCGTCCACGATCGTCGGTTCCTGCGAGTCGTCCGCGGGCTGGGTGATGCTGGTGATGCTGCCGTCCGGGTGGATGATCCAGGTCTTGACCGGGTGCGTCAGGTGGGCGTCACCGTTCTCGTCGATGGAGTCGGAGTACTCCGCCGACGAGGTGTCCGTAACGTACGCGAGGACACCGACCGCCGCCGCCGGGTCCACCGTGATCTCGACGTACTGGGTCGAGGTCGTCGTCCCGTCCGTGGCGACGATCGTGAACTCGTAGTCGCCGGCGACGATCGGTGTGCCGCTCAGGACACCGGTCGTCGCATCGAGGGTCAGGTCGTAGGGCAGGCGGAACTCCGGAGCGTCGTCGGGGTCCGTCGGGTCGGCGGACGACGGGTCGGCGTAGCCGATGGAGTACGTCACGGCACCGCTGGGCGCCGGGACGGCGAACGAGCGCGAGAACGCCTCGCCGGCGGTGGTGGTCAGCGTCAGGGCCTGGGCGACGACGACGGTGTCCTGCGCGAACTGCTCCTGCGTGCTGCCCAGCAGTGACAGGGTGATCGTCTTGCCGACCAGCTCCTTCGGCACGACGAAGGTGTCGCCGCGTCCGACCTCCTTGCCGTCGACGAGCCAGAAGGCGTCGATCGGATCGGTGAACCCGGTGGAGACGTACCCCAGGGTGCTGCCGACGGTGGGCGTGCCGACGATGGTCACCGTCGGTGCGGCCACGGCGGCGGCGGTCGGGCTGTCCGTCGCTGCGGGGGCGGTGGCGGCCGGGGACGGCGTCGATGCTGCGCCGGACGCTGCGTCCGTCGACGCTGCGTCTGACGACGTCGGCGCCGCGGTCTCGGTGGCCGACGGCGTCTCGGCGTCGGCCGGGGTCGACGGGTCCGCGGTCGTGGTCGGGGTCGTGGTCGGGGTCGGGGTCGTCCCGGCGTCGGACGACTGGTCGGCCGGTGCGCCGGTCGTCGTGTCGGCCGGAGCCGCGGTGGTGGTGTCGGTCGGCGTGGCGGTCGACTGCGACGGGTCGGTCGACGAGACGGCAGCCGTCGTGTCGGCGAACGCGGCGGTCGAGGTGAAGACACCCAGACCGGTGGTCAGACCGATGAGTGCGACGGTGGTCCCCAGCGCGCAGGCGCGTCGGGTCGTGGAGGTGCTGCGGTGCACTGTTCCCCCAGGGATCAGGTCCGGTCGGGTGCCGGATCGTGAGAATCTGCCGTGAATGTCCGGCGTTCTCGGATCGTAGGCGCCAAGGGGCGCCACGCGGGCGCGTGTGGCCGGATCGTGACCTGCACTGGGGGCGTGTGCGGCTCTCCGTACCGAGGGTGCCCGCAGGAGTGCGGCGACGGCGGACGCGATCGTCGCGCCCGGTCGGAACGTCGCGGTGTGCCGGAGGACCGGCCGGTCGTCGTGCTGCATGTCGTCTCCCTGGTGTGCGGTGGAGCCGTGATGGCTCCTCACCTGGAGGTGTGCAGCACTACGACCGATCTCACCGAAGTCGGGTCACGATCCGGCAACGACGCCGGAGCACGGCGTCAGGCGTGGTCGCGCTGGACGCTCGCGGCGCCCTCGAGGGCCGCCCGGAGGGCCGTCACGGCGGGCGAGTCCGCGCTCGACATCCGCTGGGCCGTGAAGATCGTGCGGCGTGCCGGTTCGGGCAGGTCGAGGAGCCGACAGGACGTCGAGCGACCCGCCCAGACGAGGTCCGGCATCAGGCCGACCGCGTTCCCCGACTCGATCAGGCGGATCTGCGCCTGCAGGTCGGCGGTCTCGTAGCGGACGTCCGGTTCGAAGCCGGCGCGGCGGCAGGTCTGCTCGGCGAAGTGCCGGGACGCGGCCCCGCGGGGCTCCATCACCCACGGCATGTCCGCGGCCTCGAGCAGGGCGACACCGGGGTCGTCGTCGGTGAGCGGCACCAGGCAGACGTCGACGGGCGGGAGCGCGAGGCGGACCGAGTCGGTGGTGAGGTCGCGACGGTCGAGTCCGGGGAAGCGCGGTGCCGCGTGCGCCGGGTACTGCTCGGCGATCACCATGTCGAAGTCCCGCGCCCAGGTCTCGTTCAGCGCCGTCTCCGGCTCGCGCTGCACCATCTCGACCCGGACGTCGGGGTGCTCCAGTGCCATCGCGCGGAGTGCCGTCGGCATCAGGGCGAGGGCTGCGGACTGGAAGACGGCGACCCGCACGCGGCCCTGCACGGACGTCAGGGTCGACTCCACGCTGGCCTGTGCGCGTTCGAGCACGTCGAGCACCTCGCCCGCCGCGGCCACGAGGACCTCGGCCTGCGGGGTGAGCTGCAGTCGCCGGCCGGAGCGTCGCAGGAGCTGCACGCCGGCCTCCCGCTCGAGCACCGCGAGCTGCTGCGAGACCGCCGAGGGGGTGAAGTTCATCGCCCCGGCCACGGCGGCGACGGTGCCCCGGATCGAGAGTTCCCGGAGGAGCACGAGACGGCGGACGTCGAGCATGACGGAACAGTAGCTGAACTGAACGGTACGCGTCAGCAGGAGTTGCTTCCGCTTACGCTTCCGGAACTCCACACTGATCCCATGACCGACCTCCAGGCACGCGACACCGACGCCGCTCCGACCCCGCACGACGACCTGGCGGACCAGTCCGTCGCCCTCGTCCGCCAGTGGTTGGCCGAGGCCGAGACCTACCCGGTCGACGGCTCGGCGAAGCAGCTCGCCGGTGTCCTCGCCGACCCGGCCGGACTCGACTTCGCGGTCGGGTTCGTCGACGGCGTCGTCCGACCCGAGGACCTCGGGGTCGCCGCCCGGAAGCTCCGGCAGATCGCGCCCGGCGCGCCCGGCTTCCTGCCCGCTGCGCTCCGCGGACTCGTCCGGCTCGGCGGTGGCATGGCGCCGGTGCTGCCGGGGGTCGTCGTCCCGATCGCGCGCCGGGTGCTCCGCGAGATGGTCGGCCACCTGATCGTCGACGCGACCGACGCCAAGCTCGGCCCCGCCATCGCGAAGATCAAGCGCGACGGCGTCCGGCTGAACGTCAACCTGCTCGGTGAGGCCGTGCTCGGCGAGAAGGAGGCCTCGCGCCGGCTCGAGGGCACGCAGCGGCTCCTCGCCCGCGACGACGTCGACTACGTCTCGATCAAGGTCTCGTCGACCGTGCACCCGCACTCCCCGTGGGCCTTCGACCACGCGGTCGAGGACATCATCGCCAAGCTCCGCCCGCTCTTCCGCCGAGCCGTGCAGAGCTCGCCGCGCAAGTTCATCAACCTCGACATGGAGGAGTACAAGGACCTCGACCTGACGATCGCGGTCTTCACGAAGCTCCTCGACGAGCCGGAGTTCACCGACCTCGAAGCAGGCATCGTGCTCCAGGCGTACCTGCCCGACGCGCTCGCCGCGATGCAGCACCTGCAGGAGTGGTCGGCCGCGCGTCGTGCCCGCGGCGGTGCCGACATCAAGGTCCGGCTCGTCAAGGGCGCGAACCTGCCGATGGAGCAGGTCGAGGCCTCGGTGCACGGTTGGCCGCTCGCCACCTGGCACACGAAGCAGGACTCCGACACCAACTACAAGCGCGTGCTCGACTGGGCGCTGACGCCCGAGCGCATCGCGAACGTCCGCGTCGGCGTCGCCGGGCACAACCTGTTCGACGTCGCGCACGCCTGGCTGCTCGCCGGGGAGCGCGGCGTCCGTGACGGCATCGAGTTCGAGATGCTGCTCGGCATGGCCCAGGGGCAGGCCGAGGCGGTCCGCCGCACGGTCGGTTCGCTGCTCCTGTACACGCCGGTCGTCCACCCGGGCGAGTTCGACGTCGCGATCGCCTACCTGATCCGACGGCTCGAAGAAGGCGCGTCGCAGGAGAACTTCATGTCGGCGGTGTTCTCGTTGGCCTCGTCGCCCGAGCTCTTCGCACGCGAGGAGTCCCGCTTCCGCGACTCCCTCGCCCCGCTCACGCAGCCCGGCGGTCTCGACGCCCCGGCGCCGCACCGCGTCGCCGACCGGTACGCGGCGGTCGAGCGGCCTCGCCCCGGGCACTTCGAGAACACGCCGGACAGCGACCCGTCGGTCGCGACGGTCCGCGAGTGGGGTGCTGCGATCACGTCCCGTGTCGCCACGTCGACGCTCGGCGAACGCGCGGTCCAGGAGGCTCGGCTCACCTCCGCCGAGCAGCTCGAGTCCGTCCTGGGTCGCGTCCGCGCCGCCGGTACCGAGTGGGGCCAGTGGTCCGGCGCTGCCCGCGGCGCGGTCCTGCACGCGGTCGGCGATGCGCTCGAGGCGAACCGCGCCGCGCTCGTCGAGGTCATGGCGGCCGAGGCCGGCAAGACGATCGACCAGGCCGACGTCGAGGTCTCCGAGGCGATCGACTTCGCGCACTTCTACGGCGAACTCGCCGCGCAGCTCGACGACGTCGACGGCGCGACGTTCACGCCCGCCGCGCTGACCCTGGTCACCCCGCCGTGGAACTTCCCGGTGGCGATCCCGGCCGGCTCGACCCTGGCGGCGCTCGCCGCCGGTTCTGCCGTCGTGCTGAAGCCGGCGCCGCCGGCCGAGCGGTGCGGCGCCGTGCTCGCATCGGTCATCGAGACCGCGCTCGACGCCCACGGGGTACCGGCCGACGTGCTCGCCTTCGTGCAGGTGGCCGAGGACGACCTCGGCAAGCAGCTCATCGCCGCGCCCCGGGTCGACCGGGTGATCCTCACCGGTGCGTACGAGACCGCGGAGCTGTTCCGGTCGTTCCGCCCCGACCTGCCGCTGCTCGCGGAGACCTCGGGCAAGAACGCGATCATCGTCACGCCGTCGGCCGACCTCGACCTCGCGGTGAAGGACGTCGTCGCCTCGGCGTTCGGTCACGCCGGCCAGAAGTGCTCGGCCGCCTCGCTCGTCGTGCTCGTGGGGTCCGTGGCGACCTCGCGCCGGTTCCGGTCGCAGCTCCTCGACGCCGTGTCGTCGCTCACCGTCGGGTACCCGACCGACCCGACGACGCAGATGGGCCCGGTCATCGAGCCCGCGGCCGGCAAGCTGCTCGAGGGGCTGACGACGCTCGGTGCGGGGGAGTCCTGGGCGGTCGCACCGGAGCGCCTCGACGACACCGGCAAGCTCTGGAGCCCCGGTGTCCGCGACGGCGTCCGGCGCGGGTCGGCCTTCCACCGCACGGAGTACTTCGGCCCGATCCTCGGCATCATGACCGCGAAGACCCTCGACGAGGCGATCGACATCGTGAACGAGGTCGACTACGGCCTGACCTCGGGCCTGCACTCGCTCGACGCCACCGAGATCGGCACGTGGCTCGACCGGATCGAGGCGGGCAACCTCTACGTCAACCGCGGGATCACCGGTGCGATCGTCCGGCGGCAGCCGTTCGGCGGGTGGAAGAAGTCCGCGGTCGGTGCCGGTACGAAGGCCGGCGGGCTGAACTACCTGCTCGGTCTCGGGTCGTGGACGCCGGCGCAGGCGTCGGCCGGTGGGACGGTGTCCGCTCCGGTGCGCTCGTTCCTCCGCGCCACCGGGATCGCGTCCGAGTCGATCGACCGCGCCACCGCGTCCGACGAGCAGGCCTGGACGTCCCTCTTCGGCGCAGCGGTCGACGTGTCGGCGCTCTCGGCCGAGCGGAACATCGCGCGGTACCTGCCGTACCCGGGCGTGCACGTCCGCCTGGCATCGGCGGAGGAGGCCGCGGTCGCCGACCTCGTGCGCGTCCTCGCCGCAGCAGTCCGAGCCGGCACGACGATCGACGTCTCGACGGTGGCCGCGCTGCCGTCGGCGCTCGCATCCGCGATCCGTGCGCTGCCGAACGTGCGTTCCGTCGCCGAGGGGCAGTCGGACGAGGCGTTCGCGAAGCGCATCGAGCGTGGGGAGTCCACCCGGGTCCGGCTGATCGGCGGCGAGACCGCAGCGCTGACGACCGCGATCGGCGGGCGACCGGACGTCGCCGTGTACGGGGAACCCGTCACCGAGGCCGGCCGCATCGAGCTGCTGCCGTTCCTCCGCGAGCAGGCGGTGTCGATCACGGCGCACCGCTTCGGGACGCCGAACCACCTCACCGACGCGCTGATCTGACCGGCGGGCGGCGGCAGTCGAACCACGGATGCGACATCGAACCAGCACCGCGCGCTGGTTCGATGTCGCATTCGTGGTCTCTCGAGCTCGCTGCACCGCGACCATCGGACGTTTGATCCACTGCTCGCCGGCAGGGCTGGCCGCTACCCGCACGCTGCCCGGGCCTGCTCAGGCCTCCGGCGTTGGCTCTGGTGCATGAGCGAACAGATCGTCAAGCCCCTCGGCCTCGCACACGTGCGGGTCACCGTCACCGACATCCACCGCAGCAAGGCGTTCTACGAGCAGCTGCTCGGTACCGCGCCCGCGATGGACTTCAGCGAGCACATCGACGAGCCCGGGATCACCGAGGACCGCGAGCGGCTCTACGGCGGCGCGATCTTCCCGGTCGGTGACCAGCTCTTCGGGCTGCGCCCGGTGGCCCCGAGCGGTCAGCGCTTCGACCCGGACACCGTCGGCCTCGACCACGTGAGCTTCGTCGTGGGCTCCGTCGACGAGCTGCACGCCGCTGCCGGACGCCTCGACGCCGCCGGCATCGAGCACGGCGAGGTCACCGACCTCGGTGACGCCGGCATGGTCATCCTGTCCGTGCAGGACCCGGACGACATCAACCTGGAGCTCGCCGCGCAGAAGTGACCTCGCGGGCACGGACCCCGGGCGTCACGGGCGGAGGATGTACTCGAACGTCGTCCGGGCGCGCTCGGGGTCCGGGGTCTCGCCGGAGATCAGGTCCGCGTACGTGAACGACTCCGAGACCCGGACGAGCAGCCGCGCGAGTTCCCCGGCGGACAGCGGTGTCGGGTCGAACGCGCCGGCCTCGTGCTCCGTCGTGATCGCGGAGGTCACCACCGCGACGAAGCGGCGCTGCACGTCGCTGTCCGCCGTCGTCAGCAGGCGCAGGGCACGGCTCGGCTCGCGCGTCAGGAAGGCGCGGAAGTAGGGCGCTCGGATGAGGTCCGCCGTGAAGTGGTCGAGCACGTCGACGATCCGCGCTGCGCCGGACGGAGCCGCTGCCCGTCCCGCAGCGTCGAGCGTCGGCACGGCGAGCGACCACAGGATCTCCGAGAGCAGCTGGTCGCGGTTGCCGACCCAGCGGAACAGCGAGGTGCGGTCGACACCGAGGGACGCGGCGAGCGAGCCCATGTCGATGCGCGCCCCGTCGATGAACGCGCGACGTGCGGAACGGAACGCGCGTCGGGACTCGCCGTGGGCCTCCAGCCTGGCGGCCAGCGCGCTCGGGACGAGCGTCGATCCGAGCGTGCCGAGTGGTTCGTTCCTCACCGTTCCCCCTGAGTGCCGACGCCGGTCTTGCAACGTTTTCGAGAATGATGCATCGTTGGTGCCATGTCAACGTCGATCACCGACACGCCCCTGCTCGAATCCGACTTCTACCGCTTCCAAGAGGGACTCACGCCCCGCGAGCGGGAGTCACTCGGGCAGCTGCGCGCGTACCTCGAGGCCGAGGTGCGTCCGATCGCCGACCAGTACTGGGCGCGGGCCGAGTTCCCGAAGCAGACCATCGCGCCGCTCGCCGAGCTCGGCATGTACGGGCCGGGCATCCCGCTCGTGCGGCACTTCGAGAACTCGGCCGTCTACCGCGGCTGGGCGGCACTCGAGCTCGGTCGCATCGACGCCGGCGTCTCGACGTTCATCGGGGTCCAGTCCGGTCTCGCGATGAACTCGATCGCGGTCGGCGGCAGCGACGAGCAGCAGCAGGAGTGGCTGCCGCGCATGGCGCGGGGCGAGGTCGTCGGGGCCTTCGGGCTGACCGAGCCCCTGTCGGGCAGCGACTCGGCCCGCGGGCTCCGCACCACCGCTCGGCGCGAGGGCGACACCTGGGTGCTCGACGGCGAGAAGCGGTGGATCGGCAACGCGACCTTCGCGGACGTCGTCGTCATCTGGGCGAAGGACGTCGCCGACGAGCAGGTCAAGGGCTTCCTCGTCACGACGGACACCCCGGGCTTCACCGCGACGAAGATCGAGGACAAGATCGCCCTGCGCACGGTGCAGAACGCCGACATCGTGCTCGACGGCGTCCGGGTTCCCGAGTCGCGCCGGCTGCAGCGCGCGGACTCCTTCCGCACCACGGCGGCGGTGCTCCGGCTCACCCGGACCGAGGTCGCCTGGCAGGCCATCGGCATCGCGATCGGTGCCTACGAGGCCGCGCTCGACTACGCCCGCGAGCGCATCCAGTTCGGCAAGCCGATCGCGGCGCACCAGATGGTGCAGGACCTGCTCGTGCGGTCGCTCATGAACATCACCGCGTCGATCGCACTGTGCACGCAGGCCTCTGCCATGCAGGACCAGGGCGTCGGCGCCGACGAGCACTCCGCGATGGCGAAGGCGTTCGCGACGGCGAAGATGCGCGAGACCGTCGGCTGGTGCCGCGAGGTCCAGGGCGGCAACGGCATCGTGCTCGACAAGGGCGTCGCGCGCTTCTTCTCCGATGCCGAGGCGATCTACTCCTACGAGGGCACGCGCGAGGTGAACACGCTCATCGTGGGTCGGGCGATCACCGGGCAGGCCGCGTTCGTCTAGGAGCGTCCGCTGCGCCGACGCCGACGCCGACGCCCGCCGCGTCGCCTACGCCCAGAAGGCCGCGATCGCCTCGGCCGCCGCCTCGCCCTGCCGCCGGCCCTCGGTCGCCGAGGGCGCCTGCGTCGACAGCGACAGCGAGTTGTCCCCGAAGGCGTGCTGCGCCCCGCTGTCCGCCACGATCGTCTCGACCGAGCTCCCGCCGGCCCGGAGCGACTCCACCGCCACGTCGAGCCACGGCCCGAGCGGCGACGGTCCCTCTGGCCCGCAGGCCACGACGAGCACGCGCTCGTACCCGGCGGCGACGTCCGCGTTCGTGGCGGAGCGGAGGCCGCCGTCGTAGTGCGGCACCCCGTCGATGTGCACGGGTGACCACACGAACGGCACCGAGCAGCTCGCCGCGACGGCGCGGGGGAGCGGGACGCCCGACTCGGCGGTCAGCACCCGGAACGCACCGTCGAGGGCGTCGATGGTGGTCAGCGCGAGCGGCTTCGCCGGCCACTCGGTCGAGGGCAGCGTCTCGCTGAACGTCGCGACCCGTTCGTCGTCGAGCTGCCCGGTGACGACCTGCTGCGCCACGGCTCCGAGCCGCGCGCGGGCGTCCTGCTCCGAGGTCGCGCCGGCGAGCACCTGCAGCAGGCGGTCCTGGAAGTCCTCGCCGGCGATCCGCTCCGGCTCGACGTACGTGCTCGGCAGCGGCGCGTGCTGCTGCTCGTACGCGTGGGCCACGGCGCCGGCGCGCACGAACGACCCGACGACGCTGCCGGCGCTCGTCCCGGCGACCAGGTCCGCGGCGTCGAGGTCGACCCCGGCGTCCTGCAGGGCGGAGAGCACCCCGACCTCCCACGCGATGCCGGCGACGCCGCCGCCGCCGAGGACGAGTGCTCTGGTTCCGGGCGTGGGCGTCGAGAGGTCGGTCATGGGTCCTGCATACCAGGTCACGTCGACGAACCGGGGACGTGACGGACGGGAGGCGCGTGCCGGTGTGGTCACGCGCCTCCCGTCCGGTGTCGCACGCGCTCGGTCAGGCCGCCCCGTGGCTGGCGCGGCTCCGCCGCGACAGCGAGTCGATGATGACGGCGAGCAGCAGGACGGCACCGGTGATCATGTAGCGGATCGACGAGTCGAGGCTGAGGAGGGTCAGCCCGTTCGAGATCGACTGGATCACGACGATGCCGAGGAGCGCCGACCACGCACTCCCTCGGCCGCCGAACAGGCTCGTCCCGCCGATGACCGCGGCGGCGATGGCGTTGAGGTTGGTGTCACCGGCGCCCGACGACAGGCTCGCCGAGTTGAGGCGTGCCGCGGCCAGGATGCCGCCGACCGTGGCGAAGAGCGACGTGAGCACGAACACCGAGATGTAGATGCGGTTCACCCGGATGCCGGAACGTCGCGCCGCCTCGACGTTGCCGCCGACCGCGTAGACCGACCGGCCCCAGCGGGTGCGCTTGAGCAGGAAGTTCATCAGCACGACGAGGACGACGAAGAACACGAACGAGGTGCCGGTGCCGAAGTCGCGCGACAGGTACCAGACCATGACCGCGAGGCCGACGAACAGCAGCACCGACTTCGTGATCGTCAGCGAGATCGCGCCCGTCGAGAGCCCGGCCTTCCGACGGCGGGCGGCGCGGCGGACCTCGGTGACGAAGAGCCCGCCCGCGGCCACGGCCGCCAGCAGGTACGCGAGCCAGGGCGGCAGGTAGGACGCCGAGGCGAACTGCACGATCGGGTCGGTGTAGGGCAGGTTGATCGACCCGTTCGGCCCGAGGATGAGCAGCTGCAGGCCGAGGAAGCCGAGCAGGCCGGCGAGGGTGATCACGAAGCTCGGGACGCCGAAGCGGGTGAAGAGCAGGCCGTAGAGCAGGCCCGCCGCGGCGCCGACCGCGAGCGCGACCAGGAGGACGAGCCAGAGCGGCCACCCGAGCGACGTGAGTCCCTGCCCGAGGATCGCGGCGGCCAGACCACTGACACTGCCGACGGAGAGGTCGATCTCACCGAGGAGCAGCACGAGGACGATCCCGATGGCGATGGTGCCGACCGCGGCGCACTGCAGCGCGAGGTTGACGAGGTTGCCCGGGGACAGGAAGTCGGGGGAGAGCGCCTGGAACACCGCCCAGATGACCACGAGTCCGACGACCACCGGCAGTGAACCGATGTCGCCGCCACGGACCCGGCGCACGAACGCCCTGGCGGCGCCACCGAGTCCCTGGTCGCGGAGGAGTCGTTCGTCCTGCAGGTCCGCCGCTGACGCCGTCGGGGTCGCCGCGGTGAGGGTCTCGTCGGTCTTGCTCATGCTGTCGTCTCCTGCTCGGTCCGGGCAGCCGCGCGACGCGTGACGGCGTTGTCGGTGGCCCCGGTGATGGCGGCGATGATCTCCTCGTAGGAGACGTCGTCGATGCGGAAGGTCCCGTTGTTCCGACCGAGGCGCAGGACCGCGACCCGGTCGGCCACGGCCTGCACGTCCGCGAGGTTGTGGCTGATGAGGACCACCCCGAGGCCCCGCTCGCGCAGCCGCTCGACGAGGTTGAGGACCTCGGCGGTCTGGGCGACGCCGAGTGCGGCGGTGGGCTCGTCGAGGATCACGACCTGTGGGTCGCCGATCAGGGAGCGGGCGATCGCGACGGTCTGGCGCTGACCGCCGGAGAGCGATGCGATCGGGATCCGGACCGAGGGTATCCGGGCGGCGAGCTGCTGCAGGAGCTCCCACGAGCGGCGCTCCATCTCCTCCTCGTCGAGGAACGGGTGCACGATCTCGCGCCCGAGGTACAGGTTCGACACGACGTCGAGGTTGTCGGCGAGGGCGAGGTCCTGGAAGACGGTCGCGATGCCGAGGTCCTGTGCGGCGGCCGGGTTGGGCACGGTGACCTCGTCACCGCCGAACGTGATGGTGCCGCCGTCGGGGGTGTACACCCCGGCGAGGATCTTCACGAACGTGGACTTGCCGGCGCCGTTGTCGCCGACGATCGCGACCACCTCGCCCGGGTACACGTCGAAGTCGATGTCGCTCAGGGCCTGGACGGCGCCGAACCGCTTCGTGATGCCACGGAGGGACATCACCGGCTCGGCGGAGGGGTGTGGTGCGGGTGCCTCGTTGCTCACGGGAGCGTCCTCTCCGAGGTGGGGCCCGCCCGGTCCGAGGAGGGACCGGGCGGGCGGTGTCGTGACGGGTCCGGAGCGCCCCGGACCCGCGGTGGGGCTACTTGATGCCGGCCGTGGTGCAGGCCGAGGCGTACTGCGCGGTGCAGATCTGGCCGACCTCGTACAGGCCGTCCTTCACGACGGTGTCCTGCACGTTCTCCGTCGTCACCGCGACGGGCTCGAGCAGCGTCGACTGCACGGAGGCGCCACCGGCGGTCTTCACCGTGGTCTCGCCCTTCGGGTCCTCGCCCTTGGCGAACTGGATCGCCAGGTCGGCCGCCTTCGAGGCCTCGGGCTTGAACGCCTTGTAGACGGTCATGTACTGCTCACCGGCGAGGATGCGCTGGATGCCGGCGAGGCTGGCGTCCTGTCCGGTGACCGGCGGGAGCGTCTTCGCACCGGCTGCCTTCAGCGCCGCGATGACACCGCCGCCGGTGTCGTCGTTCGCCGCGTACACACCGGCGATCTCGTCCGTACCGAGCTTGCTGATCTGCCCGGCTGCCCAGTCCTGCGCCTTGGCGGGGTCCCACCCGGGGGTGTCGTACTCGGCGAGCACCTTGTAGCCGCTCTTGTCGATGACCGAGTGTGCGCCCTTCTTGAACTGCGAGGCGTTGTTGTCGGTCGGGGAGCCGTTGACCATGATGATCCCCGAGCCGGCCGGCACGTTCTTCGCCTTGAGCGCGTCGACGAGTGCCTGACCCTGCAGCTCGCCGACCTTCTCGTTGTCGAACGAGATGTAGTAGCTCAGGTCGGGGCTGTTGATGAGACGGTCGTACGAGATGACGGGGACCTTCTTGGCCTTGGCCTGCTGCACGATCGAGGCCGCTGCCTCGCCGTCGAAGGGGTCGAGGACGAGGACCTTGACGCCCTGGGTGAGCATCGACTGGGCCTGCTGGAGCTGCTTCGATGCGTCGCCGTCGGCGTTCGCGTACACGACGGAGCAGTCCGGGCACTGCTTCTTGACCTCGGCGGTGAAGAGCGGGCGGTCGGCGCTGGCGTAGCGGGCGGTGACGGAGTCGGGCAGGAGCAGCCCGATCTTCGCGTTCGACGCGTCCCCGCCTCCTCCTCCGGAGCCGTTGTTCGCGTCCGCTCCGTTCGAGCAACCGGCGAGTGTGGTGATCGCGAGCAGCAGGGCGCCGGCGCCCAGCATGGCGCGTGTGGTGGCTTTCTTCATTGAAACGTCCTCCAACGGGTGGACCGCCCACGGTGGCGGTGTGCTGAGTGTGGCAGCGGACGTCCTTGGCTGCAAGACTTGAACGCAAGCGATGCGCGGGTGGTACCGAAAACGTTATCTGCGGCGGACGGTGCAGACCGAGGCCGGCGGCGACGTCGGCACTGAGGTCAGCGTGCCTGCGTGACGTCCACCGACTCGATCGCCAGCGCGAGCGCCCCGGTGACCGCCGCGCGTTCCCCGAGCTGCCCCTGCACCACGTCCGGTGTGCCGTCCACCTCGACGACGAGCGACGACTCCAGGGCGTGCCGCATCGGCCCGAGCAGCAGCTCGCCGGCGCGGGCGAACTCCCCGGTGACGACGACGCGCTCCGGGTCGAGCAGGTTGCACAGCCCGACCGCCGCGGTGCCGATCGTCCGTCCGGCGTCCGCGATCGCCCGGATGCAGGTGTCGTCACCCGCCATCGCGCGCAGGACGAGGTCCGCGAGCTTCAGGGTGCCGACCTCGTCGCGGATGCCCGCCAGGACCGCGGGGGCGCCCGCGACCGCCTCGAGGCAGCCGCGGTTCCCGCACCGGCACACGGGGCCGTGCGGCACGACGGGCGTGTGTCCGAACTCGCCCGCGACGCCGTGGTGTCCGCGGAAGAGTCGCCCGTCGAGCAGCAGTCCGGCCCCGATGCCGTTCCCGACGTCGAGCGTCACGACGGTGCTGCGCCCGCGAGCGGCTCCGCTGCGGTGCTCGGCGAGGGCTGCCAGGTTCGCCGAGTTGTCGACCTGCACGGGCTTGTCCAGTCGCCGCGCGAGCGACGCCCCGAGCGGCACGCCGTCCCACCCGCGCAGGATCCCTCCCCGTGCGGTCATTCCGGTCCGGCGGTCGATCGGCGCGGCGACGGCGAGTCCGACCGCGAGCACCTCGTCCATCGACGACTCGATCGACTCCACCATGTCCATGACGAGGAGCGCGGTCTTGTCGAGCTCCGCGTCCGCTCGGTGGTCGCGGGCGAGGGGCATGTGCCGCTCGGCCAGCACCGTCGCGTTGAGGTCGGACAGGGCGACCCGGAGGTGCCGCGGCGACACGTGCACGCCGGCGACCAGGCCGAGGCCGTGCGGGAGCGTCACCCGGAGGGCCCGACGCCCGCTCGACGTGCTCGGGGTGGCGTGCAGGGCCCCGGTGGCGACGAGCTCCTTGACGATGTTCGAGACCGTCGCGGGCGACAGGCCGGTCACCCCGGCCAGCTCGACCTGGGTCAGGCCGCCGTGGCGCTTCACCGCAGCGATGACCCGGCCCCGGTTGGCTTCACGCAGTGAAGTCTGGTTCCCGGGACTGCGGCGTTGCTCTGACACGGGGACAGCGTAACGGGCTCGATGGACGCGACCTGGCGGGTACCCGCACCGAGAGGGACGGGAGGCGCGTGGCGATCCCGCCACGCGCCTCCCGTTCGTCAGTGGTCAGCGAAGACCGCGCGACGGTCCTACTCGGACGCGACGTCGATCAGGACCTTGCCGACCGCGTCGCCCTCGACGGCGTCGTGCGCAGCCGCGGTGTCCTCGAGCGCGAAGCGCGTGAGGGGGAGGCCCGCGTCCTCGCCGACGGGCAGGACCTCGTCGCGCAGTGCGGCGGTGACGTCCTCGGCGGCAGCGGTGAGCGCCCGGTCGCCGATCGTGTAGAGCAGCAGGAACTGGTACCGGGCGTTCACCGACATGTTCGGGCGGATCGGCAGCGTCGCCTCGTCGCCGCCGTTGTTCGCGTAGATCGACACGACGCCGTGGTTCGCCAGGACGTCGGCGACGAGCTGCGCGTTCTGCGGGATCGAGACCTCGACGACGATGTCCAGGCCGTCCGGGGCGATCTCGCGGATGCGCGTGGCGGCGTCCTCGTCGCGGTAGTTCACGGTGTGGTGGGCGCCGGCGGCGGTCGCCAGGGCGGCCTTCTCGTCGGAGCTGATCGTGCTGATGACGGTCGCGCCGGCCCAGCGGGCGAGCTGGATCGCCGCGTGGCCGACGGCCCCGGCGCCGCCGGCGACCAGGACGGTGCGGCCCTCGAGGGCACCGGGCGCGAGTCGCGACGGGCCGTCCTCGTGCGTGGTGAGCGCGCGGTGTGCGGTCATCGCGGGGACGCCGAGCGAGGCGCCGACGTCGAGGCTCGTGCCCTCCGGCAGTGCGACGGCGCGCGCTGCCGGGACGACCGTGTACTCCTGCGCGGTGCCGGTGGGACGGCTGGCGGCGGCCATGTACAGCCACACGCGGTCGCCCTCGTGCAGGGTGTCGACGCCCTCGCCGACGGCGTCGACCACGCCGGCGCCGTCCTGGTTCGGGGTGATCTCGGGGAAGGGGAGGCCGTCGCCGTAGGTGCCGCCGGCGCGGGCCTTCCAGTCGGTGGGGTTCACGCCGGAGACGACGACGCGGACGCGGACCTCGCCGGGGCCGGGCTGCGGGACCTCCCGCTCGACCAGGTCGAGGACGCTGCTGTCACCGGGCTTCGTGTAGACGATCGATCGCATGTGTCCAGGCAACCACCGTGGGTCCCCGGGTCTTCCTGGCGACGGTCAGCGGCGGCCGGTCGCGCGTGTCCGGGGCGCTCGGCCGGCGGCTGCGTGCGTCACCGGGACTGCAAGTGCCGCGGCGCCGCCGCGCCCGGCTCAGTGCGCGTCGTACGCGTCGCGCGAGTCCTGCACGTCGGCCATGTGCGACGTCGCCCAGTCCTCGAGCGGCGCCAGCACGGTGCGGAGCGACCGCCCCCGCTCGGTGAGCTCGTACTCGACCCGCGGCGGGATCTCGGGGAAGACCGTGCGCGTCACGAGCCCGTCCCGCTCGAGAGCGCGCAGCGTCTGCGTCAGCATCTTCTGCGACACGCCCTGCACCCGCTCCGCGACGGCGGAGTAGCGCTGCGGGCCGTCCACGAGCGACCCGATCACCAGGACGCTCCACCGGTCGCCGATCCGGTCGAGCAGCTGCCGGGAGGGGCAGTCCGCCGCGTAGGGGCTGTACTCGAGCGCTGACATCCGACCTCCGTTACGCACTGTGAGGTGCCTACTTCCCATAAGAGAGTAACGCGAGTACCGTCGGTCGCACCAGTCACGGAAGGACACTCATGACCAACATCGTCGTCTTCGGCGGCACCGGGTACGCCGGCTCCGCCATCGTCCGCGAGGCCCTGTCCCGCGGCATCGCCGTCACCGCCGTCGCCCGCGACACCTCCAAGCTCGACGCCGCCGAGGGGCTCACCCTCGCGCAGGGCGACGCCTTCGACCCGTCGTTCGTGGCGGACGTCACGAAGGACGCCGACGTCGTCGTGGTCTCGCTGCACGCGGTCCAGGCGGACGGCAGCGAGCTCAAGGACAGGTTCCAGCACTTCGTCGACGCGGCTGCTGCTGCCGGCGCCCGACTCGGCATCGTCGGCGGCGCGGGTTCGCTGCTCGTCGCCGAGGGTGGCCCGGCGCTGTACGACACCGCGGAGTTCCCGGACGCCTTCAAGGGCGAGGCGAAGAGCCACGGTGAGATCCTCGACCGCCTGCGCTCCGGCGAGTACACCGGCGACGTCGACTGGTTCTACGTGAGCCCGGCCGCGGCCTTCGGTGGGTACAACCCCGGTGAGCGTCGGGGCACCTACCGCACCACGGACGACCTGCTCCTCACCGACGCCGAGGGCAACTCGGACATCTCCGGTGCGGACTACGCGATCGCGATCGTCGACGAGATCGAGCGCCCGGCGCACCACCGCGCCCGCTTCGGCGTCGCGTACTGACGCGAGCGGCCGGCGTGACCGGCTGACGGACGGGAGGCACGGTGCGGGCTCGCACCGTGCCTCCCGTCCGTCGCGTGGCGCGGCGTCCGGATCCGCGTTCGCGCCCCGTCGCGGACGTTGCGCCCCGGTGTACAGGGGTGCGGTGTCCGTGACGGGGCGCGGCGTGCCTTCAGCTGTGCGCGGGTGCCCGGCCGCGGACGGCTGGCGGCGGGAGGCGCGCCGCCGTGCGCGATCCGTCGCCGGACGGGAGGCGCGGTGCGCGGCCGGCCCGCGCCTCTCGCCCGTCGCGTGGTGCGGTGTGCTCCTGCACAACGGAACGCACGTCGCACCACGTGTTCCCGTGGCGCGACGTGCCTTCGGTTGTGCTGAGGCGCCGCGCCGACGCGCCGCGCTACCGCGCCTCGATCGCGGGCAGCGGCACGTGGTGCCGCATCCGCACCGCCAGGTGCAGCCCGCCCCGCCGCGCGAGCACCACCCCGGCGACGATCGCCGCCAGCGCGGGGACGCCCCCGGCCACGACCATGCCGACGTTCGCGCCGAAGTGGTCGACGACCTGCCCCATGATCGGCCCACCGATCGCCTGGCCGCCGAGCAGCACCAGCACGTACAACGACATCACGCGTCCGCGGATCGCGACGTTCGACGACAGCTGCACGAGCGAGTTCGACGCCGTCATGAAGAGCAGCTGCGACATCCCGACCGCGACGAGCGCCACGGTGAACGGTGCGATGACCGGGATCGAGCCGCTCACGACGAGCAGCACGCCCGTCCAGAACACCCCGCCGACGATCGTCCGGAGCCGCACCGTCGCCCGCCGGGTCGACAGCAGCGCCCCGGTCAGGGCTCCGACCGCGACCGCGGAGTTGAACACGCCGTAGCCGCCCGCGCCCACGTCGTAGACCTCGGACGCGAACGCCGAGAGCAGCACCGGCATCGTCAGGGCGAACACCGAGAAGAACGCCATGAGCACGACCGGCACCAGGATCGTGGGCTTCCGGACCGCGTACCGGAGGCCCTCCACGAGCTGCCCCTTGGCGCGCGGCATCGGCGGCGTCCGGTGGAGCTCCGAGGTGCGGAGGAACCCGAGCGTCACGACCACGGCGACGCAGGCGACCGCGTTCACCCCGAACGACCACCCTGCCCCGACGGCCACGAGCAGCGCCCCGGACAGCGCCGGACCGATCATCCCGCCGAGCTGGAACACGCTCGAGTTGACGCTGATCGCGTTCCGCAGGTGCTGGTGCCCGACGATCTCGGTGACGAAGACCTGCCGGGCGGGGTTGTCGATGACGGTGACCATCCCGATCAGGAACGCGATGACCCAGATGTTCCACGCCTCGACCACACCCGTGAGGGTCAGGACGGCGAGCAGCGCGGAGAGCACCGCGAAGGCGCCCTGGGTGAGCATCATCAGCGCGCGCTTCGAGAACCGGTCGACGAGCACCCCGCCCCAGAGCCCGAAGAACAGCATCGGTGCGAACTGGCAGGCCACGGTGATGCCGACCTGCGCGACGGAGCCGGTGAGCTGCAGGACGAGCCAGTCCTGCGCGATCCGCTGCATCCAGCCGGCGGTCATCGCCACCAGGTTGGTCGCGGTGAAGAGCCGGAAGTTCGGGACGGAGAGGGCGATGAGCGTGTGCCGCCACGGCGGGCGCTCGGACTGGATCGGCAGCGGTTCGGTGGGCGGAGGGAGGGTCGTCGATGACGCACTCACGGTCGTGGGGCTCCGGATCGTCGGGGGTGGACTCGGTACCTGGTCGAAACGATTCGGTACCCCTCCGAAACTACGTGGCGCTCGGCCATTCGACACCCCTATGGTGGCTATCACTCCATTGTGATGTCGAATGGCGGCGGCCCGCCCGCCGGAGGAGGTCTCGTGCTCGACCCGGTGCTGCTCCGCACGTTCCTCGCCGTCGCCGAGACCGGCAGCTTCACGCTCGCCGGGCAGCGCCTCGGCATCAGCCAGCCGACGGTCTCCCAGCACGTCCGTCGGCTGGAGACCGCCGTCTCCCGGACCCTCGTGGCCCGGGACACCCGCGGGGTCGCGCTCACCGACAACGGGGACGCGATGGCCGGCTTCGCCCGCTCGATCCTCGCGGCGCACGCGACCGCCGACGCGTACTTCTCCGGGGCGGCGACCCGCGGCCGGCTCCGCTTCGGTGCCGCGGACGACCTGGCGATCACGCAGTTGCCCCGCATCCTGCGGGACTTCCGCCGCCTGCACCCGCAAGTGAACCTCGAGTTGACGGTGAACCAGTCCGCGCCGTTGCTCCGTCGGGTGCACGCCGGGCAGCTCGACCTCGTCTTCATCAAGCAGACGGCGGGGGAGTCCGCCGAGGGCACCCGCGTCGCGACGGACCAGATGGTGTGGATGGCGCAGGACGGCATCGCGGTGGAGCGGGACGAGCCGGTGCCGCTGATCGCGTACCAGGCGCCGAGCATCAGCCGGCAGATGGCGATCGACGCCCTCGAGGCCGCCGGCCGCACGTGGCGGATCACCTGCAACACCCGCGACGTGAACGGGGTGCTCGCCGCGGTGCGGGCGGGGATCGGAGTCGCGGTGTTCCCGCACTCGCTCATCCCGGCCGACCTCGTGAAGGTGTCGCAGCGCCTCTCGCTGCCGGACCTGCCGGCCGTCGACTACGTGCTCATCGCGAACCCGACGGTGCAGCGCGAGCCGATCGACGCCCTGACGAGCGCGATCCTGTCCCGCGGGGTCGTCCGCGCCGTCTGAGCGCTACGGAGCCACCGTCGGCGTCGTGCCCGTCCCCGTCAGGTCGGGCAGCGTCACGCCCGCCGGCGCCAGCAGCGCGGCGGCCACCGCCCAGAGGAGCACGAGCGTCCCGACCCCGCCGAGCACCGTGCCGAGGAGCGCCACCGGCCGCTGCCACGTCGCCGCAGGGCTCCGCAACGCCGTCCCCGACAGTGCGAGCGCGAGCACTCCGAGCACCAGCCCGGTGGCGTGCACCGTCGCCGGCGCCGTGAACCACCACGCGGCGAGGGCGATCGTCGCGACACCGGTCACGGCCCCGAGCACGGCCGCCGGCGTCACGCCGATCGCGGTGCGGCTGCGGTCGCGAGTGGTTCCGCGTCCGGCCTGGAGGCGCTCCTCGCCCCCGTCGTGCTCGCCCACCTCGGCTCCGGCGCCGGTCCGCGCCGTGACTGACTCCGACGCACGGGTCCGTCCGCGGGAGCCGGACCTGCGGCGTCCCGTCGGCGCTCCGGCTGCGGTCGGCTCGGCGGCGGCACCCGGTGCGGCTGTCGTGGCTGCTGCGCCGGCGGTGGTCCCGGCAGCGGGAGCAGACGTCCCGGGGAACACGGACGGCGTCGGGGTCGGGATCGCAGCACCCGCGGCGATCACGGCGTCGAAGTCGGTCGGAGCGGGCTCGACGACGACCGGTCGCGGTGCCTGCTGTCGGGCGAAGCGCGCCGGCGTGCGGTACCCGATCGGACCGGAGGGCTCGGGTTCCGTGCCCTCGACCAGGACGTGCTCGAGGCCGGGGACCGAGAAGCGGGGTTGCCCGACCACCGGTGCCGCGGGAGCGGGGGGCTGCACCGGCGCCGATGCCGATGCAGGTGCCGGTGCCGATGCCGATGCCGATGCCTGAGCGGTGTGCGTGGGATCGACCGGGGGCGTGAGGGGGCCGCCCGACTCGCCTGCGTCGACGGGTGACACCGGCAGCGGGGCCGTGTCGAACGGCGGCACCTGGACCGCGGGCGAGGTCGGGGCCGGTGGGAGCAGGTGCTCCTGCGGCGGGTAGTCGGGCACGACGATCGCTCCATCGGGCAGCCCGTCGGTCGGGACGGACGGCAGCGCCGAGCCGAGCGCACCCGGCGTGCCGGGAGCGGCCACGGGGACCGACGCTCCCGTCTCGACGACGGCAGGAGCTGCGGCGGGGGTGAGCGGTGCCTCCCGGCTGGCGACGGTGTCCTCCGGGGGTGCGACGACCCACGCAGGGACCGCTCGACGCGGCCGGTCTCTGTCCGGCATGCGGTGCGACGCCACTCGTGCTCCCTCGCTCTTCTGATCCATCGTCATTTCTATCCAGGTGCATGGATCGGTGCGCAGCCCCAGTTCCGGGGTCGCAGTGTCCACCGCACGCAGGACGCCGCGCGGCCCGGGCCCGCGAGACGCAACGAAGGCGGCTCCGCGCCGAGCTGTACCGCTGCGGGGAACCGCCTTCGTTGCGTGTTGCGGAGGTGGGGGCTACATGTCGCGGTAGCGCTTCGCCTCGGCGAGCTTCGTGCGGAGCTCGTCGGCGGTGTAGCGCGTGACGTACCCGGGGGTGTCGCGCTGGATGCGCCAGCCCTCGGCGAGCGGACCGGCGTCGACCACGTCGAACCCGAACTGGTCGATCAGCTCGGACACGACCCGCTTGGCGTCGGCGTCGTCACCGGCGACCACCAGGGCGCGGCGGTCGGGGGTACCGGCCGGGGTGGCCTCGTCGGTGAGCGCCGGAGCGGCGATGTGGTTGAACGCCTTGACCACCCGGGCACCGCGCAGGTGGTCCTGCAGGAGCTCGGCGGTGGTCGTGGTCTCGTCGTCGAGGGACGCGATGTGGCCGTCCCGCTGCGGGTAGTAGTTGTTCGTGTCGATGACGACCTTGCCGACCAGGGGCTCGACCGGGATGGTCTCGATCGCCGCGAGGGGGGTGGTCACGACGACGATGTCGCCCGCTGCTGCCGCCTCGTCCCGGGTCGCCGCGCGGGCGTGCTCGCCGAGCTCCGAGACCAGGTCCTGCAGGGTCTCCGGGCCGCGTGAGTTGGCGATCACGACCTCGTGGCCGTGCTGCACGGCGAGGCGCGCGAGCTGAGAACCGATGTTGCCTGCTCCGATGATGCCGATCGTTGTCATGCGGTCGTGCAACGCGGTCCGCTGCGACGCATTCCCGGCGGTGGTGGCCTCCGTGCGGCCGTTGCCCGTCGGGTGCATGATGGCGCCATGGCCCACGAGTTCCGCGACGAAGCCGACCGCGACCGCTACGCGATGTACGTCGACGGCGAGCTCGTGAGCGTCCTCGACTACCGGGCCGGGGACGACGCCGTGTCGTTCCCGCACACGTACACGGTCCCGAAGCACCGCGGACACGGCTACGCGGCGGAGCTCGTCGCGTACGCCGTCGACGACGTGGCGGCCCGGACCACCAAGCGCATCGTGCCGATGTGCTGGTTCGTCGGCAAGTGGTTCGACGAGCACCCCGAGCAGGCCGACCTGCTCAGCCGCGGCGCCGCGGACTGACACACCCCACGGTCCGGTCGCAGCCTCGCAGCCGGACACGAGCACCCGGAGACACCGTGCCCACGATCACCCCGTTCCTCTGGTTCGACGACCAGGCCGAGCAGGCCGCCACGTACTACGCGTCGCTCTTCCCGGACAGCCGGGTCGACAGCGTCGCGCGGACCCCGGACGGCACCGCCCTCGTCGTCGAGTTCACCCTGCTCGGCCAGCCGTACCGGGCGATGAACGGCGGCCCGGGGCACCCGCACACCGACGCCGTGTCCTTCCAGGTCGACGTCGACACCCAGGAGGAGCTCGACCGGGTGTGGGACGCGCTCCTCGCCGACGGCGGTCGACCGCTCGCGTGCGGGTGGCTGCACGACCGCTGGGGGCTGGCGTGGCAGGTGACCCCGTCGATGATGGGGGACCTGATGACCGGCGGCGGCGATCCCGAGGCGAACGCCCGGGTGTTCCGCGCGATGCAGGAGATGGTGAAGCTCGACATCCCGGCGCTGCAGGCCGCAGCCGCCGGCCGCTGAGGGGGAGCAGGCCGTGCCCGCCGGTAGGGTGGCGGGACCCACCAGCGCCGAGCACCCGGCGAACGCAGTGACAGGCTGGAGAACGCGATGAGCAGCCCGAGCTCAGCGGCCCGCGACGGCGACCGCGCCGACGACGACGTCCGCGGCACCGACATCGGCCGCGCCTACACCGAACTCTCCCGCATCACCCGCCGCGCGAGCATCCGGGCACGCGGCGACGACCTCGTGCTCAGCGTCGTCGACCAGTCCCTCGTCGACTTCGTCGTGCAGCACCCCGGCTGCATGGCCATCGACATCGCCCGGTACCTGCGGCTGAACCGGTCGACGATCTCCCGGCAGCTCTCCGGCCTGCTCGCGGCCGGTCTCGTCCGCACCACCGACGGCGGTTCCGGTAACGCGAAGCCGCTCGAGGCGACCGACGCCGGACGCGCCGCACTCGACCGCTCGGTGCGCCTGCACCGCGACGCGCTCGTGGAACGGCTCGCCGACTGGTCGGACGACGACGTCGCGCTCCTCGCCGGCCTGCTCGAACGACTCGGCGCCGCCGACGAGGCCGGCCTGCCGATGCCCGCACGCGCGACCCCGGACGACCACGCCGGCGGGGCCGGTCACGCGGCCTCGTGACCACCTCGTTCGTCCTGCTCTCGGACACGCACCTGCCGAAGCGCGCGAAGGACCTGCCCGCCGCGCTCTGGGCCGACGTCGACGCCGCGGACCTGGTCGTGCACGCTGGCGACTGGGTCGACCTCGCCACCCTCGACGCGGTGCAGGGACGGGCCCGCCGCTTCGAGGGCGTCCGCGGCAACAACGACGGCCCCGAGTTCGACGACCGGCTGCCGCTCGTCGCGCGGTTCACCGTCGAGGACCTGCGCTTCGCCCTGGTGCACGAGACCGGAGCGGCGACCGGTCGTGAGCGCCGGGCCGACGCGGCGTACCCGGAGACCGACGTGCTCGTCTTCGGACACTCGCACATCCCGTGGGACTCGGTCGCACCGTCGGGCATGCGCCTGCTCAACCCGGGGTCGCCGACGGACCGCCGCCGGCAGCCCGACTTCACGTGGATGCGCGGCACCGTGGACGGGCGGGCGCTGACGGTCGAGACGGTCCGGCTGGCCCCGGCGGCGCGCTGACGCGACGCAGCGAGCACCGGACGGGAGGCGCGGCAGGGACCCGCCCCGCGCCTCCCGTCCGTCACATGGCGGGTCCACCGCCGTGGTGCGGTCAGGCCCGCGGGAACGCTGGTTCCGTCGGCATCCGGAAGAACGCCAGCTCCCACTCGGTCGAGCGCCGGTGCGCCCGCGCCATCCGCCCTCGCTCGGCCGGGTCCGCAGCCGCCGCGAGGGCCTCGACGCGTGCGGTCGCCTCGGCGCTCGCCGCCGCGAACGCCGGGTCGCCGTAGGCGCCCAGCCAGTCCGCGAAGGGGTGTCCCTCCGGGGCGCGGCCCAGCTGCGTGCCGACCCAGGCGTAGACCCGGAAGCACGGCAGCACGGCGGCGGCGAGCACCCCGACCGACCCGCTGTCGGCGGCGTCCTGCAAGTGGGCGAGGTACCCCGCGCACGTCGGGTGGACCGGGTCGTCGGCGTGGGTGCCGGCCAGGCGGCGGTGGTGCAGGTCGCGTGCCTCGTCGGCACAGCCCGCGGCGGCCGCGGCCCAGAACGCCGCGGCGTCCCCGTCTGCAGTGTCGCCGTCCGTGGCCGCCGCCAGCCTCCGGAGGTGCTGCTCGTAGGCCCGCAGGTAGTGGACGTCCTGCGCGAGGTACCCGGCGAACACGTCCGGTCCGAGCGAGCCGTCGGCGAGGCCCACCAGGAAGGCGCAGGACAGCGTCGCGTCGAGGGTCTCCGCGACGTCCGCCCACCAGCGGTCCGTCCACGTCACCGGGGGCAGGGCGGCCCGGGTGCGGGCGCCGTGGTCGACCGGTCCGTTGCCCGTGCCGACCCGCAGGGCGTCGGCACCGCGGAGCGCGTCGGTGAGCCAGGTCTTCGCCTCGCCCACCGCGAGTTCCCAGTCGCCGTCCCGTGCGACCAGCGTCGCGACCGCGCTCGACAGCGAGCACCCCGTCCCGTGCGTGTTGGCGGTGTCGACGCGCGGCCCCCGGAAGGTGCGCGCGGTGCCGTCGGGTCGGACGAGCACGTCGTCGGCGGTCGGGCCGGTGTCGTGCCCGCCCTTCGCGAGCACCAGCACGTCCCAGCGGCGGGCCACCAGCCGTGCTGCATCGACGGGGCTCGAGGCCGTGCCCCCGGCGAGCGCGACGAGGTCGGTCAGCTCCGCACGGTTCGGCGTCACGAGGTCGGCGAGTGCGAGCAGGTCGCCCATCGCGGCCGTGGCCTGCCGGTCGAGCAGCCGGTCGCCGCTCGTCGCGACCATCACCGGGTCGACGACGACCACGGGCGGGCGGCGTGCGCGGAGCCAGTCGGTGACGGTGCGGACGACCTCGACGGTGCCGAGCATCCCGATCTTGACGCCGTCGACCACCACGTCGTCCGACACGGCGTCGAGCTGCTCGCGGAGGAACCCGACGTCGGGGACGTGCACCGACCGGACGCCGTGGGTGTTCTGCGCGACGAGGGCCGTCACGACGCCCATCCCGTAGCCGTCGTGCGCCGCGATCGCCTTGAGGTCCGCCTGGAGTCCGGCGCCGCCCGTCGGGTCGGTGCCCGCGATGCTCAGGACCCGCGGCACGAGCAGCCCGGTCGGTCCGGTCCGGACCGGCGGCGTCGAGCCCGCGGCGGTCCCCGCGGCGGTCATGCCCCGCTCCACGCGCGGAGGTACGCGGTCGCGGCCGCGTTCGGGTCGGCGGCGGCGCAGATCCCGGACACGACCGCGACGCCCGCGGCACCGGCGGCCCGGAGCGGCGCCACGTCGTCGAGGGTCACGCCGCCGATCGCGACGCACGGCACCCCGAGCGCTCGTGCCGCTCCGGCGATCCGGGCGACGCCGTCGACGCCGAGTGCCGGTGGGTGGTCCGGCTTCGTCGCGGTCGGGTGCACGACGCCGACGCCGAGCAGGTCGACCGTGCCGCGGGGGAGCTCCGCGAGGGCCGCGAGGTGGTCCGGCGTGTTCGCGGTGAGTCCCACGTGCGCGTCCGGGCCGAGGAGCGCCCGGGCGGCCGCGACGGGCAGGTCGGACTGGCCGAGGTGGACGCCGGCGACCCGGTGTCCGGCACGTCGGGCGGCGAGCGCGACGTCCGTCCGGTCGTCCACCACGACGGTCGCGCGGTCCCCGACGGCGTCGGCCACCGCGACGGTCAGGGCGAGGAGGTCCCGGACCGGTGCCTGCTTGTCCCGCACCTGCACGAGCCGCACGCCGGCGTCGACCGCGGCACGGACGACGCCGAGCACACCCCTGCCGTGCCGGTCGACGAGCACCGGATCGGTGACCAGGTAGACGCCGAGGTCCGTCGGGGCGCTCACGGTCGGACCCCCGTGGTCGTCGCAGCGGGCTCCGTGCCGGGGGACGGCGCGGACTCCGTGGTGACGCGTGCCACCCGGACGACGTCGTCGGGGGTCAGGGACGCGAGCCGGTCGAGGAACAGCGGCTGGAACGTGCCGGGGCCACCGGCGTCCCGCGCGGCGAGCTCGGCGGCGACCGTGTGCACCACCGTGCCGGCGACCGCAGCGGCACCCGGGTCGTCCGGCGTCACCGCGGCGAAGGCGGCGATCACCGCGCCGAGCGCGCACCCGCCACCGGTGATCCGGGTCAGCAGCGGTGTCCCGTTCGCGACCCGCACCACACCGGTACCGGGCGCGACCAGCAGGTCGACGGGACCGGACACGGCCACCGCGCCCACGAGCCTCCCGTCCGCCGCCCGGAGCACGGCCGTCCGCGCCTCGTCCGTGGCGGCGGTGCTGTCGACCCCGCGCCCACCGTCGGCGGCGCCGAGCAGGGCGAGGACCTCCGAGGCGTTGCCGCGCAGCACGGTCGGTCGGAGCGCGAGCAGGTCGTGGGCGAGGGCGGTGCGGACCGGGAGCGATCCGACCGCGACGGGATCCAGGACCCACGGGGTACGGGCGTCGACCGCCGCGGTGGCTGCCTCGACCGATGCCGCACGCGGCTCGGGGTGGGGCGTGCCGGTGTTCACGAGCAGCGCGTCGGCCACCCGGGCGAACGGACCGGCCTCGGAGGTGACGTCGACCATCGCGGCGGAGGCGCCGAGGGCGAGCAGGACGTTCGCCGTGACGTTCTGCACCACCGTGTTCGTGATGCACTGCACCAGGGGGCTGCGGGCGCGCACCTCCTCGAGCAGCGTGGCGGTGCGGGCAGGCCAGTCCGGGGACGGGGTGCCGGCGGATCCGGGTACGGGCGCAGCGGTGTGCATGGACGATCCCTTCGCGAGTACGAGCTCGAGCAGGTTCGACGGGTGTGATCTCAGCCGCTCGGTGCGGCACCCCGTGTCTCGGACGACACCGTACACGACGTCCGACGACCTCCTCCGGGCACACCGGGGGTGCGGTGTGCCAGTGTTGACGGGTGCCTGACGTGACCCCTCCCGGACCGCCGCCCGGACCCCGCGACCCCGGCGACGCGTGGGCCGTCGGACCGGACGGCACGAAGGCCTGGGGACGGTTCGGTGCGGCCGGCCTGCTCGTCGACGACGGCGCCGGACGCGTGCTCCTGCAGCACCGCGTCGAGTGGAGCCACCACGGCGGCACGTGGGGCATCCCCGGCGGAGCTCGGCACCAGGACGAGGACGCCGTCACCGCGGCGCTCCGGGAGTCCGCGGAGGAGGCAGGGGTGCCCGAGGACGGCATCGACCTCCGGCACGCCGCCGTGCTCGACCTCGGGTTCTGGACCTACACGACCGTCGTCGGACGCGCCCGGACCCCGTTCGAGCCGGTGATCGCCGACCGCGAGAGCCTCGCGCTGTCGTGGGTGCCCGTCGCCGAGGTCGACGCGCTGCCGCTGCACCCGGGCTTCGGTGCCTCGTGGCCGGCGCTGCGTGCCGCAATGGGGACCGTCCCGCACGTCGTGGTCGACGCGGCGAACGTGGTCGGCAGCGTGCCGGACGGCTGGTGGAAGGACCGCGCGGGTGCGGCCGAGCGGCTGCTGTCGTCCGTGGCGGCGCTCGCCGCACGGGGCGTGGACGCGGGGGAGCTCGGGCTGCCCTTCGCACGGTGGTGGCCCCGGTGGACGGTGGTGCTCGAGGGTGCGGCACGAGCCGCCGGCGCGACGGGGTCCGCGGTAGCCGGCGCCCCGGCCGGGGTCGACGGCGACTCGGTCGGGACCGGTGGCGCCTCGGTCGGGATCGTCCGTGCCGAGGGCTCCGGCGACGACGCGATCGTCGAGGCCGCCCGGTCGGCGCTCGCCGACGGTCACGTCCCGGTCGTCGTCGTGACGGCGGACCGGGAGCTCCGGACCCGCGTCGAGGCGCTGGGGGCCGAGGTGCGCGGCCCGGGCTGGTTCCGCGAGCAGTAGCCCGACGCAGCGAGCAGGAGCCCGCCCCGGCGAGCAGGAGCCCGCCCCGGCGAGCAGGAGCCCGCCATGGCGTCAGCCCTCGGGCACGTACCGCTTCGACGACACCAGCAGCGCCACCCACGACACCACCCCGAGCCCGACCACGACGGCCAGGACCACCGAGACCGGCACCCCGGTGCCGCCCACGACCGCCGCGATGACCGCCGGCGCGAGGAACCCGCTGTACGCCACCGCGTAGAACGCCCCCGTCAGACCGGCCAGGTCGCGCGACCCGGCGATCCGCTGCACCTCGAGCAACGAGGACACCAGTGCGGTCCCCATCCCGACACCGATCACGACGTTCGCCGCGAGGCCGACCCACACCGACTGCAGCTCGACGGCCAGGAGCACGACCCCGATCCCGACGGTCATCACGGCGACCGCGGTCACGAGCCCACGCGCCGAGGCCACCGAGTGCACCCGCTTGGCGAACGGCTGCACGGCGCTCGACACCCCGAGCGCCACGACGGTCGCGGCGGTGGCGAACACGAGTCCCCACGGACCGGTCGCCCCCGCGAGCCGCGTCGGCAGGTACCCGTAGCCGATCGCGGCGGAGCCGAAGATCCACGGCGCCGCGACGACGACCACCCGGGTGAACCGGCGGTGCCCGGCGCTCGGGATCGCGAGCTGCCGCCACCACGGCCCGGCCAGACCGCCGTGCACCGCGGTCTCCGGCGCCCGCCACACGACGAGGGCGAACGGCGCCGCGACGCAGACGTGCACGAGGAACGGCGTGACCTCGGGCACCGGCCCCCACTGCGCGATCGCCCCGGCGACCAGCGCCCCGATCCCGGACCCCAGGGTGAACGCCAGGGATGCCCGCCGTGCACCGGACCCGGTGTCCGCCGACGGGTCGTACCGGCCCTGCGAGAGCTCCTTCACCCAGCTGTTGCCGACCGCCATGGCGATGCCGACGGTGACGCCGGAGAACAGCCGTCCGGCCGCCAGGAACCCGGGCCCGAGCGGTCCGAGTGCCAGGAGCCCGCTGCCGACGACCGCGGCGCCGATCCCGACGAGCATGAGCGGCTTCCGCCCGTGCCGGTCGGAGAGCGACCCGGCGACGAGCAGCGCGGGTGCGAGCCCGAGCACGTAGACGCCGAGGAAGGCGTTGACGAGCAGGGACGAGTAGTGCGCCCGCTCCTCGTACATGAGCAGCAGCGGCGAGAACTGGTTGCCGCCCCACGAGCACACGAAGACCGCACCCCAGACCATCGCCCACGGGGCCACCCGGCTCGTCGGCGTCGACACGGCCCCGGTGGTCGGGATGCTCCCGGTCGCGCCGCTCACAGTGCACCCCGGTGCGAGGCGACGTGGGCGCGGAGGACCGCGGCGTACCGCTCGGCGTCCCCGTCGTCGAGGGCGGCGGCGAGTGCCCGGTGGTCGTCGAGCGACGCCTGCAGCTGCTCCGGCCGCAGCCGCATCAGCTGGTGCCGGAGCCGCTGCTGACGGTCGCCCAGCGTCCGCGCGAAGAGGACGGCGATCGCGTTCCGCGACGCCTCGACGACGGCGCCGTGGAACGCCGCGTCGCGCTCGACGAAGCGGTCGACGTCCCCGGCGGCCACCGCCGCCTCCTGCTCCGCCAGCTCGGCCTGGAGGCGCGGTGCCAGTTCCGTCACCCGGCCGTCGGTGACGACGCGGGTCGCCGCGGTCGACTCGATCGCCTCTCGCATCTCGAGCACGTCCGCCGCCTCGTTCGGGGACATCGGGCGCACGACGGCGCCCCGGCGGGCGCCGAGCAGGATGAGTTCCTCGGCCGCCAGGCGCAGGAACGCCTCGTGCACCGGTGTCCGCGAGACGCCGATCTCCTGGGAGAGCGCGTTCTCGCTGATCGCGGCGCCGCCGGGCAGGTCACCGCGGACGATCGCCCGCTTGATGTGCTCGTAGGCCCGGACGGCTGCGGGTGCCTCGCTGCTGGTGTCGCTCACGGCAGCCGATCCTACGCCTTGCATGCAAGGTTGCATCCGCTGCGGAGCGAGAACGTCACACGGCGTTCGTGACCGGATCGAGACATTCCCCACCCGCCGTCGCTACGCTGACCCTCACGTCAACGGAGACGTACTGATCAGGAGGTCACGATGGAGCGTGTCACCAGAGCCGACGACCGCGTCCACCGCCCCGCGGGGCCCTGGACGCCGACGGTGCACCGGCTGCTCGCGCACCTGCACGAGCAGCGCTTCGTCGCGGCACCGGAACCGATCGCCGTCGGCGACGCCGTCGAGACCGTGACCTTCGTGCCGGGCACGGCGGGCAACTACCCGTGGAGCACCGAGATCGCGAGCGAGGCGGCCCTCGTCACGTCCGCGAGGCTGCTCCGCCAGTACCACGACGTCGCGGCGAGCTACCCGCGCGACGACGCGGTCGACGTCTGGTCGCAGGCCGGACGGCTGCCGGTCGAGACGATCGTGCACGGCGACTTCGCGCCGTACAACTGCGTGTACGACGGCATCGCTGCCGTCGGTCTCATCGACTTCGACACCGCACACCCCGGGCCACGGGTCTGGGACGTCGCGAGTGCCGTCTACCGCTTCGCGCCGTTCACCACCGGGCTCGTCGAGGGGAGCACCGCGCCGGGACTCGACGAGCGCCTCGACCGGGCGGCGGAGTTCTGCCGCGCCTACGGGCTCGACGACCGCTCCCGTGGGGTGCTCGTCGAGACGATGACCGCGTCGCTCGTCGCCCTCGTCACGACGATGGAGACCGAGGCCGCCGCCGGGAACCCGAAGTTCCTCAGCGACCTGGAGCACGGGCACGCCGACCTGTACCGCGCCGACGTCGCGTGGATCGAGTCGCACGCCGACGCGATCCACACCGCCGTCACCGCGGCCTGACGCCGGTCGCGCCGCGACCGCAGCGCGGGACGCCACGCGCCGCCCTGCACGCGAGACGCCGGCGTCGACGCGAGACATCGCCACCTCACCGAGACACAGCGGCGACACGAGACGCCGGCGTCGACGCGAGACTCCGCCGAGCCACCGAGACGCCGCCGGATCCCACGGCGTCTCGGCCGGCGGACGGCGTCTCGCCCTGACGCCGGCGTCTCGGGCAGGGAACCGGCTCGTCGAACCGCGGTGTCTCGGGCGGACGCCGGCGTCTCGGGCAGGGAACCGGCTCGTCGAACCGCGGCGTCCCGCACAGACGCCGGCGTCTCGCGCACGCAACGCACGCGCCGGACGTGCACCGCGCCTCCCGGCAGCTCCCAGCGCACGCGCGGCGGACTCTGATCCTGCAGCCGGTAGTGTCGCAGGGCCATGACCGACAGCCCGGCCGACGCCACCCCGTACGAGGTCCTCGGCGTCCCCGCGACCGCCGACGACGACGAACTCCGTCGCGCCTACCGTCGGGCCGCCCGCGAGACGCACCCCGACCTCGGCGGTGACGCCCGGCGCTTCCGTCAGGTGCAGATCGCATGGGAGCGCATCGGGACGCCGGCCGCTCGGCGGGCGTACGACGCGGGTTCGCGCGCCTCGGCACCCCGGACCCCGTCCGGCTCCTCGGTGTGGGCGCACGACGAGGACGGCACGTTCGCACCCCCGACGGCCCGGCGCGACTCCCGGCCCCGGGCGCGTTCGCACGGACACCCGGGAGGTCGGTCCCGCGAGGTCTTCCTGCAGGCCGAGCGCGAGTGGGTCGGCCTCGGCGACCCGATCGAGGACCCGTACGACCCCGCGCTGGTGCGTTCGGCGCCTCGCCACATCCGACGGCTGCTCGCCGAGGCCCTGGCCGAGGAAGCCACGGCGGCGATCGTGTCCGAGATGGGCATCGGCGTGTCCGTGTGGCACGACCTCGACGCCGGTGCCGAGGGCAAGCTCGACCACGCGGTCCTCACCCCGAGCGGGCTCTGGGCCGTCGAGTCGATCGACTGGGGTGCGCCGGTGCGCGTCGAGCACGGGGAGATCGCCGGCGAGACCCTCGCGCCGGGGGAGCGCCCGGTCAAGGAACTCGTGCGGGCGGCCCGGGCGGTGCAGAAGCAGACCCGTGTCAAGTTCACCGGGCGCCTGATGGTCGTCCCGGACTCCGCCGTCGACGAGGACGTCCAGGTCGTCGGCCCGGCGCGGAAGCCCACCGCGCTCGTGGTCCGACGGAGCGCCCTCGGGCAGGTCCTGAACGGGGTGTTCTCCCCGGAGGGCTCCGTCGACGTGTTCGAGATCCGCGACCGCCTGCAGCAGACCGTCCGCTTCGTCTGATGCGTGAGGAGGTCGTCGTCGAGGTCGGCGGCTGGGAGCACGAGTGCTGCGGCCCGGCACACGAACTCGACACCGTCGCGTCGTTCACGGCTCTCGGGCCGGGCCCGCGCTACGACGAGTCCCGACACCACGAGACCCCGGACGGCATCGTCGAGCTCCGCGGACGCATCGTGGCGCTCTTCGCGGTCACCGAGCACGGAACGCGCGTCGGCGTGCAGCGCATCCCCTCTGGCCGGGCGCTCCGCGGGTTCGACGAGCACGATGACGGTCATCTCGAAGCACCGTGGACCGGCGAGCCGGTCACGGTCGAGGCCGACCACTTCGAGGTCGTCCTCGACCGGTACGTCACGCAGACCCGTCAGTAGCCGCGGAGCTTCTCGAGGTCGCGACGCTCCCGCTTGCTCGGACGCCCGGCACCGCGGTCGCGGGTCGGGACGAAGCCGGCCTCCTCGCGGGGGAGTCGGGGCGGGGTCCGGTCCTCGAAGTGCTTCGCCGCCTCGATCGCACTCGTGCGCTTGAGGATGATGCCCCGGACGACGACCACGCGGTCGAACCCGTGCTGGCGGACCCGGACCTCGTCCCCGGGGCCGATCGGTTGCGCCGGCTTCGCGCGCTCACCGTTGACCCGGACATGCCCGGCCTTGCACGCGTTGGTCGCGGCGGAGCGGGTCTTCGTGATCCGCACCGCCCAGATCCAGCTGTCCACGCGCGCCTTCTCCATCCCACCACCCTAGGCGGACCGGCCCTGCGAGCAGCCCCTACGCTCGACCCGTGCAGGAACCGCGGCAGCCGGACCCCGACGGACAGCTCCCCGACGGCCAGGCCCCCGACGGCCGGCCCCCGATCGGTGGCGCTCCCGGTGGGCAGGACGCCCTGGCGCGAGCGCTGGCGCTCGGCGTGCTGCGCGACGCGTCGCTCGGCGACCGGCTCGTGGTGCGGGCACGGGTCGGGGACGGCGCGCAGGACGCCCTCGGCACGCTGATCGCACGCACCGCGGACACGCTGACGATCGAGACCCGGCGAGGACCCGTCGAGGTCCTGCTCGCCGACGTCGTCGCTGCGAAGCCGGTGCCCCCACCACCTGCGCCCCGCCCACGCCGACGCTGACCGGCACGGCACGGCACGGCACGGCACGGCCGCAGCCCCCGTGGCCCGTCGCATCCCGGCGGCGCTCATCACCGGCGAGCCGTCGCCGTCCCCGCAGGCGCCGCCACGTAGCCTCGACCCATGGCCGTCCCCGTCCCGCTCGGCACCGAGGACCGAACCTCCCGCCTGACCCTCCGTCGTCCCGACCGCTGGCGCCGCGAGGACGCCCCGCAGGCCGACCTCCGCCTGACCGGTGACGACGTCGTGCTGACCGTCCGCTCCCGCCCCTCGGAACGGACGATCGCCGAGGAGCACACCAGCCTGCTCGAGCGCCTGCCCGGATCGGTCGACGGCCTGCGGCTCATCGGCTGCGACCCGTGGACGACCGCCGGTGCGCCGGCCCGCCTGGTCGAGTACGTCCGCCCCGACGAGGAGGGCGACGTCGCCGGTGCCCACCTGCTCTTCGTCACCGGTCGGCACCGTGTCGACCTGACCATCGAGCGGCCGCTCGCCCGGATGCTCGAGACCGACGACCTGGTCTCGGCCGTGCTCGAGTCCGTCCGCGCGACGGAGCCCGCACCGTCCCGCCCGCAGCGCGAGCTCGAGACGCTGCCGGTCGCCGTGCCGGTCCCGCAGCTCGACGGCACGCACCTCGGAGCCGATGCGCTCCGGACCCTCCGCAGCCTGGCCGGACGCCGGTGGGACCCGATGCTCCTGCGCTCGCCCGCCGGGCGCGAACTCGTGCAGACGGGGCTCGTCGGCCGCCTCGGGACGCTCCCCGAGCCCACGCAGGAGCTCATCGCCCCGTGGGGCGACGACACCCAGCCGGTCACCCTGGAGCAGCGACTGCCCGACGGACGGACCACGCGCCTCCAGGCCTGGTCGGAGACCGTCGTGGACGGGACGGACCAGACGGGCGGCACCGTCGCCCGTCTGCCGGTCGAGCGCGTGGTCGCGCTGGCGGCCGGGAGGCTCGGCATCCGCCCGTCGTGGACCTTCCCCTTCCGCACGGGGGCGCTCAACGCCGACCTTCTGTCCCGCAGGACGGGTGACGCCGGGACCGCGCCCGACCTGCCGGCGGCCGTCGCCGAGGCCGACCCCCGGCTCGCCCGTTTCTGGGCGGCGCCGTGGACGGTCTCGTCGATCCGTCGGCCGGGACGACCGACGCCGGTCGTCGTCGTGCACGCCGAGGGGATCGGCTTCGCGCGGATCGGACGCACGGAGGCCGGGGAGACGGCCTTCCGGTCCGACTCCCCGGCCAACGTGTACCGGTCCCTCGTGCGGGCGCTGCTGGGCTGACGTCGTTGCCCCTGCTGCCGCTCGCTGGCGCTGCTCGCTAGGCGGCGGGGCCTGCGGTCAGCGTCACGGTGACGGTGTGCGCCGCGCCCGTTGCGTCGGTGTAGCCGATCTGCACGCGGTCGCCGACGGCGTGCGAGCGGATCGCCGACGTCAGCGCGTCGTTGCTCGTGACGGCGGTGCCGTCGATGCTCGTGATCGTGTCGCCGGCGACCAGACCCGCCGCTGCCGCACCCGAGCCGTCGACGGTCCCGGCGACCGGGACCCCCGCGGTGGTCTGCGTGGTCGCGCTCGATCCGACCTGGACGCCGAGGAACGCCTGCAGGCCGATCGTGACGGTGTCCGAGGACTCTCCGGCGAGGATCTTGTCGGCGATCGCCTTCGCGGTCGTGATCGGGATCGCGTACCCGGTGACCTCGGCGGACCCGGACGACGCCGCGGTGGCCATGCCGACGACCTCACCCTCGCTGTCGAGGACCGGACCGCCGGAGTCGCCGGGGACGATCTGCGCGGCGACCCGGATCAGGCCCTGCAGCGACTCGGTGCCCGTGCCGGACTCGCTCTGCACCTGGATGTCCTGGTCGAGCGCCGTGACCGTGCCCGCGGCGGCGACGAGGTTGCCCGTGCCCTCCGCGTTGCCGACGTCGGTCACGGCGTCACCCGTCGACGGTTCGCCGTCGTCGTCGAGCGTCACCGTGGACAGGCCGGATGCGTCCTGCAGCTTCAGCACCGCGACGTCGTGCGTGGCGTCGGTGCCGACGACCTCGGCCTGGTACTGCTTGCCGGTCGTCTCGTCGGTGACCCTGATGCTCGTCGCACCCTGCACGACGTGGTTGTTCGTCAGGACGAAGCCGTCCGAGGTGAGGACCATGCCGGTGCCCGCGGCCTGCGACGAGGTGTCGTAGTTCATCACGGTGTCGATCGTCACGATGCCCTTCTTCTGCGCGGCGGTCGCCGGGGTCGCAGCGGTCTGCGTGCCCGTGCCCGTGCCGGAGCTGCCGCTGCCGCTGGTGCCGTCGCCGCCCGAGCCGTTCCCGTACCCGGGGACGGTGAAGCCGTTCGTGCCGCCGCTCGTGCCGGAGCCGCCGCCGGGCAGCGTCGTCGTGCCCTGCGACTGGCTCGACGTGGTCGTGGTGCCCTGCGAGGACAGCCCGAGCGCCGTGCCGCCGGCCGCGCCGATGATCGCGAGCGCCGCGACACCGGAGCCGATGACGAGTCCGAGCCGCCGCGGTCGCTTCGCCGCGGGGTGGTTCGCGGCAGCAGCGCCCGAGGTCCAGCCCCAAGCGGTGGGGCCGGTGGCCGTGTGCGCGGTACCGGTCGTGCCGGTCGTCCCGCCGAGGGCCGCGCTGCCGACCAGGTAGGGGCCACGGCCGTCCGGGGTGTAGGCGTACGGCCCCGAGCCGTCGGTGCCGTACAGCCACGGGCCGCTGCCGTCGAAGGCGTAGGCGGGGCGGAGGGTGTCGCGGTCGGCGTGCGGGGCCTCCCAGCCGGGGCGGTCGGTCGCGCGCTGGTCGTCGGCGGGGTTCTCGTTCATCGGTGCTCTCCGGTCGTCCCTCGACCACCCGGGGGTGGCGGTGTGCTCCTCGACGACCCGGTCGGGTGTCGACGGAGACCAGTACAGGAGCCGAACCCAAGACGACCCTATGAACGGGCCCTGTGGCTGCTCCGGGCTTCCTCGGGAGCCGCCGAACGAGGTGCGGGATTAGGCTTGCCGCACCTCCCATGCGCGCGTCCTCACCCGTCACCCCCGCCGTCCGGCCCCGCCCGGCACCCGCCACGCGGTCCCGCCTCGTCGGGGCGGCGCTGCTCGGGGTCGCCGTGCTCGTGGTGGCCGTGGCGCTCTCCGTGGCGTTCGGCTCGCGCCCGATCCCGCTCGGGACCGTCCTCGACGTCGTCCTGCACCCGCACCGGGACGACGAGGTGGGTCTCATCGTCCTCGGCAACCGTGTGCCGCGCACGATCGTCGGGCTGCTGGCCGGCGCCGCGCTCGGGGTGGCCGGCGCCGTGATGCAGGGGGTGACCCGGAACCCGCTCGCCGACCCGAGCATCCTCGGCATCAACGCGGGAGCGGCCCTCGCCGTCGTCGTCGGCATCGCGGTGTTCGGCATCAGCGGGACCGCCGCCTACCTGCCGTTCGCCTTCGTCGGTGCCGGACTCGCGGCACTGCTCGTCTACGGCATCGCCGCCGTCGCCCGTCGCGGCCTGTCGCCGGTCGGGCTCGCGCTCGCCGGGGCGGTCGTCGCCGCAGCCCTGTCGTCGATCACGACGGCGGTCCTCGTGTCGAGCCAGAGCCTGCTCGACCAGCTGCGCTTCTGGCAGGTCGGTGCGCTCGCCGGGAAGGACCTCGGCACCGCCGGTGTCGTCGCGGTCCCCGTGCTCGTCGGGCTCGTCGTCGCCGCGGGGCTCGGACGCTCCCTCAACACCCTCGCGCTCGGTGACGAGCTCGCCGCGTCGCTCGGCCAGCGGGTCGTCCTCGTCCGTGTCGTGGGCGGCATCGTGACGGTCCTGCTCGCGGGGTCGGCGGTGGCGGCCGCCGGTCCGATCGCGTTCGTCGGCCTCGCCGTCCCGCACGCCGTCCGCCGGCTGAGCGGACCCGACCAGCGTTGGACGATCCTCCTGTCCGCCCTCGTCGCACCCGCGCTCCTGCTCGTCGCCGACGTGATCGGCCGGGTCGTCGCGTACCCGGGGGAGCTGCAGGTCGGCATCGTGACCGCGCTCATCGGCGCACCCGTCTTCATCTGGCTGGTGCGGTCGCGGGTGGTGACCGGCCTGTGACCGCGGTCCGCCGCGAGCTCGCCGTGCTCGGCGCGGTCCTCGTGCTCCTGGTCGCCCTCGTGCTCGTCGGGCTCGGGGTGGGGGAGATCCCGCTCTCGCCGCTGCAGGTCGCCGGCGCCCTGGTCGGCCACGGCGACACCGTCTCGGACTTCGTGGTCGGGCAGCTCCGCGGGCCCCGGGTCGCCGGTGCCGTGCTGGTCGGGGCGGCCCTCGGTGCGGCCGGCGGCATCGTGCAGAGCGTCGTCCGCAACCCGATCGCGAGCCCCGACGTCATCGGCATCACCTCGGGCGCGAGCGCGGCCGGGCTGACCGCGATCGTGCTCGTCGGGGCGAGCGGCGGCGTGCTCTTCGGGTCCGTGGTCGTCGGCGCCGTGCTCGTGGCGCTCGTGATCGCCCTGCTCTCCTGGCGTCGTGGCATCACCGGCAACCGGGTCGTCCTGGTCGGCATCGGCGTCGCCGCGATCTGCCTGAGCATCACCGGCTGGATGCTGACCGCGGGCACCGTCCAGCAGGCGGGCACCGCGCTCCTCTGGCTCTCCGGCAGCCTGAACGCCGTCGACCGGACGCTCGTCGGCATCCTCGCGGTCGCCGTCGTCGTGCTCCTCGCCGCCGCCCTCGCGCAGTCCCGGCGCCTGACGGTCCTCGCGCTCGGCGACGAGGTGGCCGCCGCCCTCGGCCTCCGCCCCGACCGGGCGAAGGTGCTCCTGCTGCTCACCGCCGTCGGCCTGACCGCGGGTGCGGTCGCGACGGCCGGTCCGGTCGCGTTCGTGGCGCTGATGGCCGCGCCGATCGCGCGCCGCCTCGTCGGCAACGGTCGCGTCGCGCTCGGTGCGGTCGCCGCGGTCGGTGCGGTCGTCACCCTCGCGAGCGACCTGGTCGCGCAGTTCGCGATCCCCGGCAACGCGCTGCCGGTCGGCGTGGTCACGGGTGTCGTGGGCGCGCCCTACCTGCTCTGGCTGCTCGCCCGCGGGCGGTAGGCGCCGCACAGTCCCGGTCGTGCCTGGTCCTTCCAGGCGCACCCCGTCGTTCCGCGCACACCTGGTCCTTCCGGGCACACCTGGTCGTTCCGGGCACACCTGGTCGTCCTGGAACACCAGGTACGCCCGTTCCCGCAAGGCATCCCACCCGTTTTGGGAAGGAACGGGTGCACGAAACGGGCGCCGCGGCGGACGGGAGGCGCGGTGCGGGCCGGTGCCGCGCCTCCCGTCCGTCACGTGGTGGCGTCGCGAGGGGGCACCTGCCGTCCGTCCGTCGGCCGACGGCAGCATGCGGCGGCGCCGACCGACTCGACCCGACGGCCCGTGCGGGGATCCGCGCCGCGGCCACGCGATGCCGCACGCGGCTGCGTGATCCCGCACACAACCGCCCGGACCCCCCGTACGGGTGTCGGCGTCCGGCGCGATCCCTCGTACCGTCGTCCCGACCGACCGGACCCCCGACAGCGCCCGACCCGACGGAGCGCTGGTCCGGAAGGAACGAAGGACTGCCATGCCCGAACCGTCTGCCGGCGCACCGATGCGCCGTCGTCAGTGGGGGGCCGAGCGCCGGACCCGTCCGCTCGACACCCTGCACGCACGCCCCTCCGACCGCAAGCTCGTGTCCGGACGCGTGGCGATCATCCTGACCATCGCCTTCTGGCTGGCGTACGTCGTCTACACCGTGATCCGCCAGTTCCTCGACTACGGCACCGAGAGCTTCCGCTTCACCACCGAGGCCGTCTCGTACCTCGTGGTCGTCACCTTCCTGACGTTCTCCGCGCTCATGCACCTGGTGGCCCGCCAGGGCGCGATGGAGCGCTTCGCGACCCACGTCCGCGTCCCGCGCGCCGAGCTCGACCGGCACTTCGCGACCGGCCACGACGCCCCCGTGACCGTCCTCGTGCCGAGCTACGCCGAGGAGCCCGACGTCGTCGCGACCACCCTCTGGTCGGCGGCGCTGCAGGAGTACCCGTCCCTGCGGATCGTCCTGCTGGTCGACGACGCCCCCTTCCCGTCCGACCCGGCGACGCTCGACAAGCTCGAGCGCACCCGAGCGGTCGCGGGCCGCATCCAGGCGCAGCTCGATGCCCCCTCGCGTCGGTTCCAGGAGGCGCTGTTCTCCGCCGAGGTCGAGGCGGACGCGGCACCGTTCGCCAGCACGCACGCCCTCCGGACCCTCGTCGAGCACCACCGCTGGGCCGACGCGTGGCTCCGTCGGAACGCCCGCGAGCACGAGGTCGCCGACCACGTCGACCGCTTCTTCCACGACCAGGTGCTCGTCGGGCTCGCCGACGAGTTCCGCCTCACCGCCGAGGCGCTGGAGGCCGCGATCGCCGATGCCGTCGCACTCGGGCAGGACTTCAGCGAGGTGACCTCCGCCCGGGCGCTCGAGCTGCAGCGCCGCCTCGCGTGGACCTTCACGGCCGAGCTCACCACCTTCGAGCGCAAGCGGTACGTGAACCTGTCCGACGAGGCCAACAAGGCGATGAACCTCAACGCCTACATCGGCCTGATGGGTGGGGCGTACGCGTTCGACGAGACCGCGTCCGGCACCGTCCTGCGCACCGTCGCCGACCCGGCAGCGGCCGACCTCGTGGTGCCGGCCTCGGACTACCTCCTGACGCTCGACGCCGACTCCGTGCTGCTCCGCGACTACTGCCTGCGCCTGGTCTACTTCCTCGAGCAGCCGGAGAACGCCCGGGTCGCGGTGACGCAGACCCCGTACTCGTCCTTCCGCGGTGCCGCCACGCGCATCGAACGGCTCGCGGGGGCCACCACCGACATCCAGCACATCCTCCACCAGGGGATGTCCCGCTACGACGCCACCTTCTGGGTCGGGGCGAACGCCGTCATCCGCACCCAGGCGCTCCGCGACATCGAGGAGGTCGAGACCGTCGGCGGCTTCGAGGTGAAGCGCTACGTGCAGGACCGCACCGTGATCGAGGACACCGAGTCGAGCGTCGACCTGGGCATGCACGGCTGGACGCTCGTGAACTACCCGGAGCGGCTCTCGTACAGCGCGACGCCCCCGGACTTCGGGTCGCTCGTCGTCCAGCGCCGCCGCTGGGCGAACGGGGGGCTCCTCATCCTGCCGAAGTACGTCCGGCAGGTCCGCGAGCGCCGGGCCCGTGGCGAACGGGTCGGTCTCGTCGAGATGGCGCTCCGCGTCAACTACATGGCGTCGATCACCTGGGCGTCGTTCGGCCTCGTCTTCCTGCTCGCGTACCCGTACGACTCGCGCCTGCTCAGCCCGATGGTGCTCCTCGCCGCGCTGCCCTACTTCTGGCTGCTGTCGAGCGACCTGAAGTACTGCGGGTACAAGCGCACGGACGTCTTCCGCATCTACGGCTTCAACCTCATCCTCACGCCGGTGAACGTCGCGGGCGTGCTCAAGAGCATCCAGCAGGCCCTGACGGCGAAGAAGATCCCGTTCGCCCGGACGCCGAAGGTGCGGGACCGCACCGCCTCGCCGGCGCTCTACGTCCTCGCGCCCTACGCGATCGTCGCGTTCTCGGTCTTCACCTTCGTCCGCGACTACGGCGCGCAGAACTGGGGGAACGCGGTCTTCGCCGCCTTCAACGCCCTCCTCGCCACCTACGCGATCGTCGCCTACATCGGCGTGTGGAACTCCGTGGTCGACCTCTGGCTGTGGGCCACCCGCTGGATGTACTACGACCCGTCGGCGCGCGCGGCCCGTCGTGCCGTCCGCCGTGCTGCTCGTGCCGACCGTCGGCACGGACGTCGTCGCGGCGGTGTCCGTCCCGTCCCGGAGCCGGTCACCGAGGACTGGCACGCGGTCCTGTACTTCGGCCACGGCGGCGGCAACCTGCCCGTCCGCCACGACGCCGACGTCGTCGGTGCGGCCGACGTCCGCCCGATCTCGTCCACCACCCAGACCGGCTCGGCCGGCCCCCGCCAGGAACGGAGCGCAGCCTGATGTCGACGACGAGACGACTCTCCCCGGTCCGGGTCACCATCGCGGTCGTGGTCGCCGCCGCCGTCTCGGTCGCCGGGTACGCCGGCTTCGACCGCTGGCACGCGGCCCAGGCGACCGAGCGGGAGCCGGCGTGGTTCGCGGCCTACACGGACGTCACCGCGACGCCGGCCTTCGCGTTCGAGGACGTCAAGTCGGCGAAGGGACGCAACGTCATGCTGTCCTTCGTCGTCGCCGACCACGACGACGCCTGCTCGCCGACGTGGGGGTCCTACTACTCACTGCAGGGTGCGGCGGACCAGCTCGACCTCGACCGCCGCGTCGCCCGCCTGCAGCAGCAGCACGGCGAGGTCGGCGTGTCGTTCGGCGGCCTGGCCAACGACGAGCTCGCCACCACCTGCACGAAGGCGTCCGACCTCCTCGGTGCCTACCGGAAGGTCGTGGACCGCTACGACCTGTCGACCGTCGACTACGACGTCGAGGGCGACGACCTCACGAACCGCGCCGCGGGGGAGCGTCGCGCGAAGGCGGTCGCGGCGCTGCAGGACGAGCGCCGGGCAGCCGGCCACCCGCTCGCGGTCTGGCTCACCCTGCCGGCAGCGCCCTCGGGCCTGACGTCCGACGGCACGACCGCCGTGGCGCAGTTCCTCGCCGCCGGTGTGGACCTCGCCGGTGTCAACGCCATGACGATGGACTACGGCGAGGCGAAGGGGTCGAGCCAGAGCATGTACTCGGCGTCGGTGCAGGCGCTGCTGGAGGTCCAGCGGCAGCTCGGTGTCCTGTACCAGCGCGCGGGCACGCCCCTCGGCGACAGCACGCTCTGGCACAAGGTCGGTGCGACCCCGATGATCGGGCAGAACGACGTCCGTGACGAGGTGTTCTCGCTCACGGACGCCCGGAAGCTCAACGCCTGGGCGCGTGACCGCGGGTTGGGCCGGATGTCGATGTGGTCGCTCAACCGCGACACCACGTGCGGCTCGAACTACGTCAACCTGTCGACCGTGTCGAACTCGTGTTCCGGGGTCGACCAGCACGGGGTGCTCTTCGCCGACGTGCTCGGCAAGGGCTTCGGCGGCGGGATCGTCGCGGCGGCCTCCGACGTGACCGAGGCCGAGCCGTCCGCGACCGAGCAGCCCACCGACGACCCGAAGACCAGTCCCTACCCGGTCTGGGACCAGGACGCCTCGTACCTCGAGGGCACGAAGGTGGTGTGGCACCACAACGTCTACGGGGCGAAGTGGTGGACGTCGGGCGACCTGCCCGACGACCCGGTGCTCAGCGCGTACGAGACGCCGTGGCAGATCATCGGACCGGTCCTGCCGGGGGAGAAGCCCGTGGAACCGCTCACCCTGCCCGCAGGGGCCTACGCCGCGTGGTCGGGAACCACGCAGTACGACACGGGAGCGCGCGTCCTGTTCCAGGGGATCCCCTACCAGTCGAAGTGGTGGAACACGGGCGACAGCCCCGAGGCGTCGACGAGCGACCCGGACGGGTCGCCCTGGGTACGGCTGAAGGACGCCGAGGTGCGCCGGATACTGGACGGGCTCGCCTCTGGGGAGCCGGCTCCGTCAGCCACCGCGACGGCGACGCCCGCGCCCTGATCGCGCACTCCCGCGACCACGTTCCGGACTGGAGGCACGGTGCAGGCCCGCCCCGTGCCTCCCGTCCGTGAGCTGGGTCGCGTCGGTGTGTTCGCTGTGCGCGTGCTCCCGAGTTGTCCCCAGCCCCGTTCGGGGCTCCCGCGAGGTCACCCGTTTCCGATACGCTGGTGCGCCAAGAGGAGGAGGTCCACGATGCCAGAGCCAGTGGTACCGCAGCCGGGCGGTCAGAAGACTCCGGAACAGCGGCTGGTCGACACCACCCTGACCTTCAGCATGGACATGGGGACGGCCCTGACGGCCGAGTCCGGTGTCTCGACCGAGGAGCGCGAGGCGATCAACGCCCTGCCCTCGGGTTCGGCGCTGCTGGTGGTCCGGCGTGGCCCGAACGTCGGCGCGCGGTTCCTCCTCGACTCGGACGTCACGACGGCCGGTCGACACCCCGACGCCAGCATCTTCCTCGACGACGTCACCGTGTCCCGCAAGCACGCGCAGTTCCTGCGCCACGGCACGGCCTTCAGCGTCAAGGACAACGGGTCGCTGAACGGCACCTACTTCGACGGTGTGCGCATCGACGAGGCGCTGCTCACCGACGGTGCCGAGGTGCAGGTCGGCAAGTTCCGCCTGACGTTCTACGCATCCCGGGTCGACCTGGCGCGCCTGGCGACCGCGTAGTGGCTGCGCGGTCCGCCGCAGCCCGGGCCGGTGCTGCGGTACCGGACCTGCTCACCATCGGGCAGGTCATCGCCCGGTTGAAGCCCGAGTTCCCCGACCTGTCGAGCTCGAAGCTCCGCTTCCTCGAGGAACGGGAGCTCGTCACGCCGATCCGCACCGCGAGCGGCTACCGGAAGTTCTCGGCGGCCGACGTGGAGCGGCTCCGCATCGTGCTCGGGTTGCAGCGCGACCACTACCTGCCGCTCAAGGTCATCAAGGACTACCTCGCCGACCTCGATGCCGGTCGCGAACCCGTCCTGCCCGGTGGTGGCGACGCCCCGAAGCCGTCCATCCTGGGTCGTGAGCGCCGGTACACCCGCGACGAGACCGTCCGTGCCGCGGGCGCCTCACCGATGCTCCTGAACGACGCGGTCTCCGCGTCGTTGCTTCCCGCTGCGGACACCTACGGCGACGATGCCGTGGCCGTGCTGAAGGCCCTCGTCGAGCTGCAGCGCACCGGGATCGAGCCGCGACACCTGCGCACGATGCGCGGGGTCGTCGAGCGCGAGGTCGGGCTGATCGAGTCCGCGCTCATGCCGGTCTCCCGCCGGGGCGATGCCACCTCGCGGGCGAAGGCGACGGAGCTCGCGCGGGAGATCGCCGGACAGCTCGAGGTCGTCCGGTCCAACCTGGTCCGCGCGGCGATCGGCCGACTCGACGCATGAGCGTCCGCCGGGCGACTCCGAGCGCGCGGGTGACCCCTGTCGACCGTCGGTGGTCGGGGCGTATCCTCGACACGCCGGACGCGCCGGTGCGGATGTGCCGGGCAGACGCTGCCCGAGTCGCTACCGTGGACCTCGGAACAACTCTCAACCCGTCGTTGAACCTTCTGGTGAGAGCTCGAACGTCGTGGAAGGCATGCACATGAGTGGGACTGACACCCCCGGTACCGAGTCCGAGATGACTCGGTACGACCTCGGCCTGCTCTTCACCGACGGTCTCCCCGAGCACGACGAGCAGAACGGCTACCGCGGCACCGTCGCCGCCCGAGCAGCCGGCATCTCGTACCGCCAGCTCGACTACTGGGCCCGCACCGAGCTCGTGCAGCCGACCATCCGCGGCGCCGCCGGTTCCGGATCGCAGCGGCTCTACGGCTTCCGCGACATCCTCGTGCTCAAGCTCGTCAAGCGACTCCTCGACACCGGGATCTCGCTGCAGCAGATCCGCACCGCGGTGAACCAGCTCCGCGAGTCCGGCGTGTCCGACCTGGCCCAGACGACGCTGATGTCCGATGGTGCGTCGGTCTACCTGTGCACCTCGGACGACGAGGTCATCGACCTGGTGTCCCGCGGCCAGGGCGTGTTCGGCATCGCCGTCGGCAAGGTCCTGCGCGAGGTCGAGAGTTCCCTGGTCGAGCTCGACGCGACCCCGGCTGCCGATCCCGCCGACGAGCTCGCCGCCCGCCGGGCCACCCGCGCGTCCTAGCCGCTCGGCCCCGCCGGCACTGGCCCCTGGTCGTCACGGGGCCCGTCTTCCGGCTGCCCGTCGGTGTCGAGCGCTCCCGCGAGCGTGCAAGATCTGTCACGCTCGCGACGCCCCGGCGTCCCTGTCGCAGGGCTCTCTTCTGAGCGTGCACGATCTGTCACGCTCACGCCGCCCCGACGACGTTTCGAACCCGCTCGGTGTCCGACGCACGGCGTGTTCTGCCCGCTCGGTGCGGCATGATCGACGGCACGTCCGGCGTCTGGCTTCCGGCGCGTCTGGCGTCCGGCGTTCGGAGCCGGGAGCCGCCAGCCGAGGTGCGGCGATCGACCTCCGAGTCAGCACGGCCTGTCGTTCCGGGCGCACGACTTGCCGCACCTGTCGGTCGTGGTCGCACGACCTGCCGCTCAGCTCCTGTGCCGACGGCATGTCGTGCGACCACGACGGACGGAGCCCCGGCCGATCTCGGTCAGCGACGGCTCAGACGTACGAAAGGCCAGACGTGCGACGGCTCGGACGTGCGACGGGTCGAGCAGGCCCCGACCCGAGTGGGCAGGACACGCCGCGGGGTCGTCGTCGCGCGGGCAGGGATCGTCGCTCACGGCCGCCGAGCGTGACGGATGTGGCCCGCTCGACAGGCGCGGTACCGCGGACCGTGACGGACGTCGCCCGCTCGACAGCCGACGCAGCTCGACAGGGCCTAGGCGGCGCCGCCCTCGGCGTACGGGCCGATCTTGCCCGTGCGCATGATCCGCTCGAGCAGCTGATCGAAGTTCTTCGCCATCTCCTGCGCGGACTCGCCGGGCCACACGTGCAGGGGCTTCGCCGCACCCTGGGCCTGCTGCAGCGACGTCCGCTCGGGCAGCTGCGGCGAGAGGACGAGTGGCCCGAACATGTCCCGGAGCTCCTTGATGCGGAACTGGTGCTCCAGGGACTGCACGCGGGCCCGGTTCACGATGATGCCGAGCGGTTGCAGGCGGGGGGAGAGTCCGCGGCGGATCTCCTCGATCGCGCGGAGGGCGCGGTCGGCAGCGGCGACGGAGAACAGGCCCGGCTCGGTGACGACGGTCACACGGTCCGAAGCTGCCCATGCGGTCCGGGTGAGGGCGTTCAGCGACGGGGCGCAGTCGATGAGGACGAGTTCGTAGTCCTGCTCGACGTTGGCCAGCGCCTCCTCGAGCTTCCAGATGTCCCGGATGGAGGGGTGGGGGCCGTCGAAGTTGATGGCGGACGGTGATCCGACGAGCACGTCGACCTTGCCCTGCGAGCCCTTCGTCCACCCGGACGGGGCGATCGCCTGGCGGACGATCTTCTCCTTCGGGTTCTCGAGGACGTCGGCGACGTTGAGGTGGCCGGAGATGTCGATGTCGAGGCCCGTGGAGACGTCGGACTGCGGGTCGAGGTCCACCACCAGCGTGCGCAGTCCCTTGGCGAACGCGGCCGAAGTCAGGCCGAGCGTCACCGTCGTCTTTCCGACACCACCCTTGAGGGAGCTCACGCTGAGTACATGCACGGTGAGCCACGTTACCGCCAGTAGGGTTGTGACACCTCAACCCGGGCTGAAAGGGACGTCGTGTTCAGCAAGATCCTCGTGGCGAACCGTGGCGAGATCGCCATCCGCGCGTTCCGTGCCGCGTACGAGCTGGGTGCCCGTACGGTCGCCGTCTACCCGCACGAGGACCGCGGGTCGCTGCACCGGCTGAAGGCCGACGAAGCGTACGTCATCGGCGAGCCGGGGCACCCGGTGCGCGCCTACCTGGACGTGTCCGAGATCATCCGCGTCGCCCGCGAGTCGGGCGCCGACGCGATCTACCCGGGGTACGGCTTCCTGTCCGAGAACCCGGACCTCGCCGCCGCGGCGGCCGCAGCGGGCATCACGTTCATCGGACCCGGCGAGCACGTCCTCGAGATGGCGGGCAACAAGGTCACCGCCAAGGAGCACGCGATCGCCGCGGGCGTCCCGGTCCTCGCGAGTACCCCGCCGAGCCGTGACGTCGACGAGCTGCTCGCCGGCGCCGACGCGATCGGGTTCCCGGTCTTCGCGAAGGCGGTCGCCGGCGGTGGCGGTCGCGGGATGCGCCGGGTGGAGACGAAGGCCGAACTGCGCGGGGCGCTCGAAGCGGCGATGCGCGAGGCCGACAGCGCGTTCGGCGACCCGACGATGTTCCTGGAGCAGGCCGTCCTGCGTCCGCGGCACATCGAGGTGCAGATCCTCGCGGACGCCACCGGCACGGACGCCGGCACCATCCACCTCTTCGAGCGCGACTGCTCCGTGCAGCGCCGCCACCAGAAGGTCGTCGAGATCGCTCCGGCGCCGGACCTCGACCCGGCCGTCGCTGCCGCGCTCCACCGTGACGCCGTCGCCTTCGCCCGGTCGATCGGCTACGTGAACGCCGGCACCGTCGAGTTCCTCCTCGACACCGAGGGCGAGCGGGCGGGTCAGCACGTCTTCATCGAGATGAACCCGCGCATCCAGGTCGAGCACACCGTCACCGAAGAGGTCACGGACGTCGACCTCGTGCAGTCGCAGATGCGCATCGCCGCGGGGGAGACCCTCGCCGACCTCGGGCTGTCGCAGGACACCGTGTCCGTGCACGGTGCGGCGCTGCAGACGCGCATCACCACCGAGGACCCCACGCAGGGCTTCCGGCCGGACACCGGGCGGATCACGACCTACCGGAGCCCGGGCGGCGCCGGCGTCCGCCTCGACGGCGGCACCGTCGCGACGGGCGCGCAGATCAGCCCGCACTTCGACTCGATGCTCGCGAAGATGACCTGCCGCGGGCGGGACTTCCCGGCGGCCGTGGCCCGGGCGAAGCGCGCCCTCGCCGAGTTCCGCATCCGCGGGGTGAGCACGAACATCCCGTTCCTGCAGGCCGTGCTCGACGACCCGGACTTCGCGCGCGGCGACGTCTCGACGCAGTTCATCGAGGAGCGTCCGCAGCTGTTCGGCGGCCACGTGTCGAAGGACCGCGGCACGAAGGTGCTCGGGTGGCTCGCCGACGTCACGGTCAACAAGCCGAACGGCGAGCGTCGCCCGCAGACCGTCGAGCCGAGCGAGAAGCTGCCGGCGGTCGACCTGTCCGTCGCGCCGCCGTCCGGCCAGCGCGACCTGCTGCAGCGCGTCGGCCCCGCCGAGTGGGCACGAGCCCTGCGCGCCCAGACCGCCCTCGCCGTCACCGAGACGACGATGCGCGACGCCCACCAGTCCCTGCTCGCCACGCGCGTCCGGACGAAGGACCTGGTCGCCGTCGCGCCGCACGTCGCCCGGCTCACCCCGCAGCTGCTGAGCGTCGAGGCGTGGGGCGGGGCGACCTACGACGTCGCCCTCCGCTTCCTCGGCGAGGACCCGTGGGAACGCCTGGCGGCGCTCCGTGCGGCGATCCCCAACATCCCCGTGCAGATGCTGCTCCGCGGGCGGAACACGGTCGGCTACACCCCGTACCCGACCGAGGTCACCGACGCCTTCGTCGCCGAGGCCGCCGCGAGCGGCGTCGACGTCTTCCGCGTGTTCGACGCACTCAACGACGTCAGTCAGCTGCGACCCGCCCTGGAGGCCGTGCTCGCGACCGACACGGCCGTCGCCGAGGCGGCGCTCTGCTACTCCGGCGACCTCCTCGACCCGGCCGAGGACCTCTACACGCTCGACTACTACCTGCGCCTCGCCGAGCAGATGGTCGAGGCCGGCGCGCACGTCATCGGCATCAAGGACATGGCCGGGCTGCTCCGCGCCGGCGCCGCCGAGCGGCTCGTCGCCGCGCTGCGCGAGCGGTTCGACCAACCCGTGCACGTGCACACCCACGACACCGCGGGCGGCCAGCTCGCCACGCTCCTGGCAGCGAGCCGGGCGGGTGCCGACGCGGTGGACGTCGCGGCGGCGCCGATGGCCGGCACGACGAGCCAGCCGAGCATGTCCGCACTCGTGGCGGCGCTGGCGCACACCGAGCGCGACACCGGGCTCGACCTGGCCGCGGTCGGCGCACTCGAGCCGTACTGGGAGTCGGTCCGTCGCGCCTACGCGCCGTTCGAGTCCGGTCTGCCCGGCCCGACCGGCCGCGTCTACCAGCACGAGATCCCCGGCGGGCAGCTGTCGAACCTCCGGCAGCAGGCGATCGCGCTGGGCCTCGGCGACCGGTTCGAGCAGGTCGAGGACTGGTACGCGGCGGCGAACCGCATCCTCGGTCGTCCGACCAAGGTCACGCCGTCCTCGAAGGTCGTCGGCGACCTCGCCCTCCAGCTCGCAGCGGTCGGGGCCGACCCGGACGACTTCGAGCAGAACCCGCAGCAGTACGACATCCCGGACTCGGTCATCGGCTTCATGGCCGGCGAGCTCGGCGACCTGCCGGGTGGCTGGCCGGAGCCGTTCCGCTCCAAGGTGCTCGAGGGGCGCGAGGTGCACCTCGGGACGACCCCCGTGCCGGAGTCCGAGCGCGCCGCGCTCGCCACCCCCGGCCCGGAGCGGCAGCAGGCCCTGAACCGACTGCTCTTCCCGCAGCCGACCCGGCAGTTCGAGCAGGTCCGCGAGCAGTACGGCGACCTGTCCGTCCTGCCGACCCTCGACTACCTCCACGGCCTCCGCCCCGGTCAGGAGCACGTCGTGCCGCTCGGTCGCGGCGTCGACCTGCTCGTCGGGCTCGAGGCGATCGGTGAGGTCGACGAGCGGGGCATGCGCACGGTCATGACGACGATGAACGGGCAGCTCCGCCCGGTCACCGTCCGCGACCGTTCGGTCGAGGTCGAGACGAAGGTGGCCGAGCAGGCCGACCCGTCCGACCCGAAGCACGTCGCCGCACCGTTCTCCGGTGTGGTGACGCTCAAGGTCGCCGTCGGTGACGTCGTCCGGGCCGGTCAGGCCGTGGCGAGCATCGAGGCGATGAAGATGGAAGCGGCCATCACGGCGCCCGTGTCGGGCACCGTCGGCCGTCTCGCGATCCCGGCGACCCAGCAGGTGGACGCCGGCGACCTCCTGGTGGTGCTGCAGTAACGTGACCGTCCGTCCCATCCGCCTGTTCGGCGACCCCGTCCTCCGTTCCCCCGCGGACCCGATCGCGCCCGACGCGCTCGGTTCCCAGGGCGTCCGCGACCTCGTGCAGGACCTCCTCGACACCGTCCGGGAGCCCGGCCGCGCCGGCGTGGCCGCCCCGCAGATCGGTGTCGGCCTGCGCGCGTTCTCGTACAACGTCGACGGCGAGGTCGGGTACGTGCTCAACCCCGAGGTCGTCGAGGTCCGGGGAGAGGTCGAGCTGATGGACGAGGGCTGCCTGTCGGTGCCCGGCCTGTCCTACCCGACCCCGCGCTCCCCGTACGCGAAGGTCCGCGGCGTCGACGTCGACGGGGCCGAGGTCGTGCTCGAGGGCACCGGGCTGATGGCCGAGGCGCTGCAGCACGAGGTCGACCACCTCGACGGCACCGTCTACGTGATGACCCTCGACCCCGAGGTCCGCCGCGGCGCGCTGCGGGACATCCGCGCGCAGACCTGGTTCCACTGAGCGTCCACCGGCGTCCCCGGGCGGCCGGAACGCAACGGGACGGGCCGCTCTCGGCGAACAGGCCGTGACACCCCTTCGCGGGATTGTCCGGACATCCCCGTCCCGAGGTACCGTGTCCGCGTCGGCTTCCCACCGACACGGCTCCCACACCCTCAGGACACCCAGCATGACCGTTCAGAACGACGAGCTCAGCTCGCACCGCACCCGCACCAACCGCCGCCCGGACCCCGCACCGACGACGTCGTCGGTCGCCGTCCTCGACGCACCGGAGGCACAGCAGGCCCCGGAGGCCTGACCCGGCGCGCGGCCGCGTCCCCTCGTCGGGTCGCGAACCGCGCGCAGACGACACACGGGAGGCCCGGTGTCGGTCCGTCGGACCGGCACCGGGCCTCCCGTCGGTCGTCCCTACGCGCGGCCCCGTCGTCGGGACGCGACCACCGGGGTGGCCGTGGTCTGGACCTTCGACCCGGAGTAGATGTGCTCGACGTCCGCGGCGAAGTCGCGCAGCACGACCGCGCGCTTGATCGTCAGCTTCGGGGTGAGGTGGCCCGATGCCTCCGTCAGCTCGGTGTCGACGATGGTGAAGGACCGCACCGACTCGGCGCGGGAGACGCGCTGGTTCGCGGTGTCCACGGCCTCCTGCACGGCGACGTGCACGCGCTCGTCGTAGGCGGCCTCGCGGGGCGTGAGGGCGGGGGAGATGCCGCGGGCCTCGCACCAGCCGGGGAGCATCTCGCGGTCGAGCGTGACGAGCGCCGCGACGAACGGCTTGCCCTCGCCGACGACCACCACCTGTCCGACCAGCGGGTGCTCGCGGATGCCGTCCTCGAGCGGCGCCGGGGCGACGTTCTTGCCGCTGGCCGTGACGATGAGCTCCTTCGCCCGGCCGGTGACGGTGAGCACCCCGTCGGCGTCGAGCCGGCCGAGGTCACCGGTGCGGAACCACCCGTCGGCGAAGGCCTTCGCCGTCGCCTCGTCGTTGTGCCAGTAGCGGTCGAACACGTCGACGCCGCGGATCAGGATCTCGCCGTCGTCGGCGATGCGCACCTCGACACCGGGGAGTGCCCGGCCGACCGTGCCGATCCGCAGCTCGTGCGCCCGGTTCACGGTCGCGGGCGCGGTCGTCTCGGTCAGGCCGTAGCCCTCGAGGATGTGGACACCGATCGAGCGGAAGAAGTGCGAGAGGCGTGGCGAGAGCGGTGCTGACCCGCTGATCGCGTACTGCACCCGGCCGCCGATCGCGTCGCGGAGCTTGGCGTAGACCAGCCGGTCGAACAGGGCGAACCGGAGCCTCAGCCCGAGCGGCACCCGACCGGCGGCGACCGCCTCGGAGTGCGCGACCGCGACGTCGGCCGCGGCGCGGAAGATCCGGCCCTTCCCGCCGAGGTCGGCCTTCTGCTCGGCGGAGTTGTAGATCTTCTCGAACACCCGCGGGACGGCGAGCAGGAAGGTCGGCCGGAAGGTCGACACCGCCCGCATGAGGTCGCGCGTGTCCGGCTCGTGGCCGACGAGCACGCCGGTCGAGATCGACATCACCGCGATGAACCGGGCGAACACGTGGGCCATCGGGATGAAGAGCAGCGTGGAGGACCCGTCGGCGACGACCTCGGGCATGGCCTCGGTGGCGCCCTCGACCGTCCCGGTGAAGTTGTCGTGGCGGAGGACACAGCCCTTCGGACGCCCGGTCGTGCCCGACGTGTAGATGATGGTCGCGTCGTCGTGGCCGTGCACGTCCGCGGTGCGGGCGTCGAGCTCGGCGTCGGTGACGGTCTCCCCGAGCCGGACCAGGTCGTCGAGCCCGCCGCCGTCGATGGTCCAGTGCTGGCCGAGGTGCGGCAGGTCCGGGGCGATCGAGGCCACCCGGCGGGCGTGCTCCTCCTGCTCGACCACGATCGCCACGGTCTCGGAGTCCGACAGGATCCAGCGGACCTGGTCGGGGGAGCTCGTCTCGTACACCGGCACGGAGACGAGCCCGGCGGTCCACACGGCGAAGTCGACGAGCGTCCACTCCATCCGGGTGCGGGACAGGATCGCGACGTGCGCACCCGGTTCGAGGCCGGCTGCGACGAAGCCCTTCGCGATCCCGCGCACGCGCGCGAGGGTGTCGGCGGCGCTGACGGTCGTCCAGGTGTCGCCGTGCCGCTGGGCGAGGATCGCCCGGTCGGGCGTCCGACGTGCCCGGTCGGACAGCAGTCGGGCGGCGGAGCCGTGGTCGGGTGCGGAGGTGGGTGCGGGCTGCCGCTGATCGTTCACGGTTGACTCCCTTGTCGGCCGGTTCGATACGAGGACGCCTCGACGATGAGACGTCACCGCCAGCATACGGGCGGTGCGCCGGGCTCCCGTCCGGTTCGCAGCACCTCGTCAGCCACCCGCGCACCCGCGCGGGCGGTGCGGCTGCTCGACCGGTGGCTCCGCCCCGTCACGGGTTCGGCGTCGCCACGGGGAGACGGTAGGCTCGTCGCTCGTGCATGCCATCGGAATCGACATCGGGGGCACCAAGATCGCGGGAGCGGTCGTCTCGGAGCTCGGCGAGATCCTCGCCGAGGACCGCGTCGCCACCAACGCGGCGGACCCGGACGCCATGCTCGACGACGTCGTGACGATGGTCACGCGCCTGCGAGCAGCCCACGACGTGGGAGCGGTGGGTGTCGCGGCACCGGGCTTCATCGATGCCTCGCAGTCGATCGTCTACTACACGCCGAACATCCGGTGGCGGAACGAGCCCCTGCGGCAGAAGCTCCAGGAGCGCCTCGGCGACCTGCACATCACCGTCGACAACGACGCCAACGCGGCCGGGTGGGCGGAGTTCCGCTTCGGTGCCGGACGGCTCGTGTCCGACATGACCATGCTCACGATCGGCACCGGTGTCGGCGGCGCGATCGTGACCGAGGACCGGCTGTTCCGCGGCGGTTTCGGCACGGGCGGCGAGATCGGGCACCTGCGGATCGTCCCGAACGGTCTGCCCTGCGGCTGCGGCGCCCGCGGCTGCATCGAGCAGTACGGCTCCGGCCGTGCCCTGCAACGAATGGCGAACGACGTCGCCGACGCCGGTGGCATCGGTTCGGCGCTCGCGGACGCCCGTGAGCAGAACGGCGGTCAGCTCGACGGGAAGATCGTCGGCGACCTGATCCTGGCCGACGACCCGGGCGCGCTCGCGGCCCTCCGTCGCCTCGGTCGCCACCTCGGTGAGGCCTGCGCGTCGCTGTCCGCCGTGCTCGACCCGCAGCTCTTCGTCTTCGGCGGCGGCGTCGCGAGCGCCGGCGATCGACTGCTCGAGCCGATCAAGCAGGCCTACCTGAACAACCTGCCGGCGCGCGGTTACCACCCGGAGCCCGACTTCGTGATCGCCGAGCTCGTGAACGACGCCGGTGTCGTCGGCGCCGCCGACCTCGCCCGCATCCACGCCCGCACGGCGTAGGGTCACCCCGACGGAACGCGCGTCCCGAACTGGAGTCGACGATGACCTACTGGCTGCTCAAGAACTTCCTGCTCGGCCCGCTCATCCTCACCCTCTTCCGGCCGTGGGTCATCGGCCGTGAGCACGTCCCCGCGAAGGGGCCGGTGATCTTCGCGTCGAACCACATCTCGTTCATCGACTCGGTGATCCTGCCGGCGGTGCTCGACCGCCGTCTCTCGTTCCTGGCGAAGAGCGACTACTTCACCGGTCGCGGGCTGAAGGGCTGGGCGACGAAGACGTTCTTCAACGCCATCGGGCAGCTGCCGATCGACCGCTCCGGCGGCAAGGCGTCCGAGGCCTCGCTCCACACGGGGCTCCAGGTCCTGGCGCGCGGCGAGCAGCTCGGCATCTACCCCGAGGGCACGCGCAGCCCGGACGGCAAGCTCTACCGCGGCCGCACCGGCATCGCCCGCATGATCCTCGAGGGTCGGGTGACCGTCGTGCCGGTCGCGATGGTCGGCACGCGCGAGGTGCAGCAGATCGGCCAGAAGTTCCCGAAGTTCAAGCGCGTCGGCGTCGTCTTCGGCAAGCCGCTCGACTTCTCGCGGTTCGAGGGCTTCGAGACCGACCGCTTCATCCTGCGCAGCGTCACCGACGAGGTCATGCACGAGCTCGCCGGGCTGAGCCGTCAGGAGTACGTCGACGTGTACGCGACGAGCGTGAAGGAGCGCGCCAGCAGTGCGCGCGAGCAGGTCATGAGGGACCGCCGGACGCCCACGGCCTGACGGACCCCGTCGCCGCTGCCCCCGCGTCACGCGGGAGCGACCGGTCCGGCGCGGACGGTAGGATCTGAGGACTCCGGCCCCGGCCGGCCCGGCCTGCGCGCAGGCCGTCCGCTCCCGCCCGACCCAGAACACCGAGGTACCGCCTTGATCGAGTCGACCGACGTCGTCGCCCTGCAGGATCCGGACGTGATCGAGGGCCTCGACCACTGGCGGACCCTGCCGATCAAGCAGCAGCCGACGTGGCCCGACCGTGCTGCGGCCGAGGCCGCCTCCGCCGAGATCGCGACGCTGCCGCCGCTCGTCTTCGCGGGCGAGGTCGACAAGCTCCGTGAACGGCTCGCCGCGGCAGCCCAGGGCAGGGCGTTCCTGCTGCAGGGCGGCGACTGCGCCGAGACCTTCGCGGGCGCCACCGCGGACTCGATCCGCGACCGCGTGAAGACGATCCTGCAGATGGCCGTCGTGCTGACCTACGGCGCATCGATGCCGGTCATCAAGATGGGCCGGATGGCGGGGCAGTTCGCCAAGCCGCGGTCGAGCGACTTCGAGACGCGCGGCGACGTGACGCTGCCGGCGTACCGCGGTGACATCGTGAACGGCTACGACTTCACGCCGGAGAGCCGCGAGGCCGACCCCCGTCGCCTGGTGCAGGGGTACCACACGGCCGCGTCGACGCTGAACCTCGTGCGCGCCTTCACCCAGGGCGGGTTCGCCGACCTGCGGCAGGTGCACTCGTGGAACAAGGGCTTCGCCTCGAACCCGGCGAACGCCCGCTACGAGCACCTCGCGAAGGAGATCGACCGCGCGATCCGCTTCATGGACGCCTGCGGTGCCGACTTCGAGGCCCTGAAGCACACCGAGTTCTACGCCTCGCACGAGGGGCTGCTCATGGACTACGAGCGCCCGATGACCCGCATCGACTCACGCTCCGGCCAGGCCTACGACACCTCCGGCCACTTCATCTGGATCGGCGAGCGGACCCGCGACATCGACGGCGCGCACGTGGACTTCCTGTCCCGCGTGCGGAACCCGATCGGCGTGAAGCTCGGCCCGACGACGAGCGTCGACGACATGAAGGCCCTGGTCGACACGCTCGACCCCGAGCGCGAGCCCGGGCGCCTGACCTTCATCACGCGCATGGGTGCCGGCAAGATCCGTGACGAGCTCCCGAAGCTGCTCGAGGCGATCAAGGGCATGGACGCGAACCCGCTGTGGGTGACCGACCCGATGCACGGCAACGGGCTCACCACGCCGACCGGGTACAAGACGCGCCGCTTCGACGACGTCGTGGACGAGGTCCTCGGCTTCTTCGAGGCCCACCGTCAGGTCGGGACCTACCCGGGCGGGATGCACGTCGAGCTCACCGGCGACGACGTCACCGAGTGCCTGGGCGGCTCCGAGCAGATCGACGAGGCGACCCTCGCGACGCGGTACGAGTCGCTGTGCGACCCGCGGCTCAACCACATGCAGTCGCTCGAGCTCGCCTTCCTGGTGTCCGAGGAGCTCAGCGCGCACCCGTACCAGCGGCCGTAGGCGCGACCACACGACGGACGGGAGGCGCGGTGCCGGCTGGCACCGCGCCTCCCGTCCGTCCGTACCGGCGTCCGTCCTGCTCGGCTGCGGTCGCACGACCTGCCGCTCAGGTTCCGTCGCGACGGCAGGCCGTACGACCGTGACGATCGCCGACGGTGCGCCGCGCGACCGGAGCGAGCCCCGACGGGTCTCGTGCCGGGTGCCTACTGCTCGTAGGAGAGCGTGATCGTGTCGCCGCGGTACACGGTGGAGCCCTGGACCGGGTCGGTCGCGGTGACCGGGAGCGCCGACTTCCAGTCGTAGAAGCGGCAGAGCACGTTCGTGCAGTCGGGCACCTTCACGTCGAGGCCGAGGTTCTCGAGCGTCGAGGTCGCCTCGTCGATGGTCTTGCCCGCGACGTCGGGCAGCGTGATCGGCGTCGGCCCCTTCGAGAGCACGAGGTCCACGGCGGAGCCACGGACAGCGGGGGAGTCCTCGACGCTGGACGAGATGACCTGGCCCTTCGGGACGTCGTCGCTGTAGCGCTCCTGCTGGGCGCCGACGACCAGACCGACGTCGTCGAGCGCGGCGGTGGCCGCGTCGAGGGTCTTCCCCGTGACGTCGGGGACGGCTCCGAGCGAGACCGTCAGGGTGACCGGGCCGCGCTCGGCGTACTCGCCGCCGGACGCCAGGTCGACGGTCTGCCCGTCGGCGCCGAGGCCCTTCGCCGCGATCACGGTGTCCTTCGGTGCGTCGGCGGAGAACTCGTACTGGTCGTCCTGCAGCTGGAAGTCGTCGTCGAGCGCGGCCGTCACGGTCGACAGGGGCTGCCCGACGATCGCGGGCAGGGCGATCATCCGCGGGCCGTTCGACACGACGATCTGCACCGGCGTGCCCTTGCGGACCTCGCGCTCGGCCGCGGGCTTCGTCGTCGAGACCTGGCCCTTGGCCACCACCGCGTCGTAGCGGCTGTCGGTGCCGGCAGCGGGCTCGAGGCCCTGCGCCTGGAGGAGCTGCCGGGCCTGTGCCACCGACTTGCCGGTGACCTCGGGGATGCGCACGTTGCCCCAGGGACCCGGACCGAGCGCCCACCCGACCACCCCGGCGATGATCGCGAGCACCACGACGACCGCGAGCAGGACCCACCCGCGCTTCCGGCGCTTGGCGGACTTGTCGGCCAGACGTTGTCCCGCGGGGGAGAGCGCACCGGGCTGGGACCCGGTGCGGCGGGGGCCGGGTGCGCCGCGACGACCCGGTGCCGCGGGGGCGCCGCCGGTCGAGCTGGCGATGACCCGCGTGGCGTCGTCCTGCGCGCCGCTGTCGCCCCGCACGGCGTCGGCCGAGGACGGTACGGCGCTGCCGGCGGGCAGGATCGCGGTGGCGTTCTCCGGACGGAGGACGGCCGTGCGGTACTGGCCGGTGGCGCGCTGCTGGTTGCCCGAGATGTGGTCGAGCATCTCGCGGGCGTCGCGGGGACGGTCCTCGGGATCGCGGGCGGTGGCCCAGGCGACCAGGTCGTCGAGCTCCGGCGGGACGCCCGGTTCCGCGGCACTCGGCACCGGGACCGTGTCGTTGGCGTGCTGGTAGGCGATCTGCATCGGCTGGTCGCCCTTGTAGGGCTGCTCGCCGGTGAGCATCTCGTACAGCATGATGCCGAGCGCGTAGATGTCGCTGCGCGAGTCGGCGGCGCCGCGCGTGACGAGCTCGGGGGACAGGTAGGCGATCGTCCCGAGCAGGGCCGCGCCGGTCGCGGTGTTCGCCGTCGTCGCGCGTGCCAGGCCGAAGTCGCCGAGCTTGATGCGACCGTCGTCGGCGAGCAGCACGTTCTCGGGCTTGAGGTCACGGTGCACGATGCCGGCCTTGTGCGCCGACGCCAGGCCGGCGAGCACGGCGCGCAGGATGTCGGTCGCCTGCTCCGGAGTGAGGGCACGGTGCTCCTGCAGCAGGTCGCGCAGGGTGATGCCCGGGATGTACTCCATCACGATGTACGCCGTGTCGTCCTCGGCGCCCTGGTCGTACACCCCGACGAGGTTCGGGTGGGAGAGCCGTGCCGCCGAGCGTGCTTCCTGGATGAAGCGCTCCCGGAAGGCTTGGTCGTCGGCCAGGTGCCCGTGCATGATCTTGATCGCGACGCGGCGCTCGAGCCGGACGTCGGTGGCGAGGTACACGGTCGCCATGCCGCCGCGGGCGATGCGCGAGCGCACGCGGTACCGCTGGTCGATCATCCGACCGATCATCGGGTCCGTGGCGGCGTTCGTGGTCATCGGCGGCATTCTACGAAGGGCTGCCGGTGCGGTCCGACCTGACGCACCGACCGTGACCCAATCTCGATCTCGAGGATGAGTCGACCCACCGGTCGACGGGGCTGACTCGTCAGAGCGAGGTCAGCAGCGCGCGCGCCGTCTGCTCCCACTTCGCGTACTCGTTCGGGTACGCGGAGACCTGGACCGCCTGCGCGGCGTCGGTCAGGGCCATCGACGACCATCCTCGGACGCCGAGCAGGCCCCGGGTCTTGCCGGGGTTGCCGACGAAGAACAGCTCCGCGGCGGTGGCCGGGTCCTGCAGCGCCGCCGTCGTGCCCCAACCCTGGCTCGGGCGCTGCTGGAACAGGCCGACGGAGTCGCGGTCGCCGTGCGACAGGTTGCGCAGGCTCGACTCCTGGAGCGCCGCCGCGAGGGCGATGACGATGCCGCGGTCGGGGACGCCGAGGGTCCGGCCGACGCTGACGATGGTTGCTGCGTTGCGCCGCTGCTCACCGGTCAGCTCGACGCCGTTGACGCTGCCGACCGCGGTCGTCACGGCGCCGCCGGTCGCGGTCGTCGTGGGCTTGGAGGTCGCCGCGGGCAGCACCAGGACCTTCCCGGCGTAGATCGTGCTCGTGTAGCTGAGGCCGTTCGCGGCGAGGAGGGCCTTCACCGACACCCCGTGCTTCGCGGCGATGGCGCCGATGGTGTCGCCGGCCGCGATCTTCACGCTCGTCGCAGCAGCGGGAGCGGGAGCCGGCGCAGCCGTGGCCGGCGCGGTGCTCGCAGCGGGTGCGGGTGCGGCCGGCGTGGTCCCGGCGCGCGGGATCGTCAGCGTCTGGCCGGGGTAGATGAGCGAGCGCTGCGACAGGTTGTTCGCCGCGAGGATCGCCGAGGTCGACACGCCGTTGCGGGCGGCGATGGCCGACACGGTGTCGCCGGACTTCACGTGGTAGTTGCCGCTCGTGCCGGACGGAGCCGGGGCGGCAGCGGCAACTGCAGCTGGGGCGGCGGGCGCCGACGCCAGGTGGAGCGTCTGGCCGGGGTGGATGATCGTGTTCCAGCCGAGGCCGTTGCGGACCAGGACCTCCTGCGCGGAGAGCCCGAAGCGTGCGGCGATCCCGGAGACCGTGTCGCCCTGGCGCACCGTGTACGTCGTCGGGGCCTTCGTCACGCTGGCCACCGTGGTGACCGTGGTGCTCGACGGGCGGGCGACGGCGGTGCCGAAGACCGGGCGGTGGCCCACGTTCCGGTCCTCGTCGACGTGCCGCTTCTTCGTGGCGTCGTCGTCGTGCCGAGGTTCGGCGTGCGCCACCGGGCCGGTGAGTCCGGCGGTGACGGCGATCGTGCCGGCGAGGACGATCGGCATGGTGGCGAACCGGGCGGATCGGGCACGCCGGGCGGCGTCGTCTGCAGCGTTGTCCACGGGTTGTCTCCTGTCCTGGGTGAGCCGTGCGCGCCAGCGAGCACTCACAGGTGGCTCCACGCTGACATGGCGTGATTCCCAAGTCAACCAGAGAGTCGCGTGTTGCGCGTGTGACTCGTGTGATCAGCGGGACGGCGGTGGATCGGGCCCGCGCTCTGGCAACATGGGGCTCGTGAGTGATGGATCCACCGACGACACGACCCTCTCCGAGCGCTGGCTGACGGTGCCCGACCTCGTGGACCTCCTCGGCGTGAGCCCGGGGCGGATCCACCGCCTGTTCGAGCAGAAGACCCTGCTGCCCGCCCGGGTCGACGGCGTGCTCCGGGTGCCGAGCGAGTTCCTCGACGACACCGAGCCGCTGCCGGAGCTCCGCGGCACGCTGATCGTGCTCGGCGACAACGGGTTCTCCGACGACGAGGCCGTCCGCTGGATGCTCTCCGAGGAGCCGGCGCTGGGTACCTCGCCGATCGCCGCGCTGCGCGCCGGCCGCAAGGCCGAGGTGCGCCGCGTCGCGCAGTCCCTGCTCTAGCAGCGACGGACCGTCGGGCGGCCCGCGCGACGCTGGTCGCCGGATCGACGTCCACGACGACGAACGGGAGGCACGTGGCGGGCTCGCCGCGTGCCTCCCGTCCGTTCCGACCGGCGTCTAGGCGACGCGGCGGCTGACCGTGTCGGCCAGTGACAGCAGCTGGTTGCGCGCCGAGGGGCTGAGCGGGGTGGCCTCGAGCGCGGCCTTGGCGCGGTGCACGTGGCGGTCGATCGAGCGCTCCACCGCGGCGACCGCGCCGGACTCGGTGAGGGTCGCACGGAGCATCTGCACCTGCTCCTCGTCGAGGTCCGGGTCGCCGAGCAGTTCGTCGAGCAGCTGCCTCGGGCCGGGCGCCAGCGACTTGCGCGCCGAGGCGATGAGGACGGTGCGCTTGCCCTCGCGGAGGTCGTCGCCGGCGGGCTTGCCGGTGACCCCCGGGTCGCCGAAGACGCCGAGCACGTCGTCGCGCAGCTGGTAGGCGACGCCGAGCGGCAGGCCGAAGGACCGCAGCCCGTCCAGCTGCGCCTCGGACGCCCCGGCGACCAGGGCACCGATGACGAGCGGGGCCTCGATCGAGTACTTGGCCGACTTGAAGACGATGACGCGCTGTGCCCGGACCAGGTGCTCGGACTCGTCGATGGACGGCCAGGCGGTCTCCTCGTGCACGTCGAGGTACTGACCCGCGGTGACGTCGAGCCGCATCGTGTGGAACTCCTGGCGGACGATCCGAGCACGCGCCGGGTCGAGGAGGGCGAGTCCCTCGTCGAAGACCGCATCGCTCAGCGAGAGCAGCACGTCGCCGAGCAGCAGTGCGGAGTTCGTGCCGTACAGCCCGCGGTCGCCGACCCAGCCGGACTCGTCGTGCAGGGACTCGAAGCGTCGGTGCGCGGCGGGACGTCCGCGACGGGTGTCCGAGCGGTCCATGATGTCGTCGTGCACCAGGGCTGCTGCGTGGAAGATCTCGAGCGCGGCGGCCACCGTGACGATCGCCTCTGCGGTGGTCTGACGGGACCCCTCGGCGAGGGGGTCGAACGACCCGGACCGGCCGGCGACGGACTGCCACCCCCAGTAGCAGAACAGCGCGCGGAAGCGCTTGCCGCCGGAGAGCAGGTCCCGGGCGTACTGGTCGAACGGCGCGAGGTCGGGGCTGATCGCGAGGAGCCGGTCACGCTGCTCGTCGAGTGCCCGGCCGACCCGTGCCGAAACGAGGTCCACTAATCGCGTACTCTCAGCCACGACTCCTACCCTAGTGGAGCGGTCGAGACGTAGGATCGGTCCACTTCCGCGATGCCACAACCCGGCGGCAACGCGGCACACCAGCGGTCACCCAGACAGCATCCCCAGGAACAAGAGGGAAACGAGATGCCACTCTCGGAGCAAGAGCAGCGACTCCTCGAAGAGATGGAGCGGAGCCTCTACCAGAACGACTCCGACTTCGTGGCGCGGGTCACGCGCCGCCAGGGTCGCGCCAGTTACACGTCGATCACGATCGGCGTGCTGGGCGCCCTCGTGGGCATCGCGATCGTCATCATCGCCCTCGTCGTGAAGCAGCCGTGGCTCGGCCTGCCGGGCTTCGTCGTGATGCTCGCCGGTGTCCTCTACGCACTGCGTCCGGGCATGCGCATGCCGAAGTCCGGGGCGAAGGCGCCCGGGGCCGGCAAGGCGTCGTCCGGCCGGGCCCCGCGCTCGTCGTCCTCGGGCGGCTCGTTCATGGACCGCATGAACGAGCGCTGGGACAAGCGCAACGATCCCGGGCAGCAGTAGCCGCTCGACAGTTCCTCCACAAGCCTCCACGGGGCCGGTCCTTCGGGACCGGCCCCGTCGTCGTTCCCGGGGGTGCGGTCGTCCGGCTCCGCGCGCAGCGGGCGCGATCCGCGCGGAGGAGGCGGATCCGCGCGGGGGAGGCGGATCCGCGCGTGGAAGGGCGTTCCTTCGGGTCTCCTTCGCGCGGATCGGCATCCCACGCCGGGCGTGATGGGCAGGAACGTGCACGGCGTGGGGGTGGGTCGGGCGCGGCGGACGGGAGGCGCGGGGCGGGCGGGCGCCGTGCCTCCCGTCCGGCGCTGGTGGAAGCGGGCGTACCTGGTCGAAGCGGGCGTACCTGGTCGAAGCGGGCGTGCCTGGTCGGGCGGAACCACCTGGTACGCCCGGTTCCGCTCTCGATCGCGCGCGTGATGGGAAGGAACAGGCGGAGCGGGCCGCGCGGGCCGCGCGGCGCGGACCCGAGCTGCATCGGCCCTGGTCGAAGCGGGCGTACCTGATCAGAACGGGCGTACCTGGTCGGACGGAACCGCCTGGTACGCCCGGTTTCGCTTTCCATCGTGCGCGTAATGGGAAGGAACGGGCGCATCGGACGGGAGGCACGGGGCGGGCGTGCGTCGCGCCTCCCGTCCGGCGCGCCCTCGGTCGCTCCCGTTGCTGCGAAAGTCCTCCACTTCCCTCCACGCCCTCCACATCGCTCCACGAGCCCGTCGTTCCGCGGATCCACGCTGCTCCCGCACCGGAGGGAGCACCTGCCGACCGCCCCAGTACGGGGGAGGCGACCCCTTTCGGGAGCGCCCACCGTTCCGCGGGGAGCGAAGTGGAGTAAAGTGGGGGACACAACGGTCCGGTGGAGCGGAGGGGAGGCCCGACGTGCTGCTCGGTACCCATGCCCCGAAGCTCGACGAGAAGGGTCGCGTGATCCTCCCCGCCAAGTTCCGGGACGAACTGTCCGGGGGGCTCGTGATGACCCGTGGGCAGGAGCGCTGCGTCGTGGTCTTCAGTGCGGACACGTTCGAGCAACTGCACGAACGCATCCGGACGGCTCCGATGACCTCGAAGCGCACCCGGGACTACATGCGCCTGTTCCTCTCCGGAGCGAGCGCGGAGACCCCCGACAAGCAGAACCGCGTGACGATCCCGCAGAACCTCCGTGAGTACGCGGGGCTCGAGCGGGACCTCACGGTCATCGGCAGCGGTGACCGTGCCGAGATCTGGTCGACCCCCGCGTGGGAGGCCTACTACGCCGAGGTCGAAGAGGGCTTCGCCGACAACGACGAGGAGGTGATCCCGGGGATCTTCTGATCCGCGGATCGGGACTCCCAGCCGTGGTGCCCTGACACACCTTCCCCGGTGTCAGGTCGCATGGATGGGGATCCGGATGCGTGGCCCAGGGGTCCGAGGGGCTGCACATGGCCGAAGACCAGCCGAAGTTCCCGCACACGCCGGTGATGCTCCAGCGCATCGTCGACCTGTTCGTCCCCGCTCTCGACGGGCCGGGCAAGGTCGTCGTCGACGCCACCCTCGGGATGGGCGGGCACTCCGAGGCACTGCTCGAGCGCTTCCCGGAGCTCACGCTCATCGGGCTCGACCGCGACACCGACGCCCTCGGCATCGCGGGGGAGCGACTCGCGCGCTTCGGTGACCGCGTGCGGCTCGTGCACACCGTGTACGACGGCATCGTCGATGCGGTGGAGGGCGAGGGGTTCCATCAGGTCGACGGCGTGCTGTTCGACCTCGGTGTCAGCTCCCTGCAGCTCGACCGTGCCGAGCGCGGCTTCGCCTACAGCCAGGACGCCCCGCTCGACATGCGCATGGACCGGACCGAGGGGCAGACCGCCGCCGACGTCCTCGCGACCTACGACGAGGGCGAGCTCCGCAGGATCTTCCAGCGGTACGGCGAGGAGAAGCTCGCCGGTCGCTACGCCCGCGCCATCGTGGAACGTCGCGCCGAGCGGCCGTTCGAGATGTCCGGCGACCTGGTGCAGGTCCTGCACGACGCCACCCCCGTCGCCGTGCAGCGGCAGGGACACCCAGCGAAGCGCGTCTTCCAAGCGCTCCGCATCGAGGTGAACGCCGAGCTCGCCGTGCTCGAACGGGCGATCCCGGCCGCGCTCGACGTGATCGCGGTCGGTGGCCGCATCGTCGTCGAGTCGTACCAGTCGCTCGAGGACCGCCTCGTGAAGCGGGCACTCGTCGAGCGCACCACCTCGAGCGCTCCGGCCGGCCTGCCGGTCGAGCTGCCGGAGCACGCTCCCACCTACTCCCTCGTCGTCAAGGGCGCGGAACTGGCCGACGAGGCCGAACGCGCCGCCAACCCCCGAGCCATCCCCGTGCGCCTGCGCGCGGCCGAGCGGATCCGGAAGTGACATGAGCACGAACCTCGCACTCGTCGACCCCGTCGGCGCACCGACCCGTGCCCCGCACCCACCGCGCCGGGAACGCCCCGAGCTCGTCGAGGTGGCGCCGTCGAAGGCCCAGCGCCGGGCACGGCCGAAGATCGCCTACGCGGTGGTCGGTGTCGTGGCGCTCGGTGTGCTGCTCCTCGCGCAGCTCGGCATCAGCATGGTGCTCAGCCAGGGGGCGTACACACTGAACGCACTCGGCGCCGAGCAGACGAAGCTGTCCCGCACGCAGCAGTCGCTGTCCGAGGAGCTCCGGGTGCTCGACTCGCCGCAGAACCTGGCCCGGAACGCCAAGGCGCTGGGCATGATCGCGAACTCCACGCCGGTGTACCTCGACCCGAAGACCGGCCACGTCTACGGCACGCCGACCCCGGCGGCCCCGGACGAGGCGACCGCGAGCGGTGACAACCAGGTGCCGAACTCGCTGCTCGACCCGGTCCCGCTCGCGGCGGGCCCCGACCCGAGCGCCGGGAAGGCCAGCGCGACCGACGGCGGCACGGCCACCGGCGGTGCGACGTCGGCAGCGGGCAGCTCGAGCACGGCCGACGGCAGCGGTGCGGCCGGGGCCGCCGGCAGCACGAGCGCCGCCGCCGGTGGCTCGTCGACGTCCGACGCTGAGAAGAGCGCAGGCGCCAGCGAGTCGGGCCGGACCGGCTCGACCACCGACGTAGAGTCCGACGCGAACCCGCTCCAGGCACCCACCACCCGGTGACCTGCGGGCGGGATCGGACTGCCGCACCACCCGGGAAGGACCGCACCGCGTGACGAAGACGATCCGCAACCCTCGACTGCGCTACAGCGTGGTGATCATCGCCGTGATCGCCCTCGTCGCGGTCTTCGTGATCCGACTGGTCGACATCCAGGTGGTGCAGGCAGCGGCGCTCAACGACGCGTCGAAGGCCAAGCGCAGCATCCCGGTCACCATCTACGGCAACCGCGGCGCGATCGTCGACCGCAACGGCACGGAGCTGGCGGAGAGCGTCAACCGCTACAACATCGTCACCTCGCCGCGGCTGGTCGCCGCCTTCGACGGGAAGCTCGGCGGCGAACGCACGAAGAAGATCTCGGTGAACGACGCGCTGCAGGCACTGGCGAAGGCGTCCGGGGGCGACGCTGACGCGATGCGGAAGGCGATCCAGGCCGATCCGAAGTCCGACTTCGCCTACCTGGTCAAGGGTCTCGACGTGAAGCACTACGAGGCCGTCGTCGCGCTCGGGATCCCGTGGGTCTACAAGGAGCAGCAGTCGGCGCGTGTCTACCCGATGGGTGCCACCGGCGGCGCGTTGACCGGGTTCATGGGCACCGACGGCGCCCAGGCCGGCCTCGAGTACTCCTACAACCAGTGCCTGGCCGGCAAGAACGGTTCGGAGACCTACGAGCGCGGTGAGGACGGCGTGCAGCTCCCCGGCAGCACCCGGACGACGGAGCAGGCCAAGGACGGCGGCACGCTCGAGACGACGATCGACAGCGACCTGCAGTACATGGCGCAGCAGACGATCGCCTCGGCAGCCCAGACGCTGCAGGCGGAGTCCGCGACCGCGACCGTCGTCGACGTCAAGACCGGTGAGCTCCTCGCGGTCGCCGACTGGCCGACGGTCGACCCGAACGACGTCGACGCGACCACGGACAAGGGCGCCTACGGTTCGCGCGCGCTGACCTCGACCTACGAGCCCGGTTCGACCATCAAGGCCGCGATCGCGGCTGCGCTCATCGACCAGGGCAAGTCGAGCCCGACGGACCGCGCGGTCGTGCCGTACTCGCGGTCCTTCCCGTGGGGCGGCAAGATCCAGGACTCCGAGTTGCACCCGACCGAGAACCTGACGCTGACCGGCATCCTGCAGAACTCGTCGAACGTCGGCATCACCGAGCTCGGCGAGCGGCTGTCGACCCAGCAGCGGTACGACTACATGAAGAAGTTCGGCCTGTTCGAGCCCGAGTCGGCGATCCAGTACCCCGGCCAGCCCGGCATGCAGTACGGCGCGAGCCCGAACTGGGACCAGCAGACGAACATCAACTCGATGTTCGGCCAGGGCATCTCGACGACCGCGATCCAGGTCGCGAGCGTGTTCCAGACCCTGGCGAACCAGGGTGTCCGGATCCCGCTCCACATGGTGAAGGGCTGCAAGACGGCAGACGGCAAGACGATCGACGCGCCCGACGTGCAGGGCTCGCGCGTCGTGTCCGAGGCGGCGGCCGACCAGACCGTGAAGATGCTGCAGAGCGTGGTCACCGGCGGCACCCTGGTCGGCATGAAGCCGATCTCCGGCTACAACATCGCGGCGAAGACCGGTACCGCCGAGGTGGCCGAGGGCAGCAAGGGCTACGGCGGTCAGCGCATCACGTCGGTGGCCGGAATGGCACCCGCCGAGGACCCCCAGTATGTTGTCACGGTGACGTTCACGAAGCCGCAGACCAACAAGTGGTCCAGCGGAGCGGCTCCGGCGTTCCGCACACTCATGTCCCAGGTGCTCGAGAAGTACCGAGTAGCCCCCTCCACGGCCGAGGCGCAGCTGTACCCGTCCACGTGGTGAGGAAGAAGGAGCACTTGTCCGCACGGATCCCCCCGGTCCTCCGACCCGAACACCCGACCCCGAGGAGCGTGGCCGAGCTCGCGAACGCGTTCGGCATGCGCGTGGTCGGCTCCGTCGACGCCGTCGAGACGACGGGCGTCACGCTGAGCGCTGCCGAGGTGCAGCCGGGTGACCTGTTCGTCGGCGTGCACGGCGCGAACCGCCACGGCGCCCAGTTCGCGACCGAGGCCGCCGAGCGCGGTGCCGTCGCGGTGCTGACCGACGCCGACGGTGTCGCCCTCGCAGAGTCGTCCGGCCTGCCGGTGCTCGTGGTCGAGGACCCGCGCGCCGCACTCGGCGACGTCTCGGCGTGGGTCTACCGCACCCACCCGGACGAGGCCACCGACCTGCCGCAGCTCTTCGCGACGACCGGCACGAACGGCAAGACCAGCACGTCGTACATCCTCGAGGGCATCCTCAAGCAGCTCGGCCTGGTCACCGGCCTCAGCTCGACCGCCGAGCGCCACATCGGCTCGCTCAGCGTGACGAGCCGCCTGACCACGCCCGAGGCCAGCGAGATGCACGCGCTCCTGGCCCGCATGCGCGAGTCCGAGGTCCGCGCGGTCGCCGTCGAGGTCAGCGCCCAGGCCCTGAGCCGCCACCGCGTCGACGGCATCGTGTTCGACGTCGCCGGGTTCACGAACCTGTCGCACGACCACCTCGACGACTACGCCGACATGGAGGAGTACTACCAGGCGAAGCTCCCGCTGTTCCAGCCCGAGCACGCCCGTCGTGGTGTCGTCTCGCTGGACACCGACTGGGGCCACCGCGTGGTGCAGGACTCCCGCATCCCGGTCACGACGATCACGGTGCACCCCGAGGTCGAGGCCGAGTGGCACGTCGACATCGTCGAGGCGCACGCGGCCTGGACCGCGTTCCGGCTGACCGGCCCCGAGGGCCGTGAGCTGACCACCCGCGTGCCGCTGATCGGCTGGCACATGGCGGCCAACGCGGCACTGGCGATCGTGATGCTGGTCGAGGGCGGCTTCGAGCTCGGCGCCATCGCGCACGCCCTCGCGTCGAACCACCGCCGCTACGCGGACGAGACCGACGAGCACCCGGTCAGTGCGATCGAGTGCTACCTGCCGGGCCGGACCGAGCGCGTCTCCGGCGACTCGGGCCCGAGCGTCTACGTCGACTTCGGCCACAGCGCCGACGCGTTCGAGAACACCCTCGCTGCCGTCCGACAGTTCACGACCGGCAAGGTGCTGATGCTCTTCGGCGCCGACGGCGACCGCGACACGACCAAGCGCGGCGACATGGCCCGGGTGGCTGCGGCGGGGAGCGACATCCTCGTCGTCACCGACCACCACCCGCGCTTCGAGGACGCCGCGTCCATCCGGAAGACCCTGGTCGACGCCGCGCGCGAGGCCTACCCGGACCACGAGACGTACGAGGTCAGCCCGCCCGAGGCCGCGATCCGCAAGGCCGTGAGCCTGCTCGGCGAGGGCGACTCGATCCTCTGGGCCGGCCCCGGTCACCAGGACTACCGCGACATCGCGGGGGTCCGCACGCCCTACTCGGCGCGCGACGAGGCCCGACAGGCCCTCCGCGAGGCCGGCTGGGAGCCGAACTCCGGCCCGGCGGAGGAGATCCGATGATCGCCCTGACCCTCGCCGAGATCGCGGCCGCGATGGGCGGCGAGCTCGTCGATGGTGCCCCCGAGCAGGTCGTCGACGGCAGCGTCGAGACCGATTCGCGCCTGGTCGCCGCCGGCAGCGTGTTCTTCGCCCTGCTCGGCGAGGAGACCGACGGCCACCGCTTCGTGCCGAACGCGGTCGAGGCCGGTGCGGCCCTGGTCGTGACCGAGCGCGCCGTCGCACTGCCGGACGGCACCGCCACCGCGCAGGTCGTCGTGTCCGACGGGTACGCCGCCCTCGCCGCGCTCGCGCACGAGGTCGTCGCACGCGTCCGCGCCTCGAGCGCTGACCGCACGGACGAGCAGGGTCGTCCTGCCCCCCTGCGCGTCGTCGGCATCACCGGCTCGAACGGCAAGACGAGCACCAAGAACATGCTCCGCACGATCCTCGAGCAGCACGGTGCCACCGTCGCGCCGCAGGGATCGTTCAACAACCACGTCGGCGCCCCGGTGTCGATGCTCCGCATCACCCACGACACGCGGTTCCTCGTCGTCGAGATGGGGGCGAGCGGCACGGGCCACATCGCGAAGCTCGTCTCGATCGCCGAGCCGGACGTCGGCGTCGTCCTCAAGGTCGGGCTCGCGCACGCCGGCGAGTTCGGCGGCATCGAGGCGACGCAGCGTGCGAAGTCGGAGATGGTCACCGACCTGCCCGCCACCGCGACGGCCCTGCTCAACGTGGACGACGACCGGGTCGCGTCGATGCGCGCGATCACCGACGCGCGGGTCGTCGGCTTCGGCACGTCCGCCGGTGCCGACTACCGCATCGCCGGCATCGAGACGGACCGCAGCGGCACGCGTTTCACGCTCACCGCGCCTCCCGTCCCGGACGAGGCCGCCGCGGACCACGAGGGAGGCACGTCGCCGGTCCCCGAGACCGTCGACGTCCGCCTCGCCATCCTCGGCGAGCACCACGCGATGAACGCGTCCGCCGCGCTCACCGTCGCCCACCTGTGGGGCGTGCCGCTCGCCGCCGGCGCCGAGGCGCTCGCGTCGATGACGCGGGCCGAGCGCTGGCGCATGGAGCTCCTCCAGGGCGGACCGGAGGGCGTGACCGTCATCAACGACGCGTACAACGCGTCGCCCGACTCGATGGCGGCCGCGCTCCGGACCCTGGCGCAGATCGTGCGCCCGGGGGAGCGTTCCGTCGCCGTGCTCGGCGAGATGGCGGAACTCGGCGAGTTCTCGACCGAGGAGCACGACACCATCGGCCGACTCGTCGTCCGACTGAACATCGGGCAGCTCGTGGTCGTCGGACCCGGCGCCGCACCGATCCACCAGGCCGCCACCCTCGAGGGATCGTGGGACGGCGAGTCCGTGTACATCGAGGACGTCGACGCAGCCGTCCACGCCCTGCAGGAGATGGTCCGCCCCGGCGACGTCGTCCTCGTCAAGTCCTCGAAGTCCGCCGAACTGCGATTCCTCGGCGACCGCCTCGGAGGTGTCACCGAATGATCGCGCTCCTCGTCGCCGGCGCCGTGGCGCTGGTGTTCACACTGCTGCTCACACCGCTGTTCATCAAGCTCTTCCACCGGCTCGGCTGGGGCCAGTTCATCCGTGACGACGGCCCGCAGTCGCACCACACCAAGCGCGGTACGGCGACCATGGGCGGCATCGTCCTGATCCTCGGCGCGGTGCTCGGCTACTTCGTCGGGCACCTGGTCGGCCGCGACTCGGTCACGCTGTCCGGGCTGCTCGTGCTCTTCCTGATGGTCGGACTCGGCTTCGTCGGGTTCATCGACGACTTCCTGAAGGTCCGCCGACAGCGGAGCCTCGGGCTCGGCGGCTGGGCCAAGGTCCTGGGGCAGGTCATCGTCGGCGTGGTGTTCGCCACGATCGCGCTCGTCGTGCCGACGGGCAACGGCAAGCCCCCGGCGTCGACGATGATCTCCGCGATCCGTGACGTCCCCTGGCTCGACTTCATGGTGCTCGGCACCGTGATCGGCACGATCCTGTACCTCGCGTGGATCGTGCTGCTGACCGTCTCCACCTCGAACGGAGTGAACGTCGCGGACGGGCTGGACGGCCTCGCGACCGGCTCGAGCATCCTGGCGATCGGGTCGTACGTCATCATCGGCTTCTGGCAGTCGAACCAGATCTGCGGCGGCGTCCGCCTCGACGAGAGCACCGCGCACGCCTGCTACAGCACGTCGGACCCGCTCGACCTCGCGGTCGTGGCGGCGGCGGTGTGCGGTGGCCTGATCGGGTTCCTCTGGTACAACACGTCGCCGGCGCAGATCTTCCTCGGCGACACCGGTTCGCTCGGCCTCGGTGGTGCGCTGGCCGGACTCGCGATCCTGAGCCGCACCGAGCTGCTGCTCGTCCTGATCGGTGGCCTGTTCTTCATCGTCACCGGGTCGGTCATCCTGCAGCGCGCCTACTTCAAGATCACCCACGGCAAGCGCATCTTCCGGATGAGCCCGCTGCACCACCACTTCGAGCTGAAGGGGTGGGCCGAGGTGACCGTCGTCGTCCGGTTCTGGATCATCGCGGGGCTCTGCGTCGCGGCCGGTGTCGGACTCTTCTACCTGGAGTGGATCGCCCGTGTCGGCTGACGCCCGCCTCGAAGGACTCGACAGCTGGTACGCCGAGGGCTGGAAGGGGCTGCGCGTCGCGGTGCTCGGCCTCGGCTCGACCGGGTTCTCGGTCGCCGACACGCTGGTCGAGCTCGGCAGCGACGTCGTCGTGTACGCCCCCGACGGTCCGGCCGACACGATCGAGCTGCTCGACGTCATCGGCGCGCGGTTCGAGCGCACCCCGCTCGACACCGTGCCGGCTGCCCTCGAGCAGCAGGCCCCGGACGTCGTCGTCGTGTCGCCCGGGCTGCCCCCGCACAACGCCTCGGTCCGCTGGTCGGTCGAGCACAGCACCGTGTGGGGCGACATCGAGCTCGCCTGGCGCGTCCGTGACAAGGTCGTGCGCGGCCCGGTCGCCGCGCCCTGGGTCACCATCACGGGCACGAACGGCAAGACCACCACGACGCAGCTGACGACCGCGATGTTCGCCGCCGCCGGGCTCCGCGCGGCCGCGTGCGGGAACATCGGTGTGCCGGTCCTCGACGTGGTCCGCGACCCCGAGGGCTTCGACGTCCTGGTCGTCGAGCTGTCCAGCCACCAGCTGCACTACCTGCCGACCTCGGGCGACGGTGCGGTCGTGCCGCTCGCCAGCGCCTGCCTCAACATCGCGGACGACCACCTCGAGTGGCACGGTTCCGCCGAGGCGTACCGGGCCGCCAAGGCGAAGGTCTACGAACGCACCGTGATGGCCTGCGTGTACAACACCTCCGACGAGGCCACGCGCCGCATGGTCGAGGGCGCCGACGTGGTCGAGGGGTGCCGCGCCGTCGGCTTCACGCCCGGCGTCCCCGCCCCGGGCGACGTGGGGATCGTCGACGACGTGCTCTGCGACCGCGCGTTCACCGAGGACCGCCGGAACAGCGCCCTCGAGCTCGCGACACTGGCCGACCTCGAGACGGCCGGGCTCGCCAGCCCGCACATGACCATGAACGTCCTCGCTGCTGCCGCCCTCGCGCGTGCGGCGGCCGTCGAGCCCGCGCACATCCGTGCCGCGGTGCAGGGCTTCCGCGCCGACCACCACCGGACGGAGCACGTCGCGACGGCCGACGGCGTCACGTGGGTCGACGACTCGAAGGCGACCAACCCGCACGCGGCGACCGCGTCGCTGGCCTCGTTCGAGACCGTCGTCTGGGTCGTCGGCGGGCAGTTCAAGGGCGTCGACATCGACGCCCTCGTCGAACGCTTCGGCCCCGGAGCGCGAGCGGTCGTCGTCATCGGCACGGACCGCACCCCGGTGCTGGAGGCATTCGCGCGACACGCGCCGGCGGTCCCGGTCCTGCAGGTCGAGGCGACGGACACTGATCAGGTCATGCCCGAGGCGGTCCGGCATGCCGCCTCGGTCGCACGACCGGGCGACACGGTCCTCCTCGCCCCGGCTGCCGCGTCGTTCGACCAGTTCGACTCCTACGCCGACCGGGGGCGCCGGTTCGCGGCGGCGGTCCACGAGCACCTGGGAGGCACAGCCGATGGCGACCACGGATCTCCCGAGCGGCCGTAGCGGCGGCCGGACGACGGGAAGCACCGGACACACGGGCACCGAGCACACGGGCGCCCCTCGCCGTGCGCGGGGCGCCGTCGTCGCGGTGAAGAACGTGTTCGTCGCCGAGTCGAGCACGTTCTACACGATCCTCGGCGTGACGCTCTTCCTCGTCGTGTTCGGCGTGGTGATGGTCCTGTCGTCGTCGAGTGTCGAGCAGTACGCCGCCACCCACGACTTCTTCGGTGCGGCCTCGAAGCAGGGGCTCTACGCGGTGCTCGGCGTCCCGCTCATGCTCGTGGCCAGTCGTGTGCCCGCGCGGCTCTGGCGGAAGTGGGCGATGCGGATCCTCGCCGCGGCGCTGGTCCTGCAGCTGCTCGTCTACACGCCGCTCGGCATCGAGATCCAGGGCAACCGGAACTGGATCCGGCTCGGCTCGTTCAGCGCCCAGCCGTCCGAGGCCGTGAAGCTCGGCATCGCCCTGGCCGTCGGCGCGATCATCTACGTGAAGCGCGACCGGCTGCGGGAGTGGAAGGAGCTGTTCCTGCCGATCGGCATCGCGACGGTGCTGCCGCTCGCGATGGTGCTCCTCGGCGGCGACCAGGGCACCGCGATGATCATGCTCATCCTGCTGCTCGGCGCCCTGTACATCGGTGGTGCCCGGGCGAAGCACCTGCTCGTCATCGTCGGAGCCGTCGCGGTCGTGCTGCCCTTCGTGACCATGACGTCGGCGTCCCGGCAGTACCGCATCAACGCGTGGCTCTCCGGCTGCACCGACTCGAACCAGTACCAGGACCTGTGCTGGCAGCCCGTGCACGGCATGTGGGCGCTGGCGTCCGGCGGTGTGTTCGGCGTCGGCCTCGGCAACTCGAAGGCGAAGTGGTCGTGGCTGCCCGAGGCGGACAACGACTACATCTTCGCGATCGTCGGCGAGGAACTCGGGCTCATCGGAGCCGTCGTCGTGCTGGCCCTGTTCATCGTCCTGGCCGTCAGCATGATCAAGGTGATCCGCCAGTCGGACGACCCGTTCGTGCGGACCGTCACCGGCGGGATCATGGCGTGGATCATCGGGCAGGCGCTCGTCAACATCGCGGTCGTGCTCGGTCTGCTGCCCGTGCTCGGTGTACCGTTGCCCCTCATCTCCGCCGGTGGGTCCGCCCTCATCATGACCCTGCTGGCGATCGGCGTCGTGCTGTCCTTCGCGCGGGAACTCCCGGGCAAGGGTCGTCCCGGCGGGGCGCGCGACACCTCCGCACCACAGAACGGAGTGCTCCGGTGAGCACCTACCTCTTCGCCGGCGGCGGCACCGCCGGCCACGTCAACCCGCTGCTCGCGGTCGCCGACCGGCTGACCGAGCAGGACCCGGACGCCCGCGTGCTCGTCCTCGGTACCGCCGAGGGGCTCGAGGCCCGGCTCGTCCCGATGCGCGGCTACGAGCTGCTGACGATCCCGCGCCTGCCCTTCCCCCGGAAGCTCGACGCCCGCGCGCTCCGCTTCCCGGGCGGCTTCCTCGGCGCGGTCCGGCGCACCGAGCGGTACATCCGCGAGCACGACGTCGAGGTGGTCCTCGGGGTCGGCGGCTACGCGGCGGCGCCGGCCTACATCGCCGCGAAGCGGACCGGTACCCCGATCGTCGTGCACGAGCAGAACGCCAAGCCCGGGCTCGCGAACCGGCTCGCCGCACTGCTGACCCGGCACGTCGGCCTGACGTTCTCGAACACACACCTGCGCCACGGTCGCGTGGTCGGCATGCCGCTGCGACGGGAGATCGAGTCGCTCGACCGTCGGGCCTCGCGGGCCGAGGGCCTGGCCGAGTTCGGCCTCGACCCCGACCGCCCGGTCCTGCTCGTGACGGGCGGATCGTCCGGCGCGCGCAGCATCAACACGACCGTGAACCGTTCGGCGACGGCGATCGTCGACGCGGGCTGGCAGGTCCTGCACGTCGTCGGCGGGAAGTCCGACATCGGGCCGAGCGACCTCGACGGCTACCACGTGCTGCCGTACTGCGACCGGATGGACCTGGCCTACGCCGCGTCGGACTTCGTCGTGTCGCGGTCCGGCGCGGGGATGGTGTGCGAGCTCACGGCGGTCGGACTGCCGAGCGTGCTCGTGCCGTACCCGGTGGGCAACGGCGAGCAGCGGCACAACGCGGCGGACGTCGTCGGTTCCGGGGGAGCGGTCCTCGTCGACGACGCGGCGTTCACGGACGAGTGGGTGACGTTCCAGCTGCTGCCGATCCTGCGCGACCGGGCCCGGATCGCCGACATGGCGGTCCGCGCGGGCAGCGTCGGACACCGCGACGGCGCCGACCGGATGACGGCCCTCGTGCGCGAAGCGTCGAAGCGCAGCAGCGGGCCCCGCGCAGACCGCACCGGCGGTACCCGCGCGGAGCGCGCCGGCGGACCAGGCGCGGAGCGCACCGGCGGACCCGGCGCGGAGCACACCAGCACCAGCACCACGGAGGAACGATGACCATCAAGCCGGACCTGACCCAGCCGATCCCGGACGACCTCGGCACGGTCCACTTCGTCGGCATCGGCGGGTCCGGCATGAGCGGCATCGCACGGATGTTCCTGGCCGCCGGGCACCGCGTCACGGGCAGCGACTCCCGCGAGACCGCCACGACCGGCACGATGCGCGAGCTCGGGGCCGAGGTGCACGTCGGCCACGACGCCGGGAACCTCGGCGACGCCGACACCGTCGTGGTCACGAGCGCCCTGTGGCCGGACAACCCCGAGCTCCTCGAGGCGCAGCGCCGCGGGCTCCCGGTGCTGCACCGCTCCCAGGCCCTCGCCGCGCTCATCGCCGAGCACCGCCTGGTCGCGGTCGCCGGTGCGCACGGCAAGACCACCTCGACGGGCATGATCGTCACCGCGATGGTCGAGCTCGGCCTCGACCCGAGCTTCGTCAACGGCGGCGTCATCCAGTCGCTCGGCACGAGCTCGGCTCCCGGCACCAGCGACCTGTTCGTCGTCGAGGCGGACGAGTCCGACGGGTCCTTCCTGCTCTACGACGTCGCGGTCGCGCTCATCACGAACGTGGACGCCGACCACCTCGACCACTACGGCAGCGAGCAGGCGTTCATCGACGCGTTCGTCGAGTTCGCCGGCAAGGCGAGCGAGCGCATCGTCGTGTCGAGCGACGACGCGGGCGCGAAGCGGGTGACCGAGGGGGTGCGGGCCCGCGAGCACGCTCCGGAGATCGTCACGTTCGGCGAGGCAGCCGACGCTGACGTCCGCATCGAGCGCATCGTCGAGGCCGCGAGCGTCGAGGTCGACCTCCGCGCCGGCGGCCAGCAGCACCACATGACGCTCCGGGTGCCCGGCCGGCACAACGCGGTCAACGCGGTGGGTGCCTTCGCGGTGCTCACCGGGCTCGGGGTCGAGCCCGCCGACGCGATCCGCGGCATCGAGGCGTTCGGCGGCACCGAGCGCCGGTTCGAGCTCCACGGCGTCGAGCGCGGGGTGTCGGTCTACGACGACTACGCGCACCACCCGACCGAGGTCGCGGCCGCGCTGCGCGCAGCACGGAACGTCGTCGGCGACGGCCGGATCATCGCGATCCACCAGCCGCACCTGTACTCGCGCACACGGCTCATGGCCGGCGACTTCGCCCGGGTCTACGAGGAGCTGGCCGACCACACGGTCGTGCTCGACGTCTACGGTGCCCGCGAGGACCCGGAGCCCGGCGTCACCGGCGCCCTCGTCCAGGAACGCTTCACGGACCAGTCGAAGGTCGAGTTCCTGCCGGACTGGGACGCCGCCGCCGCCCGCGCGGCCGCGGTCGCCCGCGACGGCGACATCGTCATGACGCTGAGCTGCGGTGACGTGTACCGGATCATCCCGCAGGTCCTCGGTGCGCTCCGCCAGGACGGCGACGGGGACCGCGCGCAGTGAAGCGACCCGAGGGCTTCGACGGCCGTCCGGAGGAACCGGAGGTCCCGGCCGACGGTGCTCGGGCACCGCGCCCGCGCCGTGGCCTGCTGCCGCGTCGAGCGGGTCACCGCGCAGCGGACGCCGGAGGGGAGGCCCGACCCGCGCCCGCCCCGTCCGCACCGGTCGACGAGTCGGTCGCCCCCACCGCCGCGCCTGCCCCCGACGTGCCCCCCGCGACCCCGGCCTCCTCGTCGACCCAGGCGTCCGCGCCGGGCCAGCGCGAGCGTGCGAGCGCCCTCGCCGGCGCCGCCGGCCGCCGGCTCGGCGCCGGGTGGTCGACCGTGGCCGAGCGCCTGCGCGAGTACACCCCGGACGAGGACCACGCCGGTACCGACCGCACGAGCGTCCGCGACGGACGCGGCGCGTCGGACGCGACCGACGAGAACACGAACGGTGCGGCCACCGTGACCGACGTGATCGACGCGCACCGTGCCTCCGGGCCGTCCGCCGACGGCGAGCACGAGGCCCCGATCGGCGCCGGGGTCCGCGCCGCCGAGACCGCACGCGAGGCACGGGTCGCGAAGCGTCGCCGTCGGCTGCTCGAACGCGCCGAGGTGCGCCGGTTCACGCGTCGTGCGCGACACCGGCGCGCGGCCTGGATCACCGCGGGTGCCGTGGTGGTCGTGTTCGGTGCGTCCATCCTGGTCGCCGTCACCTCGCCGCTCATGGCCCTGCGGACGATCGAGGTCCGCGGGACGGAGCGGGTGGACGCCACCGCGCTGCGCCAGGCGCTCTCCGACCAGATGGGCACCCCCCTCGCACGCATCGACTTCGGCGAGGTCAAGCGCGACATCGCGGCGTTCCCGCTCATCGAGAGCTACGTGACCGAGGAGGTCCCGCCGCACACCCTCGTGGTGACCGTCACCGAACGGACGCCCGTCGTGGCCGTGCAGACGGGGGAGTCGTACGACCTGGTGGACCCGGCCGGCATCGTGGTGCAGTCCTCGCCGGACCGTCCGGAGGGCGTGCCGGTCGCCGACGTGCAGCGGGCCGAGCTCGGCTCGCCGGTGTTCCGGACCATGACCGAGGTGGTGCTCTCGCTGCCCTCGACGGTCCGCCGCCAGGTCACCGACGTGCGGGCGAGCACCGCGGACGACGTCACGCTCACCCTGGACGACGGGTCGAGCGTGGTGTGGGGGAGCCCGGACGACTCCGACGCGAAGGCATCGCTGCTCGCGGCCCTCGTCGCGGACCACGCCTCGCGTGCCCCCGACACCAAGGTCGAGTTCGACGTGTCGGCGCCGGACAACGGCATCGTCCGGCCGGCGCAGTGACGACCGTCTGCTCCGGGGACCGCGGCGGGCTCCGACACGGCGGGAATCTCGGCGACACGATCGGCGACACGCGGCGTGGCGGGGCGACAGCCTGCGGAGCACACCCGTAGCGTCGAGCAAGCACCACATCTACCAGCATTGCCCCTGAACTTCAAGTAGAGGTTGAGGGTTCAACCGGAGGCCCGACTGACGTGACCACGAACCACAACTACCTCGCCGTCATCAAGGTCGTCGGCGTCGGCGGCGGCGGCGTGAACGCCGTGAACCGCATGATCGAGCTCGGCCTCCGCGGCGTCGAGTTCATCGCGATCAACACCGACGCCCAGGCACTGCTGCTCAGCGACGCCGACGTCAAGCTCGACGTCGGCCGCGAGATCACACGCGGCCTCGGCGCCGGCGCGGACCCCGAGGTCGGCCGTCGTGCCGCCGAGGACCACGCCGAGGAGATCGAGGAGGCCCTCGCGGGTGCCGACATGGTCTTCGTCACCGCCGGTGAGGGCGGTGGCACCGGGACGGGTGGTGCACCCGTGGTCGCCCGCATCGCGAAGTCGATCGGCGCACTCACCATCGGTGTCGTCACGAAGCCGTTCAGCTTCGAGGGCAAGCGTCGCCAGTCGCAGGCAGAGAACGGCGTCGCGTCCCTGAAGGACGAGGTCGACACGCTCATCGTCGTGCCGAACGACCGCCTGCTCGAGATCAGCGACCGTGGCATCTCGATGGTCGAGGCCTTCGCGACCGCCGACCAGGTGCTCCTCGCCGGTGTCCAGGGCATCACTGACCTGATCACGACCCCGGGTCTGATCAACCTCGACTTCGCCGACGTCAAGAGCGTCATGCAGGGTGCCGGTTCGGCCCTCATGGGCATCGGTTCCTCGCGCGGTGCGGACCGTGCCATCAAGGCCGCCGAGCTCGCCGTGGCCTCGCCGCTGCTCGAGGCCTCGATCGACGGCGCGCACGGTGTGCTCCTGTCGATCCAGGGTGGTTCGAACCTCGGCATCTTCGAGATCAACGACGCCGCCCGCCTGGTGCAGGAGGCCGTCCACCCCGAGGCGAACATCATCTTCGGTGCCGTCATCGACGACACCCTCGGCGACGAGGTCCGCGTGACCGTCATCGCCGCGGGCTTCGACGGGGGCGAGCCGGGTGCGCAGCAGAAGGAGCGTCGCTCGAGCTGGGTGGACCCGGAGCCCGGCACGTCCGCCTCGTCGGCATCGGCCGGCACCGGTGCGATCGAGGACACCGCGACGAGCGCGCCGTCCTGGTCGACGCAGGAGCACGAGGCACCCGTGCGGCGCGCCGCCGACCCGGCGTTCGACGACGACGACGAGCTCGACGTCCCCGACTTCCTGAAGTAACCCGTCCCGTGGCAGGTGATCCGCGCCTCCCGTCCGTCGACCGTGACGGATCGGAGGCGCGTCTCGCGTCCGTCCGCGCGTCGATCGCGGACGCGGCCCGGTCCGCCGGCCGCACGGTGGACGAGATCACGCTCGTCGTCGTGACGAAGTACCACCCGGCGTCGCTGGTCCGCGAACTCGCCGCGCTCGGTGTGACCGACGTGGGGGAGAACCGGCACCAGGAGGCGCAGGCCAAGGCGGCCGAGCTGGCCGACCTCGACCTGACGTGGCACTTCGTCGGGCAGCTGCAGTCGAAGAAGGCGCGGCAGGTGCGCCGCTACGCCGACGTCGTGCAGTCGCTCGACCGTGACTCGGTCGTCGACGCGTTCGCCCCGACCGAGAGCGAGCCGGAGCCCCGGGTGATCGACGGCTTCGTGCAGGTCAACCTGACCGACGACCCCGGCCGCGGGGGCGTGCAGCCCGACGCCGTCGAGGCGATGGTCGAACGGGTCCTGCGCACCGGGACCGTCCGCCTGCGCGGGGTCATGGCGGTCGCACCCCTCGACGAGGAGCCCCGGCGCGCCTTCGCTCGGTTGCGCGGGATCTCCGCGCGCGTGGCAGCGATCGCACCCGGCGCGACGGACATCTCGGCCGGCATGAGCGGCGACCACGCCGAGGCGATCGCCGAGGGCGCGACACACCTGCGGATCGGGACCGCAATCACGGGAAACCGGCCGGCCGCACCCTAGCCTCGTTGCAGGGCATCACGAGCACCGACCTCCGGAGGAACCATGGCGAACCCGCTCAAGAAGACGATGGTGTACCTCGGCCTCGCGGACGAGGAACTGTACGAGGACGAGCAGCAGCAGTCGGCGGCGCCGACGCGTCAGGCCGCTGCCCCCGCCACCGCTCCGGCAGCAGCACCGGCCGCGCAGGCACCGGCTGCCGCCGCTCCCGCCGCCGCTGCGCCGGCAGCAGCTCCGGCCGCCGCACCCGCCGAGCCCAAGACGCACACCCACCAGCGCGGCGCCCAGGTCACCCCGCTCCGCCGCTCGCACACGACCGCACAGAAGGCGACCCCGGTCCAGGAAATGAACGAGATCCTCACCGTCCACCCGCGCGAGTACAAGGACGCCCAGTCCATCGCCGAGAGCTTCCGCGACGGCATCCCCGTCATCATCAACCTCTCCCAGATGACCGAGTCGGACGCCCGCCGCATGATCGACTTCGCTTCGGGCCTGTCGCTCGGCCTGTACGGCAAGATCGAGCGCGTGACGAACAAGGTCTTCCTGCTGTCCCCGGCCCACGTCGCGGTGAGCGGTGAGCCCGCTGAGGTAGAGTCCGACATCGAGGCGTCCTTCTTCGCCCAGTCCTGAGCCGGAGCCCGGTTCACCCCGCCCCGTGCGGTCGCCGTGACGGCGGCTGCACCCGAGCCGAGCGAGCCCCATCGTGTCACTGGTCTTCGGGATCCTCTCCTTCGCCCTCCTGCTCTACTTCTTCGTGATGTGGGGTCGGTTCGCGTTCGACATCGTCCAGGCGTACAACCGCACCTGGCGTCCGCGCGGCGCCCTGCTCGTGGTCGCCGACGTGGTCTACACCATGACCGACCCGCCGATCCGCTTCGTCCGACGCCTGCTGCCGCCGCTCCGCCTGGGGCCGGTCGCACTCGACTTCGGGTGGACGATCGTCATGCTCGTCGTGATCATCCTCCGGGTGATCGTCGGCGGCCTCGCACGCGGGTTCTGAGCAGTTCCCCGACCGTGACACGCGCCACGCCGCGGTCAAGGTGACGGTTCCGATCCGGCCCCGGTGTACGGTGGTCGGGATCGATGTCCGCTCCGGCGGACATCCGCACCGCTCGTGGCGGCTGGTAGATTCGGTCGCGACGCAAGTGGTTCCACACGTTCAGCAGTTCTATTGAGGTGACGGCAATGGCTTTGACGCCGGAAGACGTAGTCAACAAGCGGTTCCAGCCGACGAAGTTCCGCGAGGGCTACGACCAGGACGAGGTCGACGACTTCCTGGACGAGGTCGTCGTCGAGCTCCGCCGCCTGACGGCCGAGAACGACGAGCTCCGCCAGCGCCTGCAGGCCGCCGAGTCGGCGCCGAAGCCGGCCGCTGCCGAGCAGTCCGTCGAGCAGCAGCCCGAGCCGACCCCCGAGCCCGAGCCGGCCCCCGTCGCCGCCGCTCCGGAGCCCGCGCCGGTCGCCGCCGCTGCTCCGGCCCCCTCGACGGTCCCCGCCGACGAGGACACCGAGGGCACCACGAACCTCCTCACGCTCGCACGTCGTCTGCACGAGGAGCACGTCCGCGAGGGCATCGAGAAGCGCGACGCGCTCATCGCCGAGGGCACCGCGCAGGCCGCCCGCCTGGTCTCCGAGGCCGAGGCGAAGCAGCGCCAGATCATCGCCGACACCGAGAACACGAACCGCCAGCGCGTGGCCGTGCTCGAGCAGGAGCAGCGCCAGCTCGAGGGCAAGATCGACGAGCTCCGTACCTTCGAGCGCGACTACCGTGCGCAGCTCAAGAGCTACATCCAGGGTCAGCTCTCGGAGCTCGACGGGTCCGGCTCGCAGGAGTCCGGCCTCACCCCCGCGCCGGCCTCGGCGCAGGGCTTCGGCAACTGACGTTGGTCAGACCAGCACCGACGGCGAAGGTCAGTGTCCGCGCGATCGCGGCACTGGCCTTCGCCGCTGTCGTCGTGGTGGCGCTCGACCAGGGCGTGAAGGCGCTCGTCGTCGCGAACCTGCCGTACGGCCAGGCCGTGCCCGTCCTCGGTGACGCGCTGCAGCTGCTGTACGTCCGGAACCCCGGCGCGGCGTTCTCGTTCGCGGTGAACATGACGTGGGTGTTCTCGATCGTGTCGACGGCGGTCGTCGTCGCCATCATCGTCTATGCACGTCGCATCCGGTCGATGTGGTGGGCGATCGTGCTCGGCATGCTGCTCGGCGGCGCGCTCGGCAACCTGCTCGACCGGCTCTTCCGTGAGCCCGGCTTCGGTCGTGGCCACGTGGTGGACTTCATCTCGATGCCCTGGATGATGCCCGCGATCTACAACATCGCCGACTCGTTCATCTGCGTGAGCATGGTCGTCTTCGTGCTGCTCGTCATCCTCGGGGTGAACCTCGACGGCACCCGTGCACCGTCCGCGAAGCAGCAGCGCGCGGCCGACGCGGCGAGCCGCCGTTCTGTGGCCGACGGATCGGACGCGGCTGCGGGCTCGGACGTGACCGCCCGCTCGTCGGTCGCCGACGGGGCGGAGCCGTCCTGCGCCTCCCGTCCGGGCGTCGCGGAGCCCGACCCGCGTGCGCCGCGCGACGGCCGCGACGTCCTCGGGCACGACGCGACGTGAGCGAACAGCGTTCCCTGCCCGTCCCCGACGGCCTCGCCGGTGAACGGGTCGACGCGGCCATCGCGAAGCTCCTCGGGTTCTCGCGCTCCTTCGCGGCCGAGGTCGTCGCCGCCGGCGGCGTCCGCGTGGACGGTGTCGAGGTCGGCAAGTCCGACCGCCTGCACGCCGACTCGTGGCTTGAGGTCGAGTGGTCCCCGAAGGAACCCCCGCGCATCGTGCCCGTCGAGGTCCCCGGCATGCGGATCGTGCACGACGACGAGGACATCGTCGTCGTCGACAAGCCGATCGGCGTCGCCGCACACCCGTCGCCCGGGTGGGACGGGCCGACCGTGCCCGGTGGCCTCGCCGCCGCCGGCTTCACCATCGCCACCTCCGGCGCCGCCGAGCGCGCGGGGATCGTGCACCGGCTCGACGTCGGCACCTCGGGCCTGATGGTGGTCGCGAAGACCGAGCTCGCCTACACGCACCTGAAGCGGGCCTTCAAGGAGCGCACGGTCGAGAAGGTCTACCACGCGCTCGCGCAGGGGCACCCCGACCCGACCTCGGGAACCATCGACGCCCCCATCGGCCGGCACCCGTCGAGCGACTGGAAGTTCGCGGTCACGGCGGACGGCAAGCCGAGCGTGACCCACTACGAGACGCTCGAGGCCTTCCGGTCGGCGAGCCTGCTCGAGGTGCACCTGGAGACCGGGCGGACGCACCAGATCCGTGTGCACATGGCAGCGACGAAGCACCCGCTCGTCGGTGACACAATGTACGGCGCGGACCCGGTGCTCGCGTCCGAGCTCGGGTTGACGCGGCAGTGGCTCGACGCGGTGCGGCTCGGGTTCGAGCACCCGCGCACGGGTTCGTGGGTTGAGTTCGACGCGTCCTACCCCGACGACCTGCAGCAGGCGCTCGACCGCATCCGCGCCGCGTCCGCGTAGGCGGGCGGCGGCGGCGGCTTTCGGCGTAGGCGGGCGGCGGGCTTCCGCGTCGAGCGGGCCCGATCCGTGACGCTCGGTGCCCTCGCCCGACGCTTCGCGCCCGCTCGGCGTCCACCGCGCGGCGTGTCCTGCCCGCTCGTGCGAGGTCGAGCCAGTCCGCGTCCGGACGGGAGGCGCAGGGCGGCCCCGCCACGCGCCTCCCGTCCGCCGTCGGGTGGCGTCTCCCGCCGGGTCCCGAGCGGGCCGTACCCGTCACGCTCGGCGTCCCCAGCCGACGCGTCGCGCCCGCTCGGCGGACAACACCCGGCGTGTCCCGCCCGCTCGCGGTGCGGCACCGGCCGACGCCGGTCGGCGGGCACGCCGGACACGCGGAGGACGTCGGTGCTCCCGGTTAGGCTTGTCCCGCCCCGCAGCAGTCCCCGTCGAAACCGGAGGTCCCGTGTCGGATTCCGACTCCTTCGTCCACCTGCACGTGCACAGCGAGTACTCGATGCTCGACGGTGCCGCCCGGTTGAGCGACCTGGTCGCCGAGACCGCCGCGCAGGGCATGCCGGCCGTCGCGGTCACCGACCACGGCAACATGTTCGGCGCGTTCGAGTTCTGGAAGGCCGCGAAGGCCGGTGGCGTCAAGCCCATCATCGGGACCGAGGCGTACATCACGCCGCGCACCCACCGGTCGGACAAGACCCGCGTGCGCTGGGGCGACGGTGGCGGTGACGACGTGTCCGGCTCCGGTGCGTACACCCACATGACGATGTTCGCCGAGAACACGACGGGCATGCACAACCTGTTCCGGCTGTCGAGCCGCGCGTCGATCGAGGGCTACTACTTCAAGCCCCGCATGGACATCGAGCTGCTCGACCAGTACCACGAGGGGATCATCGCGACGACGGGGTGCCCGTCCGGCGAGATCCAGACGCGCCTGCGCCTGGGCCAGTACGACGAGGCGCTCAAGGCAGCGGCGGACTACCGCGACATCTTCGGCAAGGACAACTACTTCGCCGAGATCATGGACCACGGGCTCGAGATCGAGCGGCGGGTGATCGAGGACGTCGTCCGCATCTCGAAGGACCTCGGCATCCCGCTGGTCGGCACGAACGACCTCCACTACACGCACTCGCACGACGCGAAGTCGCACGCCGCACTGCTCTGCGTGCAGTCCGGCTCGACGTTGAACGACCCGAACCGCTTCAAGTTCGACGCCGACGAGTTCTACCTGAAGACGCCGCAGCAGATGCGTCACGTCTTCCGCGACCACCCCGAGGCCTGCGACAACACGCTGCTCATCGCCGAGCGGTGCAACGTCGAGTTCGACACCGCCGCGAACTACATGCCGAAGTTCCCGGTGCCCGAGGGGGAGACCGAGCACTCCTGGTTCGAGAAGGAGGTGGCGAACGGGCTGCAGTACCGCTACCCGGACGGCATCTCGAAGGAGGTCCAGGACCGCGCCGACTACGAGGTCGGGATCATCAACCAGATGGGCTTCCCGGGCTACTTCCTGGTGGTCGCCGACTTCATCAACTGGTCGAAGAACAACGGCATCCGCGTCGGCCCGGGCCGTGGTTCGGGCGCCGGCTCGATGGTGGCGTACGCGATGCGCATCACCGACCTCGACCCGATCCGGCACGGGCTGATCTTCGAACGCTTCCTCAACCCGGACCGCGTCTCGATGCCCGACTTCGACGTCGACTTCGACGACCGGCGCCGTGGTGAGGCGATCAAGTACGTCACCGAGAAGTACGGGTCCGAGCGCGTCGCGCAGATCGTCACGTACGGCACGATCAAGGCCAAGCAGGCGCTCAAGGACTCCTCGCGCGTCCTCGGCTTCCCGTTCGGCATGGGCGAGAAGCTCACGAAGGCGATGCCGCCGCCCGTCATGGGCAAGGACATCCCGCTCACCGGGATCTTCGACAAGGACCACCCGCGGTACAAGGAAGCGGTCGACGTCCGCACGGTCGTCGAGACCGACCCCGAGGCGAAGACGGTGTTCGACACCGCGCTCGGACTCGAGGGGCTGAAGCGCCAGTGGGGCGTCCACGCAGCCGGCGTGATCATGTCGAGCGAGCCGCTCATCGACATCATCCCGGTGATGAAGCGTGAGCAGGACGGCCAGATCGTCACGCAGTTCGACTACCCAGCAGCGGAGTCGCTGGGCCTGATCAAGATGGACTTCCTGGGCCTCCGGAACCTGACGATCATCAGTGACGCGCTCGACAACATCAAGTCGAACCGCGGGATCGAGCTCGACCTCGAGACCATGGGCCTCGAGGACGAAGCGGCCTACCAGCTGCTGCAGCGCGGTGACACCCTCGGTGTGTTCCAGCTCGACGGTGGGCCGATGCGCGGTCTGCTCCGGCTGATGAAGCCCGACAACTTCGAGGACATCTCGGCGCTCATCGCCCTGTACCGTCCGGGCCCCATGGGCGCGAACTCGCACACGAACTACGCGCTCCGCAAGAACGGCGAGCAGCCGATCACGCCGATCCACCCGGAGCTCGAGGAGCCCCTGCAGGACATCATCGGCACGACCTACGGCCTGATCATCTACCAGGAGCAGGTCATGGCCATCGCGCAGAAGGTCGCCGGGTTCTCGCTCGGCCAGGCGGACATCCTCCGCCGCGCGATGGGCAAGAAGAAGAAGTCCGAGCTGGACAAGCAGTACGCGGGCTTCGAGAAGGGCATGCAGGACAACGGCTACTCGGCCGCGGCGATCAAGACGCTGTGGGACATCCTGCTGCCGTTCTCCGACTACGCGTTCAACAAGGCGCACTCCGCCGCGTACGGCGTGGTGTCGTTCTGGACGGCCTACCTGAAGGCGCACTACCCGGCCGAGTACATGGCGGCCCTGCTGACCAGCGTCGGCGACGCCCGCGACAAGCTCGCGCTGTACCTGAACGAGTGCCGTCGCATGGGCATCCGGGTGATGCCGCCGGACGTCAACGAGTCGATCGGCTTCTTCGCGGCCGTCGGCGACGACATCCGCTTCGGCATGGGCGCGATCCGCAACGTCGGCTTCAACGTCGTCGACGACATCGTGAAGGCCCGGACGGAGAAGGGCGCGTTCGAGTCGTTCCACGACTTCCTGCGGAAGATCCCGATCTCGTCGGCGAACAAGCGGACGGTCGAGTCGCTCATCAAGGCCGGTGCCTTCGACGAGTTCGGTGACACCCGTCGTGCTCTCGTCGAGATCCACGAGGGCGCGGTCGAGGGCGCGGTGAAGGTCAAGCGGGACGAGGCCAACGGCAACGTCGGCTTCGACTTCGACTCGCTGTTCGCCGAGGTCGCCGAGGAGTCGCCCGCGGCGGCAGCGGTGTCGCAGGTGCCGGACCGACCCGAGTGGTCGAAGCGCGACAAGCTCGCGTTCGAGCGGGACATGCTCGGGCTGTACGTGTCGGACCACCCGCTCGCCGGCCTCGAGATCGAGCTGGCGAAGCACCAGTCGATCACGATCGCCGACCTGATCGCCGCCGACGACGGGATAGAGGGCGAGACGGTCACGGTCGCCGGACTGCTCACCAGCGTCCAGCACCGTGTCGCGAAGTCGAGCGGCAACCCGTACGGCATCGTCCAGATCGAGGACTTCGGTGGCGAGATCGGCGTCATGTTCCTCGGCAAGACGTACCAGGAGTTCGGCCCGTCCCTGGTCGCCGACTCGATCGTGGTGCTGCGCGGCCGGGTGAACGTCCGCGACGACGGCAAGGCCCTGCACGCCGTGAGCATGTTCCAGCCGAACGTCGGTGACGCGATGGGTTCCGGGCCGCTGACGCTGTCGCTGCCCGAGCGCCAGGCGACGACGACGACGGTGACCGAGCTCGCCGCCGTGCTCGGTCGGCACCAGGGGGAGACCGAGGTGCGGCTCCGGCTCCTCAAGGACGACGTCGCGCGGACCTTCGAGCTGCCGTTCCCGGTGAACCTGACGCCCGACCTGTTCGGCGAGCTGAAGAGCCTCCTCGGGCCGCGCTGCCTGGTCTAGGCGTCCGACGTGACCGTCCCCGGAGCACCGCAGCCGTCGGCTGCGGTGCTCCGGGCGTTCGGTGCGGGGGAGCGGTCACCGGTGCTCCTGGCGGGCGGACAGGGCACGACGTGGCGCGCGGACAGGATCGTCCTGCGTCCGCACGGTGACGTCCGGGAGGCACGGTGGCGGTCCACCACGCTGGCCCGCCTCGCGCACACGGACGGGTTCCGCACGCCGCGGCCGGTCCCGAGCGCCGACGGTGGCTGGCTCGCGGGCGGCTGGGAGGCCTGGGCGTGGCTGCCCGGTGCGACGGACCCGACCCGGGTCGAGGACGTCCTCGCCGCGGGCGCGGCCTTCCACCGCGCGGTCGCGCACCTGCCCCGCCCGAGGTTCCTCGACCTGGTCGACGACCCGTGGAGCCGGGCGGACCGGCTCGTCTGGGGGAGCGGGCCCCTGCCCACGGAGCCGTTGCTCGACCGGCTCGCCGCGGGCTTCCGCACCGTCCGCGCGCCGTCGCAGCTGGTGCACCGCGACCTGCTCGGCAACGTGCTCTTCGCGCCGGGCGAGCCGTCGGCGGTGTTCGACTGGGCGCCCGCGTGGCGGCCGGTGGGGTACGCCGCGGCCATCGCCGCCGTCGACGCGGTGTGCTGGCACGGGCTGCCGGTCGACCGTCTGCCGGACCTCGGCCGGCTGGCCGCGGTGTCGGAGTGGCCGCAGCTGCTCGTCCGGGCGCTCGCGTTCCGCGTGCTCGTCCTGCAGCTGCTCGGTGCGTGGGACGACGACCAGGCCGCGGTCCACCGACCCCTGACGGACGCCCTGCTGTCGGGCGCCGCCGGTACGCTTGACGCCTGATGATGCAGCGAATCGACCTCCGTGGCGGCCTCCCCGCCCGTGCCGACCTCCTCCGCCTGATGCCGCGTGCCGTCGGTGACGTCTCCCACGCCGTCGATGCCGCGCGCGACCTCGTGGACGCGGTCCGGCAGCACGGGGCGGCGGCGCTCCGCGAGCAGGCGGAGCGCTTCGACGGGGGAGCGCCCGAGCACGTCCGGGTCCCCGCCGCCGAGATCGCCGCGGCCGTCGCCGGTCTGACCCCCCAGCTGCGCGAGGCCCTCGACGAGGCCATCCGCCGTGTCCGTGCGGCGAGTGCCGCGCAGGTCCCCGCCGGATCGGTCACGTGCCTGGCCGACGGGGCCGAGGTCCACCAGCGCTGGCAGCCGATGCGACGCGTCGGGCTCTACGTCCCGGGCGGCAAGGCCGTCTACCCGTCGAGCGTCGTCATGAACGTGGTCCCCGCGCAGGTCGCGGGCGTCGGGTCGATCGCCCTCGTCTCCCCGCCGCAGCGTGACCACGGCGGACGGGTGCACCCGACGATCCTCGCCGCGGCCGGACTCCTCGGCATCGACGAGGTCTACGCGATGGGCGGAGCCGGCGCGGTCGGTGCGCTGGCGTACGGCGTCAGCGAGATCGGCCTCGAGCCGGTCGACCTGGTCACCGGGCCGGGGAACAACTTCGTCGCCGCGGCCAAGCGCCTGGTACGCGGGGTGGTCGGCATCGACTCCGAGGCCGGCGCGACCGAGATCCTCGTCATCGCGGACGAGTCCGCCGACGCCGGCTACGTCGCCGCCGACCTGGTCAGCCAGGCCGAGCACGACGAGCAGGCGGGCAGTGTCCTGGTGACCACCTCGCCCGCGTTCGCCGACGCGGTCGAGGCGGCGATCCCGGAACGGGTGGCGGCGCTGGGGACGGCTGCGCGCCTCCAGACCGCGCTCGACGGACCGCAGTCCGCGATCGTGCTGGTGGACTCGCTGGCCGACGCGGCGACCGTGAGCAACGCGTACGGGCCGGAGCACCTGGAGATCCAGACCGCCGACGACGACGCCGTGCTGGCCGACATCGACGCGGCCGGTGCCGTGTTCGTCGGGCCGAGCACGCCGGTGAGCCTCGGTGACTACCTCGCCGGGTCGAACCACGTGCTGCCGACCGGCGGTCAGGCGCGGTTCGGGTCGGGTCTGTCGGCTTCGACCTTCCTCCGCCCGCAGCAGGTCATCCGGTACACGCCCGCAGCCCTGGCCGAGGTCGCGCCGCACATCGTGGCGCTCGCCACCGAGGAGCAGCTGCCCGGGCACGGTGCCGCCGTGACGGAGCGCATCGCTCGGTCCTGAGCCCGGCCGGTCGGGTCGGGTCGTGCCGGGGCGTGGCCGGGTCTGCCCTCGGATGCGTCCTGGGTGCGGCCGGTCGTCCAGAGGGTCGTCACCGCGCCCTGTGGGCGCCGTCGAGCCGATAGCCTGGGACACGACATGTTCTGCCCCTTCTGCCGCCACCCGGACTCCCGCGTCGTCGACTCCCGCACGAGCGACGACGGCACCTCGATCCGTCGCCGCCGCCAGTGCCCGAACTGCGGGCGCCGGTTCTCGACGACCGAGACCGCCTCGCTCAACGTCGTGAAGCGGAACGGCGTCACCGAGCCGTTCAGCCGCGACAAGATCGTATCCGGCGTGCGCAAGGCGTGCCAGGGACGCCCGGTGACGGACGGCGACCTGGCCGTGCTCGCGCAGCGCGTCGAGGAGACCGTGCGCTCGTCGGGGTCGAGCCAGATCGACGCGAACGACATCGGCCTCGCGATCCTGCCGCCGCTCCGGGAGCTCGACGAGGTCGCCTTCCTGCGGTTCGCGAGCGTGTACCAGGCGTTCGACACGCTCGAGGACTTCGAGGATGCGATCGCACAGCTGCGCCGCGACCACCACGCGGCTCGTGCTGCTGCGTCCGGCGTCGAGTCGGGCAGCGGCGCGTGAGCGGGGTCGCGGAGCGCGTCGTCCGCAACGGCTACGCGGTCGTCTTCCGGTCCGTGTTCGCGAACATGGACCCGGAGCGGGCGCACCACATCGCCTTCGCCGTGATCCGTGCCCTGCCGAGGGTGCCGTTCCTCGGCGGGACGATCGAGCGGTACGCCCGGCCCGCGGCCGCCGACGGCATCACGACGATGGGGATCCACTTCCCGTCGCGGTTCGGGCTCGCGGCCGGGTTCGACAAGGACGCCAAGGGCATCGCCGGGCTCGGGCTGCTCGGGTTCGGGCACGTCGAGGTCGGCACGATCACCGCGCAGGCGCAGCCGGGCAACGAGAAGCCCCGGCTGTTCCGGCTCATCCGCGACAAGGCGCTCGTCAACCGGATGGGCTTCAACAATCACGGAGCTGCCCGGGCCGCTCGTCGGCTCGAGCGAGCACGGCGTCACCCCGGCCGACCGGTCATCGGCGTCAACATCGGCAAGAGCCGGGTCGTCGCGGTCGAGGACGCGGTCGACGACTACCTCGAGTCGACGCGCCTGCTCGCGCCGTTCGCCGACTACCTGGCGGTCAACGTCAGCTCCCCGAACACGCCGGGGCTCCGCGGCCTGCAGGAGGCCGACCAGCTCCGGCCGCTGCTGACGGCGGTCCGCGACGCAGCCGGGCGGACCCCGGTGCTGGTGAAGATCGCGCCGGACCTGACCGACGAGCAGATCGACGCGATCGCCGGACTCGCGGTGGACCTCGGACTCGCCGGGATCATCGCGAACAACACGACGATCGCCCGCACGGGGCTGACCACCCCGGACGCCGACGTCGAGGCGATGGGGGCCGGTGGGCTCTCCGGCGCCCCGATCGCCGCCCGGTCGCTCGAAGTGCTGCGCCGGGTCCGGGCCGCGGTGCCGCAGGACTTCTGCGTCATCGCCGTCGGCGGGGTCACGAGCGAGCAGGACGTGCAGGACCGCATCGACGCGGGAGCCACGCTCGTGCAGGGCTACACGGCGTTCCTCTACGAGGGGCCGACCTGGGCGATGCGCATCAACCGGCTGCGTCGTCGGCGGCTGCGGCGCGCAGCGCGGTAGTTCGGTAGCGCGCGATCCCGGTCCGCGCGACACCCGCCCGAGCCGCTCCGGTCTCTGCCGCTCCGGTCTGTGCCGTTCCGGTCTGTGCCGTTCCGGTCGCACGACGTGCCGCTCAGCTCCGCTCCCCACGGCATGTCGTGCCACCTGGACCAGCGCGACGACCGACGGAGTCCTGGTGCGGGGAGCGGCGACCACGTCGCGACTGAGGGTGAGGCGCACGAGGCGTGCCGCGCCTCCCGGCCGACGAGGACCGACGATGACCGACGAGAATCGGCGCGGACCCTCGCGCGGCGTCGTGTCCAGCGCGTCGCGCGACCGAGCGGGCGGAACACGCCGTCGGTGTCCGACGAGCGAGCGAGATGTGTCGGCGCAGCGTGCCGAGCGTGACGGAAACGGCCCGATCGAAGAAACCGCGCTCCGGTCCAGCCCCGGCCCGACCGACCCCGCCCCCGGGAACGACGAAGCGCCGCCCGGCTCGGCCGGACGGCGCTTCGTGCGGTGGTGCCTACAGCGAGGGGTACTGGCCGCGGCGCACCTGCGGCTTCGGCAGGCGCAGGAAGCGCAGCTGCCACGCCCGCGTGAGGATGTAGAGGAAGGTCCCGCGCTGCATCTCGCCGAACTTCGCGGTGATCTTCTTGCGCAGCGACAGCCACAGCACGATGCAGTCGAGCACGAACAGCGCGACGAACGCCCAGACCAGCAGCAGGGAGTACGACGCCAGGACCGTCTGCGCCGCGGCGAACCCGACGATCAGGAACAGCACGAGCACGGGCATCATGACCTCGCCCACGTTCCAGCGCGCGTCGATCCAGTCGCGGACGAACTTCCGCTGCTCGCCCTTGTCCTTCGCCGGGAGGTAGCGTTCCTCGCCGTTGGCCATGCCGACCCGGGCCTTCTCGCGCTCGGTGTTCAGGCGCGCGCGAGCGGCCTTCTTGTCCTGCGGGCTGTTGCCGACGAGCGGGCGACGGTTGGCGGCCTCGCGCTCACGACGCGACGGCGTCGGACGACCCTTGCCGGCTTCGAGGAGTTCCTCGTCCGACGGGTCGACGGTCGTGTTGGTCTTGGGGGCTGCCTTCGCCACGGTGTGTTCCTGACTGCGGTTGCGTGCTGGATCTCCTCTAGATTACGGGACATGACCGACACCGACCAGCACAGCCCCGCGACCGACCCCGCGCTCCTCGACGCCCTCCGCGAACACGTGCAGGGAGGGCTGCCGACCACGATCGCTGACCTCTCCTCGCTGGTCCGGCTGCCGTCGGTGTCGTGGTCGGCGTTCGACCCGGCGCACGTGCAGGCCAGTGCTGAGGCCGTCGCGGACCTGGCCCGGTCGACGGGCGTCTTCGCCGCCGACGCCGTGCGCATCGTCCGGTCCGCCGTCGAGGGCGAGACCGCGGGCGCGCAGGAGGCCGGCCGCGAGCTCGGGCAGCCCGCCGTGCTGGCGGTGCGTCCCGCCCGGAACGGGAAGCCGACCGTCATGCTCTACGCGCACCACGACGTGCAGCCCCAGGGCGACGACGCGCTGTGGGAGACCCCGCCGTTCGAACCGACCCTGCGCGGCGACCGCCTCTACGGCCGCGGTGCGTCGGACGACAAGGCCGGCGTGATGACGCACATCGCCTCGCTCCGGGCGCTGCACGCGCAGTTCGGCGACGACCTGGACCTCGGTGTCGTCCTCTTCGTCGAGGGCGAGGAGGAGTTCGGCTCCCGGTCGTTCCGCACCTTCCTGCGCGAGCAGAAGGAGCACCTCGCGGCCGACGTGATCGTCGTGGCCGACAGCGACAACTGGTCGGTCGACGTGCCCTCGATCACGGTCTCGCTCCGCGGCAACGTCACGTTCCGTGCGACGCTGACGACGCTCGAGCACGCGAGCCACAGCGGCATGTTCGGCGGTGCGGCCCCCGACGCGATGATCCCGATGGTGCGCCTGCTCGCCTCGCTGCACGACGACGACGGCTCGGTCGCCGTCGAGGGGCTCACCGCGTACGACGCCGACGTCCCCGAGCGCTCCGAGGCCGAACTCGCGACGGACGCCGCGCTCCTTGAGGGCGTGCGACCGGTCGGCACGGGCCCGGTGCTCTCCCGCATGTGGTTCCAGCCGTCCATCACGGTGACGGGCATGGACGTCCCGAGCGTCGCGAACGCGTCGAACACGCTGCTGCCGAACGTCGCCGCCCGCGTCTCCGTCCGCGTGGCCCCCGGCCAGTCCGCCACCGACGCGTACGCCGCCGTCGAGCGCCACCTCCGCGCCCACGTGCCGTTCGGCGCGAAGCTCGACATCACCGAGGTCGACACCGGCGACGGGTTCCTGGTGGACACCGCCGGGTGGGCCGTGCAGGAGGCGCGCACCGCCATGCACGAGGGCTGGGGTGCGCCCGCGGTCGAGCAGGGCATCGGCGGATCGATCCCGTTCGTCTCCGACCTCGCGGCGGAGTTCCCCGAAGCGCAGATCCTGGTGACCGGCGTCGAGGACCCGGACACCCGCGCGCACAGCCCGAACGAGTCGCAGCACCTCGGCGTGCTGCACCGCGCGATCGCCTCCGAGACGATCCTGATGGCGCGGCTGGCGACGCGCGCCTGACCGGGCAGCCCGCACCGGCACGGGAGTGGGGGAGTACCGGACGGGAGGCCCGTGGCGACGCCGCCACGGGCCTCCCGTCCGTCGTCGGGTCCCGCCCTGTGGACGCCGCGCCCGTCCTGTCGGCTCCCGTGCTTACAATCGACCCAGGCGCGGTGACCGACACCGCCCGGAGGGAGACGCGCGGATGAGCGACACCATCATCGACAACGCACCGGCGACCGACGCACGCTCGCACGGCGTCGCGCTCAGCGACGCGGCGGCGGCGAAGGTGGCGAGCCTCCTGGAGCAGGAGGGCCGCGACGACCTGCGCCTGCGCCTCGCGGTCCAGCCCGGTGGCTGCTCCGGCCTGATCTACCAGCTCTACTTCGACGAGCGGCTGCTCGACGGCGACGCCACGGCCGAGTTCGGCAGCGGGGTCGAGGTCGTCGTCGACAAGATGAGCGTCCCGTACCTCGACGGCGCGACGATCGACTTCGAGGACACCATCCAGAAGCAGGGCTTCACCATCGACAACCCCAACGCGCAGGGCAGCTGCGCGTGCGGCGACAGCTTCCACTGACGCCGCCGGCGGGCGGTTGTCCGCCGACCGAACCGACACGCGAGCGGGGGGCGACCGATCTGGTCGCTCCCCGTTCGTCGTCCCCGGCCGCGCCGAGCCGCACGACCGGGGGAAAGCTGCGCGAGGCGGTCGTCGATCCCGCGCCGGACCGCGCCCAGTGTGCGCGAGACGTCACCGGCTGCGAGTAAGCTAGGAGTGTTCCAACCAAGCTGGGAACCAGCAATGAGCGGCCTCAGTGCACACGCAAGCGTGCACGTCCCGTCCGCTCGGCCGGTCTCCAGCAACGTCTTCCGAGAGGTAACAGTGCGTTCGAATCGCCGTATACGTTGGGCGGCCGTCCCGGTGGCCGTCGGTCTGGTCATCGCACTGGCTGGCTGCACGCAGCAGCAGATGAACGGATGGCTCCCCGGGACCGAGGAGACGAAGGACGTCACGAACCACACGAGCCGTGTCGTCGGCCTGTGGACCACCAGCTGGATCGTCCTGCTCGCGGTCGGTCTCATCGTGTGGGGCCTGATCATCTGGGCGGCGATCGTCTACCGTCGCCGCAAGGGCCAGACGGGCCTGCCGGTGCAGATGCGGTACAACATGCCGCTCGAGATCTTCTACACGATCGTGCCGCTCATCCTCGTGCTCGGATTCTTCGCCTTCACCGCGAAGGACCAGTCGGCGATCGAGAAGCCCTTCGACGACCCGGACGCCACGATCCACGTGTACGGCAAGCGCTGGGCCTGGGACTTCAACTACATCGACAAGGACAACCCGAAGGACAGCGTCTACTACCAGGGCATCCAGGCCCAGGAAGAGGAGAACGGCGACGGCGCGATCGACGAGTCGCAGCTCCCGACGCTCTACCTGCCGGTCGGCAAGAAGGTCGAGATCGAGCTCTCCTCGCGCGACGTCGACCACTCCTTCTGGGTCATCGACTTCCTGTACAAGAAGGACATGCTCCCGGGCAAGACCAACTACGAGTACTTCATCCCGCAGAAGGAAGGCACCTACCAGGGCAAGTGTGCCGAGCTCTGCGGTGAGTACCACTCCCTGATGCTCTTCCAGGTGAAGGTCGTCTCGGACTCCGAGTACCAGCAGTACCTCGACACGCTGCGCGAGCAGGGCAAGGTCGGTCTCCTCGGCAACGAGTACGACACCAACACGAACGAACCGAACAACCAGGCGCCGGTCGAGGCGTCGAGCGAGAACAAGTAGGGGTCCGTCAGATGACAACGTCACTCGTCGGCCAGCCGACAGCGCCGACGACGCCGGACTTCCAGGCGTCCAAGGTCGGTCGGAAGGGCAACATCATCGTCCGGTGGATCACCTCCACCGACCACAAGACCATCGGGTACATGTACCTGATCGCGTCGTTCGTCTTCTTCCTGCTCGCGGGCGTCATGGCGCTCGTGATCCGTGCGCAGCTCTTCGAGCCCGGCCTGCACGTGGTCGAGACGAAGGAGCAGTACAACCAGCTCTTCACCATGCACGGCACGATCATGCTGCTGATGTTCGCGACGCCGCTCTTCTCGGGCTTCGCGAACGCGATCATGCCGCTGCAGATCGGTGCGCCGGACGTGGCCTTCCCGCGTCTGAACGGGTTCGCCTTCTGGCTGTACCTGTTCGGCTCGCTCATCGCCGTCGGTGGCTTCCTCACCCCGCAGGGCGCCGCGTCCTTCGGTTGGTTCGCCTACGCGCCACTGAGCGACACGACGTTCACACCGGGTCTCGGTGGGACGCTCTGGGTGTTCGGCCTCGGCATGACCGGCTTCTCGACGATCCTCGGCGCGGTGAACTTCATCACGACGATCATCACGATGCGTGCGCCGGGCATGACGATGTTCCGCATGTCGATCTTCACGTGGAACACCCTCGTGACGTCGCTGCTCGTGCTGATGGCCTTCCCGGTCCTCGCCGCCGCGCTCTTCGGCCTCGGCCTCGACCGCGTGTTCGACGCGCAGATCTACAACCCCGCCAACGGCGGTGCCCTGCTCTGGCAGCACCTGTTCTGGTTCTTCGGCCACCCCGAGGTGTACATCATCGCGCTGCCGTTCTTCGGCATCGTCTCCGAGGTCTTCCCGGTCTTCAGCCGCAAGCCGATCTTCGGGTACAAGACCCTGGTCTACGCGACCATCTCCATCGCGGCCCTGTCGGTCACGGTGTGGGCGCACCACATGTACGTCACCGGTGGCGTCCTGCTCCCGTGGTTCTCGCTCATGACGATGCTCATCGCGGTCCCGACCGGCGTGAAGATCTTCAACTGGGTCGGCACGATGTGGCGCGGTTCGGTCACGTTCGAGACCCCGCTGCTCTGGGCCGTCGGCTTCCTCATCACCTTCACGTTCGGTGGTCTCACCGGTGTGATCCTTGCGTCGCCGCCGCTCGACTTCCACGTGTCCGACTCGTACTTCGTCGTCGCGCACTTCCACTACGTGGTCTTCGGCACCGTCGTGTTCGCGATGTTCTCCGGCTTCTACTTCTGGTGGCCGAAGTGGACGGGCCGCATGCTCAACGAGCGCCTCGGCAAGATCCACTTCTGGCTGCTGTTCATCGGCTTCCACACGACGTTCCTGATCCAGCACTGGCTGGGCGTCATCGGCATGCCGCGTCGTTACGCGACCTACCTGCCGAACGACGGGTTCACCTGGATGAACCAGCTGTCGACGATCGGCTCGATGATCCTCGCGATCTCGTTCCTGCCGTTCATCTTCAACGTCTACGTGACCGCCCGGAACGCACCGAAGGTCGCCGTGAACGACCCGTGGGGCTACGGCCGCTCGCTCGAGTGGGCGACCAGCTGCCCTCCGCCGCGCCACAACTTCACCTCCATCCCGCGGATCCGTTCCGAGTCCCCGGCGTTCGACCTGAACCACCCCGAGGCCGGCGTGCCGATCGGTGTGGGTCCGGCGAAGGACGCCCCGGATGCCCCGACCTACGACGCCGCGAAGGGCGAGGTGAAGTAAGGCGATGCGCGCCAACACCAACCTGTTCTGGATCCTGTTCGTCTTCTTCATCCTCGCGGATGCTGCCTACACCATCTGGGCGCTGATCTACTACGGCCGCCCGGAGTGGGTGGGCACCGTGGCGATCGGCCTCACCGGGATCATGTCCGCGTTCATCGCGTTCTACCTCGGCAAGGTGATGTCGTCGCAGGGCGGTGTCCTCCCCGAGGACCGTCCGGACGCGAACATCGAGGACGGCGACGCCGAGCTCGGGCACTTCAGCCCGTGGTCGTGGTGGCCGATCCTGCTCGCCGGTTCGACGGCCATCTGCTTCCTCGGCCTCGCAGCCGGCCTGTGGATCGTGCCGATCGGGCTCGCGCTCGTGACCGTCACGCTCGTCGGCTGGGTCTACGAGTACTACCGCGGCAACTTCGGACACTGATCCGATCCACCTGACACCTCGGGCGGCACCACATCCGGTGCCGCCCGAGGTGCGTCCGGGGCCCGTACCCCACCCGGACCGAGCTCTCGGCCGGCAGCGGGTATCCCGGAACCACAGGGAATCAACCGGCCCGTACGCGGCTTGACCCGTGCGGACCCCGCAACCACAGCGAAAGGACTCACCTCCGGTGACCGACAAGCGCACCCTCATCATCTTCGGCGCGACGGGCGACCTCGCCTCCCGCCTGCTGCTCCCGGGACTCGGAACGTTCCTGCAGAGCGGTCGAGCGGTCCCCGTCCAGCTGATCGGCACGGGCCGCAGCGCCCGCAGCGCGGAGCAGTGGAAGGACGTCGTCACGAAGTCCTTCGCGTCGCAGGACGTCAAGGGTCCCGAGGTCGACGCGACCCTCGAGTCCACGACCTTCATCCAGGGCGACCCGACCGACCCCGAGCACCTCAAGGCGCTGCTCGACGCGGCCGAGGCCGAGCCCATCCTGTACTTCGCGCTGCCGCCGCAGATCGCGTCGGACATCTGCGAGGCGCTGCAGGGCGTCGAGCTGCCCGAGGGCACGACCCTGGCGTTCGAGAAGCCCTTCGGCACCGACGTCGCCAGCGCCGAGGCCCTGAACAAGACCGTGCTCGAGCTCGTCCCCGAGGAGCGCGTGCACCGCACCGACCACTTCCTCGGTCGCACGACGGTCCTGAACATCATCGGTCTGCGCTTCGCGAACCGTCTGTTCGAGCCGATCTGGAACGCGGACAACATCGAGAAGGTCGACGTCTTCTACGACGAGACGCTCGGGCTCGAGAACCGTGCGCAGTACTACGACGAGGCCGGTGCCCTGGTCGACATGATCCAGTCGCACCTGCTGCAGATCCTCGGCCTCGTGACGATGGACGCCCCGGCCGCCATCGACGCCGTCGAGTTCCGCTCCTCGCTCGCCCGTGTCCTCCGGTCGACCCGCCTCAAGGGCGACGACCCGAAGATCGCCTCGCGCCGCGCCGTCTACACGGCCGGCACGATCGACGGCAAGGAACTGCCGTCGTACCAGGACGAGGACGGCGTCGACAAGTCGCGCGAGACGGAGACGCTCGCCGAGATCCAGGTCGAGGTGGACACCGCCCGCTGGAAGGGCGTGCCCTTCACCCTCCGGTCCGGCAAGGCGCTCGGCGCCAGCCGCAAGGAGGTCCTCATCACCTTCAAGCCCGTCACGCGCCTGCCCTCCGGTCTGTCCGGTCGGCCGAAGGCGGACACGCTGCGCATCGTCCTGAACCCGGACGAGATCGAGCTGAGCGTGTCGGCGAACGGCGGCGGCAACCCGTTCGAGATGGGGCAGGTCACCCTGTCGTCGTCCTTCGACGACGGCGAGCTCACCCCGTACGGCGAGGTCCTCAACGGCATCTTCCACGACGACCCGCTGCTCTCGATCCGCGGCGACGTGGCGGAGCGCTGCTGGGAGATCGTCGAGCCGGTCGTGGACGCCTGGAAGTCGGGCGACGTCCCGCTCGAGGAGTACCGCGCGGGTTCGCGCGGCCCGGCGGACTGGGAGTCGTCGTCCTGACGGACGCCGTCTCCTGACGGAGTCACCTGACGGACGGGAGGCACGGTGCCAGCTGGCACCGTGCCTCCCGTCCGTTCGTCCGGCGTGTCTCCGTCACCGCGGCGGGGTTGCTGCCCATCGCACCTGACCTGGACGACCGATCCGCGCATCGGAAGCAGGAAGGAACGGCCTCCCTTGCGCGGAACGGTCCCCCTTGCGCGGAACAGCCTCCCTCACGCGGAACTGCCTCCTTCGCGCGAGACGGCCGAGCGCGAGACCGCGGTGCGCGAGCGGGCTCCTCAGGAGGGGGCGCCGGCCCGACGGCCGCCGCCGGTCCAGGACCGCGTGCCCCCGTCGTGCACGGCGAGCCGCGTCCGGTGTCCCGACGAGGTGCCGCGCGCGCGGGCGATCGCGTCCGCCGCGGACACGAGCGTCAGGTGGGAGAGCACCTGCGGCGTGTTCCCGATGTGGTGGCCGGTGGCGACGTCGATCTCCTCCGAGAGCATGCCGACGTCGTTCGTGTACCCGACGAGCACGTCCATCAGGCGTTCGGCGTCCTCGACGCGTCCGGAGGCGGCGTACTGCTCGACGAGCCAGAACGAGCACGCGAGGAACGGGTGCTCGCTGCCGGACAGGCCGTCGAAGCCCGACGTGGTCCGGTACCGCAGCACGAGGCCGTGGTCGCCCACGCGCAGGTCCTGTTCGATCGCCGCGACCGTGCCCGTCATCCTCGGGTCGTCGGCGTGCAGGTACCCGATCTGCGGCAGGACGAGCAGGCTCGCGTCGACCTCGTCGGTGTCGTAGTGCTGCCGGTAGCTGCCACGCTCGGCGTTCCAGCCGCGCTCCTCGATCTCGGCGCGGACCTCGTCGCGCAGGCGGCGCCAGCGGTCGACCGGGCCCTCGAGACCGAACTCCTCGACGGCGGCGACCCCGCGGTCGAAGGCCGCCCAGATCATCGCCCGCGAGTGCGTGAAGTGCCGCCGCGGCCCGCGCATCTCCCAGATGCCGTTGTCCGGTTGCTGCCAGTGCTCCTCGACGTACCCGAGCAGGGCACGCTGCAGCGCCCACGAGTCGACGTTCTCCTCGACGCCGAGCTCGCGGGCGTCGTGCAGGGCTGCCAGGACCTCGCCGAAGACGTCGCCCTGGTACTGCGTCGACGCACCGTTGCCGAGCCGCACCGGCGTCGAGTCGAGGTAGCCGGGGAGCTCGTCGAGCGTGCGTTCGGGGAGTTCGCGTTCGCCGGCGATGCCGTACATGATCTGCACGTCGGCCGGGTCGCCGGCGATCGCGCGGAGCAACCACCCCCGCCAGTGCATCGCCTCGTCCCGGTACCCGTGGGCGATGAGCGACGCGAGTGCGAGGGACGCGTCCCGGAGCCAGACGTAGCGGTAGTCCCAGTTGCGTTCGCCACCCGGGTCCTCCGGGAGGCTCGTGGTCGCGGCCGCCACGACGCCGCCGGTCTGTCCGTGGGTCATCGCACGGAGCAGCAACAGGGAGCGTCGGCTCGCCTCGGCGTACGGACCCTCGGTGTGCGCGGTCGCCATCCAGTCGCGCCACCAGCGTTCCGTCGCCTGCAGGGCGGCGTCGACGTCGAGCGGCTCCGGCGGCTCGCGGTGCGACGGGTACCAGGTGAGGACCGTGTCGACGACGTCGCCGTCGTGCACGGTGACGGTGTGGGTGTGCCGGTGGTCGTCGGCCCGGAAGCGGACGCCGCGGACGACGACGGAGCCCGGGCCGGCGGTCGCCAGGAGCGCGGGGTCCTCGTCGCCGCCGATCTGGCGGACCCAGGGGAGCGCACGGGCGTAGTCGAAGCGGATGCGGAGCGACTGTTCGATCTCCACGGAGCCCCGCAGCCCGCGGACCCGACGGACGATCGCCGCGCGGTGGGCGCCGATCGGCATGAGGTCGGTGACCTCGACGACGCCGGTCGACGTCGTCCACACGGTGGAGAGCACGAGGGTGTCCGGGTGGTGGTGCCGCGTGCTCGTGGCGTCCGGGGCGGTGGGGCGGAGCGACCAGTGCCCGTGGTCCTCGGTGCCGAGCAGCGACGCGAACGTCGACGGGCTGTCGAAGCGCGGCAGGCACGCCCAGTCGATCGTCCCGTCGCGGCCGACCAGGGCTGCCGTGTGGGTGTCGCCGATGAGGGCGTGGTCCTCGATGCGGTTCGGCGGGGTCGCGGTGCTCATGGCTCGATCCTGGCACCGGCGGCCGTCGTGCGGCCCTACGGCGCTGAAGGTGTGCACAGCGCAGCCGTCGGATCTGCCTGTGCAGGGATCAGAGCGGCGCGGACGGGTCGGCGTCGACGAGACCGACGCGGTCGAGTTCCGACCACATGCCGGCACCGTCCGGGGCGTACACCCACGGAGCGGAACCGGCGCGCGTGCGCTCCTGCGCGCGCGAGCGGCCACCGGCGAGGACCGCCTCGCTCGTGGACAGCTGCCGGATCGCGACACCGGCCACGTTCTCCGGGTGCTCGCGCGCGAACTCGCCGTAGAGGCTCTCGTCGTGCTGCCCGTCGTCACCGACCAACAGCCACTGCACGTCCGGGAAGTCACTGGCGAGCCGCCGGAGGTTCTCCTGCTTGTGGAGCTGACCGCTCCGGAAGAACCGGTCGTGGGTCGGGCCCCAGTCCGTCAGCAGGAGCGTGCCCGACGGGTACATGTTCCGCGTCAGGAAGCGCTGCAGCGTCGGTGCCACGTTCCACGCGCCCGTGGAGAGGTACACGGTGGGAGCGCCGGGGTGCTGCGCGAGGACGCGCTCGTAGAGCACGGACATCCCCGGGACGGGGCGGCGGGCGTGCTCGGTCAGGACGAACGAGTTCCACGCCGCGAGCATCGGGCGGGGGAGCGACGTCACCATGACGGTGTCGTCGATGTCGGAGAGCAGGCCGAAGCGCGTGGCCGGGTCGACGATGAAGACGTCGGCCTCGACGTCGCGCATCCCACCGGCCGAAAGCCGCACCGTCTGCCATCCGGGTTCGAGGTCGATCGGGACCTTCACGTCGACCACGCCGCCGCGGTCGGACTGCACCACGTGGGTCGTGCCACCGGCCGTCACGGTGACCTCGGCGTCGTCGACGGCGACGCTCGTGAAGCTCCGCCAGCCGCGCACGCCGTAGTACGAGGCGTCGGACGCCAGACCGCGACGGGTCAGCAGCACCCGGCAGAGCACGCGGATCCAGCCCGGTGCCCCGTAGCCCGTGTAGGGGATCACGGTCGGCACCAGGCCGCGCCGTCGCGCCCGGTGCTCGCGGAACTCCTGGACGGCGTCTTCGATCCGGGCGGCCCGGTGGAGGATCGGTTCGGCCAACGACGGCTCGTGGGGCGTCGGGTCGGGCATGACTCCATCCTTCCACGCGGGCGACGTCGGCGGCGGTCGGTGGACGACCGGAACGGGGTGAGTCGCAGCGATGTTCCAGCCGGTCTGTGCCAGAGTCCTTCCCGTCGCTTCCCACATGACCGCGCTCCGACAGGAGTGCAAGAGGAGAACACGTGCTCGTCACCGAGGTATCGAACGCACTGCCGGGGGGATCATCACTGCTCAGGAACGAGCCGGTCCAAGCCCGCAGTTCGGCGCGCCTCGCGGGACTCCTCGACGCCGCGGCGGCCGTGATCGACGAGATCGGCTTCGAACGGCTGACCACCGCGATGGTCGCCGAGCGCGCGGGGGCGTCGATCGGCACGGTCTACCGGTACTTCCCGGACCGCATCGCCGTGGTCGAGGCGCTGGCGATCCGGAGCACGCAGCGACTCGCCGAGCGCTTCCTCACCGCCCTCGACGAGAGCGACGCCACCACGTGGCAGGACGCGCACGACGCGCTGATCGACGCGACCGTCGAGATGTACCGCTCGGAGCCGGGCTTCCGCGCGATCCGCTTCGGCGATCCCGCGGACACCGGCACCGGTGACGCCGAGGACCGCATGGCCGCGCTGGGGGCGGCCGTCGCGCAGGTCCTGCACGACCGCTTCGGCTACCCGCTCGGCGAGCGTCCGGAGCGCGCCTGGGTCGTGCTGGCCGAGTCCGCGCACGCCGTCATCGCCCGAGCGCTCCGCGACCGGTCCGCTCCCGACACCGCGCTCATCGAGGAGTACCGAACGATGAGCCGTGCGCACCTCGAGGCGGTCGCAGCGGCCGCCTGAGCCGCGGTCGGTCCGCGCGCGACGCGCCCGGCCGACGCACCGGACCATCCACCGACGCCCGTGCTCCCGAACAGGGAGTGCGGGCGTCGTTGTCCGCGAGCCGTCATGACGGGTCACGGTCGAACGCTGTCCTCGATGCGCGGGTACGCTCGTGCGGAGTCGGGCTACCTCCGAACAGAAGGGCACCCACATGATCGAGTTCCGCTCGGTGCGCAAGACGTACCCGGACGGCACCAACGCGGTCGACGACTTCAGTCTGGTCATCCCGTCGCGGACGACCACCGTCTTCGTCGGTTCCAGCGGCTGCGGCAAGACGACCCTGCTCCGCATGATCAACCGGATGGTCGACCCGTCGTCGGGGACGGTCGAGATCGACGGCGAGGACGTCGCGGGGGTCGACCCCGTGCAGCTCCGTCGCAGGATCGGGTACGTCATGCAGAACGCCGGGCTGCTGCCCCACCGCAAGGTGGCGGACAACATCGCGACCGTGCCGCTGCTGACGGGCGTCTCGAAGGGCGAGGCCCGTGCCCGGGCGCTCGAGCTGATGGACACCGTCGGTCTCGACCGCGCCTTCGCGGACCGGTACCCCTCGCAGCTGTCCGGCGGCCAGCAGCAGCGCGTCGGTGTCGCCCGCGGTCTCGCCGTCGATCCGAACGTCCTGCTGATGGACGAGCCGTTCGGTGCCGTCGACCCGCTGGTCCGCAGCGACCTGCAGGACGAGCTCATCCGCCTGCAGCGCGAGCTCGGCAAGACGGTCGTCTTCGTCACGCACGACATCGACGAGGCGTTCAAGCTCGGCGACCAGGTCGTCATCCTCAAGAAGGGCGGCGAGATCGCACAGCTCGGTACACCGGCCGAGATCCTGGCCGAGCCCGCCGACGACTTCGTCGCGAACTTCATCGGGGCCGGGCGTGGACGGCGGGCCCTGCGCGTCGAGCAGACCCCGACCGGACCGATCGTCGTCGACGGTGACGGACGGGCGGCCGGTGTGCTCACGGGTCCGGTCCAGGTGGTCGACGCCGCAGCCGCGGTGCCGCAGGCAGCAGAGGCCGGGGCGCGTGACACCGCTCCGGGTGCTCCGGCGCAGGGTGGGGGACCGCGGTGAACTGGATCCTGTCGAACCTCGACACGATCAGTGACGCCACGATCGCGCACCTCGCGATCGCGATCCCACCGATCATCATCAGCTTCCTGCTCTCCATCCCCATCGGCTGGATCGTGGTCCGTCTGCAGCGGCCGGGCGGATCGCGGTTCGCGGCCGGTGTGGGCAGCGGCATCGTGACCTTCGCGGGCCTGCTGTACGCGATCCCGTCGCTGGCGCTCTTCGTCGCCCTGCCGAGCATCATCGGCACGAGCCTGCAGAGCCCGGTGAACGTGATCATCAGCCTGACGATCTACGGCCTCGCGCTCATGGTCCGGTCCACGGTGGACGGTCTGACCTCGGTCGACGCCGGCACGAAGGCGGCGTCCACCGCGATGGGCTACTCGGGCGTGCAGCGCTTCTTCCGCGTGGAGCTCCCGCTCGCCGGACCCGTGCTGCTCGCCGGGCTGCGCGTCGTCGCGGTCTCGACGATCTCGCTCACGACGGTCGGTGCCGTGCTCGGCATCCGGAGCCTGGGGTCGCTGTTCACCGACGGCCTCGCACGCGGCATCACCGAGGAGATCCTCTCCGGCATCGTCATGGTGCTCGTGCTCGCCTTCGCGCTCGACGGCCTGCTCGTGCTGCTCGGCCGGCTGGTCATGCCCTGGACGCGTCGAGCGCCCCGGAGCCGTCGCACCGCGCGCCGGGTCCTGCAGCGTGCGGAGGTGGCCTCGTGATCATCGGTCAGGCGTTCGGCTGGGTGTTCGACCCGGCCAACTACACGGGCTTCAACGCGATCCCCGGGCGGCTCTGGGAGCACGTCTGGATCACCCTGCTCGCCGTCGCCATCGCGTCGGTGATCGCGGTCCCGATCGGGTACGCGATCGGCCACACCGGCCGGGCGCGCGGCCTGTCGATCGCCCTGTCCGGCGGCATCCGCGCCCTGCCGACGCTCGGTGTGCTGTCGCTGTTCGGCCTGCTGCTCGGCATCGGACTCGAGGCACCGCTGCTGGCGCTCGTGGTCCTGGCCGTGCCGTCGGTGCTCGCCGGCGCGTACGCGGGCATCGAGTCCGTCGACCCGGTGACGATCGACGCCGCGAAGGCCCAGGGCATGACCGGCTGGCAGGTCCTCTGGAAGGTCGAGATCCCGCTCGGGCTGCCGCTCCTCATCGGTGGCGTCCGCTCGGCCGTGCTCCAGGTCGTCGCGACCGCCACCCTCGCCGCGTACGTCGGTGCCGGTGGCCTGGGCGGGTACTTCTTCCTCGGCCTCAAGACCCAGGACTACGCCGAGATGCTCGGCGCGTCCATCCTCGTGATCGCGCTCGCGATCGCGTTCGAGATCGTGTTCGCCGCACTGCAGCGGGCGTCCGTGCCGAAGGGCACCCTCGACCCGTCCGCGCGGCAGCGCCAGGGATCGCGCGAGCGAGCCCGCAATCCCATCCCGGAAGGAAACCCATCGTGATCACAGCACGGATCCGCGTCGCCCTCGCCGCCGCAACGGCACTCGGCGTCGCCGCAGCCCTGACCGGCTGCTCGTCTGGTGACCCGCTGAGCAGCGGCTCCAGCGCGTCCTCCGACTCGAAGACGATCGTCATCGGCTCGCAGCAGTACTACTCGAACGAGATCATCGCCGAGCTCTACGCGCAGGTGCTCGAGAAGGACGGCTTCACCGTCCAGCGCAACTTCAACATCGGGCAGCGCGAGGTCTACATCCCGCAGCTCGAGAAGGGTGCGATCGACGTCATGCCGGAGTACAGCGGCAACCTGCTGCAGTACTTCGACAAGGAGTCCACGGCGAAGACGGCCGACCAGATCGACGACGGTCTCGAGAAGGCCCTGCCGAAGGGGCTGCGCGTCCTCGACGAGGCCGAGGCCACCGACCAGGACAGCTACACCGTGACGAAGCAGTTCTCCGAGGAGAACGACGTCACGAGCCTGGCGGACCTGAAGAACGTCAAGGAGAAGCTGACCGTCGGTGCGAACTCCGAGTTCCAGACCCGCCCGTACGGCCCCGAGGGCCTGAAGTCGGTCTACGGCGTGGACGTCGACTTCACGGCGGTCGAGGACTCCGGCGGCGCCCTGACGGTGAAGGCGCTCAAGGACGGCACCGTCCAGCTCGCCGACATCTACAGCGCGGACCCGAGCATCAAGGCGAACGACTTCGTCTCGCTCAAGGACCCGGAGAACCTGATCCTGCCGCAGAACGTCATCCCGGTCGTCTCCGACAAGGTCGACGAGAAGGCTGCCGACGCGATCGACTCGGTGAACGAGAAGCTCACCACCGAGAAGCTCATCGAGCTCAACGAGAAGAGCGTCACGGACAAGGAGAAGGCTTCGAAGATCGCGAAGCAGTTCCTCCAGGACGAGGGTCTGCTCTAGTCGGGCGGCGCTCGGCGCCGACCAGGACTGAACGACGGGTGTCGGGCTTCAGCCCGGCACCTGTCGTCGTTCGTGGAGTGGCCGTACCGGCACTGCTGTTCCGCACGGTTGTGCCGACCACTGCCGCTGCACGTTCGTGCAGAGGTGGCCTCTACAACTTGTCGAAGGAGGTGTCCGGGCAGTAGCGTGGAGGTGTCCCGACGGGGTGACAAGTACCAGTTCCTCCTCCTGGAAGAGGCATCTCTCGTGCACGAACAGCGCGCGGCGGACCGGCTCGGACTCGCCGCATGAACGACATCCTCGATCCCCTGATCCTGTCGCGGTGGCAGTTCGGTCTGACGACGATCTACCACTTCCTCTTCGTCCCGCTGACGATCGGCATGGCGCTCGTCGTCGCCGTCTTCCAGTCCGCGTGGGTGCGCACCGGACGTGCGCACTACCTGCAGCTGACCCGCTTCTTCGGGCGGATCTTCCTCATCAACTTCGCGATGGGGGTCGTCACCGGCATCGTGCAGGAGTTCCAGTTCGGCATGAACTGGTCGAACTACTCGCGGTTCGTGGGTGACGTCTTCGGCGCCCCGCTCGCGCTCGAGGGCATCCTCGCGTTCTTCTTCGAAGCGGCGTTCATCGGCATCTGGATCTTCGGCTGGGACCGCCTGCCACGGGCCCTGCACCTGGCGAGCATCTGGTGCGTCAGCGTGGGCACGATGATGTCGGCCTACTTCATCCTGGCGGCGAACGCCTTCATGCAGCACCCGGTCGGCTTCGCGATCAACGAGACCAAGGGCCGCGCCGAGCTCACCGACATCTGGGCCGTCCTGACGAACAAGGTCGCGCTGGCCGCCTTCCCGCACACGCTCTTCGGCGCGTTCATGGTCGCGGCGTCGGTGATCATCGCGGTCGCCGCGTGGCACCTGGCCCGCAACCAGAACCTCGAGACGATGATGCCGGCGCTCAAGTTCGGCATGTGGACGATGCTCGCATCGGGTGCGCTGACCGTGCTGTCCGGCGACCAGCTCGGGCTCACGATGGTCGACACCCAGCCGATGAAGATGGCCGCGGCCGAGGCGCTCTACAACACCTCGACGGGCAAGGACGCCTCGTTCTCGATCTTCACGCTCGGGACCCCGGACGGTGTGCACGAGCTGTTCTCGATCCGCATCCCGTACCTGCTGTCGTTCCTGTCCACGCACACCTTCACCGGTACGGTCGAGGGCATCAACGACCTGCAGGCGCAGTACACGCAGGTGTACGGCCCCGGCGACTACAAGCCGATCATCTGGGTCACCTACTGGTCGTTCCGGTGGATGATCGCCCTCGGGGTCGGCGCGGTGCTCGTGTCGGTCGTCGGCCTGTGGCTGACCCGCAAGGGCCGGTTCCCGACGCAGCGCTGGGTCTGGCGCGTGGCGACCTGGTCGGTCCCGCTCCCCATGGCCGCGATGATCATGGGCTGGGTCTTCACCGAGATGGGCCGCCAGCCGTGGCTCGTGTTCGGTCTGCTCCGCACGGCGGACGGCGTCTCACCGAACGTCACCGGGGTCGAGGTCCTCATCTCCCTGGTCGTGTTCACGCTGGTCTACGGAGCGCTCGCGGTCGTCGAGTTCGGGCTCATCAAGAAGGTCGCGCAGGAGGGCCCCGCCGCTCCTGCGGAGGTCGACGAGGCCACCGGCGAGGTCAAGCACGAAGTGACGGTGTACTGAGATGGACCTCCCCGTTCTCTGGTTCGCGATCGTCGGACTCTTCTTCGTCGGGTACTTCGTCCTCGACGGGTTCGACTTCGGTGTCGGCATGTCCCTGCCGTTCCTCGGCAGGGACGACACCGACCGCCGAGTCCTCATCAACACGATCGGCCCGGTCTGGGACCTCAACGAGACCTGGGTCATCGTCGCCGGCGCCTGCCTGTTCGCGGCCTTCCCGGAGTGGTACGCCACGATGTTCTCCGGGTTCTACCTCGCGCTCCTGCTCATCCTCGTGGCGCTCATCGCCCGTGGGGTGTCGTTCGAGTACCGCCACCAGCGGAAGCACCCGGAGTGGAGGCGCCGCTTCGACCTGATGATCGTGGTCGGCAGCGCCGTCCCGGCGTTCCTGTGGGGCGTCGCGTTCGGCAACGTCGTCCGGGGCATCCCGATGGACGCCGAGCACAACTTCACCGGGACGTTCCTCGACCTGCTCAACCCGTTCGCGCTGCTGACCGGGCTCGCGACCCTGCTGGTGTTCTTCACGCACGGCGTCGTGTTCGTCGCGCTGAAGACCGAGGGCGACATCCGTGTGCGTGCGAAGCGGTTGGCGACCCGTGCGGGCGTCCTGACGATCGTCGTCGGCGCCGCGTTCCTGGTGGCGATGGCGTTCGTCCGCGCGACCCCGGCCAGCCTCGTGCTCTCGGTCGTCGCCGCGCTCGCGCTCGTCCTCGCGGTGCTCTGCACCGCCTGGGGCAAGGAGGGCCGTGCCTTCGCGCTGATGGCCGTCACGATCGCCGCGGTGGTCCTCGCGATGTTCACGGCGATCTTCCCGGACGTCATGCCCGCATCGAACGACCCGGCGAACAGCCTGAACGTCACCAACGCGTCGAGCGGGCAGTACACGCTCACCGTCATGAGCTGGGTCGCGCTGATCTTCGTGCCGCTCGTGCTGGCGTACCAGGCGTGGACGTACTGGGTGTTCCGCAAGCGCGTCTCGCGGGCCCACATCGACCAGGCCGCGCACTAGGAGGAACCCGGTGAAGCCGCTCGACCCCCGTCTGCTCCGCCTGTCGCGTTCCGCGCGCTGGTCCGTCGTCGCCTCGGCGGCGACGGGCCTGGTCCGCACACTCGCCACCATCGGCATCGCGTGGGGGATCGCCAGGGCGGTCACGCTCGGCGTCGACGCGGTGCGCGACGGCCGGCTCGCCGAGGGAGCGGTCCCCGCCGCGTTCGTCCCGACGCTCGCGCTGCTGGCCGGCGCGTTCGTGGTCCGTGCCGTCGCGGCGTGGGCGACGGACGACCTCGCGGCGCGGGCGGGCGCGACGGTGAAGAGCGAGCTCCGCGCGACCGTCCTGGCCCGCGCGGCGGAACGCGGGCCGTCCTGGCTCGCCGAACGCTCGACTGCCGGTTTCGCGACGGCCCTCGGCCCCGGGCTCGACGCCCTCGACGCCTACTTCGGACGCTACGTCCCGCAGCTCGCGCTCACCGCCGTCGCGACGCCGGTGCTCCTCGTCGCGATCGGGATCGGTGACGTGACGAGTGCCGTCGTCATCGTGCTGGCGATGCCGGTGATCCCCGTCTTCATGGTGCTCATCGGCCTGGCGACCCAGGCGCTCCAGCGGCGGCAGTCGGACGCGCTCACCCGGCTCGGCGGCGCGTTCACCGAAGCGGTCGAGGGCCTCGCGACCCTCAAGGTCTTCGGGCGTGCCCGCCGTCAGGTCGGCCGCATCGGCACCGTCACCGACGAGTACCGCCGTGGCACCATCGGGGTCCTGCGCCTGTCGTTCGTCAGCGGCTTCGCCCTCGAACTCGCCGCGAGCCTCTCCGTCGCCCTCGTCGCGGTGTCGATCGGCGTCCGACTCGTCGACGGCTCGCTCGGCCTCGGCGCCGCGATGTTCGTCCTGGTGCTCGCCCCGGAGGCGTTCGCGCCCCTCCGTCAGGTCGGTGCCGACTTCCACGCCGCCCAGGACGGCGTCGAGGCGTCCGCTGCCGTGCTCGACGTCCTCGACGACCGGGGACGCGACACGTCGACCAGCGCCGACACGTCCGACACCGCCGCCGCGGCCTCCGACCTGGTGCTCGAGGGCGTGGTCGTCCGTCGCCCCGACGTCGTCGTCGGCCCGCTCGACCTGCGCGCAGCGCCCGGCACCGTCGTCGCCCTCGCGGGCTCCAGCGGCTCCGGCAAGTCCAGCCTGATCGCCGCGATCCGCGGCGTCCTGGCGCACGACGGCGCGGTGACCGTGCCCGGCGCGCACGGTGCGAGCCGCGCCGAGCGCACGACCTGGGCCGACCAACGCCCGCGCCTGGTCCGCGGCACGGTCGCCGAGAACGTCGCCCTGCACACGCGACCCGACGACCACGACGTGCGCCGCGCACTGGGCGAGGCGGGGCTGGGAGTCGAGCCGAGCCTCCCGGTCGGCCCCGGGGGAGCGGGCCTGTCGGGCGGCCAGGCGCAGCGCGTCGCCGTCGCGCGGGCCCTGTACCGAGCCCGCCGCGCGCGCACGCCGCTCGTCCTGCTCGACGAGCCGACCTCGGCCCTCGACGCCGACGCGGAACGCACCGTCGTCGACGCGGTCCGGTCGCTCGCGGCCGACGGCGCGGTCGTCGTGGTGGCGAGCCACCGCCCCGCCGTGCTGGCCGCCGCGGACGTCCGCGTCGACCTCCGCCCCGGGGGAGCCGTGACCGTGACGCACCGCCAGGAGGCACGCGCATGAGCCGGGAGGCCCGTCCCACGTCCGTCCTGCGGCTGGCCCTGCCCCACGGGGCCGGTTGGGCGAAGGCGGTCGCCGCCGGCGCGCTCAGTGCGGTGTGCGCGGTGGCGCTCCTCGCCGCGAGCGGCTACCTCATCACCCGCGCGGCCGAGCAGCCACCGATCCTGTACCTGACGCTCGTCATGGTCGGGGTGCGCGCCTTCGCCCTCGGCCGGGCCGCGCTGCGCTACGTCGACCGGCTCGCCGGGCACGACGCGTCGTTCCGCCAGCTCGCCGTCGTGCGGACCGAGATGTACCGACGGCTCGCCTCGGTCGCGCCGGCCGGGCTCGGGGCGACCGGGCGCGGCGACCTGCTGACCCGGCTCATCACCGACACGGACCGGCTGCAGGACCTGCCGATCCGGGTCGTCGGGCCGCTCGTGTCGGCGGGCGTCGTGGCCCTGCTCTCCGTCGTGGCGGTCGCGGTCGTCTGGTGGCCGGCGGCGGTCGTCCTCGTCGTCGCGCTCGCGCTCGCCGCGCTGCTCGGGACGGTCACCACGCTCGCGGTCGCCCGCCGGTCGGACCGTGAGACGGCGGCCGAGCGCGGACACGTGGCCGACCTGGTGCTCGACACCGTCCGGACCCTCGACGTGTTCACCGCGTACGGCACCCTGCCCGACCGCCTGGCGGCCATCGCCGCGCTCGACGCCCGCGTGACCCGCGCCGTCCGGCGCCGTGCGACCGTCGAGTCGCTCGTCGGGGCCCTCGTCGGGCTGGTGGGCGGCGGCGCCGTCGTCGGGGTGCTCGCGGTCGGGGCTCCGGCCGTCGTGTCCGGTGCGCTGGACGGGCCGCTCTGGGCGCTCGCCGTCTTCGTGCCCCTCGCGCTCTTCGAGGTCGTCGGCGGGGTCCCGCTCGCCGTCCTGACGCTCCGACGGGTCCGTGCCGCCGCCGAGCGGATCGAGCAGGTCGTTCCCGCGGCGCTGCCGGACGGCATCGTGCCGGAGCCGGACGAGCCGGCCGAGCCGTCGGACCTCGTCGTCGACGGGCCGGTCCGCCTCGCGCTGCGGGACGTCACCGTGCGGTGGCCCGGCGCGACGACGGCGGCGGTCGACCGGGTGTCACTCGACCTGCACCCGGGCGAGGTCGTCGTGCTCGAGGGCCCGAGCGGTGCCGGGAAGTCGACGCTCGTGGATGCCCTGGTGCGGTTCGTCGAGCACGAGGGTTCCTACACGCTCGACGGGGTCGAGGCCCGGTCGATGCACCCCGATGCGGTGCGTGCCCGGGTCGGGCTCGTGGAGCAGGACCCGTTCGTGTTCGACCAGTCCGTGCGGCAGAACCTGCTCTTCGCGCGCGACACCGTCACCGACGCCGAGCTCACCGCCGTGCTCGACCGGGTCGGGCTCGGCCCCTGGGTCGCCGGGCGCGGCGGACTCGACGCCCCGGTGGGGGAGCGCGGGGGGCTGCTGTCCGGCGGGCAGGCACACCGGCTCGCGCTCGCGCGGGCGCTGCTGCACGCCTTCCCCGTGCTGGTGCTCGACGAGCCGACGGCCGACGTCGACCCCGACCTCGGCGACGCCGTGCTCCGTGACCTCGTCGGTGCCGCGCGGCAGGCCGGCCGCACGGTCCTGGTCGTGTCCCACGTGCCGGTGCCGGCCGACCTCGTCGACCGGACCCTGCGCATGCGCGACGGGCGTCTCGTCACCGACGGAGCCGCCCGCTCGACCCGGTGACCGCCCGCCGGACGGACGGTCCGACGGCGGGGCCGGGGCGGGCCTCCAGGCCTTGTACCCTTGGTGATCGTGACCACCGAGCACTCCACCGCACCCTCCGGCGAGCAGCCCGCCGTCGATCCGGACGCCTACGACTTCCGCCGCATCCAGGAGAAGTGGCAGCCCCGCTGGGAGGAGCTCGGGCTCTTCACGACCGACCTCGACGACTCGCGCCCGCGCAAGTACATCCTCGAGATGTTCCCCTACCCGTCCGGTGACCTGCACATGGGGCACGCCGAGAACTGGGCGCTCGGTGACTTCGTGGCGCGCTACTGGCGCCAGCAGGGCTTCAACGTCCTGCACCCGATCGGCTGGGACTCCTTCGGGCTGCCCGCCGAGAACGCGGCGATCAAGCGCGGCGTCGACCCGGCCGAGTGGACGTACGCGAACATCGAGCAGCAGAAGGCGTCGTTCAAGCGGTACGCGCCGTCGTTCGACTGGACGACCGAGATCCACACCTCGGACCCCGAGTACTACAAGTGGAACCAGTGGCTGTTCCTGAAGATGTACGAGAAGGGCCTGGCCTACCGGAAGGACAGCTGGGTCAACTGGGACCCGGTGGACCAGACCGTGCTCGCGAACGAGCAGGTGCTGCCCGACGGCACCTCGGACCGCTCCGGCGCCGTCGTCGTCAAGAAGAAGCTGACGCAGTGGTACTTCGCGATCACGAAGTACGCCGACCGGCTGCTCGACGACCTCAACCAGCTCGAGGGGCGGTGGCCGGCGAAGGTCATCGCGCAGCAGCGCAACTGGATCGGCCGCTCGGTCGGTGCCGACGTCGACTTCGTCATCGAGGGGCGCGACGAGCCCGTCACCGTGTTCACCACGCGCCCGGACACGATCCACGGGGTGACGTTCCTGGTCGTGGCGCCGGACTCCGACCTGGCGGCGTCGCTCGTCGCCTCGGCTGACGACTCCGTGCGTTCTGCGTTCGCCGACTACCTGACCGCCACCCAGAAGACGTCCGAGATCGACCGGCAGAACGCCGACCGGCCGAAGACCGGCGTGCCGCTCGGCCGTTCCGCGATCCACCCGCTGACGGGGGAGCGCCTGCCGATCTGGGCCGCCGACTACGTGCTCGCCGACTACGGGCACGGCGCGGTCATGGCGGTCCCGGCGCACGACCAGCGCGACCTCGACTTCGCACGGGCCTTCGACCTGCCCGTCAAGGTCGTCGTCGACACGAACCAGCCGGTCACCGGCGCGATCCCGGTCATCCCCGAGGGCGCGACGCTCGAGGACCTCCCCGCGCTCGACCCGGCGTCGACGGGCGAGGCGCTGACCGGCCAGGGCCGCATGATCAACTCCGGGCCGCTCGACGGCATGTCGAAGCAGCACGCGATCACCGCGGCGATCTCCCTGCTCGAGGAGCGCGGCACCGGCCGGGCCGCGAAGACCTACCGCCTGCGCGACTGGCTGATCTCGCGCCAGCGCTTCTGGGGCACCCCGATCCCGATCATCCACGGTGCCGACGGCACCGAGCACCCGGTCCCGATGGACCAGCTGCCGGTGCGCCTGCCGTCGACCGAGGGCCTCGACCTGAAGCCGAAGGGCACCTCGCCGCTCGGTGGGGCGATCGACTGGGTGAACGTGCCGAACCCCGTCGACGGCACCCCGGCGACGCGCGACACCGACACGATGGACACGTTCGTCGACTCGTCGTGGTACTTCCTGCGCTTCCTGTCCGCGCAGGACGACACGCAGGCGTTCGATCCGGAGGCGGCGCGGAAGTGGGCGCCGGTCGACCAGTACATCGGCGGCATCGAGCACGCGATCCTGCACCTGCTCTACGCGCGGTTCGTCACGAAGGTCCTGTTCGACCTCGGCTACCTGGACTTCACCGAGCCGTTCTCGGCGCTGCTCAACCAGGGCATGGTGCTGTCCGGTGGCTCGAAGATGTCGAAGTCGAAGGGCGGCGTCTCGCTCGGCGACGAGCTCGACGCGAACGGTGTCGACGCGATCCGCCTGGTGATGGGCTTCGCCGGTCCGCCGGAGGACGACATCAACTGGGAGGACGTGTCGCCGTCGGCGTCCGCGCGCTTCCTCGCGCGCGCCTACCGCCTGGCGCTCGACGTCACCTCGGCACCCGACGCGGTCTGGGCGGACGGCGACCGTGCCCTGCGGCAGGTGACCCACCGGTTCCTGGCCGATGCGCCGGGGATGATGGAGGCGTTCAAGTTCAACGTCGTGATCGCTCGACTGATGGACCTGGTCAACGTCACCCGCAAGGCGATCGACAGCGGCCCCGGTGCCGGTGACCCGGCCGTGCGTGAGGCCGTCGAGACGATCGCCCTCGCCCTCGCCGTCTTCGCGCCGTACACGGGTGAGGAGATGTGGGAGAAGCTGGGCTACGAGGCCACCGTCGCCACGCACGGCTGGCGGAAGGCCGACCCGACGCTGCTGGTGCAGGACACCCTGACGGCCGTCGTGCAGGTCAACGGCAAGGTTCGCGACTCGTTCGAGGTGTCGAAGTCGATCGAGGCGGACGAGCTCGAGCAGCTCGCGCGTGCGTCCGCGAACGTGCAGCGGTACATCGGTGACCGCGAGATCGTGAAGGTCATCGTGCGGGCGCCGAAGCTCGTGAACATCGCGATCAAGGGCTGACGGGAGTCCTCCCCAGCTGACGGCCCGGCGGCGTCCTCCACAGGACGGACCGCCGGGCCGTTGCCGTTCCCGCGGTGCGCCTAGCGTGCCGAGCATGACTGCTCCGTCTCCTGAACCGCCCGGCGCCGGGTCGTGGGTGTCCCGGTTCGCGCTGTCACCGCGAGCTGCCGTGGCGCTGGCTGCGGTGGTGGTCGCGCTCGCCCTGGTGGTCGTCGCGATCGGGACGCTCGGTGCGCGCTCGTCGGCCGGGGTCACGGTCACGAGCGGGCCGTCGACGGCGGGTGGTCGGCCTTCGCCCGGCGCCGGCACAGGGGCTTCGCCGGGCCCCGCCTCGGCGGGCGCACCGGTCGGTCCCTCCGCCGGAGCCGGGGCGCCCACGGGGTCGGCGAGTGCGGCGGCGGTGTCCGTGTACGTGCTCGGCGCGGTGGTCCGTGCCGGTGTCGTGGAGGTCCCCTCCGGCACCCGCGTGGACGACGTGCTGCAGCAGGCCGGTGGAGCCACGGCGGACGCCGACCTCGCCCGGCTCAACCTGGCCCGCCCCGTGGTGGACGGGGAACGCCTGTACGTCCCGCGGGTGGGGGAGACGGCGGTGCCCGAAGCACTGCGGCCGGACGTTTCGGGGGGCTCGGGTGGCGGGGGATCGAGTGCCGGTGGCACCGCCGGGAGCAGCGGCGCGGGCGGCGTCGATCCCGGGGCGGACGTCGTCGACCTCAACACCGCCGACCAGGCGACGCTCGAGACCCTTCCCGGCATCGGTCCGGCGCTGGCGGCCCGCATCCTGGCGTGGCGCGAGGAGCACGGCGGGTTCTCGTCGGTGGATGACCTGCTCGAGGTCAGCGGCATCGGGGACACGCGGCTCGCCGAACTGCGCGACCGGGTCCGGGTCTGAGTCGTGGAGCTGCACCCCACCGTCGCCGACCTGCGCCTGGCGGGTCCGGTGGTCGTCGCCTGGGTCGAGGCCGCGCTGCTCGTCGGGGCACCGGGAGCGGCGTGGTGGTGTGCGACGACCGCGGCGTTGCTCGGTGGTGTCGTCCTCCTGGCTCTCGTGCTGCCCGGTGTGCCGGTCCGCGTGCTGGGAGGCGTGCTGCCCGGGGTGCTGGGCTGCCTGCTGCTGGTGGCGGCCTGCTGCTCCCTCGTGGCGGTGGCGGTCGCGATGGGTGCTCCGGAGCGCTCACCGGGAGCGCTCGTCGAGCGGGCGGGACGGACGAGCACCGTCGAGGTGGTGCTGACCCGCGACCTCGCCGACACCGACCGGTCGACGACGGGCACGCTCCGAGCGCTCGAGAGCTCGACGGGGCTCGAGGTCCCGGTCCGTGTGGTCCCCGCCGAGCACTTCCGTGCGTCGGCCGGGGCCGTACTGCGGGCGCGTGCCACCGTGCAGGCCGACGAGGGCGGCGCTCCGACCGCGGCGGTGGTGTTCCTGCGCGGACGGCCCGAGGTCGCGCCGCCGACCGGTCCGCTCGCGGCGGCGGAGCGCGTCCGCCGTGCCTTCACGGCGGTGACCGACGACCTGCCCGAACCCGGCGGCGCACTCCTGCGCGGGCTGGCGATCGGAGACCGCGGCGGCCTGGACCCGGCCACCGAGTCCGCGATGGAGACCACCGCCCTGACGCACCTGACGGCGGTGTCCGGCTCGAACTGCGCCGTCGTCGTCGCGCTCGTCGTGGCCGCGTGCCGAGCACTCGGGTTCCCCCGCGCCCTCCGGGCAGTCGTGGCGGTCGGGTTCCTCGTAGCGTGCGTGGTGCTCGTCCGCCCCGACCCGTCGATCGTCCGCGCCGCGGTGATGGCGGTCGTGGTGCTGGTCGTCCGGCTGTCCGGTCGACCGCTCCGCGGGGTGCCGCTCCTGGCGCTCACCGTCCTCGGCATGCTCGTGGTCGATCCCTGGTACGCCCGGGCTCCGGCGTTCGCACTGTCGGTCCTCGCCACCGGCGGCATCATCGCGTTGGCACCGCGCTTGACGGCCCTGCTCGCGCGGCGGTGGTGGCAACCCGTCGCCGCGGCGGTGGCCGTACCGGTCGCGGCGCAGGTCGCGTGCTGGCCGGTGACGGTCGTGCTCGCCCCGACCCTGCCCACGTACGCCGTGCCGGCCAACCTGCTGACCGAGCCCCTCGCGCCGGTCGTCACCGTCACCGGGCTCGCCGCGTGCCTGCTCGCCCCGGTCTGGCCCTGGGGTGCGGGGGTCGTCGCGCACGTCGCATGGGCGCCCGCATCGCTCATCGGCGCGGTCGCCCACGGTGCGGCTGCCCTGCCGGCGGCGACGCTCGACTGGCCGGCCGGCCCTCCCGGCGCGGTGACGGCGGCGGTGGCCAGCGCGGCGGTCGCCGGAGCCGTGCTCGCCGAGCAGCAGCGCCGGACGTGGGCGCTGGTGGCGGCCGGGGCGGTCGTCGTGATCGGGCTCGGGGCCGTCGCCGTCCCGCGGCTCGTCGTGCGCTCGACCGTGCCGGGGGACTGGTCGGTCGCTGCGTGCGACGTCGGTCAGGGCGATGCCGTCCTGGTCCGCGACGGTGCCGGACCGGTCGCCCTCGTCGACACCGGCGACGACGAGGAACTGCTGCTCGGGTGCCTCGACCTGCTCGGGGTCGACCGGGTCGACCTGCTGGTGCTGACCCACTTCGACCGCGACCACGTCGGTGCGGTCGGAGCCGTGGCGGACCGGGTGGCGCGGGCACTGGTCGGCCCGGTCGGACGGCCCGAGGACGACCGGGTCGTCGAGGAGCTCGAACGGGCCGGCGTCGAGGTGCGCACTGCCGACGACGCGACGTCGGGCACCCTCGGCGCGCTGCGCTGGCGAGTGGTGTGGCCGCGCGCCGGCTCCCGGCAGTCGGGCAACGACGCGAGTCTCGTCCTCGAGACGGTGCGCGACACGGCGTGCACGGCGTGCGTGTCCGGGGTGTTCCTCGGCGACCTCGGGGAGCACGCGCAGCGTCGACTCCGCCCGCTCGTGGAGGCGCACCCGGACGTCGTGAAGGTCGCGCACCACGGGTCCGCTGACCAGGACCCGGCGCTGTACCGACAGCTCGCCGCACCGATCGGACTCATCGGCGTCGGTGCCGACAACACCTACGGACACCCGACGGCGTCGGCGCTCGACGCCCTCCGTGCTGCGGGAACGACGGCGTTCCGGACCGACCGACAGGGCACCGTCGTGGTTTCGCGGACTGCCGACGGTGCGTTGACGGCGTGGACCGAGCGGACGGCGGCTCCGCCTCCGGAACCGGCGTCGACGGTCGGGCCGGCGCGGGCAGCGTCGGCAGCGGTCGCGTCGGTGCGGCCCACCTCGGCGGGACCTGCGTCGGCGGCGGCCCGTAGGATCGGACCAGGCCCCGACCAGCTCGCCCCGGAGCCGACGGAAGGAACGCATGCCCGCCAAGAAGCCCACGCGCGCAGCCGCCAAGATCGACCAGGTGCCGTGGTCCGGCGTCCGACCGGCACCCGTCGTGCTCGTCACCGGGCCCGAGCAGTTCCTGGCAGAGCGTGCGAGCAGCGTCCTCCGTGACCTGCTCGTCGGCGAGGACCCGGCGCTCGAGGTGCACGACCTCGAGGCAGACCAGTACGCGCCCGGGCTCCTGGCGACGCTCGCGAGCCCCTCGCTCTTCGGTGAGCCCCGGCTCGTGCGGGTGACGAACGTCGAGAAGTGCACCGACGCCTTCATCACCGAGACGATCTCCTACCTGCAGGCGCCCGCCGATGACGTCACGCTGATCCTGCGGCACGGTGGTGGCATGCGCGGCAAGAAGCTGCTCGACACCATCCGCAGCGGAGTCGGCGGCGGCGTCGAGGTCCAGTGCGACGAGCTCAAGCGCGACACCGACAAGATCGACTTCGTCAACGCCGAGTTCCGGGCCGCCCGCCGGAAGATCGCGCCCTCGGCGGTGCGCACGCTCGTCGCGGCGTTCGCCGACGACCTCGCGGAGCTCGCCGCCGCGTGCCGGCAGCTGCTGGCGGACGAGGCCGAGGAGATCACCGATCGCACCGTCGACAAGTACTACGGCGGTCGCGTCGAGACCAATGCGTTCAAGGTCGCCGACATCGCACTCGCCGGTCGCTCGGCCCCGGCGATCGTCGAGCTGCGGCACGCCCTCGCGACCGGAGAGGCCCCGGTACCGATCGTCGCGGCGTTCGCGAGCAAGATCCGCACGATGGCGAAGGTCAGCGGCTTCCGTGGGTCGAGCGGCCAGGCGGCATCCGCACTCGGCATGGCGCCGTGGCAGGTGCAGCGCGCGCAGCGCGACGTCGCGGGGTGGAGCGAGGCCGGGCTGGCGAACGCGATCACGAGCATCGCGGCGGCCGACACAGCGGTGAAGGGCGGGTCACGCGACGCGCACTACGCGCTCGAGGTCATGGTCCGGACCATCGCCCGCCGCGGCGAGGAGCGCTGAGGCGGGACGCGCCTCCCGGCCGCACGCCGCCGCACGCCGCACGCCACACGGCCGCGCCGTCGCCGACGCGACGGCGGCCGCGAACGCGACCCGTGCCTCCCTGCCGCGTCGTCGCCGACGAGACCACGACGGCGCACCGACCGGTGCCTCCCGGCCGCGGTCGTACCGACCGCCACGAAGAGCCACGGATCCGACGTCGAACCAGCAGGCGTCCCTGGTTCGATGTCGGACCCCTGGTTCGATCCCGGACCGACCACGACCGCCGAGCCCCGCACGCCCACGCCGAGCGCCCGCCCGAACCGCACCGCCCCCGGAACGACGAAAGCCCCGCACCATCGGTGCGGGGCTCTCGTGCAGGTGTCAGACGCTCAGAGCGCGGAGACCTTCTTGGCGATGGCCGACTTGCGGTTCGCCGCCTGGTTCTTGTGGATGACGCCCTTGCTCACGGCCTTGTCGAGCTTCTTCGCCGCGAGGGCCAGGGCCGCAACGGCCTTGTCCTTGTCGCCGGCGACGACGGCCTCGTTCGTGTGACGGATGACCGTCTTGAGCTCCGAGCGGTAGGCCTTGTTGCGCTCCTGGGCCTTGAGGTTGGTCTTGATGCGCTTCATCTGCGACTTGATGTTCGCCATGCGTGTTGCTCCTTGTTCGTCTGCTACGGGTGGTCGCGACGTCGGGTAGAGGGGCCCTCTGTCGCATCGCGTTCCACCCGTGGGCGGGGAACGCGGAAGCCAGCCACCGACTCTACCAGCAGAGCCACGGACCACCAAAGCCCCGACGCGCCGAACGAGCGACGCGCCGGACGCCCGCGGGGACACCGCCGAGTGGAAACGACCCCGCAACACGGACGGGCTACCGTGACGAGGTGCCCTCACTCGCCCCGCGCATCGACTCCGTCCCGGCCTCCGGCATCCGCCGCGTCTTCGAACAGGCCGCCCTGCTGCGCGCCGACGGCACCGACGTCGCGATGCTCGTGATCGGCGAGCCCGACGTCCCGGTCGCGCCGCACATCGGCGAGGCCGCCCGCCGCGCGTGGAGCGAGGACCGCACGGACTACACGCCGAACGGTGGCATCGCTCCGCTCCGCACCGCGATTCGGGACAAGCTGCTCCGTGAGAACCGCATCGACGCGGACCTCGAACAGGTCTGGGTCACGATCGGCGCGACCCAGGCGCTGTTCCAGGCGATGACCCTCGTGCTGGGTCCCGGCGACGAGGTCCTCGTGCCGGACCCCGGCTACACGACCTTCACGATGAACGCGCACATCATCGGCGCCACTCCGGTGCCGTACCGGCTCGAGCCGCAGCACGACTTCGAGCCGGACCTCGGGGCGCTCGAGGCGAGCATCACCGAGCACACCCGCGCGATCGTGGTGAACTCGCCGTCGAACCCGCTCGGCTCGGTGTTCGGCGAGGACACCCTGCGCGCCCTGCTGGCCCTGGCGAAGCGGCACGACCTCTGGGTGATCAGCGACGAGGTCTACGAGTACTTCACCCACGGCACCCGCCACGTCAGCATCGCGTCCCTCGACGAGGACGACCGGGTCTTCACCGCCTTCTCGCTGAGCAAGACGTACGCGATGACCGGCGTCCGGGTCGGCTACCTGGTGACGCCGAAGGGCATGGGGCCGACGATGCGCACGACGCAGGAGGCGATGATCAGCTGCGTCGCCGAGCCGGACCAGTGGGCGGCGCTCGCGGCGATCGTGGGCGACCACCAGGCCGTGCAGGACGCGCGCGAGCACTACCGCGCGAACCTCGCCGTCGCGAAGGAGGTGCTCGACGCAGCGGGCATCCGCTACCTCGACCCGCGCGGCGCCTTCTACCTGTGGGTCGACGTCTCGCACGCGTCGCAGGGCGACGTCGCCGAGTGGGCGCTCGCCTTCCTGCACCGGGAGCGCGTCGCGGTCGCACCGGGCAGCGCGTTCGGGCGCTCCGGCGAGGGCTGGATCCGGGTCTGCCTGGCGGCGACCGTCGAGGACCTGCGCCGCGGCCTGGGCGCGCTGCCCGCGCCCGCCACGGTGACCGCCTGAAAGACGGGAGGCGCGTGGCGGCGCCGCCACGCGCCTCCCGTGCGTCCTGCACAGCGTCCCGGGCGCTACCGTGCCTCCACAGGCCGGTCGCCGGTTGCGCGCTGCCCGTGTGCAACCGTGGGACAATCGTTCGACCGCACCGACCCCCTGAGGAACCGTGAGCCCACAAGCATCCGCGCCGCTCGAGCCCGCCGCGACCCCGGCCGAGGCGATACGCAACTTCTGCATCATCGCGCACATCGACCACGGCAAGTCCACGCTGGCCGACCGCATGCTGCAGATCACCGGCATCGTCGAGGAGCGGGCGATGCGTGCGCAGTACCTCGACCGCATGGACATCGAGCGCGAGCGCGGCATCACGATCAAGTCGCAGGCGGTCCGCATGCCGTGGGAGCTCGACGGGCAGACGTTCGCGCTGAACATGATCGACACCCCCGGTCACGTCGACTTCTCGTACGAGGTCTCCCGCTCGCTCGCCGCGTGCGAGGGCGCCATCCTGCTCGTCGACGCAGCGCAGGGCATCGAGGCCCAGACGCTCGCCAACCTGTACCTGGCGCTCGAGAACGACCTCGAGATCATCCCGGTCCTCAACAAGATCGACCTGCCCGCCGCCGACCCGGACAAGTACGCCGCCGAGCTCGCGCAGCTCATCGGCGGCAAGCCGGAGGACGTCCTTCGCGTCTCCGGCAAGACCGGCGTCGGTGTGCCCGAACTGCTCGACCGCGTCGTCCGGACCGTGCCGAACCCCGTCGGGAACGTCGACGCGGCACCGCGCGCCATGATCTTCGACTCGGTCTACGACAGCTACCGCGGTGTCGTGACGTACGTGCGCATGATCGACGGCACGATCCACCCGCGCGAGAAGGTCCAGATGATGTCGACGAAGTCGACGCACGAGATCCTCGAGATCGGTGTGTCGTCGCCGGAGCCGAAGCCGACCAAGGGTCTGTCGGTCGGCGAGGTCGGGTACCTCATCACCGGTGTGAAGGACGTGCGCCAGTCGAAGGTCGGTGACACCGTCACGACGGCACTCCGACCGGCGACCGAGGCCCTGCCCGGCTACACGGACCCGAAGCCGATGGTGTTCTCGGGGCTGTACCCGATCGACGGCTCCGACTACCCGGACCTGCGCGAGGCGCTCGACAAGCTCAAGCTCTCCGACGCGGCCCTCGTGTACGAGCCCGAGACCTCAGTGGCGCTCGGGTTCGGGTTCCGCTGCGGCTTCCTCGGCCTGCTCCACCTCGAGATCATCACCGAGCGGCTGTCGCGCGAGTTCGGCCTCGACCTCATCACGACCGCGCCCAGCGTGATCTACGAGGTCACCAACGAGGACAACACCGTGACCGAGGTGACGAACCCGTCCGAGTTCCCGGGCGGGCGCATCGTCGAGGTCCGCGAGCCGATGGTCCGCGCGGCGATCCTCGCGCCGAAGGACTACGTCGGCGCGATCATGGAGCTCTGCCAGTCGCGACGCGGATCCCTGCTCGGCATGGAGTACCTCGGCGAGGACCGCGTCGAGATCCGCTACGAGATGCCCCTCGGCGAGATCGTGTTCGACTTCTTCGACCAGCTGAAGAGCAAGACCCAGGGCTACGCCTCGCTCGACTACGAGCCCACCGGCGACCAGGCCGCGGACCTCGTGAAGGTCGACATCCTGCTGCAGGGCGAGCAGGTCGACGCGTTCAGCGCGATCGTCCACCGGGACAAGGCCTACGCCTACGGCACGCTGATGACCGAGCGGCTCCGCAAACTCATCCCTCGCCAGCAGTTCGAGGTGCCGATCCAGGCTGCGATCGGCGCGCGGATCATCGCCCGCGAGAGCATCCGGGCGATGCGCAAGGACGTCCTCGCGAAGTGCTACGGCGGTGACATCACCCGCAAGCGCAAGCTCCTCGAGAAGCAGAAGGAGGGCAAGAAGCGCATGAAGATGGTGGGTCGCGTCGAGGTCCCGCAGGAGGCCTTCATCGCGGCGCTCTCGGGCGACGTCGAAGAGAAGAAGAAGTAGCTCGGCGACCACGAGCAGCACGACGGAGCCCCGCCACGAGCGGGGCTCCGTCGTCCGTTCCGAGCTCCGGGGGACACGGTGCGGTCGACCCCGCCGGTACGATGGCTCCATGAGTTCCCGCGGCAGCTACCCGACCGCCCTGACCTACGGTGCCGTCGGTGCCACGCAGGCGGCGGACCTCATGACCTACCCGCCGGAGGGGTTCACCCCGGCGGAGTCGCGGGCACGGATCGGCCACGGCGACGCGCGGTTCGAGACCGCGGTGACGCAGGCGCTGACCTGGCAGATCCAGGAGCGCAGCGGCATCCGGGTGCAGGTCGGTGACCAGCCGGACGACGACGAGGTCCGGTACAACCCGGTGACGTTCGACGCGCACGGCGTCCCGATCGCGCCGGCGTCGATCGGCACGCCCCGCGTCGAGAAGTTCGCGGCCGACGGCACGCCGCTGCTGACGGCCGGCACGACGGCGACGCTCGAGATGCACGCCTTCGGGCAGACCGTGCACGCTCCGGTCCGCGTCGTGTCGATCATCGACGAGACCGACCGCAAGGGCTTCGCGTACGGCACGCTCGAGGGCCACCCGCTGTCCGGCGAGGAGTCCTTCGTGGTCGAACGCACGAGCGACGGTTCGGTGTGGCTCCAGATCCGACAGTTCTCGCAGCCGTCCAGCCGCAAGTGGGCGTTCGTCGCACCGCTGCTCCGGCGGCAGCAGCGGGTGATGGCGGCGAAGTACCTCAGCGCACTGCGCGGCGACTGACCGCGCCCCCGCTCAGCGCAGCGGCGGGAGCGCGGCGATCGCGTCCTCGAGCAGCCGGGCGTCCTGCACGCAGTCCCGCGCGACGCACACCGCGCTCGTCCCCCGCAGGGCGTCGACCTCGTAGACCCCGGTCGCGACCGCGACGAACGGGATGCCCACCGCGTCGGCCGCCTCGCCGTCCCGCGGGGTGTCCCCGACGATCACGGCCCGCTCCCCGGACAGTGCCGCAGCGGCACGCGCCGTGACCCCGGTGCGCTCGACCTCGGCGTCGCCGAAGTACGAGTGCTCCCAGTCGAACGCGTCGAGGTCGAAGCCCGCGCCGCCGAGCTTCACCCGCGCTCGGTGCTCCGAGTTGCCGGTCAGCAGCCCGTTCCGCCAGCCCAGCGCGGCGAAGCGTCGGACGAGCGCGGCGGCACCCGGGGCGGGGGAGCGGCGTTCACCCCGGCCGTACCGCTCGTCGGTCAGGTCGCGCAGGTGCCGGCTCACCGTGGGGATGAGCGCGTCGTCGAGGTCGTGCGCCCGGACGTGGTCGGCGATGAGGCCCGCGTCGGTGCGTCCGTGCTGGTGGCCGACCTTCAGCACCAGGTCGCGGCCGACGGCGCGTTCGACGGCCAGGTGGTACAGGTTGCCCGGCGACGCTGCGTTGAGGACGAGGGTGCCGTCGATGTCCCACAGCACCGTGGTGGGGACGGTGTGGTGCTCCATGGCTCCATCATGGCCGAGAATGGAGTCCATGCCGAGTGCGCTCCCGATCGCCGATCCCGCTCCCGCGGACGGCCTGCTCACCCCCGGCCCGGGCGCCGGCGACGTCCCCTTCGGGGTGTACGTCCACGTGCCGTTCTGCCGGGTGCGCTGCGGCTACTGCGACTTCAACACCTACACGGCGTCCGAGCTCCGCGGGGTGCGCCGCGACGACTACGCCGGCCACGCGGTGCAGGAGATCCGCTGGGCGGCCGAGGTCCTCGACCGCTCCGGGGTGCCGCGCCGCCCGGTCTCGACGGTGTTCTTCGGCGGTGGCACGCCGACGATGCTGCCGGCGGACGACCTCGTGATGATCCTCCGCGCGATCGACGACACGTGGGGCATCCTGCCGGGCGCGGAGGTCACGACCGAGGCGAACCCGGACTCCGTGGACGCGGACGCGATCGCGACCCTCGCGCGCGGCGGGTTCACCCGGATGAGCTACGGCATGCAGTCCGCGGTGCCGCACGTCCTCGCCACGCTCGACCGGACCCACGACCCCGAGCGCGTGCCGGTCGTCGTGGACCTCGCGAAGCAGCAGGGCCTCGACGTCAGCCTCGACCTCATCTACTCGACCCCGGGGGAGTCCCTCGACGACTGGCGCACCTCGCTCGACGCCGCGCTGGCCTGCGCCCCCGACCACGTGTCCGCCTACTCGCTCATCGTCGAGGAGGGCACGGCGATGGGGCGGATGGTGGCCCGTGGCGAGCTCCCGGCGCCCGACGACGACCTGGCCGCCGACATGTACGAGCTCGCGGACCGGACCCTCGCCGACGCCGGGTACGCCTGGTACGAGGTCTCGAACTGGGCACGCGCCGACGAGCACGGCGGTCCGGAGCGCCACGCGAGCCGGCACAACCTGTCCTACTGGAAGGGTCACGACTGGTGGGGCGTCGGCCCGGGCGCGCACTCGGCGGTCGCCGGCACCCGCTGGTGGAACGTGAAGCACCCGGCCGCGTACGCGAACCGGGTGCTGGCGGGCGAGTCGCCCGCGGCGGGGCGCGAGACGCTCGACGCCGACACCCGGTACGTCGAGCGGGTGCTGCTGGCCGCACGCGTGCGCGGCGAGCTCACCACCGCGGAGCTCGGCCGGGAGGCCCGTGGCCGCGTCGCCGGCCTCATCGCCCGCGGTCTCGTGGACGGGTCGGCCGCGGTGCGGGGACGGATCGAGCTGACCCTGCAGGGTCGGCTGCTCGCGGACGCCGTCGTCCGCGAGCTGCTCGACTAGCGCACGGGCTGCCGCCCGCGCTACTGCTTGATGAACTCGATCGTGAGCGGGTAGCGGTAGAGGTCGCCGCGGTTCGCCGCCACGGCCGCCAGGATCGCGAACACGATCACGAGCACGCCGATGATCGGGAGCAGGACGAACCCGATCACGACCAGGCAGAGCAGCCACGCCACGACGTACGCGATCGCCGCCGTGATGTGGAAGTTCAGCGCCTGGCGGGTGTGCTCCTTGATGAACTGCCCCCGGTCGCGCAGCACCAGGTACGCGATGATCGGCACGACCAGGCTGAAGAAGATGCCGCCGACGTGCGTCAGCGTCGCCCAGAGGCGCTGGTCCTCCGGCGACATCGGCTGGGGCGGCGTGAAGCCGGCCGGGTACTGCGGTCCCTGCGGGTTCTGGGGTCCCCCCGGCTGCTGGCCGTACCGGCCGTCCTGCGGGCCGCCTGGTTGCTGTCCGTAGCTCATGCCGTGAGCGTACCGGCGCAGGGGCCTCCGGTCCCGGTCGGTCGGTGGTCGGGCGTAGGATCAGCAGTCGACACGTCCGAGTGCCAGCATCGAACGGAAGGGGTCCGGATGGTCAGCGAACGCTCCCTCGAGGTCCTCAAGGCGATCGTGCGGGACTACGTCGCCTCGCGCGAGCCCGTCGGCTCGAAGACGATCGTCGAGCGGCACGCCTTCGGGGTCAGCGCCGCGACGATCCGCAACGACATGGCGCAGCTCGAGGACGAACAGCTCATCGCGGCGCCGCACACCTCGTCCGGTCGGGTGCCCACGGACAAGGGCTACCGCCTGTTCGTCGACCACCTCGCGGCGGCGCGGCCCCTGTCGACGGCGCAGCGGCACGCCATCGAGACCTTCCTCGGCACGCCGAACGACCTCGACGAGGTCCTCGGCCGCACCGTCCGCCTGCTCAGCCAGCTCACCAACCAGGTCGCGCTCGTGCAGTACCCGTCGATGGTGCGTGCCCGCGTGCAGCACGTCGAGCTCGTGCGGCTCGGCGACACCCGGCTCATGGTCGTCCTGATCACCGACACCGCCCGCGTCGAGCAGCGTGTGGTGGAGACGGACGTCCCCCTCGACGAGGACTCGCTCACCGAGCTCCGGACCGTCGTGAACGGCGCGAGCGTCGGACTCCTGCTGCAGGACGTCCCCCGTGCCCTGCGCGAGGTCCCGCGGCAGCTCCGCCCGGACGCGCAGACCCTGGGCGGCGTCGTCGTCGCGACCCTCATCGAGCAGGTGGCTGCGAACCGGCAGGACCGCCTGGTCATGGCGGGCGCGGCCAACCTGGCGAAGAGCGAGCGCGACTTCTCCGGCGGCCTGTACCCCGTGCTCGAGGCGATCGAGGAACAGGTGACCCTGCTCCGCTTGTTCGGCGAGATGCAGGTGGACGACGTGGCCGTGGCCGCGAGCATCGGCGCCGAGAACGCCGAGTACGGCCTCGACGCGACGAGCATCGTGGCCGGCGGTTACCTCGCCGGCGGCGGGGCGGTCGCCCGACTGGGCGTCCTGGGCCCGACACGCATGGACTACGGCACGAACATGGCCGCCGTCCGCGCGGTCGCACGGTACCTGTCCAAGCTGCTGGGCGAACATTGACCGGACCACGCGCCCCCCGCGCGGTGTCCAGCGGACCGGCTCCGCGCCTCCAGACCGGACCGCGGCGACCGCCGCGACCCACCGACCGAACCGAAACCGACTGAGGGAACCGTGGCAGACCACTACGACGTCCTCGGCGTCCAGCCGGACGCCTCCGATGCCGACATCAAGAAGGCCTACCGACGGCTGGCGCGCGAGCTGCACCCGGACGTGAACCCGAGCCCGGACGCGGCCGAGCGCTTCAAGGACGTGACGCACGCGTACGACGTGCTGAGCGATCCCGAGCAGCGTCGGCGCTACGACGCCGGCCCGCAGGAGAGCCCGTTCGGCGGCGGTGCCGCCGGCGGCTTCAGCGACATCTTCGACGCCTTCTTCGGCGGCGGTGGCGGCGGCGGACGCGGCAACGGACCGCGGAGCCGGGCCGAGCGCGGGCAGGACGCCCTGCTGCGCATCGAGGTCGACCTGGACGAGGTCGTGTTCGGCACGCACAAGGACGTCGAGGTCGACACGGCCGTCGTCTGCGAGACGTGCAACGGCTCGTGCTGCGCGCCGGGGACGAGCCCGCGCACCTGTGACATCTGCGGCGGGTCCGGGCACATCCAGCGCCAGGTCCGCTCGCTGCTCGGCAACGTCGTGACGAGCGCGCCCTGCGGCACGTGCCGCGGCTACGGCACCGTCATCCCGAGCCCCTGCCCGACCTGCCAGGGGCAGGGCCGCGTCCGCGCACGCCGCACGATCCCCGTCGACGTGCCCGCGGGCGTCGAGACCGGGCTCCGTCTGCAGATGCCCGGTCAGGGCGAGGTCGGCCCGGCCGGCGGCCCCTCGGGGGATCTCTACCTCGAGGTGAAGGTGCGCCACCACGACGTGTACAGCCGCGACGGCGACGACCTCCTCGCGACGCTCGAGGTCCAGATGACCGACGCGATCCTCGGTGCGCACACGACCATCGACGGCCTCGACGGGCCGGTCGAGCTCGAGATCCGCCCGGGCGTGCAGAGCGCCGACGTCCTGGTGATCAAGGACCGCGGCGTGACGAAGCTGCGCGGCACCGGTCGGGGTGACCTCCGCGTCGGGGTGCAGGTCGTGACCCCGACGAAGCTCTCGCACAAGGAGCGCGGACTCGTCGAGCAGCTCGCGAAGTCGCACAAGGCGCCGGGGCCGCAGCTCGCCCGCTTCCAGCAGGGCATGTTCGGCAAGCTGCGCGACCGCTTCTTCAACTTCTGATGGCGTCGCTGTACCTGGTGGAGCCGGGCCTGCTCGACGGCGTCGGAGTCGGTGACCCGGTGTCGCTCGACGGCGCCGAGGGGCGGCACGCGGTGTCCGTCGCGCGGGTCCGCGTCGGCGAGGCGCTGCGGATCGCGGACGGACGCGGCACGGTCGTCACGGGTTCGGTCGCGTCGACCGGCAAGGACACGCTGACCCTGACGGTCGCCGACGTCGCGGTCGACGCGGAGCCGCGTCCGGCGCTGGTGCTCGTCCAGGCGCTCGCGAAGGGCGGGCGCGACGAGATGGCGGTGCAGGCCGCGACCGAGATCGGCGTCGACCGGATCGTCCCCTGGTCGGCGGCGCGGAGCGTGTCCCGCTGGGACGGCGCCAAGGTCGAGAAGGGCCGTGCCCGGTGGGCGGCCATCGCGCAGGAGGCCGCGAAGCAGGCGGTCCGCTCGCGCGTCCCGACGGTGGACGCGCCGGTGACGACGGCGCAGCTGGCCGCGCCGGCCGGCTCGTCGTCGGACGGCGGCTCGTCGTCGGGCGACGGCGCGTCGTCGGTTGCCGGCCCGTCGTCGGGTAGCGGCCGGGAGGCGCGGCGTGCGGTGGTCGTGCTGGACCCGGTGGGTGCGGTGCGGCTCTCCGCGTGGGAGCCGCCGACGGACGTCGACGAGATCGTCCTGGTGGTCGGTCCGGAGGGCGGCATCGACGGGTCCGAGTTCGATCGTCTCGAGGCCGCCGGCGCCGTGCGGGTGCGGCTCGGCGACACCGTGCTCCGCACGTCGACCGCCGGGCCGGCCGCGCTGGCCGTCCTGCAGACCCGGCTCGGGCGCTGGTAGTGGCGTCGGAGGCGGGTCCTACGATGGTCACCATGAGCAGCAGCGAGCCGAGCGTCTTCTCGAAGATCGTCGCCCGCGAGATCCCGGCGACCATCGTCGCCGAGGACGACCGGGTGATCGCGTTCGAGGACATCGCGCCCAAGGCACCCGTCCACGTGCTCGTGGTGCCCAAGACCGAGCAGTACCGCGACGTCACCGAGCTCGCGGCCGGCGACCCGGAGCTGCTCGCACACGTCGTCGCCACCGCTCGTCGCATCGCCGACGAGCGTGCGGGCGGCCAGTTCCGTCTCGTCTTCAACACCGGCGAAGCCGCCGGTCAGACCGTGTTCCACGTGCACGCGCACGTCCTCGCAGGTGACCTGCACGAAGGGAATCTCCTTGCCGGCTGACGAACCCGTCCGTCCCGAACCCGCACAGCCCGGGACCGACCGCCCCGTGGCGCGTCCCGTCACCGATCCGTCCGACGTGACCGTCGACATCCAGGTCGACGGCATCGCCATGGTGCAGCTCCTCGGCCCGCAGGACCGCCTGCTCAAGACGGTCGAACGCCAGTACCCGGGGGTCCGGGTGCTCGTGCGCGGGAACGAGGTGTCGCTGACCGGCGCCGAACGAGACGTCGCCCGCGCGCACGCCCTCGTCGACGAGCTCGTCGGCATGGTGAAGCGCGGCCAGGACATCGGCCCCGCCGACATCCCGACGTCGGCGCGCATCCTCGACGAGGACCGCAAGCCCTCCGACACCTTCGGCACGCCGATCGTCTCGAGCCGCGGCAAGTCCGTGCGCCCGAAGACCGACGGCCAGCGCGCCTACGTCGATGCGATCGACCAGCACACGATCACGTTCGGCATCGGTCCGGCGGGCACCGGCAAGACCTACCTCGCGATGGCGAAGGCCGTCCAGGCGCTGCAGCGGCGCGAGGTCACGCGCATCATCCTGACCCGTCCCGCGGTCGAGGCGGGGGAGCGGCTCGGGTTCCTGCCGGGCACCCTGACCGACAAGATCGACCCGTACCTGCGCCCGCTGTACGACGCGCTCAACGAGATGATGGACCCCGAGCTCGTCCCGAAGCTGCTCGCGGCCGGCACGGTCGAGGTGGCGCCGCTGGCGTACATGCGCGGCCGCACCCTCAACGACTCGTTCGTGATCCTCGACGAGGCGCAGAACACCACGCCCGAGCAGATGAAGATGTTCCTGACGCGTCTCGGCTTCGGCTCGAAGATGGTCGTCACGGGCGACATCACCCAGGTCGACCTGCCCGGCAACCTCTCGGGTCTCCGGCTCGTCACCCGGATCCTGGGCGACGTCGACGACATCCACTTCGCCCGGCTCGGCAGCGAGGACGTCGTCCGCCACACGCTGGTCGGACGGATCGTCGACGCCTACACCGTGTACGACGAGGAACGACTCGCGGAACAGGCCGGGCACCGACCCGGTGGCCGCGGGACCGCGCCGACGGGGAACCCCGCCGGGGCGAACCGGGCCGAGCGCCGCGGACGGCCGCCGCAGGACCGCCAGCAGTCCCCCTACCCGCAGGACGACGCCCGAGGAGGCAACCGGTGAGCATCGAGCTCAACAACGAGTCCGGCGTCGAGGTCGACGAGCAGGCGATCCAGCGCCTCGCCGCCTTCGCGCTCGACGCGCTGCACGTCCACGCGGACGCGGAGCTCGCGATCGTGCTGGTCGACGAGGGCGCGATGGAACAGCTGCACGTCCGCTGGATGGACGAGCCGGGGCCGACGGACGTCCTGAGCTTCCCGATGGACGAACTCCGCCCCGGGACCGAGGACGTGCCGACCCCGGCCGGGCTGCTCGGGGACATCGTCGTGTGCCCGCAGGTCGCCGCCGAGCAGGCGAAGACCGCGGGGCACACCACGACCGACGAGATGCTGCTGCTCACGTGCCACGGCATCCTCCACCTGCTCGGCTTCGACCACGCCGAGCCGGAGGAGAAGGCCGAGATGTTCGGGCTGCAGGGCGAGATCCTCTCCGCCTTCGCGGCGCAGCGTCGCGGGCGGTGACCTGATGGTGCTCGTCGCCGTCCTGCTCGCGGCGGCGTTCGTCCTGGTCGTCGTCGGCGGGCTGCTCGCCGCGTCCGACGCCGCGCTGACCGTGCTCTCCCGCGCCGATCTCGACGAGATCGCCCGCGGCAGCCGGAACCGTCGCGCGATCGAGGCCGTCGGCGACGACGTCGGCGCGCACGTCAACGCGCTGAACTTCGTCCGGGTGCTCGCCGAGACCGCCGCCGCGGTGCTCGTGACGATCGCGCTCGTCACGGTGTTCGACACTTGGTGGGTGGCCCTGGTCGTCTCCGCCGCGATCATGACCGCCGTGTCGTTCGTGCTCGTCGGGTCCAGCCCGCGCAGCGTCGGGCGCGCCCACGCCGAGCGCCTCATCGGGGCCACCGGCGGGCTCGTGCGCGCCGTCCGCATCGTGCTCGGGCCGCTCGCGGGGCTGCTCGTGGCGATCGGCGACCGCGTCACGCCCGGACGGGGTCGCAGTGCGTCGACGGTCTCGAGCGAGGAGCAGCTGCTGTCGCTCGTCGACGAGGCGACCGAGAGCAACGTGCTCGAGCAGGACGACCGCGAGCTCATCCACTCGGTCTTCGAGTTCAGCGACACCCTGGTGCGCGAGGTCATGGTGCCCCGCACGGACATGCTCACCGTCGACGCCGAGGCCACCCTGGCCGCCGGGATGGAGCGCTTCCTGGTGGCCGGTGTGTCGCGGATGCCCGTGACCGGCAAGGACAGCGACGACGTGCTCGGCGTGCTCTACCTGCGCGACGTCTCGCGCGCGCTGTACGAGCAGCCGGGCAGCGAGCGGGAACCGGTCACGACGCTGCTGCGTCCGGCCGAGTTCGTCCCCGAGTCCAAGCCGGCGGACGACACCCTCCGGCACATGCAGGTCGCGAAGAACCACCTGGTCCTCGTGGTCGACGAGTACGGCGGCGTCGCCGGACTCGTCACGATGGAGGACCTCATCGAGGAACTCGTCGGCGACATCTCCGACGAGTACGACCGCACCGTGGTCGACCGCACCGAGGTCGGCCCCGGCGTCTGGCGCATCTCCGCCCGGATGCCGATCGACGAGCTCGGCGACCTGTTCGGCATCGAGCTCGAGGACGACGACGTCGACACCGCCGGCGGCCTGCTGACGAAGGAGCTCGGCCGGCTCCCGGTCCGCGGCGAGCAGGTCACCGTCTCCGGCGTCGAGCTCACGGCCGACCGGGTCGAGGGCAAGCGCCGCCACCTGATCACCGTCCTGGCCGAGCGGAGCACCGCTCTCCAGGACGCCGAGGACGCCCTCGACGACACCACTCCGAGCACGACGGGAACACCGAACGCATGACCGAGCACGAACCCGACAACGGCACCCTCGCGGACGCCGACACCGACGCCACGGCGCAGCCGTACCGCGCGGGCTTCGTCTCCTTCGTGGGACGCCCGAACGTCGGCAAGTCGACGCTGACCAACGCCCTGGTGGGCGAGAAGGTCGCGATCACCTCGTCGAAGCCGCAGACCACCCGCCGAGCGATCCGAGGCATCGTGCACCGGCCCGACGGCCAGGTCATCATCGTCGACACCCCCGGTGTGCACCGACCCCGCACCCTGCTCGGCGAGCGGCTGAACGACCTCGTGCAGTCCACACTCGGCGACGTCGACGTGATCGGGTTCTGCGTCCCCGCGAACGAGCCGATCGGCCCGGGCGACAAGTTCATCAACGAGTCGCTCGACCAGTACCCGCGGGCGAAGAAGATCGCGATCGTCACGAAGATCGACCGCACCCCGAAGGACCGCGTCGGGGAGCAGCTCCTCGCCGTGTCGCAGCTGCGCGACTGGGACGCCATCGTGCCCACCTCGGGGACGAAGGGGATCCAGCTCGAGGTCCTGCTCGGCGAGATCACGAAGCTGCTGCCCGAGTCGCCGCAGCTCTACGACGCGTCGACCGTGACCGAGGAGACCGACGAGGAACGCATCGCCGAGCTCGTCCGCGAGGCCGCGCTCGAGGGTGTCCGCGACGAGCTGCCGCACTCGCTCGCGGTCGTGATCGAGGACGTCGTCGAGCCCGACGAGGACGACGATCCGGACGGACCGCTGCGCATCTTCGCGAACCTGTTCGTCGAGCGCGACAGCCAGAAGGCGATCGTCATCGGACGGGGCGGCGAGCGGCTGAAGGACGTCGGGTCCCGGGCACGCACCGAGATCGAGTCGCTGCTCGGCGGGCGCCACGTGTACCTGAACATCCGCGTGAAGGTCGCGAAGGAGTGGCAGCGCGACCCGAAGCAGCTCGGTCGCCTGGGCTTCTGATCCGGGTCATCCCCTGGTCGGACGCGCGCGCCCCGGTCCGGTCGTACGGTGGGGTGGTGTTCCGTCCCATGCTGCGCGCGCAGCTCGTCACCGACGTCACCGCGGCGGTGCTGCTCGGTGTCCTGCTGGTGCTCCTGCGCGTCTCGGTCGACCAGTCGCCCCTGTGGCTGGTGACCGTCGTCGGACTGAGCGGGGCGCTCGCGATCCGTCGTCTCTCACCGGGTCTGGCGCTGGCGCTGTCCTGGGTCGTCGCGGTGTTCGAGATGGCGAGCGGCCAGACGCAACCCGATCCGTCGAACGTGCTGCTCGCCGGTGTCCTCTTCACCACCAGCGCCTACGGCAGCCGCCGCGTGCGCATCGCCGGGCTCCTGTCCGCCGTCGGCGGATCGTTCGTCGCGGCGGGGTACATCGGCCTGCAGGACTACCAGCGCCGCTCCGGCATCGACACTGCCTCGACGCCTGCGCTCGAGACCCTGCAGGTCGTGGTGGCGACGTTCGCCGCCGTCCTGCTCCTGCTCCTGCTCCCGTGGCTCGCCGGCCTCGTCCGCCGTGCGCGCCGGTCGGCCAGCATGAGCCGCGAGGCCCAGCTCGTCGCCGAACGCGATGCGGCCCGGGCGGACCGTGCCGTCGCGGTCGAGCAGGAACGCGTGCGGATCGCCCGCGACATGCACGACATCGTGGCCCACTCGCTCGCCGTCGTGATCGCGCAGGCGGACGGCGCCCGGTACGCCGCGAAGGCCGACCCGGCGATCGCCGACCAGGCGCTCGCCACCATCTCGAGCACCGCGCGCAGTGCCCTGGGTGACGTCCGTGAACTGCTCGGTGCCCTGCGGCACGAGCAGGGGACGGTCCCGACGCCGGAGGCAGCCGACCTCGACGTGCTCGTCTCCGAGATGCGCGAGGTCGGCCTGGACGTCCGGGTGGACCGGGAGGGCGACCCGACCGGCCTGCCCACCACCACCCAGCTCGCGGTGTACCGCATCGTGCAGGAGAGCCTGACGAACGCGTGGAAGCACGGCGAGGGCGGGACGCCGGTCCACGCCTCGCTGACCTACCGACCGGACACCGTCGAGATCACGGTCATCAACCGGATGGCCGACGACGGCACGCGCGGCCCCGGGACCGGCCACGGGCTCGTGGGGATGCGCGAGCGCGTCGCGATGACCGGCGGGTCGATGACGGCGGGGCCGCGTGGCGACGACTTCGCGGTGGCCGTCCGCATGCCGACGGTCCCCGCGAGCGGCCAGTTCCCCCGCGGCCGCATCACCCAGATGGAGCAGGAGCGCACCAGATGACCACGTCCCAGCCGACCGGCAGCCCGATCCGGGTCGCCCTCGTCGACGACCAGGCGCTCTTCCGCACCGGGATCCGGATGCTCATCGACTCGCAGCCCGACCTGCAGTTCGTCGGCGAGGCCGGCGACGGGGCGGAAGGGGCCGAGCTCGTCCGCCGTACCGGGGCCGACGTCGTGCTCATGGACGTCCGCATGCCGGTGATGGACGGCATCACGGCGACGGCGCGCATCGTCGAGCAGGGCGGAGCGGACGCCGCGAAGGTCCTCGTGCTCACCACGTTCGACTTCGACGAGGCCGCGGCGAAGGCGATCCGAGCCGGCGCGAGCGGCTTCGTGCTCAAGGACGCCGATCCGGAGTTCCTGCTCGCCGCGGTCCGGACCGTGCACGCCGGCACCGCCGTGTTCGCCGCGTCGGCCACCCGCGAGCTCCTCCGCCGGTACGACGACGGTGCAGCGCAGGCCGCCGCCGTGCCGGCCGCCTTCGCCGAGCTGACGCCGCGCGAGCGGGAGATCTTCGACCTCGCGGCGCGCGGCTTCAGCAACAGCGAGATCGCGCAGCACGAGTACGTCAGCGAGGCGACGGTCAAGACGCACATCTCACGGGTGCTCACGAAGCTGGACCTGCGCGACCGCGTCCGCCTCGTCGTGTTCGCGCACGAGCACGGGCTGGTGCCGAAGGCCGAGTGACACCGCCGACCACCGGTTGATGCGCCGTCATCCGACAGGATGACCCCTCCACAGCACGACGAGCCGAGCGGACCATCCACAGGAGCCGCGCGACGGACGCGGGGTGAGCCTCCCGGGCGCGAAGCTCGGAGCATGACCACCAACCAGACCCCGATCATCCGGCTCGACCACGTCTCCAAGCACTACGGTGACGCGGCGCGCCGTGTCACCGCGCTCGACGACGTCAGCGTCGACATCGGCGCGGGCGAGTTCACCGCGGTGATGGGGCCGTCGGGCTCCGGCAAGTCGACGCTGATGCACGTCGCCGCGGGGCTCGACTCCGTGAGCACCGGGCGCATCACCATCGACGGTGTGGACGTCACCGGTCTCGGTGACCGGGAGCTCACCGAGCTGCGGCGGCGCCGACTCGGCTTCGTGTTCCAGTCGTTCAACCTCGTCCCGACGCTCGACGTGCGCGAGAACATCCGACTGCCGTTCCTGCTCGGCGGGCAGCAGCCGAGCCGCGACGAGTCGGCCTGGATCGACAGGCTCGTCGACCTCCTCGGCCTCGGCGACCGTCTGACGCACCGGCCGCACCAACTCTCCGGTGGGCAGCAGCAGCGCGTCGCGATCGCCCGCGCGCTCGCCTCGCGTCCGGCCGTGGTCGTCGCGGACGAGCCGACGGGTGCCCTCGACTCCCGCACCGGGCGCGACGTCCTCGCGATCCTCCGCGGCGCGGTGCAGGAGTGGGGGCAGAGCGTCGTGATGGTGACGCACGACCCGACCGCGGCCGCGAACGCCGACCGCATCCTCTTCCTGGCGGACGGATGCATCGTCGACGACCGCCCGGCGATGAGCGCCGCCGAGATCTCGGCGACGATGCTCGGGATGGAGGCAGCCGCGTGACCGGCCTGCGCACGTTCGCCCCGACGGTCCTCGTCGCCGCACTCGGCACGACGTTCGGGTCCGCCCTCGTCATCGCGCCCGGCATCGTCACGCAGGCGATGGGCGCCACGGGACTCGACGACCTGGCACCCGTGCGGGCGATCCTGTCCGTCGTCGGGTGGCTCTTCCTCGGCATCGCGCTGTACGTCGGCGCGATCGTCACGGCGAACACCTGTGCCACGATCATCGCCGGACAGACCCGCACGATCGCGCTGCAGCGGCTGATCGGAGCGACGGGTGCGGGCCTGCGTGCCAGGACCACCCGCACGGGACTCCTCGTCGGAGCGGTCGGCGGTGTCGTCGGGACCGTCGTCGGCACCGGGCTGTCCGCGCTCTTCGTCACGGTGCTGCGCGGTGACGGGTTCCTGCCGGACACGACGTACACGCTGGTCCCGTGGGAGCTCGCGCTGCCGTTCGTCGCCGTCGTCCTGGCGACCTGGGGTGCGTTCGCGGCCGGGTCGCGTCGGGTGCTCACGGTCACGCCGCTGCAGGCGCTGTCCTCCACGGTCGAACCGAGCCACGACGACGTCCGTTCGGGCCGGGCACGCCGGGTCTGGGCAGTCCTGCTCATGACGGCAGGCGCGCTGCTGATGGTGCTCGGGCTCGTGCTCAGCGCCGCGACGCCGGCCGCGGTGCTGCCGGCGGCGCTCGGCGGCTTCGTCTCGTTCGCCGGGGTCGCGGTCGGCGCCACGATCGTGATGCCACCGGTCCTGCAGCTCATCGGCAGGATCGGGTCACGCGACCCGGTCGTCCTGCTCGCCGGCCGGAACGCGATGCGCGCCCCCGGTCGGTCGTCCAGGGCGACGATCGGGCTCGTCATCGGCGTGACGCTGCTGGTCACCTTCGCGGTCGCGCTCGGGATCATGCAGCACGTGGTCGAGACGCAGATGTCGGCGATGGGCGACGGCTCCCTGCCGGCGGACGCGGTCCAGGCGCAGCGGGACTTCTTCGTCCAGCTGAACACCGTGGTGAGCGTGATCGTCGGGTTCTCCGCCGTCATCGCCGCGGTGGGGGTCGTGAACGCGCTGGCGCTCGGCGTGCTCCAACGACGCCGCGAGCTCGGTCTGCTGCGCGTCCTCGGGCTCACCGGAGCGCAGGTCCGTCGCATGATCGTGACCGAGGCCGTGCAGATGGTCGTCGCGGCGGTGGTCACCGGACTGGTCCTCGGCACGCTCTACGGATGGGTCGGAGGGCAGACGATGCTCGGTTCGCTCGGGACCGTCGTCACCCCCGTCCTGCCGCCGGCGACCGTCGCGGTCGTGGTCGTCGGAGCCCTCGTGCTCGCGGTCGTCGCCACGGTGGCACCGGTCCGGCGAGCCATGCGGGTCTCGCCGACGGAGGCGCTCGCCGTCGACTGAGCGGACACGAGCGGGGGAGCGCCGGGGCGTCATGCACTTGCACCGTGCTGGTGTACCAGTGCTACGGTGGCAGCGATGTACTCGGCGCTCCTCCTCCTTCGCTGCCGCGACGAGGCCTGACACACGGCCCACCTCGTCGCGGAGTCCGTCGTGGCCCCCACAGCGCCGATGCCGGCGAGACGACGAAAGCGACGACCATGCAGAACACCCAGCGCCCCTCCGGGATGCCGATCCACAAGTACGTCCCCTTCCACGAGCAGATCCGCGTCGACCTGCCCGACCGCACGTGGCCGACGAAGCGCATCGACCGTGCCCCGCGGTGGTGCGCCGTCGACCTCCGCGACGGCAACCAGGCCCTGATCGACCCGATGGACGCCGAGCGCAAGCGCGCCATGTTCGACCTGCTCGTCCGCATGGGCTACAAGGAGATCGAAGTCGGGTTCCCGAGCGCGTCGCAGACCGACTTCGACTTCGTGCGGTCGCTCATCGACGACGGCGCGATCCCGGAGGACGTCACGATCCAGGTGCTGACCCAGGCGCGCGAGCACCTGATCGACCGCACCTACGAGGCGATCGACGGCGCGAAGCAGGCCATCGTGCACCTCTACAACTCGACGTCGATCGTCCAGCGCGAGGTCGTGTTCCGCACCGACGTCCAGGGCGTCGTCGACATCGCGGTCGCGGGAGCCCGGATGTGCAAAGCTGCCGAGGCCCGGCTGCAGCACGGCACGCAGGTGTTCTACGAGTACTCGCCGGAGTCGTACACGGGCACCGAGCTCGAGGTCGCAGTCCGCATCTGCAACGCCGTGCTCGAGGTGTTCGAGCCCACGCCCGAGCGCAAGGTGATCATCAACCTGCCCGCGACGGTCGAGATGGCGACCCCGAACGTGTACGCCGACTCCATCGAGTGGATGTCGCGCAACCTCGACCACCGCGAGGACGTCATCCTGTCGCTGCACCCGCACAACGACCGTGGCACCGCCGTCGCCGCTGCCGAGCTCGGCTACATGGCCGGAGCCGACCGCATCGAGGGCTGCCTGTTCGGCAACGGGGAGCGCACCGGCAACGTCGACCTCGTCGCGCTGGGCATGAACCTGTTCACGCAGGGCATCGACCCGGAGATCGACTTCTCGGACATCGACCAGGTCAAGCGCACCGTCGAGTACTGCAACCAGCTGCCGGTGCCCGAGCGACAGCCGTGGGCCGGCGACCTCGTCTACACGGCGTTCAGCGGCTCGCACCAGGACGCCATCAACAAGGGCTTCGAGGCGATGAAGGCGAAGGCCTCCGCCGCGGGGAAGTCCGTCGACGACATCGCCTGGGCGGTGCCGTACCTGCCCGTCGACCCGAAGGACATCGGCCGGTCGTACGAGGCGGTGATCCGCGTGAACTCGCAGTCCGGCAAGGGCGGTGTCGCGTACCTGCTCAAGACTGACCACGCGATCGACCTGCCCCGCAAGCTGCAGATCGAGTTCTCCGGCGTGGTGCAGCAGCGTACCGACACCGAGGGCGGCGAGTTCTCGTCAGAGCGCATCTGGGACCTGTTCCGCGACGAGTACCTGCCCGCCGACGACGAGTCGGACAAGTGGGGCCGCTACGAGATCACGAAGACGGCGACCTCGAGCGACTTCGACGGCACGACGAAGCTCAGCGTCGCGATGCGCGTCGACGAGGGCGCCGTCACCGCCGACGCCGTGGGTACCGGTCCGGTGGACGCGTTCCTCACCGTCATGCGGGAGCAGGGCGTCGCGGTCACGCTGTACGACTACTCGGAGCACACGATGAGCGCCTCCGGTGACGCCAAGGCGGCTGCGTACGTCGAGCTCGACGTCGACGGGACGCGACTGTGGGGCGTCGGCATCGACGCCGACATCGCGACCGCGTCGCTCAAGGCGATCGTCTCCGCGGTGAACCGAGCGGTGCGCGCCGGGGCCGCGACCGGAACGCCGGAGCTGGTCACGGCGTAGGACCGCACCCCTGACGGGAGGCGCGGGGGGGGGGCGCCCCCCCCCCCCCCCCCCCCGCGGGGGGGGGGGGGGGGGCCCCCCCCCCCCCCCGCCTCCCGTTCGTGTGCCTCCGTCGGCGTCGGCCCACCCGCCGCGGAGTGGCTGCGCCGCCGAGTCGGCGAGATTGGTCACGCTCGGCGCTCTCCGGCGACGGAACGCACCCACTCGGCGGACGCGCGCGGCATGTCCTGCCCACTCGGGGCTTGCCTCGGCGCCACCGCGGACACCGGCACGCCGGCTGTCGGCGGGGCGGGGGATACTGGGACCATGCCGCTGTACCGGGACGAGTGCGTCGTGCTGCGCACCCACAAGCTCGGCGAGGCCGACCGCATCGTCACGATGCTGTCCCGGCAGCACGGCAAGATCCGGGCGGTGGCCAAGGGGGTGCGGCGCACGGCGTCGAAGTTCGGCTCCCGGCTCGAACCCTTCATGGTCGTCGACGCACAGTTCTACGAGGGCCGATCGCTCGACATCGTCACGCAGGCCGAGAGCCTCGGCTCGTACGGCGCCCAGATCGTGACCGACTACGGCGCCTACACGGCGGCCAGCGCCATGGTCGAGACGGCCGACCGGTTGAGCGAGGCGGACGCCGGGCTCCAGCAGTACCTGTTGCTCGTCGGAGCCCTCCGTTCGCTGTCGCGTCGGGAGCACGTGGTCAGTGCCACGCTCGACTCGTACCTCCTGCGGGCGATGAGCATAGCGGGCTGGGCGCCGTCGTTCGGTGACTGCGCCGTCACGGGGGAGCCCGGCCCGCACACCGCCTTCGTCGTGCAGCTCGGCGGGGTGGTCGCCGACCGGGCCGCGCCTCCGGGGACACCCCGGCTCGACACAGACACGCTCGGCCTGCTCGGCGCGCTGCTCGCGGGGGACTGGTCGACCGTCGACGCCTGCGACGAACGGACGCGGTCGCGGGCCTCCGGCGTGGTGGCGGCGTACGCCCAGTGGCACCTGGAACGATCGCTCCGGTCACTGCCCCACGTCGACCGCAGCGAGCACCCCGCCCCGGTCGCACCGACCCCGGGCGGCGTGCCGGCAGCGGTGGCCGCGACCCCGGTGCCCGCCGTCCCCGTCCCGTCCGACCACGAAGGAACCCCTGCATGAGCCCACGCCGGTCTGCGTCCGAAGCCGTGTCCGAGGGGCTGCGACCCGTCGACTGGACGGGAGAGCAGCCGCCGGCGATCCCGGCGCAGTTCGTCCCGGAGCACGTGGCGATCGTCATGGACGGCAACGGCCGTTGGGCGAACCAGCGCGGCCTCACCCGGGTCGAGGGGCACAAGGCCGGCGAGGCCTCGCTGCTCGACGTCGTCGCCGGTGCGATCCAGATCGGCGTCAAGCACGTCTCGGCGTACGCGTTCTCGACCGAGAACTGGAAGCGTTCGCCGGAGGAGGTCCGCTTCCTGATGGGCTTCAACCGCGAGGTCATCCACCGCCGTCGCGACCAGCTGCACGCGTGGGGTGTGCGGGTGCGGTGGGCGGGCCGGCGACCACGGCTCTGGCGGAGCGTCATCGACGAACTGCAGACCGCCGAGCGGATGACCGCCGACAACGACGTGTGCACCCTGACGATGTGCGTCAACTACGGTGGGCGGAACGAGATCGTCGACGCGGTGCGGGGCATGGCCGAGGACGTCGCCGCCGGGCGGATGAAGCCGAGCCAGGTGACCGAGAAGGCGTTGGCCAAGCGGCTGTACGTGCCCGAGCTGCCGGACGTCGACCTGTTCCTGCGGAGCTCGGGCGAGCAGCGCACGTCGAACTTCATGCTGTGGCAGTCGGCGTACGCCGAGATGGTGTTCCTCGACCGGCTCTGGCCGGACTTCCGTCGGACCGACCTCTGGGGAGCGATCGAGGAGTACGCGCGCCGCGACCGACGCTACGGTGGCGCGGTCGACGCACCCACCGCCTGACGGGAGGCGCGTGGCGGCGCCGCGAGGAGCCTCCCGTCCGACCCGTGCCGGTCAGACGAGCAGGCCCGTCACCCCGCGCACCGCGTCGAGCGCGGCCCGCACGCTCGGCACCCGCTCCGCGCCGCGGGCGACGACGACCTCGACACGGCGGGCCAGCGCGTCGTCGGCCGGTGTGACCGCGACCCCCGGCGGCACGACGGTGGTCGAGAGCGCGAGTCGGGGCAGCAGCGCGACGCCGAGGCCGGCGGCGACGAGCCCGACGACCGCCGCGGCGTTGTCGGTCTCGAGCACGATCTCCGGTGTGAACCCGGATGCGGCGCACGAGGCGAGCAGGTGGCCGCGGCAGCGGGGACACCCGCCGATCCACCGGGCGTCCCGGAACGCGGCGAGGTCGGCTGCCCGTCCGTCGGGCTGCCCGTCGCGGACGGCGGTGACGAGCGCGAGCGGGTCCCGCCCGAGTGCGCGCGTCGTCAGGGTCGGATCGGTCCCCGGGTCGTCCTGCATCGCGTGCGAGAACGTCAGCGCGACGTCGACCTCCCCGCGTCGGAGGAGGTCGACGGCCTCGGGCGGCTCGGCCTCGACGTACGACGTCACGACACCGGGGCTGTCCGCCGCCAGTGCCGCGAGCACCGGCGGCACGAGGGTCGACGACGCGCTCGGGAAGCCGGCGAGCCGCACCCGACCACGGGCGAGGCCCCCGACGGCGTCGAGGTCCTCGCGCGCCGCGGCCAGCGCCGCCTCGACGTGCAGGGCGTGGTCGGCGAGCACCCGTCCGGACTCGGTCAGCGTCGCGCCGCGACCGCCCCTGAGCACGAGGTCGTGCCCGAGCCGCTGTTCGGCGCGGGTGAGCAGCTGGCTGACGGCGGGCTGGCTGTAGCCGAGCGCCGCGGCAGCGCGACTGATCGAGCCGGCGTCCCGCACGGCCAGCAGGACCCGGAGCAGCTGCGGGTCGATCGTCTCCACAACTCGATGTTATGGGACCCCGAAGAAGCCTGCTCTGGCGTGATGGACGCGGGCAACGGAGCCTGGACGCATGGACTCCTTCGTCGACGGATCGGGCTACCTCGCCGCGTGCACCGCCGGGCTCCCCACGCTCGGCACGCTGGCCGCGCAGCGGGCTGACCTCGACGCGTGGGCGCACGCCGAGACCTCGCCCGTGACCTACGGCGCCCTGGTCGAGGAGGGCCGCGCGCTCTTCGCGGGCATCGTCGGCGTCGGTCCCGACCGGGTGGCCACCGGCTCGCAGACCTCGGCGATGGTGGCGGTCGTCGCCGCGTCGCTGCCGGACGGGGCCGAGGTCGTCGTCCCCGAGGGCGACTTCTCGTCGATCGTCTTCCCGTTCCTCGTGCAGGCGCACCGCGGCGTCACGGTCCGCAGCGTCCCGATCGACCGCCTCGCCGACGCGGTGCGACCCGGCACCACCCTGGTCGCCTGGTCCGCGGTGCAGTCCGCGACCGGTGCCGTGACCGACCCGCAGCCGGTCGTCGACGCCGCGCACGCGGTCGGGGCCCTCACCCTCTGCGACCTGACGCAGGCCGCCGGGGTCCTCCCGGTGTCCGCCGCTCCCGTCGACGTCACGGTGACGCACGCCTACAAGTGGCTGTGCGCGCCCCGCGGGGTCGCCTTCGCCACGGTCTCCGACGCCGCGCTCGAGCGCATCCGCCCCGTGCAGGCCGGCTGGTACGCGGGAGAGGACGTCTGGTCCTCGTGCTACGGCCCGACCATGCGGCTCGCCACCGACGCCCGCCGCTTCGACGTGTCCCCGGCCTGGCAGGCGTGGCCCGGGGCGGTCGCCGCCCTGCGGCACCTCGCGTCCGTCGACGCGGCATCGGCCTGGAGGCACGCCACCGGTCTCACGGACCGGCTCGCGGACGCACTCGGGTCACCCCGGAGCGGGCAGGCGATCACGACGTTCCCGGACGGTGACGGGGCGGCGCTCGCCGCGTTGACCGCCGCCGGGGTGACCGCGAGCGGCCGCGCGGGACGGCTGCGCCTGGCGTTCCACCTGTGGAACGACGAGGACGACGTGACGCGTGTCGTCGAGGTGCTCCGTGGGGTGGACGGCTTCCGTCCCGTGGGGTGACGGATCCGTCCACAGGTGTGGCGCCTCCCGACCGGTGACGGTCGCGAGGCCGGTACGATTGCCGGGTCCGTCACCGAACCGAGCACCCAGCTCGGCGACCTAGGAGCACCTCTTGGCACAGCCCTCCCGTCTCGACAGCGTCATCGCCCTGGCCAAGGGCCGTGGCTTCGTCTTCCAGTCGGGGGAGATCTACGGCGGATCCCGCTCCGCGTGGGACTACGGGCCGCTCGGTGTCGAGCTCAAGGAGAACATCAAGCGCCAGTGGTGGCAGCGGTTCGTCCGCGGCCGCGGCGACATGGTCGGCCTCGACTCCGCCGTGATCCTGCCCCGCAAGGTGTGGGAGGCCTCCGGCCACGTCGCGACCTTCACCGACCCGCTCGTCGAGTGCCTGCACTGCCACCACCGGTTCCGCGAGGACCACCTGCTCGAGGCGTTCGAGGCGAAGAAGGGTCGAGCACCCGAGGGCGGCATGGCCGAGGTGCCGTGCCCGAACTGCGGCACCCGGGGTGAGTGGACCGAGCCGCGCGAGTTCTCCGGCATGCTCAAGACCTACCTCGGCCCGGTCGAGTCGGAGGAGGGGCTGAACTTCCTCCGCCCCGAGACCGCGCAGGGCATCTTCGTCGACTTCGCGCAGGTCGTCACCACGAGCCGCATGAAGCCCCCGTTCGGCATCGGCCAGGTCGGCAAGGCGTTCCGCAACGAGATCACGCCCGGCAACTTCATCTTCCGCACGCGTGAGTTCGAGCAGATGGAGATCGAGTACTTCGTGCCGCCGGCCGACGTCGACACGCACTACGAGCAGTGGATCGCCGACGCGGTCGCGTTCTTCACCGACCTCGGGATCGACCCCGAGAACCTCCGCCGCTTCGACGTGCCGGACGGCGAGCGTGCGCACTACTCGGACGCCACCGCGGACATCGAGTACCGCTTCGGGTTCGCCGGGTCCGAGTGGGGCGAGCTCATGGGCGTCGCGAACCGCACCGACTTCGACCTGAACAACCACATCGAGTCGTCGGGCAAGGACCTCCGCTTCTTCGACCAGGCCGCGAACGAGAAGTACGTGCCGTACGTCATCGAGCCATCGTTCGGTCTGACGCGTGCGCTCATGGCGTTCCTGCTCGACGCTTACCACGAGGACGAGGCCCCGAACGCGAAGGGCGGCGTCGACAAGCGCACGGTGCTGCGCCTCGACCCGCGCCTGGCACCCGTCAAGGCCGCGGTGCTGCCGCTCTCCCGCAACGAGCAGCTGTCGCCGGTGGCGCGCGGGCTCGCCGACGACCTGCGCAAGTACTGGAACGTCGACTTCGACGACGCCGGCGCGATCGGTCGTCGCTACCGTCGCCACGACGAGATCGGCACGCCGTTCTGCATCACGGTCGACTTCGACACGCTCGACGACAAGGCCGTGACCGTGCGTGAGCGCGACACGATGTCGCAGGAGCGCGTCGCGCTCGACCAGCTGCAGGGCTACCTGGCGCAGCGGCTGCTCGGCGCGTAGCTGCGGCTGCTGTCGCACAACCGAAGGCACCCCGAACCACGGAAGCGCGTGGTTCGAGGTGCCTTCGGTTGTGCACGGCGCACTCGGCACGGTGCACGGCGCGCAGCCGCGGGAATGCGCACGCGCGAAGCGGGATTGCACCCCGTGTGAACGAGTCTGTGAAGGTCGATGTCTGGTCGGACATCGCGTGCCCCTGGTGCTACATCGGCAAGCGGAAGTTCGAGGCCGGCGTCGCCGCGTTCGCCTCGTCGCCCGAGGCCCAGCCGGTCGAGGTCGAGTACCACTCCTTCGAACTGAGCCCGGACACCCCCGTCGACTTCGAGGGCACCGAGGCCGAGTTCCTCTCGCAGCACAAGGGCCTGCCGGTCGACCGGGCGCAGCAGATGATCGACCAGGTCGCAGGCATCGCCTCGTCCGTCGGACTGCACTACGACTACGACGCGCTGCGACACACGAACACCGTCAAGGCCCACCAGGTCATCCACCTGGCGAAGCAGCACGGCAAGCAGCTCGAGATGGTCGAGCGGCTGTTCACCGCCTACTTCGAGCGCGGCGAGCACGTCGGGCAGGACGAGTCGTTGGCCGACCTCGGCGCGTCGATCGGACTCGACCGCGACGAGGTCCTCGCGACCCTGCGGGACGACGCCCAGCTCGCCGCCGTCCGCGCCGACCAGGCCCAGGCGCAGGCGTTCGGCATCAACGGCGTGCCGTTCTTCGTCATCGACGGCAAGTACGGCGTCTCCGGCGCCCAGGACCCGGCGGCCTTCGAGCAGGTGCTCCGCCAGGTGGTCGCGTTGCGCGAGACCACCCCCGAGGAACTCGCGGAACGGCAGCAGCGTGCCGAGGACGACGCGGCCGCGGATGCGGAGATGACCCGGTGACGGGCGCGACGACGACCGGACCGGTCGAGCCGAGCCTCCAGGCCGACGGTCTGGAGGCGCGACCCACCCTGCTCACGCTCGTCACGCCCGGCGTCGCGCCGGTCTGCGAGGGCGACAGCTGCTTCGTGCCCGGCGCGGAGGGCGACTGGACCGAGGTCCCCGACTGACCGTCCGCTAGCGGACGGGTTCCTCGTCGGTGATGTCGGCGACGGTCGCGTCGTAGGCGGCGACGAGCGCGTCACCGTCGACGAAGGCACTCGCACCGTGGCGACCGGCACCGAGCGCGATGCGTCGGCCGAGGACGCGCTCGTCGGCGTACACCGGCAGGTCGCCGGTCGCGCCGATCGGCGTGATCGTGCCGCGCTCGTAGCCCGAGGCCTCGAGCGCGGTGGCTGCGTCGGGCATCGAGAGCTTGTTGACGCCGACGACGGTGCGGAGCTTCTTCCAGGCGATGCTGCGGCCGCCCGGCACCAGCGCGAGCAGGAAGCCACCGTCGTGACGCTTGACGACGAGCGTCTTCACGATGTCGCCGGGCTCGATGCCGAGCAGGGCCGCGGCGCCCTCGAGGGAGTCGGCCGCGGGGCGCTCGACGACGTCCACGGACAGGCCCCGGGCTGCGGCGTCGGCGTCGAACCGGGCGATGGCGGAGTCGGTCATGTGGAGAACGCTACCGGCGCGGAACCGGCATGGGAGAATGGAGCACGTATGACGATCACCGACACGCCCAGCACGGCGCCCCGCACGGCGAAGCCCCTGCGCATCGGCCCCATCGAGGTCGAGGCGCCGGTCGTGCTCGCCCCGATGGCGGGCATCACGAACATGGCCTACCGCCGGCTCTGCCGCGAGTACGGCGCTGGTCTCTACGTCTGCGAGATGATCACCTCGCGGGCGCTGGTCGAACGCACACCCGTGTCGATGCAGCTCATCCAGCACCACGAGTCGGAGACCCCGCGGTCGATCCAGCTGTACGGCGTCGAGCCGAACACCGTGGCCGAGGCCGCGACGATCCTGGTGGGCGAGGACCGCGCCGACCACATCGACCTCAACTTCGGGTGCCCGGTGCCCAAGGTCACGCGGAAGGGCGGGGGAGCGGCCCTGCCGTGGAAGACCGACCTCTTCAAGGACCTCGTCGAGAAGACCGTCAAGGCCGCCGGTGACGTCCCGGTCACGGTGAAGATGCGCAAGGGCATCGACGCCGACCACCTGACCTACCTCGACGCGGCGCGCATCGCCCGCGACGCCGGGGTCGCGGCGATCTCGCTGCATGCCCGCACCGCGAACGAGCACTACTCGGGCCACGCGGACTGGTCGGCGATCGCGACCCTGAAGGAAGCCGTCACCGACATCCCCGTGCTCGGCAACGGCGACATCTGGTCCGCCGCGGACGCCCTGCGGATGGTCGACGAGACCGGCTGCGACGGTGTCGTGGTCGGCCGCGGGTGCCTGGGTCGTCCGTGGTTGTTCGGCGACCTGGCGGCGGCGTTCCGGGGTGAGGACGTCCGCGCGATGCCCTCACTCGGCGACGTCGCGATCGCGTTCCGTCGGCACACCGAGCTGCTCGTCGAGTTCTTCGGGTCCGAGGACCACGGGTGCCGCGACGCCCGGAAGCACGTGTCCTGGTACTTCAAGGGGTACCCGATCGGCGGCGACGTCCGCTCGGCGCTCTCGATGGCGTCGAGCCTGCAGGAGATCGACGACTTGCTCGGGCAGCTCGACTGGTCGGCGCCGTACCCGGGTGCCGACGTCGAGGGCCCGCGTGGCCGCGCCGGACACCCGAAGCGCACGGCACTGCCGGACCGCTGGCTCGAGTCACGTGACGTCGACGCCGAGTTCCGCAAGGTCCTCGCCGCCGCCGAGCTGCACCACAGCGGCGGATGAGCGCCACCGCCTCGTACGGGCCCGCCGACGCCGAGCGCTGGCTGCCCGAGACCCACGGCAACCGCCGGTCCGACTTCGCCCGCGACCGTGCTCGTCTGCTGCACTCGAGCGCACTCCGGCGTCTGGCCGCGAAGACCCAGGTGCTCAGTCCGACGACCGGACTCGACTTCGCCCGCAACCGCCTGACGCACTCGCTCGAGGTCGCGCAGGTCGGGCGCGAGCTCGCGGACTCGCTCGGGCTCGACCCCGACGTCGTCGACACGGCCTGCCTGGCGCACGACATCGGGCACCCGCCGTTCGGGCACAACGGCGAGACCGCGGTGAACGCCTGGGCTGCGGACATCGGCGGGTTCGAGGGCAACGCGCAGACCCTGCGACTGCTGACCCGCCTCGAGCCGAAGGTCTACGGCGACGGACCCGACGACGACCGGCCGTACGGCCTCAACCTGACACGAGCGTCGCTCGACGCGAGCTGCAAGTACCCGTGGCCGGCGGCGCAGGGCGTCGCCGAGGCGTCCTCCGGTCGGACGAAGTTCGGCTTCTACGACGACGACCACGACGCCTTCGAGTGGCTCCGTCACGGGGCTCCCCGTCGGCAGCGGTGCATCGAGGCACAGGTCATGGACCTGTCCGACGACATCGCCTACTCGGTGCACGACTTCGAGGACGCCGTCGTCGCGGGCTTCATCGACGTGGCGGCGCTCGGCGACCGGGTCGGCGAGAACGACATCGTGACCGCCATGCACGCCTGGGTCGGGTCGGACCTCAGCCGCGACGAGCTGCTCGAGGCGTTCGACCGGCTCCGGTCGCTGCCGCTGTGGATGACCTCGTACGACGGATCGCGCCGGGACATGGCGCGACTGAAGAACCTCACCTCGCAGCTGATCGGCCGGTTCGCCCGGACGGCGACCGCGGCGACGCGTGAGTCCTACGCGTCGGGGTCGCTCGTCCGCTTCGCCGCCTCGGTCGTGACCCCGCCGGAGATCATCGGGGAGATCGCGGTGCTCAAGGGCATCGTCGCCGCGTTCGTGATGACCCAGGGTGACCGTCAGCCCGTGTACGAGGACCAGCGGCGGGTGCTCACCGAGCTCCTCGACGCACTCGCGGCGACGGGCAGTGCCGATCTCGAGCCGGGGTTCGCGGCGGACTGGCGTGCGGCGTCCGACGATGCCGGGCGGCTCCGTGCCGTGGTCGACCAGGTCGCGAGCCTGACCGACCAGGGGGCGTTGGCGTGGCACAAGCGGCTCGTGGTGGGAGACCGGGAGACGACGCACATCGCGGTGTGAGCCCGGTGTCTCGCGCGGGACGGCCCGGCCGCCGCGCGTGTCGACGTGACCACCGACCGAGGTGGGACGCCTGCTGGTCATGCACCGCGCCTCCCGGCCGGGGTGCTCTCCACAGGCGGACGCGGGCCGTCCTCCGGTGCCAGCCGCACGAACTAGGATCGAGGGGTGGCTGGCAGGATCGCGCGGAACGACATCGACGAGGTCCGCTCGCGTGTCAACATCGCGGATGTCGTCGGTGACCACGTCACGCTGAAGTCGGCGGGCGTCGGATCGCTCAAGGGGCTCTGCCCGTTCCACGACGAGCGTTCCCCGTCCTTCCACGTGCGCCCGCAGGTCGGCCGGTACCACTGCTTCGGGTGCGGCGAGGACGGCGACGTCTTCGAGTTCATCATCAAGATGGACCACACCACCTTCCAGGAAGCCGTCGAGCGGATGGCCGCGAAGATCGGCTTCACGCTCCACTACGAAGAGGGCGACGGTCCCCGCACCGACTACAACCAGCGCGCTCGGCTGATCGCCGCGAACGAGGCAGCGCTCGAGTTCTACCAGTCGCAGCTCACCTCGGCGGCGGCCGAACCGGCACGACGATTCCTGGGGGAGCGCGGCTTCGACCCTGCGGCGGCACAGCACTTCGGTGTGGGGTTTGCCCCGCAGTCGTACGACGCCACGCGCGAGCACCTGCGCAGCCGCGGCTTCTCGATGGACGAGATCCTCGCGGCGGGGCTCGCGGGCCAGGGCGACCGCTCGCCGTACGACCGGTTCCGCGGCCGGCTCGTGTGGCCGATCCGCGACGTCACCGGCGCGACGATCGGGTTCGGCGCGCGCCGGCTGCTCGACGACGACAAGGGCCCGAAGTACCTCAACACCCCGGAGACGCCGATCTACCACAAGAGCCAGGTGCTCTACGGACTCGACCTCGCCCGGAAGGACATCGCGAAGGGCAAGCAGGTCGTGATCGTCGAGGGGTACACCGACGTGATGGCGTGCCACCTCGCCGGCGTGACCACCGCGGTCGCGACGTGCGGGACCTCGTTCGGAGTCGACCACATCAAGGTGCTCCGGCCGATGCTGGGGGACTCCGCGAACGCCCACCTCTCGCAGCTCGGCGACATCGTCTTCACCTTCGACCCGGACGAGGCCGGGCAGCGCGCTGCCGCCCGAGCCTTCGCCGAGGAGAGCCGGTTCGCGTCCCAGACCTACGTGGCGGTCGCGCCCGGTGGCCTCGACCCGTGCGACCTCCGGCTGGCACGGGGTGACGCCGCCGTCGAGCGGCTGATCGAGTCGAAGCGACCGATGTTCGAGTTCATCATTCGACGTCGTCTCGCCGCGCACGACATCGAGACGGCGGAGGGGCGGGTGTCCGGACTGCGTGACGCCGCACCCGTCGTCGCCGGGATCCGCGACCGCACCCTCGCCAGCGCGTACGTCCGGGAGACCGCGAAGTGGCTCGGGGTCGACATCCCCGAGGTGCGTCGAGCGGTCGACGCCGCACGCCAACGTTCAGGGGCGACACAGTCCGACCGGACGCACAGTTCCGTCCCCGTCGGGCAGGCAGGTCCGGGCGGCGAGCTGGTCGCCCCACCCGAGGAACCCGTGGCCGGGATCCGGCTCCTGCCGAACGACCCGATCACCCGCATGGAGCGGGACGCCGTGATGGCGATGGTGCAGCAACCGGTGCACGTCGGCGTGCCGTTGCTCGGGCTCGCGGCCGGGGCGACCTTCTCGGCACCGATGCTGTCCGTGGTGCGGGACGCCGTCGTGGCGAACCTCGACTCCATCGGTGCGGCCAACTGGCTCGACCGGCTGCTCCAGGACGTGCCGGCGCCGTTCCGCGGTCTCGTGCAGGAGCTCGCACTCGCGCCGATCCCCGCGCGCACCGACGAGGACCTCGCGCTGTACGCACGGAGCATCGTCGTGGCCCTGGTCGAGCGTGACCTGCTCGCCCGCAAGGCGTCGCTGCTCGGGCAGTTGCAGCGCGCCGACCCCTACGAGCAGGCTGACCGACGCTCGGAGATCCAGCGCCAGCTCGTCGACATCGACGCCCAGCGGATGCGACTCCGCGCCGACGCCGAGGCGGCAGCGCAGGGCTGAGTGCCGCGGGTCGTCGCCCGGCCGATCGTGCTGGCCCTCACGGTCGCGCGACTTGCCGTGTGCGGTCGATCTGGTTGCACGACTCGTCGTCGCGACTCGAACTGAGCGGCAAGTCGTACGACCAGGACGCGAGCGCCACCGACGGGCGCCGAGCGGGCAGGACATGCCGAGCGTGTGACGTCGGGCGGGTGGGACGTGTCGGCCGGGGAGGTCGAGCGTGACAGATCTCGCCCGCTCGGCGGCCCGCACCCCGCCCGACAGCCCGCTCGGCGACCGGTAGCCCGCCGCGGCGTTCGGGTGCTGAGCGGGCAGGACACGCCGCGTGCGTGCCGGCGCGCGGGTGCAAGGCGTCGGGCGGAGGCGTCGAGCGTGACGGATCTTGCCCGCTCGGCGCACCCCGGGTCGAGCCGCACCCCGCCCGACAGCCGGCCGCGGCTCGCCCGGGGACGCCGGCGTTGCACCACGCAACATTCCTGCGCGACACGCCGCACGGTGACGCGCGCATCATGCGTCACGCAACGCGATCGCGCATTACAAGGGTGTAAACAAATGTCCCTCGAATCGTGGAGTTCCGTGTCAGGGTGGTACCAATGAGCGTTCCCGGCGGGCCTCACAGTCGAACCACCGCCCGCCGCGAACCCCTTGCGAACCAACAAGAGAGAGAGCGGACATGGCATCCGTGACCAAGTGGGGTAGGCGCGGCATCGCGCTCGGCGCCGGAGTGGCAGCGACGGCGCTGGTGCTCACCGGCTGCGCGAGCAGCAGCGTCTCCGACACCGAACTGAACGGCCTGAGCATCGGGACGACCGACAAGGTCACGTCCCTCGACCCGGCCGGGTCCTACGACAACGGCTCCTTCGCCGTCCAGAACCAGGTGTTCCCCTTCCTGATGAACACCCCGGTCGGCAGCCCCGACGTCAAGCCGGACATCGCCGAGAGCGGCGAGTTCACGAACGACACCACGTACACGGTGAAGCTCAAGAGCGGGCTGAAGTTCGCGAACGGTCACGACCTGACCTCGAGCGACGTGAAGTTCTCGTTCGAGCGCGAGCTGAAGATCAACAACGAGAACGGCCCGCAGTCCCTGCTCGCCAACCTCAAGAGCATCGAGACCCCGGACGACACCACGGTCGTGTTCAACCTCGACCACGCCGACCAGACCTGGCCGCAGGTGCTCTCGAGCCCCGCCGGTCCGATCGTCGACGAGCAGGTCTTCTCCGCCGACAAGCTCACGCCGGCGGCGGACATCGTCAAGGGCAACGCGTTCGCCGGGCAGTACGAGATCACCTCGTACAAGGAGAACGACACGATCCAGTACAAGGCGAACCCGAACTACGACGGGCTCCTGGGCAAGGCGAAGACCGACGCGGTCACCGCCAGCTACTACACCAAGGAGACCGACCTCAAGCTCGCCGTGCAGAAGGGCGACGTCGACGTGGCGTACCGCTCGCTGACGCCGACCGACATCTCGGACCTCCGCAAGGACGACTCCGTCGAGGTGTACGACGGCCCCGGCGGCGAGATCCGCTACCTGGTCTTCAACTTCAACACGCAGCCGTTCGGCGCGAGCCAGTCCGACGCGGACGAGGCGAAGGCCCTGGCCGTGCGCGAGGCCGTCGCGGACGTCGTCGACCGCGAGAAGATCGCGAAGGACGTGTACAACAACACGTACTCGCCGCTCTACTCGATGGTGCCGGACGGACTGACGGGTGCCGCGAAGCCCTTCGAGGAGATGTACGGCAACGGCAGCGGCGGCCCCGACGTCGACAAGGCGAAGGAGACCCTGTCGAAGGCGGGCGTGTCCGGCAAGGTGCAGCTCGACATCCAGTACGCGCCGGACCACTACGGATCGACCTCGGACGACGAGTACGCCGAGCTCAAGACGCAGCTCGAGAACTCGGGCCTGTTCACCGTGAACATCCAGTCGACGGTCTACACGACCTACGCCCAGGAGCGCACCAAGGACGCCTACCCGGTGTACCAGCTCGGCTGGTTCCCGGACTTCTCGGACGCCGACAACTACCTGTCGCCGTTCTTCACGAAGGACAACTTCGTGCAGAACCACTACGACGACGCGGAGATCCAGAAGCTCATCTCCGAGGAGCAGCAGGAGTCCGACAAGGACAAGCGTGCCGACCTGATCAAGCAGGCACAGGAGCGCGAGGCATCGCAGATCTCGACACTGCCGCTCCTGCAGGGCAAGTCCGTCGCGGTCGCGGGCAAGGACGTCAAGGGCCTGACCCTCGACTCCTCGTACAAGTTCCGCTACGCGACCCTCTCCAAGTAACACCGGCGTCGGCCCACGGGGGCGTTCCCAGGAGGAGCGCCCCCGTGACCGCGTCCCGAACGGCACCGAAAGGCACCCGTCCCCGTGACCCTCAGCACCCCCGAGGCGACACCGGAGCTGGCCACCGACCCCACCAAGCCCCAGGCACAGCGACGTGCCCGCGGGCAGGGCGGCGGACTCGGCCGGTACATCCTGGTCCGCTTCCTCCTCATCTTCCCGACGGTCTTCATCCTGGTGACCCTCGTCTTCTTCCTGATGCGCGTCATCGGGAACCCGATCACCGCGTCGGTCGGCGGCCGGCTCACGCCGACGCAGCTGCAGGAACGCCTGCACGCCGCCGGGTACGACCGCCCGGTGGTCGTCCAGTACCTCGAGTACCTCGGCAACATCGTCCGCGGTGACTTCGGGACGACGTCGACCGACAACCGGCCGATCACCGAGATCATCGTCACGTACGGCGGTGCGACCGCGGAGCTCGTCTTCTACGCGCTCATCGTCGCGCTGGTGCTCGGCATCCCGCTCGGCATGCTCGCGGCGTACGTCCGCGACAAGTGGCCGGACGTGCTCTTCCGGGCGCTCGCGATCCTGACGTACGCGACGCCGGTGTTCTTCGGTGGTCTGCTCCTGAAGCTCGTCTTCTCGGTCTGGCTCGGCTGGCTCCCGCTCGGCGACCGTGCGTCGACGCGGGTGTCGCTCATCCTCGACAACATCCCCGGCGCGTCCGGCATCTACATCATCGACGCGCTCCGGACCGGCAACGCGCAGGTCATCGGCGACGTCCTGTCGCACGCGGTCCTGCCCGCACTGACGCTCGGCCTGCTCACCGCCGGCATCTTCCTGCGGCTGGTGCGCGCCAACATGATCGGCACGCTCGGTTCCGAGTACGTCGACGCGGCCCGCTCGCGCGGCGTCCGGGAGGCGCGGCTCGTCCGGACCCACGCCTTCCGTCCGGCGCTGGTCCCGATCATCACCGTGATGGGTCTGCAGATCGCGATGCTGCTGGGTGGGTCGGTCCTCACCGAGACCACCTTCGGCTGGCGCGGGCTCGGCTTCGAGCTCAACCAGTACCTGTCGGCCCGCGACTTCGTCGCGGTGCAGGGCATCGTCGCGATGCTCGCCGTCATCGTCGCGGTGACGAACTTCGTCGTCGACGTCGTCGCGGCGCTCATCGACCCGAGAGTGAGGTTCTAGCGATGGCCGACACCTCGCTCGTCGACCGCCACGAGCCGCTCTGGAAGCGGCTGCCCGTGGTGGTCCAGCTCCGCAGGAGCACCGGCTGGCAGCGCGCCATGCTCATCACCGGCGTGGTCATCTGCGCCCTGTACCTGATCGTCGCGATCGCCGCGCCGCTCATCGCCCCGTACGGGTTCGGCCAGCTGCAGGGTGCCGACGGCCAGGGCTTCCCGCGCACCGCGCCGCCGAGCCCCGAGCACGTCTGGGGCACGACGGTCGGTGGGTTCGACGTCTTCAGCCGCGTCGTCTTCGGCGCTCGCACGGCGGTCCTCGTCGTCATCGTCGCCGTGGTCGTGTCGATCACCATCGGAGTGATCCTCGGCATGGTCTCCGGCTACATCGGTGGCTGGCTGGACCGGATCCTCGTGGTCGTGGCGGACGCGATCTACGCGTTCCCGTCGCTGCTCCTGGCGATCGTCGTGTCGATCGTCATCTCGGGCGGCAACTCCAGCTACTCCGGCGGCATCATCGCGGCGGCCATCTCGATCACCGTGGTCTACGTGCCGCAGTACTTCCGGGTCGTCCGCGCCGAGGCCGTCCGCCTGAAGAACGAGGCGTTCGTCGAGTCGGCGCGTGTCCTCGGCACGAACCCCTGGCGCATCATGACCCGGCACGTGCTCCGGAACTCGACCCGCAGCCTGCCGCTCATCCTGACGCTCAACGCCAGCGACGCGATCCTGACCCTGGCCGGCCTCGGCTTCCTCGGCTTCGGCATCGGCCCGACCAGCGGTGCCGAGTGGGGCTACGACCTCAGCCGTGCGCTGTCGGACGTCGCCTCGGGTGTCTGGTGGACCGGTGTCTTCCCCGGCGTGGCCATCGTGGTGCTCGTGCTCGGCGTGACCTTCATCGGCGAGAGCCTCAACGACATCTCCGACCCGCGCCTCCGCGCACGCCGCCGCCTGAAGCAGCTGGTGTCGCGCAAGCAGGCCGCCAGCACGGAAGGGGCGACGGCATGACCGACGCGACCACCGACCCGCGGAACGAGCCGGTCGCCGTCGTCGACGACCTGACCGTCACGTTCGCCACCGACAACGGCGCCGTCGACGCCGTCAAGGGCGTCAGCCTCGACGTCCGCCCGGGGGAGGTCCTGGCCCTGGTCGGCGAGTCCGGCTCCGGCAAGTCGGTCACGGCGCGGAGCATGCTCCGGCTGATGCCCGAGACGGCGACCCTCGGCGGCGCGGTGTACCTCGACGGCACCGACGTCGTCAGCGTGGGCGCCGCGAAGCTCCGGGAGCTCCGCGGTACCGCGGGCGCGATGGTCTTCCAGGAGCCGTCGACCGCCCTCAACCCGGTCTTCACCGTCGGGTGGCAGATCGCCGAGGGCCTCCGCGCCCACGGCGGCGTCTCGAAGAAGGAGGCGCGCGCCAAGGCGATCGACTACCTGCGCCGCGTCGGCATCCCCGACCCGGAGACCCGTGTCGACCACTACCCGCACCAGTTCTCGGGCGGGCAGAAGCAGCGCGTCGTCATCGCGAGCGCGCTGGCCCTCGAGCCGAGCGTCATCATCGCCGACGAGCCGACCACCGCCCTCGACGTGACGGTGCAGGCCGAGATCCTCGACCTGCTCCGCCGGTGCCGCGACGAGTTCGGCGCGGCGATCGTCATCATCACGCACAACATGGGCGTCGTCGCCGACCTGGCGGACCGGGTCGCCGTGATGTACCAGGGCGAGGTCGTCGAGGAGGCCCCGGTCGCGCAGCTCTTCGCGGCCCCGCAGGCCGACTACACGAAGCGCCTGCTCGCCGCGGTGCCCCGGCTCGAGGCGTCCACCGGCGCCGCCCGTCGTGCTGCGATCGCGACCGACGTCGAACCGCTCGTCAGCGCGAAGGGGCTCGAGATCGAGTACCCCGGCCGCCTCGGCGCGCACGCGTTCAAGGCCGTGAAGGGCGTCGACCTCGACATCCGCCCGGGCGAGGTCCTCGGCCTGGTGGGGGAGTCCGGCTCCGGGAAGACCACCATCGGCCGGGCGATCGCCGGTCTGACGCGCATCACCGGCGGCTCGCTGAACGTGCTCGGGACGGAGATGCTCGGGTACCGCGAGCGGGACTTCAAGCGGCACCGCAAGGACATCGGGTTCGTGTTCCAGGACCCGGCGACCTCGTTCAACCCGCTGCTCACGATCGCCGAGTGCGTCGCCGAGCCGCTCGTCGTGCACGGCGAGGTCGCGAACCCGCGGGCCGCCCGGAAGCGCGTCGGCGAGCTGCTCGAGATGGTGCAGCTGCCGGCCTCGTACGGCGACCGCTACCCGCACGAGCTGTCGGGTGGTCAGCGGCAGCGGGCGTCGCTCGCGCGGTCGATCGCACTCCGCCCGAAGCTGCTCATCGCGGACGAGCCGACCAGTGCGCTCGACGTGTCGGTGCAGGCCCGCGTGCTGGAGCTCTTCCTCGAGCTGCAGCAGGACCTCGGCTTCGCGTCGCTCTTCATCAGCCACGACCTCGCCGTGGTCGGCGCGCTGTCCGACCGCATCGCCGTGCTCTACCGCGGTGACCTGGTCGAGACGGGCACCACGGCCGAGGTCCTCGGCGCGCCGCAGCACCCCTACACGCAGCGTCTGCTCGCGTCGCTGCCGGTGCCGGACCCGGCGGAACAGGCCGAGCGACGGCGTACGCTGGTGGAACTGGAGAACGCCGGGTCCTGACCCGACGCGACCAGCCTGGAGGCGCGACCCGCGTCGTCGACGCACGCCGCGCCTCCAGGCCGGTCCCCTCCACGGCACCACAGACGACGCGACACCGGTCCGTCGCGACACCGCCGCCAGGGGGCGGCGCGGAAGGGGACCCATGATCGCGGTGAACGGCCCGGCGGTCGTCGCAGACGACGTCTCGATCGAGTACCGGGGCGTCCGTGGCTCGGAGTCGATCCGGGCGGTCGACGGGGTCAGCCTGACCGTCCGCCAGGGCGAGATCCTCGCGCTCATCGGCGAGTCCGGGTCCGGCAAGAGCACCTTCGCCGCCGCGATCGCCGGCCAGCTCGGTGCCACCGGCGAGGGCGAGGGGGCGCACCGCCGGCAGATCGTCGGCGGCGAGCTCACCGTGCTCGGGCAGCAGGTCCGCGGGCTCCGTCCGTCCTCGCGCAAGGCGCAGCGGCTGACCGGCCGGATCGGGTACCTCCCGCAGGACGCCGCCGACCGGCTGAGCCCCGACCTGACCGTCGGCGAGGCGATCGCCGAACCCATCTACGTGCGCGACCGTCGGTTCGACCGCCGGGAGGCCGGGCTGATGGTCGCCCGGCTGGTCGACGCCGTGCACCTGCCGCTCGGCATCATGCGTCTGAACACGTGGGAGCTGTCGAGCGGCCAGCGGCAGCGCGTGGCCCTCGCGCGTGCCCTGATCCTCGAGCCGCAGCTCCTCGTCGCCGACGAACCGGCGCGCGGCGTCGACGTCCTGGTCCGCCAGTCGGTGCTCGAGGCGCTGACGAACCTGCAGCGTGGTCGACAGTTCTCCGCCGTCGTGGTGTCGAGCGACCTCCGCGAGGCCCGGGCGCTCGCGGACCGCGTCGGCGTGCTCGCGGAGAGCCGCCTGGTCGGCCTCGGCACCTTCGACGAGGTCCTCGACAACCCCGTCGACCCGTACGTGCAGACGCTCGCCGCGACCGCCTCCCGCCCGGTGAAGCGCCGCAGCTCCGCGACGGGCGCGCCACGCCGCTCGTCCGCACCCCGTCGTCCGGTCGGGGCCGCAGCCGGATCCCGTACCGACCGCCAGGAGAACGCATGAGCACCAGCACCGCAGCCGACACGGTGAGCGGACGGGGACACCGCGCGGTCGTCACGGACGCCGGCGCACCGCTGCCCGTCGACCCGCCCGCGGCCGGACCGGTCGCGATCCTGCCGACCGCGGCCGACCTGCACGCGGACGCCGTCCGGGACGCCGGCGGGACGGTCGGTGCGCTCGACGCGGACACGCGGGGGATCGTCTGGCTCGACGCGCGCGACCCCGACGGGCTCGAGGCCGCGTTGGCCGATGCCCCGGGCGTCGGCTGGGTCCAGCTGCCGTTCGCCGGTGTCGACGCCTTCGCGCACCTGATCCAGGAGCACGGCGACCGCGTGCTCTTCACCTCGGCCAAGGGGGCCTACGCGGAGCCCGTCGCCGAGCACGCCCTCGCGCTGACGCTCGCGACGCTCCGGGTGCTGCAGAAGCGCGCCCGGGCGACGTCCTGGGCGACCGAGCCCGACGGCGTGTCGCTCTACGGGCGGAACGTCGTCGTGATCGGCGCCGGCGGGATCGCCCTCGAGTACATCCGGCTCGTCGCACCGTTCGAGGTGTCCGTCACCGTCGTGCGCCGCGCGGCCGACCCGGTCCCGGGCGCGGACCGCACCGTCACGACCGGGGAACTCGACGAGGTCCTGCCCGACGCCGACGTCGTGGTCGTCGCGGCCGCCATGACGTCGGGTACCGCGAAGCTGTTCGACGCACGCCGCTTCGCGCTGATGAAGCCCTCGGCGCGCCTGGTGAACATCGCCCGCGGGGGACTGGTCGACACCGACGCGCTCGTCACGGCACTGCGCGAGGGCACCATCGCCGCCGCAGGTCTCGACGTGACCGACCCGGAGCCGCTGCCCGACGGGCACCCGCTGTGGGACGAACCGGGTGCGGTCATCACGCCGCACCAGGCGGACACCCCGGACATGGTGGCGCCGCTGCTGGCCGAGCGGGTCCGCACCAACGCCGCCGCGTTCCTGGACGGCTCCGGGGACGGGTTCGTCGGCGTCGTGGACCCCGCCGCGGGGTATTGACCGCCGACCGCCGCGGCGGCCATCGGGGAGACGGTCGTCGCGCGGCGCGCCCGGGATGCGCGGCCGATGCGCGGAGCGGGCTCCGGGTGCTGCTATGCTGTTACCCGTTGTTCGCAAGACATTCGCCAGCGGACAGTGATCCTCGATAGCTCAATTGGCAGAGCAGCCGGCTGTTAACCGGCAGGTTGTTGGTTCGAGTCCAACTCGGGGAGCAAGCAGAGCGAGACAGGCCCCCACCGTTCGCGGTGGGGGCCTTCCGCGTTCCCGGGGCGACCCAGCGGGGTCCGCCTGTTCGGCTTCCGGCTGGCTCGCAGGCGCCGTCCGGTCGCAAGCTGTTAGCGTTCACAGGTGATCACCGTGCGCCGAACCCTCGCCGCGGTGGTCGTCGTCCTCGGTGCGGCGGGGCTCACCGCCTGCACCACCGGGCAGCCCGAGCCGGAGGACTCGCTCGACACCGCAGCACGGTCCGAGGTCTCCGCGACGGGCAGCGCCCCGATCGTCTTCGCCTTCGTGTGCAGCGACGCCGCGGCCGGCAGCAGTGGCTCCGGCAGCGACGCGACGGGTGACGACGCCGACGGCACGGCCGAGCGGTACACGACCTACGCCGCGGTGTGGGAGGCCGAGCGCACCGACTGCCGGGCCGAACGCATCACGGGCACCGAGATGTCGGCGCAGCAGCGGGCCGCGGTCCGGGCGACCGACGGCGCCGCCACGCTCGAGGAGCTCGCGGCGACCTGCGCGGAGCGCGGGGCGTCGCCGTGGCGGGACGGCGTCACGACGCCGGACCAGGCCGACCTGGCAGCGGGACTCGTCGCGTACTGCCCGGGACACCCGGACCGCGACCGCCTGCAGGAGGCGTTGACGGCGTACCGGGGCTGAACCGGGCCTCCAGGCCGACGCCGGTGCGGGTGCCGGTTCCGGTCCCGCGGAGTGCGCGGCAGCCGCTCGGGTGGTCAGCCCTCGGGGTGGTCGCGTCCGGGCAGCCAGGACTTGCCGGGCCCGCCCCAGCTGCTCTTGCGGATCGCCTTCGCGACCTGCTTGCCGTACGGGTGCACGAGCCGGTCCGCGTAGAGGTAGCCGTCGAGGTGGTCGTACTCGTGCTGGAAGACGCGGGCGAGCCACCCGTGCGCCTCGACCTCGAAGGGCTCGCCGTGCTCGTCGGCCGCGCGGAGCAGGACGCCCTCGGCGCGGCGGAGCGGGAAGCGCTCGCCCGGGATCGAGAGGCAGCCCTCGGACTCCTCGTCCTCGTCGAGCTCCTCGACCGACTCCGGCACGGGCGGGGTGGTCCAGAGCACCGGGTTGACGGCGACCCCGCGGTGCAGGACCTCGTCGTCGTCGGTCCACGAGTACACGAACAGCCGCTTGCCGACCCCGACCTGCGGACCCGCGAGACCGACCCCGGGGGCCAGGTCCATCGTCTCGTACATGTCCTGCACCAGGTCGCGGAGGTCGTCGTCGAACTCGGTGACCTCGGTCGCGCGCTCGTGGAGGACGGGTTCGCCGGTGATGCGGATGGGGAGGACGGGCATTCACCCAGGTTATCCGGCGAGGACCGGTAGCCTCATCGCGTGACGACGGACCTCCCGATCCCGGACGCGGTCAACCTGACACCGTTCCAGGCCCTGATGATCCCCGTCGCGCTCGTCGGCGCCGTCTTCCTGTCGCTCGGGGCGCAGTTCCAGAGCCGCGGGGTGCAGCGCGTCGAGGCCCGGCTCGGACGGCAGTCGAAGGGGCTGTCGGTGCGGCACGTCCTCGGGCTGCTCGGCAGCGGCTGGTGGGTCCTCGGCACGCTCATGCTCGGCCTGGCCGTCGTGCTCCAGCTCATCAGCATCACGAACGCCCCGCTCATCGTGGTGCAGCCGCTCGGCGCCGTCGCGCTCGTCATCACCACGTGGTTCTCGTCACGGTCCTCCGGGGTCCCGCTCGGGCAGCAGGCGCGACGGGCGGTCTGGACCTGCATCATCGGTGTCGGGATCTTCGTCGGCATCGCCGCCGTGGTCGGCCGTGAGAGCGCGATCACCCACGAGCAGCTCGTGACGATCCTGGTGGTGCTGGCGATCGTCCTGGTGGCCGTCTTCCTGTCGTTCCGCTTCGCGGCGAAGCGAGCGAGCGCCATGTACTACATCGTCGTGGCCGGGGTGCTCTACGGCTTCGTCGCGACGCTGGCCAAGGTCGTGCTGAACCGGTTCCTGCACGGCACGTTCGACTGGCTGACCGCGATCGCCGTCGTCGGGGTGATCGTCGCCGCGGTGCTCGGCGGGTACTTCGTGCAGAACGCGTACTCGAGTGGGTCGGCCGACCTGGTGATCGCCGGGCTCACCGTCATCGACCCGATCGTGGCGGTGGGCATCGGGGTCATCGTGCTCGGCGAGGCGGCCGGGGCGCCGTGGATCGCGGTGGTCGGGTTCCTCGTCGCCGCGGTCATCGCCATCACCGGGGTCTTCCTGCTCGCGAAGCACCACCCCGAGACGCGGCGCTGACGTCGCCCGCCGCCGGCGCGCGCTGACGTCGCCCGCAGCCGGCGCGCGCTGACGTCGCCCGCAGCCGGCGCGCGCTGACGTCGCTCGCCGGCGGCGCACGCTGGCGTCGTTCGCCGTCGGCTCGGGCGGTCGTCCGCGAGGCTGACGCGCGCGCTCGGGACCGTGCGGTACCGTCGAGGCCCGACCAGCAACCGCCCACGAGAGGACGACGCCAGCCGTGTCAGAGGACGCCACCACCGCCACCGCCGAGTCGACGGGTGCGACGGGCGGATCCCGGCCGCTGCGCGTCATGATCGCGGCCGACACCTTCCCGCCGGACGTCAACGGCGCCGCGACCTTCGCCGAGCAGCTCGCCGTCGGCCTCGCCGAGCGTGGGCACGAGGTCCACGTCGTCGCCCCCGCCTCGAGCGCCCACCACGGCACCTTCGACGAGGAGCACCGCGGTGTCGTGCTCACCGTGCACCGCCTGAAGTCCTACAAGTGGCCGTGGCACGCCTGGCTCCGCTTCGTGTGGCCGTGGAGCGTCCGGAAGTGGACGGGGCCGATCCTCGACGCCGTCCAGCCGGACGTGCTGCACATCCAGTCGCACCTCGTCATCGGGCGTGGCATCGTGCAGGAGGCCCACGAGCGCGGCATCCGCATCGTCGGTACCAACCACTTCATGCCCGAGAACCTGCTCGAGTACGTCCCGTTCGGCCGTCGCACGCTGCCGATCGCGCTGAAGATCGCGTGGAACGACGCCGCGAAGACCTACCGGCTGGCCGACGCCATCACGACGCCGACGGTGCTGGCCGCGGACTACCTCCGCGAGGCCATCGCCGGGCAGCAGGTCCTCGCGATCTCCTGCGGCATCGACGCATCGCGGTACGCGGCCCGCAGTGGTCGCCCCGCGGGGAACGACATCGTGTTCGTCGGCCGGGTCGCGCCGGAGAAGAACCTCGACGTGCTCGTGCGCGCGCTCCCACTGCTGCCGAGCGAGCTGCGCGCGACGCTCACCATCGTCGGTGGCGGCGAGATGATCCCGAAGCTGAAGGCCCTCGTGCAGGAGCTCGGGCTCGAGGACCGGGTGCGCTTCGCCGGGTTCGTCTCCGACGAGGCCAAGCGACAGGCGCTCACGAACGGCACCGTCTTCGCGATGCCGTCCACGGCCGAGCTGCAGAGCATCTCGTCGCTCGAGGCGATGGCGTCCGGGCTGCCGGTGGTCGCCGCCGACTCGATGGCGCTGCCGCACCTGATCGACGGCAACGGGTACCTGTTCACCCCGGGGGACGTGCAGGACCTCGCGGCGAAGCTCGCGCAGGTGCTGCAGGCGTCGGACACCGACTACCAGGCGATGCGGGAGCGCAGCCTGGCCATGATCGAGGCACACGACATCAACCGCACGCTCGCGACGTTCGAGTCGCTGTATCGTGGGGAGCCGGTGGCCTGACGGTCCCCGACGAGGGGCGGTAGCCAAGCTGGTCAAGGCACTCGGCTCATAACCGAACGATCGCGGGTTCAAGTCCCGCCCGCCCTACCAAGCCAGAAAGGCCGGCCCGCCCGTGCACCTGCCCCGACGACGAGACGTCCCCGAGGACCACGCGCCGACCCCGAACGTGACGTTCGAGGCGACCCGGGCCGGAACCGGCGTGCGCGTCAACGCCTTCCGCATCGGGTTCATGGGGGCCCTCGGTGTGCTCATCGCGCTGCTCGCCGGCGTGATCGTCCAGCAGCTCAGCACGGTCCTGGTCTACATCGGCGTCGCGCTCTTCCTGTCGCTCGGCATCGACCCGCTGGTGTCCTTCCTCGAGCGCTTCATCCCGCGCTGGGTGGCGATCACCATCGTCGTCGTGGGCGTCCTGTCCGCCTTCGCCGGCGTGGTGTTCGCGGTCGTCCCGATCCTCATCCAGCAGGCGACGAACCTCGTCCAGAACTTCCCGGAGATCATCCAGGACATCTCGCGGCAGGAGTGGTTCAAGGACCTGTCGCAGCAGTTCGCCGGCGCGTTCGACGTGAACCACGCCCTCGAGTCGCTGCAGTCCTTCGTCGAGGACCCGGGCAACCTCCTCAGCCTCGGCGGCGGCATCCTGGCGGTCGGCAGCGGCATCCTGTCCGGGCTGACCGGCGCCGTGATCGTCATCATCCTGATGCTGTACTTCCTGGCGTCGATGCGGGGCCTGAAGTCGATGGCCTACCGCTTCGTCCCGGCGACCCGTCGCCAGAACTTCGTCGACGTCAGCGAGCAGATCACCCAGGCCGTCGGTCGCTACGTCGTCGGTCAGATCAGCCAGGCGCTCATCAACGGCATCCTCAGCCTGGTGTTCCTGCTCGTCATCGGTGCGCCGCTGCCGGTGCTGCTGGCGACCTTCGCGTTCCTGGGGTCGCTCATCCCGCTCGTCGGCACCCTCGCCGCGGCGGTCGTCATCTCGCTGCTCTGCCTGTTCGCCTCGCCGGCCACCGCGCTCGCGGCCGCGATCTACTACCTCGTCTACATGCAGGTCGAGGCTTACCTGATCTCCCCGCGCATCATGTCGCGAGCAGTGCAGGTCCCCGGTGCCCTCGTGGTCATCGCCGCGGTCGCCGGCGGCACGATCGGCGGGGTCCTCGGAGCACTCGTCGCCGTGCCGGTCGCCGCGTCGGTGATCATCATCGTGCAGAAGGTCATCTACCCCCGCCAGGAGCAGTCGTGAGCGCGGCCGAGCCCGACCTGTCCGCGCACGTCGCCGCGCGGGACGCCTGGGCCCGGAGCGCCCGTGGCCCGCTCGCCCTGGTGAACGCGCAGCACGTCGACCGCCCGCAGCCGGTGTGGCCCGTCGCCGGGCAGTGGGCACCGGCTCCGGGCGGCCTCACCGTCACCGCGAGCGCGTCGGACGGCGTCGTGGTCGACGGCGTCCCGGTGGACGGCACGGTCCTGGTCGCCGGGGACACGGCGGTCGTCCCCTCGACGGTCGCCTTCGCCGACGGGCTCGCCGGCACGGTGCAGGGTTCGACCCTCCGGGTCTGGGACCCGACCTCCGACGCGGTCTCCCGCTTCGCACGCATCGACCGCTTCGCCCCGCGGTCGGGCGGGTGGGTCACGGTGGGCAGGTACGAGCCCCGGTCCGGCCTGGAGGCACCCGGTCACCTCACCGACGCCGCCGGCGACCCCCTGCCCGTCGCCGGTACGGTCGAGACCACCGTCGACGGCGTCCCCGTGCGACTGACCGCGGTCCGGTCTGCGCCGTTCCACGGCCGTCCGCGGCTGCAGCTCATCGTGCAGGACGCGACCAGCTCCCTGCCGGAGGACGACCCGGGCAGCTCCTACTCGATGGGCCGCTTCCTGTACCTCGACGAGCCCGACGGCGCTGGCGACGTCGCCCTCGACTGGGAGCGACTCGTGCTCCCGCCCTGCGCGTTCTCGTACCAGTACGCCTGCCCGGTGCCCCCGGAGGAGAACCGCATCCCGGTCGCGCTGACCGCGGGGGAGCGCCACCCGGTCGACGCCGCCGGAGCCGTGCTGCACTGAGGCCCGCAGGTCTGCTGCTCGACGGGTGTGGCGTTCCCAGCGCAGACGCTGCATAATGGGCGTGTCCGCAGGGACATCACAATCTGATACCGATGGTTCCGCTACCGGGGCTCCGCACCACAGGTCGATGGGGAAGTCGCACCTGACGAAGCGGAGGAATCGTGAACGGAACGACGACAGGGGTGCTCTACGTGCACTCCTCACCACGCGCGCTCTGCCCGCACGTCGAATGGGCGGCTGGTCGCGCGATGAGCCGCGCCGTGAACTTCTCGTGGCTCGACCAGCCCGCGCTCGACGGATCCCGTCGGACGGAGTTCACCTGGACCGGGCAGGTCGGCACCGGCGCGGCGATCGCCTCTGCCCTGCGCGGGTGGGAGCACCTGCGCTTCGAGGTCACCGAGGAACCGACGGCGCAGTCCGACGGCGGCCGGTGGATGCACACGCCCGACCTCGGCGTCTTCTTCGCGCAGACCGACGTGTCCGGGAACATGGTCGTCCCCGAGGACCGCGTGCGCTACGCCATGGAGGTCGCCGGCAGCAACGCCCTCGAACTCCACCGTGAGCTCCGACTCGCACTCGGGCAGGCCTGGGACGACGAACTCGAGCCCTTCCGGCACGCCGCCGAGGGCAACCCCGTCGTCTGGCTGCACCGCGTCGGCTGACCGCTCCCGCCTCCTCCGCAGCACCTCGGACGCCGCCCGCTCCCTCCGGAGCCGGCGGCGTCCGTCGTCCCCGGGGTGTGCGCGTCGTCCTCGGCCGTCCCGAGCGGTTGCGATCCGGCCCGCTCGGCGCGTCCTGCCGACGATCCGCGCGCGCACGCCGCTCGTGAGCGGCATGTCCTGCCCACTCGCCCCTGGTGCGGGCCGCCCTTCCGGCGGTACCGACTCGCGCGAGCGGCGATCTGATCGGGTGCGATCTGGCCCGCTCGGACCATCCGGCCGACGATTCGTGCGCACACGCCGACCGTGAACGGCGTGTCGCGCCCACTCGAGTGACGGGGGGCACGCCGTACGGGCACCGGGAGCGCCGGGGCGGGCACCAGGGGCGGGACCCAGCCCGGGACGGACGGAGGCCCGCCCTGCGGACGCAGGACGGGCCTCCAGGCCGACGCGGGGTCGGCGACGACGGATCAGGCCGTGCGGAACGCCACCACGGCGTTGTGCCCGCCGAACCCGAACGAGTTGCTCACGGCGAGCAGGTCGCCCGCGGGCAGCTCACGCGGAGCGGTCGCGACGTCCATCACGATCTCCGGGTCCTGCTCGGTCAGGTTGATCGTCGGCGGCGCGACCCGCTCGTGCAGCGCCAGGACGGTGAAGGCGGCCTCGATCGCACCGGCACCGCCGAGCAGGTGACCGGTCGACGCTTTGGTCGCCGAAACGACCACGTTGTCGAGGTGGTCGCCGAAGACACGACGCATGGCGTGGTACTCGGCCACGTCGCCCACCGGGGTGGAGGTGGCGTGCGCGTTGACGTGGACGACGTCCTCGCGGGAAGCGTCGGCGTGCTCGAGCGCGATGAGGACCGCGCGGGCGGCGGCGCTGCCCTCGGGGTCCGGAGCGGTGATGTGGAACGCGTCCGAGGTGATGCCGGCACCGGCGACCTCGGCGTAGATCGTCGCGCCGCGGGCCTCGGCGTGCTCCTTCGACTCGAGGATCAGCGCCGCGGCACCGTCGCCGAGCACGAAGCCGTCACGCGTGACGTCGTACGGACGCGATGCGGTCTCGGGGGAGTCGTTGCGTCGCGAGAGCGCCTGCATCGATGCGAACGCGGCGAGGGGCAGCGGGTGCAGCGCGGCCTCGGCGCCACCGGTGATGACGATGTCGGCGTCGCCGTCGGCGATGTGCCGGTAGGCCTCGGCCAGCGACTCGGTGGACGACGCGCAGGCGGAGAGGTACGTGCGGGCGCCGCCGCGGGCGCCGAACTCCATCTCGATGGCGGCGGCGGGGCCGTTCGCCATGAGCATCGGGACCGTCATCGGCAGGACGCGACGCGGGCCCTTCTCGCGGAGGGTGTCCCAGGCGTCGAGGAGTGTGTTGACGCCGCCGATGCCGGTGGCCCAGTCGACGATGAGACGCTCCGGGACGACGGTCTCGGGGTCGATGCCTGCGTCGGCCCAGGCCTCACGCGCGGCGACGAGGGAGAGCTGCGACGACGGGTCGAGGCGCTTGGCCTCGGGACGCGTGAGCTGGTCGGTGAGGAAGCGGCGTGCCTGGCCGGCGAACTCGACGGGGATCTCGAGGTCGGCGTAGCGCTCGTCCTCGATGCGGGTGATGCCGGACTTGCCGGCGAGCAGCGCCTCCCAGGTCTCCCGGGCGGTCGCGGCGAGTGGTGTGATCGCACCGATCCCGGTGACGACGACGGTCTTCTTGGTCATGGAACGACGTGTTCTTTCGTGTGGGAGGAACGAGGTGAGCGCCGCGGCCCGCGGGGTGTGCGCGGTCCGCGGCGCTCAGGAAGCTCGCGTCAGGCCTGGGCCTTGGTGATGTAGTCGACGGCGTCGCCCACGGTCTTGAGGTTCTTGACCTCTTCGTCCGGGATCTTCACGTCGAACTTCTCCTCGGCGTTCACGACGATGGTCATCATCGAGATCGAGTCGATGTCGAGGTCGTCGGTGAACGACTTGTCGGCGGCGACGGTGTCGGTCGCGATGCCGGTCTCGTCGTTGATCAGCTCGGCCAGGCCGGCGAGGACTTCTTCGTTGGACAGGGCCATGGGTGTTCTCCTTGAGGGGGGTGTCGTTTGACCGTGGACCAGCCTAGGGCACGAGTGGTACGGGTGCCCGGAGCCGAGCCGGGATGGTGGGACTAGGGGAGGACGACGACCTGCGCGCCGAACACGAGACCGGCACCGAAGCCGATCTGCAGCGCGAGACCGCCGGAGAGCTCCGGGTGCTCCTCGAGCAGGCGGTGCGTGGCGAGCGGGATGCTCGCGGCGGAGGTGTTGCCGGTGGTGGTGATGTCGCGGGCGATCGTCACGGTGTCCGGCAGGCCGAGCTGCTTGGCGAACTCGTCGATGATGCGGATGTTCGCCTGGTGCGGCACGAAGGCGGCGAGGTCCTGCGGCGCGACGCCGGCGGTCTCGAGCGCCTGGCGTGCGACCTTGACCATCTCCCACACGGCCCAGCGGAAGACCGTCTGACCGGCCTGGCGCATCGTCGGTCGCGGCGCGCCGGCGGCCCACTCGTTGTAGGTCGCCGTCATGCCGATGGCGTCCCACTTCGAGCCGTCCGAGCCCCAGATCGTCGGGGCGATGCCGGGGTAGTCGCTCGGACCGACGACGGCCGCACCCGCACCGTCGCCGAGGAGGAACGAGATCGAGCGGTCGGTCGGGTCGACCACGTCGCTGAGCTTCTCGGCCCCGACGACGAGCACGTGGTCGGCCAGGCCGGACTTGATGAACGAGTCGGCCTGGGCGATGCCGTACGCGTAGCCGGCGCAGGCCGCGCTGACGTCGTAGGCCGCGGCCGGCGTCGCACCGATGCGTTCGGCGAGCAGGGACGCCATGGAGGGCGTCGCGACGGTGTGGGTGACGGTGCTGACGAGGACGACACCGATCTGGTCCGGCGTGATGCCGGCCTTCTCGATGGCCTCCCGCGCGGCTGCCTCGGCGAGGTCGACGGCCTCGATGTCGGCTCCGGCGCGCTTGCGCGTGACGATGCCGGTGCGCTGGCGGATCCACTCGTCGGACGAGTCGATCGGCCCGACGAGGTCGTCGTTGGGGACGACGTTCTCACCGCGGGCGGCACCGAAGGCCAGGATGCGGGTGTACTCGTGGCCGCGACGCTGCTGCAGCACCGGACGGGAGGCGCGGGGCGCGTCCGTCCCGTCGGCTGCGGGGGACGGCGTGGTGGCGTCGGTCATGCGGTTGCGTCTGCTTCCTCGCTCGCGGCCGCGGTGTCGCTCTCGAGGAGCTCGATCGCGGCGGGCAGGTCGTCGGGGGTCTTCACGGCGACGGTGGGGGTGCCGCGCAGGCCGCGCTTCGCGAGCCCGACGAGCGCGCCCGCCGGCGCGAGTTCGATGATGCCGGTGACGCCGGCGGCGGAGAACGACTCCATGACGGCGTCCCAGTGCACGGGGTTGGCGATCTGGCGGACCATCAGGTCGACGAAGTGTCGGCCGTCGTCCACGCGGGAGCCGTCGGCGTTCGTCCAGATCGGCAGCTCGGGGTCCTGCACGGTCGCGGCCGCGGCGACGGGCGCGACGCGGTCGACCGCCGGGGCCATGTACCGCGTGTGGAACGCGCCCGCGACCGCGAGCGGGACGACCCGGGCGCGCGCCGGCGGCTCGGCGGCCAGGGCGGCGATGCCCACGGCGGGACCGGCGACGACGGTCTGGCCGCCGCCGTTGTGGTTGGCGGCGACGAGACCGTGCTGCTCGAGGGCTGCGGCGACTGCCTCGGCGTCGCCTCCGAGCACGGCGGCCATCGAGGTCGGCTCGAGTGCGGCGGCGTCGGCCATCGCACGGCCGCGCTCGGCGACCAGCGCGACGGCGTCGGTGGGCTCGAGGATCCCGGCGACGCCGGCGGCGGTGAACTCGCCGACCGAGTGTCCGGCGACCCCACCGACCAGGGCGCGACGGCCGTCGGCCAGCAGGGCGTCGGCGGTCACGAGCCCGGCCGCCACGATGAGCGGCTGGGCGAGGGCGGTGTCCTTGATGGTGTCGGCGTCGGAGGTCGTGCCGTGCTCGACGAGGTCGACGCCGATCGCCTCGGACCACGCTCCGACACGGTCACGGACGGCGGTGTCCTCGAGCCAGGGGGCGAGGAAGCCGGGGGTCTGGGAGCCCTGTCCGGGCGCGACGACGACGATCACCGGTCAATCCTTGCCGTCACGGCCGATCCGGTCCGTGTGGACATCCGACAGCGATCCGGCGGGGACGTTGTGCGATCCCTACCGTGGGCGATCGTGGGCGCGGTCATCCGCACGCTCATGGCGCGGCCCTCAGCGACGGTTCGGCATGCGGCGTCGGCCGGCGTTCGACTCGGACATCGCCCCGAGGATGAGCGCCGACTGCACGATCAGGGCGTCCCGGGCGTGCGTGGCGTCCCACCCGATGACGTCGGCCACGCGACGGAGGCGGTAGCGCACCGTGTTCGGGTGCACGAACAGCTCGCGCGCGGTCGCCTCGAGCGAGCGACCGGTGTCGAGGTAGCACCAGAGCGTCTGCAGCAGCTCGGTCGACTGGTCCTTCAGCGGGACGTAGATGCGCTGCACCAGCGCTGACCGGGCGAGCGGGTCACCCGCCAGGGCCCGCTCGGGCAGCAGGTCGTCGGCGAGGGCCGGTCGGGGAGCACCGCGCCACGCCCGTGCGACGGCGAACCCGGCGAGGGCGCCCTTCGCACTGGTCGAGGCGTCGACGACCCCGGGGACCTCGTTGCCGAGCACGAGGTGCCCCTCGCCGAACGACGGTTCCAGGGCCTGGGCGATGGCGGTGAAGGACACCGGTTCCTCGCCCTCGGGCACGTCGTCACGCGGGGTGGCACGGCCGATGACGACCACGAGCCGGGATCCCTGGACCCCGATGAGCACGTCGGCGTCCATGTGTCGGGCGGTGCGGCGGATCTGGTCGACCTCGAGCTGCTTCGGTGCGTTGCCGACCAGGACCGCGACCTCGCCGTGGCCGTGCCAGCCGAGGGCCGCGATGCGGGAGGGCAGCTCGTCGTCGTACTCGCCCGACAGGATCGAGTCGACGACGAGCGCTTCGAGCCGGGCGTCCCACAGCCCGCGGGCCTCGGCGGCACGCGCGTAGACGTCGGCGGCCGCGAAGGCGATGTCCCGCGAGTACTTCAGGATCGCCTCCTGCAGCATCTCGTCGTCCTTCGCACGCTCCTCGACGACGGTCACCACGACGCGGATGAGCTGCAGCGTCTGCTGCAGGCTCACCGAGCGGAGGAGTTCACGGGGTGCGGAACCGAAGACGTCGGCGGCGGCGATCCACGGGGTCGACGCGGTGCCCTCGAGCCAGGAGATGAACGACGTGATGCCCGCCTGGGCGACGAGCCCGACGGCGGACCGCCGGCCCGGCGGCATCTCGCTGTACCAGGGCAGCGTGTCCTCGAGCCGCTTGATGGTGGCGGTCGAGAGTTCGCCCGACACCTGCCGGAGCCAGGAGAGCGCGCGTTCGCGCTCCCTCTCCTGGCTCGCGGCCGGGGCGGTGCGGGGTGTGCTCACCGGCGGATCAGGCCTCTCCGCCGGCGCTGCCGGTGGTCCCGGCGTTGACGTCGTGCAGGCGGTACTTGTCGATCGCCTGCTGGACGACGGCGTGGTCGACCTTGCCCTGCTTCGCGAGCTGCTGCAGCGTCCGCACCACGACCGAGGGGCCGTCGATGTGGAAGAAGCGGCGCGCCGCCGGACGGGTGTCCGAGAAGCCGAAGCCGTCGGCGCCGAGCGTGGCGTAGTCGGTCGGCACGAACGGGCGGATCTGCTCCTGCACGGCGTGCATGAAGTCGCTCACCGCGACGACCGGGCCCTCGGTGCCGAGCAGGCGCTCGGTCACGTACGGGGTGCGCGGCTGCTCGTTCGGGTTCAGGAACGCCTGCTGCTCGGCGTCGAGGCCGTCGCGGGTGAGCTCGCCCCAGCTCGTGACGCTCCAGACGTCGGCGGACACGCCCCAGTCCTCGGCGAGGAGCTGCTGCGCCTCGAGGACCCACGGCACCGCGACGCCGGACGCGAGCAGCTGGGCCTTCGGGCCGTCGTGCTCGCTCGGCTTGAGCAGGTACATGCCCTTGACGATGCCCTCGACGTCGACGCCCTCGGGCTCGGCGGGCTGCACGAGCGGCTCGTTGTAGACCGTCAGGTAGTACATGACGTTCGGGTCGTCGTGGGACGGCGAGCCGTCCTCGTTCGTCCCGTACATGCGCTCGAGGCCCGACTTGACGATGTGGCCGATCTCGTACCCGTACGCCGGGTCGTAGGAGACCACGGCCGGGTTCGTCGCCGCGAGGAGCGGCGAGTGACCGTCGGCGTGCTGCAGGCCCTCGCCGGTCAGCGTGGTGCGACCGGCGGTGGCGCCGATCATGAATCCGCGGACCATCTGGTCACCGGCCGCCCAGATCGCGTCACCGGTGCGCTGGAACCCGAACTGCGAGTAGAAGACGTAGACCGGGATGAGCGGCTCGCCCTGCGTCGAGTACGAGGTGCCGACGGCGGTGAAGGCCGCGAGGGCGCCTGCCTCGTTGATGCCGACGTGGATGATCTGGCCCTGCGGGCTCTCCTTGTAGGCCAGGAGCAGCTCGCGGTCGACCGACGTGTAGTGCTGGCCGTTCGGGTTGTAGATCTTCGCGGTCGGGAAGTAGGCGTCCATGCCGAACGTGCGCGCCTCGTCCGGGATGATCGGGACCACGCGGTCGCCGAAGTCCGGGGAGCGGAGCAGGTCCTTCAGCAGACGGGCGAACGCCATCGTCGTGGCGACCTCCTGCTTGCCGGAGCCCTTCTTGACGACCTGGTACTTCGCGTCGTCCGGCAGCGTGAACTGCGTGTACTTCGTGCGACGCTCCGGCACGTACCCGCCGAGCGCGCGGCGACGCTCGTGCATGTACTGGATCGCCTCGTCGTCGTTGCCCGGGTGGTAGTACGGCGGCGTGTAGGGGTCCTCGTCGAGCTGCGCGTCCGAGATCGGGATGCGCATCTCGTCGCGGAACTGCTTGAGGTTGTCGAGCGTGAGCTTCTTCATCTGGTGGGTCGCGTTGCGGCCCTCGAAGCTCGGGCCGAGGCCGTAGCCCTTGACGGTCTTCGCCAGGATGACGGTCGGCTGCCCCTTGTGCTCGGTCGCGGCCTTGAACGCGGCGTAGACCTTGCGGTAGTCGTGGCCACCGCGCTTGAGGTTCCAGATCTGGTCGTCGCTGTAGCCCTCGACGAGCTGCAACGCCTTCGGGTCGCGGCCGAAGAAGTTCTCGCGGACGTAGGCGCCGTTCTCGGCCTTGTACGTCTGGTAGTCGCCGTCCGGCGTCGCGTTCATCAGGTTGAGGAGCGCGCCGTCGGTGTCGCGGGCGAGCAGGTCGTCCCACTCGCGGCCCCAGACGACCTTGATGACGTTCCAGCCCGCACCGCGGAAGAACGCCTCGAGCTCCTGGATGATCTTGCCGTTGCCGCGGACGGGGCCGTCGAGGCGCTGCAGGTTGCAGTTGATGACGAAGTTCAGGTTGTCGAGCCCGTCGTTCGCCGCGACCTGCAGCTGCCCGCGCGACTCGACCTCGTCCATCTCGCCGTCGCCGAGGAACGCCCACACCTGCTGGTCGGAGGCGTCCTTGATCCCGCGGTTGGACAGGTACTTGGCCTGCTGTGCCTGGTAGATCGCGTTGATCGGGCCGATGCCCATCGACACGGTCGGGAACTGCCAGAAGTGCGGCATGAGGCGCGGGTGCGGGTACGACGACAGTCCGCCGCCGGCGTGCGACTTCTCCTGGCGGAAGCCGTCGAGCTGGTCCTCGCTGAGGCGGCCCTCCATGTAGGCGCGGGCGTACATGCCGGGGGAGGCGTGGCCCTGGAAGAACACCTGGTCGCCGCCGGACGGGTGGTCCTGCGCGCGGAAGAAGTGGTTGTAGCCGACCTCGTACATGGCGGCGCTCGACGCGTACGTCGAGATGTGGCCGCCGACCGCGACGCCGGGTCGCTGGGCGCGGTGCACCGTGATCGCGGCGTTCCACCGGATCCATCGGCGGTAGCGACGCTCGAGTTCCTCGTCGCCGGGGAACTCCGGCTCGTCCTCGGGCGCGATCGTGTTCACGTAGTCGGTCGTCGGGACCATCGGCACGCCGAGGTGCAGCTCGTTCGAGCGCTTCAGCAGGCTCTGCATGATCTCGCGGGCCCGCTGGTGGCCGTGCGTCGCGACGAGCCCGTCGAGCGACTCACGCCACTCTGCGGTCTCCTCGGGGTCCTGGTCGGTCCCTGCGGTGCTGCGCGGGTCCTGGTCGTTCACCGTCACCCTTGACCTCGTTCGTTCTCGTGGTGGTGGACATGGAGGCCACCGGTGGTCGGGTCACGACCGGATGGGGCCCACACCACCTTAGGCCCCACGACCGACCCGCTGGCTGATGGTGACGTGCACGTGGACGGGTACTTGCGTCCTGGTGACGTCGGCGTACGATTGCCGATCGTGCACGCGCGACCCGCACGTGCACACGCGACACGGGCACACACCACGCCCGAGGAAGAAGCAGCGCACCGATGGCCCTGGAGATCGGCTCCCTCGCGCCGGACTTCGAGCTCCCGAACCAGTTCGGTGAGCACGTCCGCCTCAGCGACTTCCGGGGCGTCCGCCCGGTCGCCCTCGTCTTCTTCCCGCTGGCGTTCTCGTCCGGCTGCACCAACGAGCTGTGCACCCTGCAGGACAACATCGCGATGTTCCAGGACCAGCGCGTCGAGCTGATCGGCATCTCCGTCGACTCGAAGGCCACGCTCCGCTCGTTCGCCGAGACGCACGGCTACGACTTCGAGCTGCTCGCCGACTTCTGGCCGCACGGCGCGGTGTCGAAGGAGTACGGCGTGTTCCTCGACAAGAAGGGCTTCGCCACCCGGGCGACCTTCGTCATCGACGTGCACGGCCGCATCAAGGCCTCGATCATCACCGAGCCCGGACTGCAGCGCGACGTCGCCGAGTACCGCGAGGCACTCGACCGGCTCGCCGCGTGCACCGCGCCCGTCCCGGTCGCCTGACACCCACCGCGCCCGGCTACGCGCCCTGGCCGGTGCGCGACGCGCCCACCACCTGGGCGCTGGAGCGCACCGTGGTGCACACCCGCCGGGGGCCGGTGGTGGTGCACCACCGTCCGGGAGCCGACCCGGTGCTGCTGCTCCACGGGGTCGCCGGGTCGTGGACGACGTGGACGCCCCTGCTGGCCGCTGCCGGCGGCGTCGGCGAGCGGGGTCTCGTGCTCGTCGACCTGCCCGGGTGGGGGTCCTCGCCGGCGCCCTCGGGCCGGTTCACCGTGGACGACGGCATTCGCGTGCTCGTCGAGGTCCTGGACGCCCTCGCCGTGGGACCGGTCGACGTCGTCGGGCACTCGATGGGGGCGTTCGTCGGGCTGCACCTCGCGGTGGTGGCCCCGGACCGTGTCCGTTCGCTCGGGCTCGTGTCCGGCACGACGACGGCGACGGTGCGGGCCTCCGCCCACCCCTGGCGCGCGCTCGCGTCCCTGCCCGCGTTCACGCTGTTGCGGGCCGGTCTCCTCGTCACGGGTCGATCGGCCAGAGGCATCCTCCGCGGCGTCGCCCGCGTCGGACTCCTGCCGCTCGTCGCCGCACCCGTGTTCGCGCACGTCCGCCGACTGGACCCGAGCGTCCTCGACGCCTTCGTCGAGGAGTTCCGGCCCGAGCGCTTCACTGCTGCCGCGCGGGACGCCGCCGGCCACGACGTCGACCGCTGGCGCTCCGTCGGCTGCCCCGTCTCGGCGGTGCTCGGCCGCGGGGACGTCTTCGCCCGGGTGACCGACCTCGCCGACCTCCGCCGCCTGGTGCCGGGGGCACGGACCGCCGTGCTCGACGACTGCGGGCACTTCGCGCACGTCGAGCACCCCGAGGCCGTGGCGGCGTTCCTGGGGCTCACCCCGGCGCCGGCCTGACCCACCCCGGGAGCCACCCGCCCCGGGACCCGAGCGCCCTGGCGCGGGCCGTGGTCGTCAGCGGTACTGCGGCGGCCAGACGAACGGCGACGGCAGGCGCGGCACCTCGCCGATCGTGGTGACGGCGAGGACGACCTCGCGCCGGTCGGTCAGCGCGATCGACCGCGGGTTGCCGAGGTACCGGTGGCCGTCCACCCACACCGTCAGCTCGCCGCGCAGACCACCGACGTGCCCGGCACCGAGCGAGACGTCCCACTCGTCGAAGAACTGCCCGAGCGTGAAGGTCTGCCGGGTCGGGGACTCGACGTGCAGGATGCCGGACGTGTCGTGGGTGTGGAGCTCGGCGGCGAACCGCTCACGCGACGAGTGCCCCACGTTGCCCGGCACGGTCACCGGCGTCGGCCCGTCCAGGATCGTCAGGTGGGTGTGCACGTGCTCGGCGAGCGGCTCGCCCCACACGTTCCGCAGGCCCGCCGCCTCGGCGCGCGTCTGCAGGTCCGTCGGTGCCGGCCAAGGAGGCGCGGTGCGCGTCGTCCCCGCGGCCGGCGCCGTGCAGAGCGCGAGCAGGACGACGGCGACCGCCGCCACGAGCGTCACGACGACGCTCCGGGGCGCCGTCCGGCGGCCGCCGGTGCGGTCGGCACGAGCGGGGCCCGTGCCGACCCGGCGGCTCACCACTTGTCGTGCACGGTCGCGCGGAACCACCGGTCGTAGAGCTCGTGCACCGTGGTGTCGAGGCTGGCGAGGTCGAGGGCGCTCCCGTCGAGGAGGTCCGCCGCCCCGGCGTTGGAGCGTGCCTGCTCGGGGTTCCGGGCGCCCGGGATCGCAGCGGTCACGCCGTCCTGTGCGACGATCCAGGCGAGCGCCGCCTGCGGGACCGAGACGCCCTCGGGCAGTGCCGCGGCGAACGCCTGTGCGGCCTGCACGCCGTCCGCGAAGTCGACGCCGCTGAACGTCTCGCCCTGGTCGAAGGCCTCGCCGTGTCGGTTGTAGTTGCGGTGGTCGCCCTCGCTGAACGTGGTGTCGGCCGTGTACTTGCCGGAGAGCAGCCCCGAGGCCAGCGGGACGCGCGCGAGGATGCCGACCCCTGCCTCCCGTGCGGCCGGCAGCACACGGTCCAGCGGCTTGAGCCGGAACGCGTTGAGGATCACCTGCACGCTGGCGACGTGGGGCCGGGCGATCGCGGTGAGCGCCTGGTCCGCGGTCTCCACGGAGACGCCGTAGGCGGCGATCGATCCGTCGGCGACGAGCGCGTCGAGGGCGTCGTACACGGCGTCGTCCTCGAACACCGGGGTCGGCGGGCAGTGCAGCTGCACGAGGTCGAGGGTGTCCTGGCCGAGGTTGCGGCGCGACCGGTCGACCCACTCGCGGAAGTGCTGCGCGACGTAGTTCGACGGGACCTGCTCGGCGCGGCGGCCCATCTTCGTCGTGACCGTCAGCGGGACGTCCGGGTTCGCCCGTCGCCATGCCCCGATGAGCTGTTCGCTGCGACCGTCGCCGTAGACGTCGGCCGTGTCGAAGAGGGTGACGCCGGACTCGACGGAGGCGTCCATCACGGCGGCGGCGTCCTGCGCGCTGACGGGACCCCAGTCACCGCCGAACTGCCAGGTGCCGAGGCCGACGACGGACACGGAGCGGCCGGTGCGGCCGAGGGTGCGACTCTGCATGCGGACGAGCGTAGTCACGGCGGCCGCGGAGGGTCCGGGACGATCCCCGAGGCGCAGGACCGGTTCAGGACTCGGTCGGCCAGGACTCCGTCGGGGACGGCTCGGTCGCGACACCGCGGCGGAGCAGTGCCCGTGCGGCACGGGCGCGGGGGACGACCCAGAGGGCGGACCACCCGCCGATCCCGATCCAGAGCGCGACGAGCATCCCGGTCAGGAGCGGGCCGTGCTGGTCGGCCATCGAGAGCGTCATGGCGGTCCAGAGCACGCAGAGGACGATCTTGCCCCAGCCGGCACCCTCGCGGTCGGCCTGCGCCTGCAGCGTCGGGATCCACTCGTCGGCCGTCACCCCGGCGGGCACGCGCTGCTCCGCGACCCAGCGCTGCACGGCGACCGACCGCTCGTAGCCGCCGGCGGCCCGCCAGGAGCGCAGCTGCGTCCAGACGCCGATCGCCGCGCCGAGGACCCCGGCGGGCACCCCGACCCCGACGAGCAGCGCCGTGGTGGTCGTCAGCCAGGACGACGCGACGAGCACGGCGAGCACCACACCGAAGGCCGCACCCGCGACCGCGTTGCCGAGGAGCCGCAGCCGCCCGGCCTCGTCCACCACACCGACACCGTCCACGCCGACGACGGTACCCGTGCCGTGCGACGGTGCGCTGCGAGCGCCGGGTGGGGCATGATCGTCCGGTGCCCTCCCTGAACCCGACCACGGCCTACCGCGCCGCCCGCGACGAGCTGCTCGCGGTCCTCGACGAGCGTGACGCCGCGCGCGCCGAGGCTGCCCGACGTGCCTTCCGCTGGCCGGACCTGGGCGGGACGTTCAACTGGGCGACGGACTGGTTCGACGTCGTCGCGCGCGGGAACGACCGCGTGGCGCTCTGGATCGTCGACGAGGACGGCGGCTCCCGCACGACCTACGCCGAGATGGCCGCCCGGTCGGACCGGCTGGCCGTCCAACTGGACCGGCTCGGCGTCCGGAAGGGCGACCACGTGCTCCTGATGCTCGGCAACCAGCTCGAGCTGTGGGAGACGATGCTCGCGGTGATGAAGCTCGGCGCGGTGATCCTGCCGACCTCGACCATGCTCGACACCGCAGACCTGCAGGACCGCATCGACCGCGGTCACGTGGCGCACGTGGTGACGAACCACGGCGAGACGCCGAAGTTCGACGGCGTCACCGGGGCACCGTCACGCATCGTGGTCGGGGGAGCGGTGCAGGGCTGGACGTCGTACCCGGACGACCTCGGCGACCCGGCGCCGGCGGACGAGGCACGGCCGGTCGTGACCACGAGCACCGACGACCCCTGCCTGGTGTACTTCACGTCGGGCACCACCTCGCGGCCGAAGATGGTCGTGCACACGCAGGCGTCGTACCCGGTCGGCCACCTGAGCACGATGCACTGGCTCGGACTCCGACCCGGCGACGTGCACCTTGCGATCAGCTCGCCCGGATGGGGCAAGCACGCCTGGAGCTGCTTCTTCGCGCCGTGGATCGCCGAGGCGACCGTCTTCGTCCACGACACCCCACGCTTCGACCCGGCCGGGCTCCTCGCGCAGCTCGACGAGGCCGGCGTCGACACGTTCTGTGCGCCCCCGACCGCCTGGCGGATGCTCCTGCAGGCCGACCTCGGACCGAAGCCGCGCGCCCTGCGCGAGGTGGTCTCGGCCGGCGAACCGCTCAACCCCGAGGTGATCGCCCGCGTGCAGGCGGCCTGGGGTCTCACGATCCGCGACGGCTACGGGCAGACGGAGACCACGGCGATCATCGGCAACGTGCCGGGCGGCGCCGTGACGCCCGGCGCGATGGGACGTCCGCTGCCCGGCGTGGCCGTGACGCTGCTCGACCCCCTGACGGGCCGTGCCGGCGACGAGGGCGAGGTCTGCCTCGACCTGACCGAGCGACCGACGAACCTGATGGCGGGCTACCTCGGCGACCCGGAGCGCACCGCCGACGCGATGCGGGACGGCTTCTTCCACACGGGCGACATCGCGAGCCGCGACGCCGACGGCCAGCTGACCTTCATCGGCCGCACCGACGACGTGTTCAAGTCGTCCGACTACAAGGTGTCGCCGTTCGAGGTCGAGAGCGCCCTGCTGCAGCACGCCGCCGTGGCCGAGAGCGCCGTCGTCCCCGCACCGGACGACGCGCGGTTGAACGTCGTGAAGGCGTACGTCACGCTCGCCGCCGGGTGGGAGCCGACGGCCGTGACGGCCCGCGCCGTGCTCGAGCACGCCCGGGTCGCGCTCCCGGCGTACGCCCGGGTCCGCCGCGTCGAGTTCGGACAGCTGCCGAAGACGATCTCCGGGAAGATCCGTCGGGTCGAGCTGCGCGAGCGCGAGGAGACGGCGGCCGCGGCAGGGACGCCGGTCGAGGGGGAGTGGCGGGACGAGCAGTTCCCGGAGCTCCGGTCGGTCGGTCGGGCTCAGGCGCCGCGGAAGAAGTCGCCGTAGGTCGGCTCGGGCGGGACCTCGCCGTGCGTGCGGTGGTGCACGAGGGCGTCGATCTCGTCGGGGTGCCGCAGCCCGCGACGGTGCCACTCGTGCGGGTGGCGCTGGAGCTCTCGGAGGTCGTCCACGGTGCGCATCGTGCTCACGCCCCGAGGGTGACGACGGTGACGGCGGCGACGGTCACTGCGACGATCCCGAGGCTTGTGGCAACGGTCGCGAGGAGTCGCCCGCGGGCAGCCTCCCGGACCTCGGAGAACTGCGAGTGCGTCGCGTCGATGGTGCTCATGGCCGGCCCTTCCCGTGCTGTGGGTGGTCGCCGATCGGCGACGCGGACCAGCCTGCTCCGGTTTCTCTAGTTTGTCTAACTACCCACTTGGATGCGTACGCATATCGGCCAGTGCGCCCGGACGGTCCGTGCCGTCGGCCTCGTCGGCGGGGGAGTCGGCGCCCATCGCGTCGATCACCTCGGCGAAGAACGCCTGCATCTCGATCACGGTCTGCGGAGAGAGTCGGTCCGCCGCCGCGATCATGCGTGCGTGCACGTCGGTGAGCTCGGATCGGACCTCGTCGTCGCTGTGCACGGTCGCCACGAGCAGCGCTCCGCGACCGTCCGCCGGGTCCGGGTGACGCTCCACGTGGCCGCTGGACACCAGTCGCTTCACGACGGCCGTGGTCGACGCCGACGTGATGCCGAGGTGCGCGGTGAGGTCTCCCGGACGCACGGCGCGGCCCTGTTCGGCCGCCCGCAGCAGGAAACGGACCGCCTCCATGTCGGTCGCGTTCATCCCCATCGACCGGAGCTTTCGCTCGCGCATCGCGACCTCTGCGGCCCGGTAGCGGCGCATCGTCGTGAGCAGCTCGACACCGGTCCTCGCCGGCCGGTCTGGGTACCAGTACCCGGATGCCCCGTGCGTGCCGTCCTCGGTCATCGCACCCTCCTCACGTCGTCGGGTCGACAGTACCGAGCCGTCGCGGCGGGGTGTGGGACAACGGGGTACGCGCATCGGTCGCGGATGCGGTGGCTGCGGTGACGGCCGGACACCGGGCGCGGCGCGGACGGGAGGCGCTGTGCGGGCCCGGAGCGCGCCTCCCGGCCGTCGCGGCGCGGACGGGAGGAGCGTCGCGCGCCCGCCACGCGCCTCCCGACCGGCACGGGCCGGCTCGCGCGCGTGCGCGGGGAGCAGAGGCGGCCGATCCGTGACCCGAACACAGACCGGCCGCCCGTGTCGTGGTGCCTGACCCGCACCACGACGACTCGATTGAACACGATCCTGCTGGGAGCGCAAGCCCACAGCCGCTGCGCGCACCGCGTGCAGCCGACGTTCAGGTCCTGCGGACCCGGTGGCGCGCCCGGCGGCGCGCATCCGGTCGTCGAGCGTCCGCTCGCCGTAGGCTCCGTGAGGAGAACTCGTCACGGGAGACGGAAGGCCGGCATGACCAGCACCACCACCAGCAGCCACCCCGCACCCGGCGCCGCCGACGGCGCCAGGATGACCCAGGCCACGGCCTCGGTCGCCGCGATCGTCGCCGAGTCCGCGGCGCGGTTCCCGGACGACGTCGCCGTCGTGGTGGGCGACCAGCGGACCACCTACGCCGAGCTGTGGCAGCAGACCCTCGCCTACGCGGGCGGCCTGCGCGCACGCGGCGTGCGCGAGGGCGACCGGGTCGCGATGCTCGTGCCGAACGTCGCCGACTTCCCGCGCGCCTACTACGCCGTCCTCGCACTCGGGGCCGTGGTCGTGCCCGTGCACGCGCTCCTGAAGCGCGGCGAGATCGAGTTCGTGCTCCGCGACAGCGACGCGCGGCTGCTGGTCTGCGCGGCGCCGCTGCTCGGCGAGGGCGCGGCCGGAGCGGAGCGCGCCGGCGTCGACGTCCTCAGTGTGCTCGCCCCCGCGGACGCCGAGGGTGCCCCCGACCGACTCGAGACCGTCGCCGCCGCGAGCGAGCCGCTCGACACCTACGTGCCCCGCCACCCGTTCGACACCGCCACGATCCTGTACACGAGCGGGACGACCGGGAAGCCGAAGGGTGCCGAGGGGTCGCACTTCGCCCTCCTCGAACAGGTCAACACGTGCCTGCTCACGACCTTCGACATGCGCCGTGGCGACGTCCTGCTCGGTGCGCTGCCGCTCTTCCACACGTTCGGGCAGACCTGCACCATGAACACCGGCTTCCGTGCCGGCGCGACGATCGTCATGCTGCCGAAGTTCGACGGTGACGCGGCCCTCGCGGCGATGGTCGAGCACGACACCGCGATCTTCATGGGCGTCCCGACGATGTACATCGCACTGCTCGACGCGGCGACGCGCTCGGACGCCCGACCGCACCTGCGGTACGCGATCTCCGGCGGCGCCTCGCTGCCGCTCGCCGTGCTCGAGCGGTTCCAGCAGGTGTTCGACGCACCGGTGCACGAGGGCTACGGGCTGACCGAGACCTCTCCCGTGGCGTCGTTCAACCACGTCGGCGCCACACCGCGTCCGGGCACCATCGGCACACCGATCTGGGGCGTCGACATCGAGATCGCCGACCCCGAGGTCACCGACCGCACGGTCCTACTTCCCCGCGGCGAGATCGGTGAGCTCGTGATCCGCGGGCACAACCTGATGAACGGGTACCTGAACCGCCCGGAGGCCACCGCCGAGGCGATCGTCGACGGGTGGTTCCGCACGGGCGACCTCGGCACGAAGGGCGACGACGGCTACCTGACGATCGTCGACCGGACGAAGGACATGATCATCCGCAACGGCTACAACGTGTACCCGAGGCAGGTGGAGGAGGTCCTCGCCGCCCACCCGGACGTCACGATGGCCGCCGTGTTCGGCATCCCGCACGAGGTGCACGGGCAGGAGGTCGCCGCGGCCGTCGTGCTCCGCCAGGGCGCCGAGGTCACCCCGGAGGAGCTGACCCGCTTCGTGGCCGACGAGATCGCCGTGTACAAGTACCCGCGGGTCGTGCACGTGGTGGAGGCGCTGCCGCTGGGGCCGAGCGGGAAGGTGCTGAAGCGGGAGCTCGTCGAGCGGTTCGGCTGAGCGTCCCGCACGGCGCGTGACGATCCGAGCCGCTCGGTCGAGCGTCTAGGATCGTCCGCAGGGGCCTTTAGCTCAGCTGGTAGAGCGCCACGTTTACACCGTGGATGTCGTCGGTTCGATCCCGGCAGGGCCCACTCCGCCGGTCAGCGCCGTGCGCGCAGGGTCTCGCTCGGCAGCTCGCCGAAGCGCTTCGCGTACGCGGACGAGAACCGCCCGGCGTGCGCGAACCCCCACTGCCGCGCCACAGCGGCGACGGTCGTCTCGCCCACCGAGTGGTACCGGAGCTCCGTCCGCACCCGGTCGAAGCGGATCCCGCGGAGCATCGCGTTCGGCGACGTCCCGACCTGTCGCTGGAAGCCCTGCTGCAGCCCGCGGACGCTCAGCCCGACGTGCTCGGCGACGTCGGTGGTGGTGATGGGGTCGTCGGCGTTGGCGTTCATGTACTCGATCGCCTGCTGCACGCGCCCTCGGGCCCCGACGGGCACCGGGGCGGCGGGCGCGAGCGTTCTGTGCGGGAAGGTCCTGAGCATCGCGACGGCCGTTCGGCGCGTGGCCTCGGCCATCGCCAGCGGGGTCAGCGGGGTGCTGCCGAGCACGACCTGCGCGGTCTCGCGCAGTTCGGCGTTCCACGCGCGGACGTCCTGGCGCCGCGGGAGCGCGGCACGGTCGAACACCAGGGGCGCCGGCTCGGTCCCGTGCAGTTCGGCGGCGGTGCGCTCGAGCGTGCGGCGGTCGAACTGCACCACGTTCTGCCGGACGTCGGCGAGGTCGAAGCGGTACGGGCGCTCGCTCGGGAACACGATGGGCCGCCCGGGCGCGAGCCCTACCTCGTCGCGGTCGATGTCCAGGGACCCGCCGCCGTCGCTGACCCACGTCACGAAGTAGTGGCTCGTCCCGTCGACCTCGCCGGCCATCCGACCGTCGAAGCGCTTCGAGTCCAGCGACATCGCGTCGCCACCGACGGACCGGAAGCGGTAGCCGAAGTCCCGCTCGGTCCGTTCGGGCAGGAACCCGGAGGCGCCGTACGCCGCTCGAACATCGCTCGGGCTGCATCGAGGTCGTCACCGGAGGCCTCGACGACGTGACGGACGTCGGCCGCAACGGTGCTCATGACCAGATGCTGTCACGTCCAGCTGCGCACTGCGCACTGCGCGCGCGTCGAGGTCAGGACAGCGTCTCGAGCGGGTTCTGCGCGAGCTTCGCGACGACACCGCCGTCGACCAGGCGGCGCGCCGCGGTGTCGGGCTTCCGTGCGGCCTGGTCGACGACGCACGCGCCGAACTCCGCAGCGAGCGTGCCGCGGGGGTACTGTGCGAGGACCTCGCGCAGGTACGACTCGGGCAGCAGGTCGGACCCCGCTCCGGAGACGTCGAGTCCGGTCCCGCGTTCGAGCAGGTGTCCCTCCAGGTCGAGGCCGACGTCGACGCTCGGCCAGTTGTGCCGCACGATCACGTCGAGCACGCGCTGCTGCCGCTCGACCGTCCACCCCGCACCGGTCGTCAGGGCGACGGCGACGTGTCCGCCGGCGTGCTCGTACGACGCCGTGTGGGCGTCGAACTCGGTCACGGTGCCGATGTCGTGCAGGACGGCCGCGACCCAGAGCAGCTCGTGGTCGACGCCGTCGAGCCGGTCGAGTGCCGCGAACCCCAGTGCCCAGTACCAGGACCGGACGGCGTGTGCCGTCATCGCCGTCGACTGGTAGCGCTCGGCGAGCGAGACGGCCGCGTGGGCGGCAGCGGTGTCGGAGACCGGGAAGTCGTCGATGTGCACACCGGATCATGGCACGTCCACCGCACACAGCCGATGCCGGTGGGGTCGCGGACGGGAGGCGCGGTACGAGCCCGCCACGCGCCTCCCGTCCGGTGCCTCGTGCGTCGCCCGACGGGGGCGGTGCCGCGGTCAGCCGGCGGCGACCGCCAGCCAGAAGTCGGGCCCGGGCTTCCCGACGAGCCGCTGGTCGGCGAACGACCCGTCCGTGAAGGTGATCCGCGCGACCGGGACGCCGCCCTGCGCGGTCTTCCCGGTGTCGACGAACGAGGCGACCTCGGCGCGGGGGACGCTGACGACGTGCTCGGCGGGCAGCTGGTTGCCGGTGAGTCCGAGGTCCCAGAAGGACAGCGCCCGCTCGCTGACCACGAGCGTGTACGGCCCGGCCTCGGTGGGCAGCGACCGCGCACGCGAGCCCTCGTCGCCGCCGACGTGCTGCGAGCGGGAGACCGCGGTCTCCACGGCCGAGGTGACGAGGTTCATCAACCGACCGTCGAGACCGACACCACCGCCTCCGCGCTGGTAGCCGCTCGGGACGGCCTGGGTGTGCGCGAGGACGCGGTCGCCGCCCGGCAGCAGCCGTCCGACCTCGGCGGCGACGTCGATCGCCGGTCCGGTGAAGAGCGCCTTGTACTTGTCCATCAGGCCCATGGGTCCCTGCTCCCGTGCTCGTGCGGCACGCCGGTCGTGCCGTGTCCGGTCGACCCTAGGGGCGGGAGAGTTCTGGGTGGAAGCGCTTACATAATCGTCGTCGGCCGGTCGACCGAGCCCTCGGTGCCGTCGACCGGGGCTGTCGACGCAGCGTCCGCCGGGTCCTCGATCAGCCGGACGGTCACGCTGATCAGGTCCGCGGTCGCGGTCCCGTCGGCGTCGAGCAGGTCGCGGACGCGTTCGCCGACCGCGCGGAGCGTGTCCGCGGCGGCACGACCTCCGTCGACGCTGATGCCGGCGACGACGTGCACGCGGCCGCCGTGCCGGTCCACGTCGACCAGCACGTCGGGGTCGTGCAGGCGGAGCGGTACGGGGGTCACGGCGTCGAGCACGGTCTCGGCCACGGCAGCGACGGGGCGGGGCGGGAAGACCCCGGTGACACCCGGGACGTGCCGGATGCGGTCGGTCAGCGTGCGGGAGATCGCCTCGTCGTCCATGGGTCGCGCTCCTCGCTCCTGGTGGGTCGTCATCGTCGGCGTCGGGCAGGTGGTGGTCGGTGCAGGTCGTCCTCGTGCAGGCCGTCGTCAGGGCAGGTAGACGTCGTCGAAGTGGACGTCGACGGCTTCGACGCGCAGCTCGGTGTGGCGCTCGACGGCCTCGGCGACGGTCCGGCGGAGCCGCTCGGCGGTGTCGAGGGCCGGCCCGCCGTAGACGAGTCCTGCCGTGACGTCGATGCTGACAGCGGCCCCGGGCTGCTCCACGTCGCCGCGCAGCACGCACCGGCCCATCACGACACCGCCCATGGTGTCGCCGGCTCGACGGACGAGACCGCGGACGGCCGCCTCGGTCACCGCCAGGCGGAGCCGGGGGTCGGGATGGGCGACCGGGACGTCTCGCCCGGGACGGACCTCGGTACGGATCGCCTCCAGCAGCCGGTCGACCCAGGCGGTCTCCCGCTCGGGCTCGGCGTCGGCACGCTGCTCGAGGGCGCCGAGGGACAACTCGCGGAGCCGCTGCATGTTGGTCATCGCGAGACGGCAGGCGGCCGAGCCCTCGATGGACGGGTCGATCGGGATCCGGCCACGGTCGAGGTAGTCCGCGAGTTCCTCGATCGTGTGCCCGTCGAGGTCGTCCTCGGGCAGGGGGAGGCCGTTCGTCGTCATCGCCATCCCTCCATCTCCGCGGAGAGGAACCGTCGTGCCCGTGCGAGCAGACCCCGCACGGTCGAGGTCGGGAGCTCGAGTTCCTCGGCGATCTGCTGGTAGCTGTAGCCGGCGGTCTCGCGGAGCAGCCAGCACCGACGCTGGTCGACCGGCATCCGGTCCAGCGCCGCCCACATCGCGTCGAGCTGCATCCGGGTCTCGACGGTACGCTCCGGCACCTGCGCCGGGTCGGCCGCCTCGTCGTGGTCCGCCAGGTCGTCGTGGTGTCGCCGCCGGCGGAGCCGGTCGAGGGCCCGACGCGTGACGATCTGCATCATCCAGGGTCGGAAGCGCGCGGTGTCCTCGAGGTCGGTGAGCTTCCGCCACCCGGTCAGGAAGGCCTCCTGCACCACGTCGTCGGACTCGACGTTCGAGCCGAGGACCTGCTCCGCGTAGATGCGCATCAGCGGTCCGTGCCGGCGGGCGAGCACCTCGAACGCCAGGACGTCCCCGTCGGCCGCGCGGGAGACGAGCGTCGCGTCGGACGCGTGCTGCAGCGAGGTGCCGTCGCTCATCCCCGCCTTCCGTCCGAGCCGAGCCGGTGGGTGGACCGGTCCCCTCCGAGCATGCACCACCCGCAGACGGCGCGCCCGAGCGTCGTCCAGTCGGTCACTTCGTGACACATCGGCTCTTGGTGTCGTCCCACTGGTGAGATGCACGACGACACGACAGCGACACCCCTGCCCGCGACCGATCCGGCGACAGCACCGGAGGTGCCCGACGGCCCAGCGCCGCAGTCTCCGGTCGTCGGCCCGGGCCGCTCTGCGCGCGTTCTCTGCATGAGCGTGTTCGACCGGTGGCGGTGCGGTCTGGAGGACGGCCACGGGGGACTGCACACCGCGGTCGAGGCGGGGGCCACGACGGCCTGGAACGACGTCGTCGCCGGTCGCATGCTCCGGGATCTCTGAGCAGGGCAGCGCACGACGGTCACCCGGTGGTGAAGAAGTCGCGGTAGGTGGGGTCGGCCGGGACGTTCTCGAGCAGCCGGGTGTGCACGAGGGAGGCGATCTCGTCCGGGTGGCGCAGCCCTCGCCGGTGCCACTCGCCGGGTTCCTCGTGCAGGTCGGAGAGTCTCGGTCGCACCCGTCGCTCCTCTCACGTCGTCCGCACCCGGCGTCCGCGCTCGGTGGCCCGAGCGCGGTGTGTCGCCCGACGGGCGACCCCGCCCACACTGCACGGCTGGCGGGAGGCCCGGCGGATCCGCTCGTCTTCCGGACGCGATCCGACCGGTCGTCCGGTTCACGCGCGATCGGGACCTTCCGCCGGTCCCGGTGGTCTGCGATCATCGTGCCGACGCGGCCGTCGGAGTCCGCGCGACCCGAAGGAGTCACCGTGTCCGTCCACCTCAACCCCTACATCGGCTTCCGCGACCAGGCCCGCGAGGCGCTCGGCTTCTGGCACGGGGTCCTCGGCGGCGAACTGAAGACGATGACCTTCGCCGAGGGGGGCATGGTGCAGGACCCCGCGGACGCCGAGAAGATCATGCACGGCCAGATCGAGACCCCCGGAGGACTGCTGCTCATGGCGTCGGACTCGCCGGCGAGCATGCCGACGCCGACCGAGAGCAACGTCTCCGTGTCGCTCAGCGGCGACGACGAGGACCTGCTCACCGGCTGGTGGGAGGGGCTGGCCGAGGGGGCCACGGTGATCGAACCGCTGACGAAGGCGCCGTGGGGTGACACCTTCGGCATGCTGACGGACCGGTTCGGGGTCACCTGGCTGGTGAACATCAGCGGCGCAGGATCCTGATCCCGACTCGCCGACGGGCTCGCCCGAGCGGTACCGCGGTGCGCGCGATCAGGTCCGCGGTACGGGTCGCAGGCGCGGCACCCAGCACCGGACGGCCGCGGCGTAGCGGCGGAACTCGTCACCGAAGCGTTGCTCCAGGTCGGACTCCTCGAGCGGGCGCACGACGCAGTTCCACACCACGGAACCGGCGACCGCATAGACGAGCACGGTCCACGACGCGGTGACGAGTCCGACCGCCGCACCCTGGGTCAGCCCCGCCAGGGCCATCGGGTTCCGGACCACCCGGTAGGGCCCGGCCACCACGAGCCGGTTCGGCATCGCCGAGGGCAACGGGGTGCCGGCGCCACGGGTCGACATCGACAGCGCCGAGGCCAGGCCGAGCAGGCTGGCCAGGACGAACACGACGACGCCGACGACCGCGACGTCGTGCACGACCGCGTCGGGCAGGGTCGGTCGGAGGCGCCAGCGGGTCTCGGCGGCAGCGACGAGCAGCGGGAACACACCGAGGAAGAGGCCCCAGAAGACGACGATCTGCACCGCCGTCCCGAGGACGTGCCGGACCGGCCCTGCGTCCGGGTCGGCCGTTCGGAACCGCAGCGGTCCCGAGGTGACGAGCTCGGTCCGTACCCGTCCGAGCAGCACGTGGGAGAGCGCCGGGACGGAGCCGACGGCCGCCGCGGTCATCGCGACGACACCCCAGCCGGCTTCGCGGGTGACCGTCGCCCAGACGACCGTGCCGAGCAGCACGAGCACGGTCCATGCCGTGGCGACGACGGCTGCCCAGCGGATGCCGGCTGCGGCCGCCGCCGAGGCGAGGACGAAGAGCGGGACGTCGAGCGCGGCGACGAGCACGGGGTCGAGCGAGCCGAGCGTCGCCGTCCGGACGAACGGCACGGTGGGGACGAGCACCCACCAGGCGGCGCCGGCGACCGCCTGCAGCGCGAACCACCACCGACCCCACGACACAGCTGCAACCTAGCAGCGCGGCGGCGCTGCGAGCCGCCCCGTCCTGGGCGAGACGCCCCCGTCCTCGCGGGGCGCAGCCGTCGGCGAGACGCCGGCGTCAGCGCCGGGCGCCCTCGGCCCGCCGAGACGCCGCCGGATCCGGCGGCGTCTCGACGCTCCGGCGGTGTCTCGCCCTGACGGTGGCGTCTCGCCGCTCCGGCAGCTCCGGCGGAACGACGGACGGACGGGAGGCGCGGTGCCAGCCGGCACCGCGCCTCCCGTCCGTCGTCGCGCAGCGAACGCGATCAGCGCCGACCGTCGATCAGCGCCGACCGTCGATCAGCGCTGGCCGGTGATCAGCGCTGACCGTTGATCAGCGCTGACCGTTGATCTGGCCGAGCCAGCGGCCGAACGTCTGCTCCTGCTGGTCGTCGTGCAGGGCGCGCAGGGTGCTGGTGGGCATGCAGCGACGCTCGGTGTCGACGCTGTTCCCCTTGTGGAGGTCGAGGGTCATGGTGTGCTCCTTCGCGTGGTGTGTGGATGGTTCGACATCGTCGGCTGCTCGGGCATTCCCGCTCGGGGGAGCGGAGTGTCCGGTTCACGAGCCGGAGGTGGACGGGGTCAGGGCGTGACCATGCCCCCGTTGACGTTGAGGGTCTCGCCGGCGACGAAGCTCGACTCCTGCGACGCGAGGAACACGTACGCGGGGGCGAGCTCGGCCGGCTGTGCGGCACGACCCATGGGGGACTCGCTGCTGCCGAACTCGGGCAGCGACTCGGGGTCGACGCCGCCGCTCGGCTGCAGGACCGTCCAGGTCGGGCCGGGTGCGACGATGTTGACCCGGATCCCGCGCTCGACGAGGAGCTGCGACAACCCCTTCGAGAAGTTGTTGATCGCGCCCTTCGACGCCGCGTAGTCGAGCCGGTCCGGTGCGGGCTGGTAGGCCTCCATCGAAGCGGTCGTCGTGATCGTCGACCCCGGCTGCAGGTGCGGGAGCGCCGCCTTGACCAGCCGGAAGAGCCCGAAGACGTTGACGTCGAACGTCGCCTCGAACTGGTCGTCGGTGATGTCGAGCAGGTCCGGCTGCCAGCGCTGCTTGCCGGCGACGCTGACGAGCGCGTCGATGCCGCCGAGCTCGGCGACGGCGCGCTCGACGAGCAGTCCCGCGTACGCCTTGTCGCGCAGGTCCCCGGGGACCGCGACGGCCCTCCGTCCGGCGGCCTCGATCTGCTCGATGACGTGGTCGGCGTCGGACTGCTCCTCGGGCAGGTACGCCAGGACGACGTCGGCACCCTCGCGAGCGAACGCGATCGCGACGGCCGCGCCGATGCCGGAGTCGGCGCCGGTGATGACGGCCTTGCGGCCCTCGAGTCGCCCGGTGCCCCGGTAGCTCGACTCGCCGAGGTCGGGGATCGGGTCCATCTGGGACTGCAGGCCCGGCTCCTCCTGCGTCTGCGGCTCGGGGGAGACGTCGGGGTAGCGGCTGCGCGGGTCGCCGAACTCGTACTGGTCGGCGGGTGCTGCCTGGTCGGCGGGTGCTGCCTGGTCGGCGGGTGCCGCCTGGTCGGCGGGTGCTGCCTGGTCGGGTGCGCTCATCGGGTGGCCTCCAGTTCGACCTTGACCCAGCCGGGCTCACGCCGGTCGAAGGCCTCGTACGCGGCGATCGCGTCGCCGATGGGCTCGTGCTCGGTGATCAGCGCGGTCGGGTCGAACTGACCCGACGCCACGAGGTCGATGAGCGGCGGGGTGACCGAGTGGTGGTCGCAGTTGCCCATCCGGATCGTCAGGTTCTTGTTCATCGCCTCGCCGATCGGGTACGACTGCGCGGTCGGACCGTAGACGCCGATGATGCCGATGCGGCCGTACTTCGCGACGGACGCCACCGCCCACTGGGCGACCTGGGACGGGCCGTCGCCGGGCTTCCACTGCTTCTGCTCGCCGAAGCCGTCCGGCGAGGCGTCCGGCGCGACCTGCTGCACCTCGGCGTCGAACTGCTGGGCCTGCTCGTCGGACACCGCTGCGGGGCCCCGCTTCGGGCGCTCGGCGTCGACCCCCACGGCGTCGATCACGGCGTCCGCGCCGATGCCGTTGGTCAGGTCCATGATCGCCTGCACCGGGTCCTCGCGGTTGTAGTCGACGACCTCGCAGTGCTGCGCAAGTGCTGCGGCGAGCCGGGTCTCCTCGCCGTCGACGACGATCACGCGGGCGGCGCCGAGCTTGTAGGCGGAGGCGGCGGCGAACTGGCCGACGATGCCGGCACCGAACACGACCACGACGTCACCGCGGGTCACGCCGGCGAGCTCGGCACCGAACCAGCCCGTCGGGAAGATGTCGGAGAGCAGGATCGCCTGCTCGTCGCTCACGTTCTCGGGCAGCGGGTGCATGGTGTTGCGGGCGAACGGCACGCGCACGTACTCGGCCTGCAGGCCGTTCACCGGCCCGGTGGACTGCGGGCCGCCGAAGAAGCTCGTGCCGGCCTGCGGGCCGTTCGGGTTGGCGACGTCGCACTGCGCGGTCTTGCCCATCCGGCAGTACCGGCACGCGCCGCACGAGATCGTCGAGTTGATGACCACGCGGTCCCCGGCACTGAACCCGCGGACGGCGTCCCCGACCTCGGTGACGACGCCGACGGCCTCGTGCCCGAGGATCGTGCCCTCCTCCATCGGCGCCATGGTGCCGCGGACGAAGTGCAGGTCCGTTCCGCAGATCGCACTGCGGGTGATCCGGACGATCGCGTCCTCCGGGTGCTGGATGGTGGGCTCCGGGACCTCGTCGAGACGGATGTCCCCGATGCCGTGCCAGACCACTGCGCGCATGTCGCTCTCGCTTCCTGTCGTGGGGTGTTCGGGGGACACACAACCCGCGGCGGCCTGGACGGACGCGGAGCGGCGTCCGATCAGCGCACCGGAACGGGGGACACGCAGCGCTGCGTGGACACCCAGGCCGGACGCGTTCGCTGGCGCCCATGAGTGACGACCAGCACGACGAGAAGCAGACGCGCGACGACTTCGCCGACGCGGTGAACATGACCGCGTCGGAGCTGGAGAAGTGGCTCGACACGGACGAGTCGAAGGAGGTCGGGCAGAAGTCCGACGGCGGCGGCGAGTCCACCGGGCACGAGAGCGGTCGGCACATCGTCCGCATCCTCGAGAAGAAGCAGGGCGACTACACCGACGACGACCACGCCCACATGCGGAAGGTCGTCGGCTACGTGGCACGGCACTCGAAGCAGGAGCCGAAGGGCGACTCGCACGACTCGCGGTGGCGGTACTCGCTCATGAACTGGGGCCACGACCCGGAGAAGTAGACCGCGGCGACGCGGGCGCGCGACGGGCGTCGGGCAGAATGGGGTCGTGGACGACTCCGGCATGCCCCGCTTCCGCCGCATCTGGTCGACGATCCAGGTCGGCGTCCTCGCCGGCGCCGTCGTGTTCTGCGTCGTGATGCTCGTGATCGGCCAGGGCGAGCTCGACCGCGTCTACGCGGTCGCGGCGGTGTTCTTCGGCCTGGCACTGGTCGGCCACGCGACGTACCTCTGGCTGCTGGCACGCGCCCGGCGCTGAGCGGTGGACGGACGGGAGGCCCGTGGCGGGGTCGCCACGGGCCTCCCGTCCGCCGTCAGGACTGCTGCCAGACCCGCACCCAGTCGACGAGCATCTGCTGCGGGAACCGCGTGGTCGCGTCCGGTGACCCGGGCCAGGTGCCGCCGACCGCGACGTTGAGCAGCACGAAGAACGGCTTGTCGAAGACCCACGGCGACGACCCCACGTCGGCCCGGGTGACCGTGCGCTGCGCGACGCCGTCGACCAGCCACGTGACCGACCCCGGTCGCCAGTCGACCCCGAAGACGTGGTACGCGTCGGCCCAGGCTGCGCCGTTCGGCAGGGTCGCAGCGGCCGACAGCCCCTTCGCTCCGGAGTAGCCGGGTCCGTGCACGGTGCCGTGGACGGTGCCGGGCTCGTACCCGACGTTCTCCATCACGTCGATCTCGCCGCAGGTCGGCCACCCCACCTGTCCGATGTCCGCTCCGAGCATCCAGAACGCGGGCCAGATCCCCTGTCCGCGCGGGATACGGATGCGTGCCTCGATCCGGCCGTACTGCGCCGTGAAGGTGCCCTCGGTCTTCAGCCGGGCGGAGGTGTACGTGCCGTCGGCCTCGCGTCGCGCCGTGATGACGAGGTTGCCCGCGCCGTCCAGCGCACTGTTGCGCCGCGAGTCGGTGTAGGTCTGCAGCTCGGCGTTGCCCCAGCCGCCGGCGCCGGTGTCGAACCGCCAGATGCCGGAGTTCGGAGCGGTGCCCGCGGCGCCGTCGAACTCGTCCGCGGCGAGCAGCGTGGCTGCGGACGTCGTGGTGGCTGCCTCGGCCCGGCCGTCAGCGGAGAGCGCCGCGGTGGCAGCGACCGTCGCGGTCGCAGCACCACCGAGGCCCAGCATCAGGAAGCGGCGTCGGTCGACGGGGTGTCCGGCGTCGTCCGGCGTGTGGTCGTGCGGCATGTCGGTGTTCCTGTCCTCGTGCCCGTCGGTGGACGGGACGCACGATCATCGCCCGTGATCGGACCCGTGGCCAGTCCACAGTTCGAGGGACAAGGAGGCGGTCACGGCCTCAGGGGCGGTAGCCGACGCAGAGCACCGTCACGTCGTCGGGGTGCTCGCCGGCGTGCGCGAGGTCGGCGATGCCGTCCACGACCTGCTGCGGGTGGTCGCGTTCGGCGACCCACGCCTCGAAGCGGTCGACCGAGTCGAGGTCACCGCCGAACAGGTCGAGGACCCCGTCGCTGACGGTGACGATGACGTCGCCCGGCTCGAGGACGGTGTCCTCGGCGGTCCAGGCGGTACCGACGCCGATCGGCAGGTGCGCGGACCGCAGCGGGCGGACCGATCCGTCGGCGCTCCGCAGCACCGTCAGTCCGTGCCCCGCGTCCACCCACCGGGCGTGCCCGTCGCGGTCGACCCGGACGTGGAAGCACGTGGTGAACTGCCCGCTCGTCAGGTCGGACGTGCCGGTTGCGAGCCCGGTCGCGGCGCGGCGGACGGCGACCGCGGGGTCGGACTCGTCCACCGTGCTGCGGATGAGGGAGCGCACGGCCGCGGCGATCATGCCGGCGCCGACGCCCTTGCCCATCACGTCGCCGAGCGTGAAGGCTGCCCCGCCGGGGGTCGGGAACCAGTCGTAGAAGTCACCGCCGACGGTCCGGGCGGGGATGCACACGCCCACGGCGCGGAGCTCGTCGGGCAGCCCTGCAGCGGTGGTCGGGAGGAGTGACTGCTGGACGAGGGCTGCACGATCGAGCTCGCCCTCGGCAACGCGTCGTCGACGCTGCACCGCGGCGAGCTGGAGGTTCGCCTGCCGCGCGAGCTCGTTCGTCACGGCCGCCATCGCGCCGAAGACGACCACGACGGTGAACAGTCGGACGAACTCGCTGCCCTGTGGGTCCTGCGGGGCGATCAGGTACGGCAGCATGAGCGTGCCGGCCGTCCCGAGCACCGGCCAGGAGATGTTCCGGCGACCGGGGTTCGCCGCGACCCAGATCAGGGGCAGCGCGACGATCGTGGTGAAGACCGATCGGCTGTCCCCGGTGCCGTACCGGAGCAGCCCCACCGCGACGAAGTCGATGGCGGGGATCACCAGTTCGACGCGGAGCACGGCAGGCCAACGGGCTGCGACGGCGGCGAGGACGAGACCCGCCACGGCGATGCCCACGCCGGTCCACATCCAGGGGGCGTCGGTCACGAGCAGCCACGGCGACAACGCGCTCGCGACGGCCGCTCCGACGATCAACGCCGCGATGACGGTCTGCTTCGCGAGCGGCGCCCACGAGGTCCGCAACCCGGCGAGCACGATCGGCCCCGTGTCGTCGCGGATCGAGGTCGTCCACGTCCGCGCCGACGACGGGCGGTCCGCGGTGCTCGTCACACGGTCGAGTCAACCCGGACCGGGTGCTCCGGGCAACCCCACTCCGAGGGCCGGGCGTGTTGAGCCGCGCTCACGGGACGATCGCCGTGGTCACAGCCCGAGTCGGAACGCCAGCGGCACGAGCAACCCGGCCACCCAGACGAGCACCATCACGAGGGCGCTCGCGGCGAGCCACCGTCGACGTCGGCGGAGCTTCGGGCTGCGGTCCTCGCCCCACATCTGCGCCCGGACCAGGGTGCGGTTGGCCTGCTCGACCACCCGGCGGACCTCCGGGTCGTCGAGCGGCAGCGACCCGGACCGGGCGTGCTCGGCGATCGCCGTCGCTTCCTCGACCGTCAGCTCGTCCTTCGGCATGCGCCAATCGTCGCACCTCGACCCCTGCGCCGGAAGCGCGCGGCGTGTGCGCCTGTCGAGCGGAGCGCGGCGCACGCGTCAGCTCGAGCTGGTCGCGGCGAGGCGTCGCACCTCGGCGGTGAGCACGTCGATCGCCCAGGTGGCGTCGGCGTCGGCGGGTGCGTGCACGAGGTGGAGGGTCAGGCCGTCGACGAGGGCGTGCAGGCGCTGGGCGTCGGGCGTCACGACGACGTCGGCGTGGCCCTCGGTCGTCGCGGGTGTGCGTGCGAGGGCGAGGAGGGCCGCGCAGGCACCCCGCAGCAGGGCGTGGGCCTCGTCGTACGCCGCGCGCACCCCGTCATCGGTGAGTGCGAGTGAGCCGAGCGTCACCCACACCCCGGCCTCGACCCGGCGTTCGTGGTCGAGCGGGAGCAGCTCCCGCAGGCAGCGTGCCGCGAACTCCACGGGATCGTCGTGCGGTCGACGCGCGGCGTGCAGTGCGTCGAGTCGGCGTTGCACGTGCTCGAAGACCCGTCGGAGGCAGGCCACCCGCAGTGCGTCCTGTGTCGGGTACGCGCGGCGGAGCGAGGCCGTCGCGATCCCGGCCTCCTCGGCCACGTTCCGGACGGAGAGGGCGGCGAGGCCCTCGCGTGCGAGGACGCGCCAGGCTGCCTCGCCGATCTCGCGATCGCGTTCGTCGTGGTCGATGAGCTTGGGCACGTCGCGATCGTACACAGCTGTACTAGCATGGCGGTGTGAACACAGTCGTACCAAGAAAGGTGAGCCGATGCTGATCGCCGCCGTCATCGCCTGCGAGGTGGGCTTCTGGGTCGCCGTCGTCGCGGGCCTCGCCCTGCGGTACGTCGCCGGGCGCCCCCGTGCCGGTGCCCTCGTGCTCGGGACCGCTCCCGTGATCGACGCGGCACTCCTCGCCGTCACGGCCCTCGACCTGGCGCGCGGCGGACGGGCCGACTGGATGCACGGTCTCGCCGCCCTCTACATCGGCGTCTCGCTCGCCTACGGGCGGCGGATGGTCGGCTGGGCCGACGCCCGGTTCGCGCACCGGCGGCACGGTCGCCCGCTGCCGACGAGACCGACCGGGTGGGCGTACACCCGAGCATGCTGGGCCGACGTGCTGCGGACGCTCCTCGCCGTCGCGATCGCCGCCGCGGTCGTCGGCGCCTTCCTGCTCGCGTTCGGCACCGGGTCACGGACCGAGGCGCTGGTCGGTTGGCTCCCGGTCCTCGGGGTCGTGCTCGGGATCGAGTTGCTCTGGGCGGTCAGCTACACGGTGTGGCCGCGCCGCGCCGGCTGAGGGAACGCCGCGCCTGGGTGCCACCGGAGCCGCCGCCGGGTAGCAACGCAGACATGACCAAACGGTTCCGCGGGAAGATCGTCGTCGTCACCGGAGCATCGAGCGGCATCGGGAGGGCCGCTGCGCACGAGTTCGCCCGGCAGGGCGCGACGCTCGTGCTCGCCGCCCGGGGCCAGGGCTCGCTCGAAGCCGCCGCGGCCGAGTGCCGCGCCCTCGGGGCCGAGGCCGTCGCGATCCCCACCGACGTCGCCGACGAGCGCGCCGTGCAGACCCTGGTCGCCACCACGACCGCGCGGTTCGGCCGGATCGACGTGTTCGTCGGCAACGCCGCGCTGTTCGTCTACGGGCTGTTCGAGCAGACCCCGACGAAGGCGTTCAAGCGTGTCGTCGACACCAACCTCTACGGACACCTGCACGCGATCTCCGCCCTGCTGCCGCACTGGAAGCAGCGGGGGAAGGGCACCTACGTCCTGGTCGGGTCCATCCAGTCGCTGCTCTCCGCGCCCTACCAGTCGGCGTACGTCACCAGCAAGCACGCTGCCCTCGGCCTGGTCGACGTCCTCGGCGACGAGTACGCCGGCACCGGCATCCGGTTCACCGCCCTGCTGCCCTCGACGATCGACACCCCGATCTACCAGAACGGCGCGAACTACACCGGCAAGACCTCGCACCCGCTGCCGCCCACGGTGTCGGTCCAGCGCGCCGGGAAGGCCGTCGTGCAGGCCGCACTGCACCCGAAGCGCTACCGGTTCGTCGGACGCATCCAGGCGTCACTCGTGCCGCTGCAGTACGTGTTCCCCGGCCTGTTCCACAAGATCACGAAGCCCATGGTCGAGACCTTCGCGCTCCGCGGCAAGGGCGTCCCGAGCGACGGGAACCTGTACGAGCCCGCCGACGCCCACAACGCCACCGACGGCGGCTGGGTGGCGAAGCGCCGCCGCGTGACACGTCCGCTCGTCTGGGCGGGCGTCGCTGCCATGGTCGGCACGGTCCTGCTCGGCCGGCCACGCCGCTAGCGGGGGCCGACCCGACGACGGACGGGAGGTCCGCACCGGGCCGGCGACGAGCCTCCCGTCCGACGGCTGCTCGCCGTACGCTGGCCGGGTGGAGTTCCCGGGGGAGGCGGCCGACGCGCGTGACGCGTCGACCTCTCCGGGGTCACCCCGGGGCACGCAGGACCAGCAGGACGACACGCCCCGAGCGGGAGAGCGCGCTCCGCGCGCCACGCCGCACGGAGGCACCGACGGGTCCCCCGGGAACCCCACGCCCCTCACCGTCGTGGCGGCGGCGCTGGCCGACGCCTTCCTCACCGCCGACGACTGGACGGTCGACGACCTGACCGCTGCCGGGTACACCGTCGTCGGCGTGGAACGGGCGTACGTGGGACGAGCCGTAGCGGCGGCCCTCGACGCGTACCCGAGACCACCGGTCGACGCGCCCCGCCAGCTCGCCGCGGTGCTCGCGGCCGCACCGCAGCTCGCGGCCCTGCACCGCTCCCGCGAGGCCCGGCGTCCGGTCCGCGTGCTCGCCCGCCGCGCGACCGCCGTCCGGGCACGACCCGAGACCGACAGCCCGCTGCTCGTCGACACGCTCCCCGAGCTCGCCCGTGCGCTCGACGTCACCGTCGGCCGGCTGCTCTGGCTCGCGGACACCAGGGCGTGGAACCGCCACGCCCCGGCGGGCAGTCCGCTCCACCACGTCCGGCACGAGTGGGTGCTCCGCCCCGGACGGGTACCGCGGCTGCTCGAGAAGCCGATGGACCTGCTCCACAGGACGCAGCGCGCGGTCCTCGACGGCCTGTTGGTCCGGCTCCCGGTGCACGATGCCGCCCACGGCTTCGTCCCCGGCCGCAGCGTGGTCACCGGGGCCGCGGCGCACACGGGTCGGCAGGTCGTGCTCACCGCCGACCTGACCACGTTCTTCGCCAGCGTCACCGCGCCGACGGTCTACGGCGTGTTCCGGTCCGCCGGGTACGCGGAGCCGCTCGCGCACGTGCTCACCGGGCTCTGCACCCACCGGGTCCCGCCGCACGTCCTCACCGCGATGCCCGCCGGCGGGAGTCCCGAGGAACGCGCGGCCCTGCGCGACGCGCTCGCCGTCGCCCACCTGCCGCAGGGCGCGCCCTCCTCGCCGGCGCTCGCCAACACGGCGCTCCGGCACCTCGACGCCCGGCTCGACGGGTGGGCGTCGGCGGCCGGCGGGCACTACACGCGGTACGCCGACGACCTGACCTTCAGCGGCGACCACCGGCTGGCCGCCAGGTCCGGAGCGTTCCTGCGCGGCGTCGAGCGGATCGTGACCGAGCAGGGCCACCGCCTCAACCCGCACAAGACCCGCGTGCGGCGTCGGGGCTCCCGGCAGTCGGTCACGGGTGTCGTCGTCAACGAGTGGCCGTCGCCCGGTCGGCGCGAGGTCGACCGGCTGCACGCGGTCCTGCACAACTGCGTGGTGCACGGCCCGGCGTCCCAGGACCGCCACGGCCACACGGACTTCCGCGCGCACCTGCTCGGCCGCATCGGTTGGGTCGAGCAGGTGCACCCCGGTCGTGCGCGCCGACTGCGCGAGGAGTTCGCCCGCATCCGCTGGTGACCCGCCCACCGCGCGACACACCTGTCCGGAAAGCGTACGAGGAGCGCCGGTGCTGAGACGATGCGGTCGTGACTGTGCAGGCACCGGGGACCGAAGGCCCCACGTTCCGCCGGTTCCGGGTGGTCGCCGTCAGCGAGGACCGCGGCGTCGAACTCGACACGATCTACGGGACCGCCGACGGGATCGACAGCGCCCTGGACACCTTCCGCTACCTCGGCGCGGGCGACACCGAGGTCTCGGTCAGACGTGCCGAGGTCGAGGGCACGCGCGCCGGCACCATGCGGCCCCGTGACGAGCACATCGTCTTCTGGGTCGGCGACGGCAGCGCGACCATCGAGGACGTCGACACCGGCGACGCACTCGCCGTGCAACCGGGCGTCCCGGTCCTGCTCTCCGCCTCGCGCCGCTACGCCTTCACGGCCGACGTCCGCACGGTGACGATGGTCCACCTCTCCGACCGCGTGCTCCGTCGCGCGCTCGTGCGCCGGGGACACGTGCCGACGGGTCCGGTCGTCCTCGCGCTGGAGTCCACGGACGACTCTGCCCGGCGGACCCTGCGCGACGTGATCCGTGCGCACGGCGGACCGGTCATGGACGCGGCGCTCGCCGACTCGGCGCGACAGGCCGTCAACACCGCGATCGCCGACGCCGTCGTGGAGGCCTTCCCGGTCGTGCCGAGCCCGACGCCGACCGGTCGCGGCTCGGCCGACCGTGCCGCGGAGTGGATCCGCACGCACGCCGACCAGCCCGTGACCCTCCGGGACATCGCGGACGCGGTGGGGATCAGCGAGCGGGGACTGCAGAACGCGATGCACCGGCGGTTCGGGGAGTCGCCGATGGCCAGGCTCCGCGCCGAGCGGCTCGACGGTGCGCACCGGGAGCTCGAGACGTCCGGTGGGGACCTCCTCGTGGCCGACGTCGCTCGCCGGTGGCAGTGGGCGCACCTCGGTCGGTTCGCCGCCGCGTACGCCGAGCGGTTCGGCGAGCACCCGAGCGACACCGTCCAGCGGAGTCGGTGGGACGACGTGCTGCGCTGACGCCGGTGTCGGCGGTGCTCCCTACGGTGGCTCCGTGGTCGAACCGGTGGACGCGTGGTGGCGACGGCGACAGTGGTCGCGCGGCACCGCCGTGCCGTACGCCGTCGGCGAGTTCCGGTCGGCCTGGGCGTCCTGGCCGGTGCTCGTGCGGCAGTACCACCCGGAGTGGAACCACGGCGTGGTGCTCACGCAGGTGCCGCCCGCGGCCGAGGTCCTGCTGACGTGGGAGTGCGACGTCGGACACGTCTTCGTCGCGACGCCGGCCGAGCAGCGTGCACGCCCCGGCCGCGAGCGCCGCAGGTCGGTGTGGTGCCCGGAGTGCCACCTGCAGGCGACCCCGCGACGGTGGCCGGTGCTCCCCGCGGACTGGCCTGCCGCGGTCCCGCCCCCGCAGCGGGCCGAGCGGGTCCGCGGTCGGCAGACGCTGCCCGCCGCCCCGGCACGCGGTCCGGTCCCGGTGACGAGACCGGTGCCGAGCCAGTTACCGAGTGGTGCGGTGGCGTCCGCACGGTCCGGGTCACGGACACCGGGACGTCCGGGTCGCCCGGCCCGGACCGGTGGCGGTCGCTCGGCGCAGCCCGTCCCGCGGTCGATCTGCCCGAGGACGCCGCGGCTGCCCTCGGGTGACTCCTTCACGAGCGTGTGCGCCCCCGCTCCGGCGTCCGCGGTCGAGGCTGATCTCCGGCAGGCGCTCCGGGACCGCTTCGCGTTCACGTTCGACCACACCGCGATCCGGCTCGACCGCCCGTTCTTCGACCACGTCGAGGCCTGGCCGGACATCGTGCTCCCCGAGCTCCGCGTCGCGATCGAGTACGACAGCACCGGCCGGCACGGGCTCGAGCACGTCGGACCCCGGCAGGAGACCGACCGCCGGAAGGACCGGGCCGTCCGCGCCGTGGGGTGGGAGGTCGTCCGCATCCGGACCGGCCGCCTGCCCGCACTCGGCCCCCACGACCTCGAGGTGTCCGGCATCTCCGGCCGGACGGTCGAGCGGCTCGTCGACACGCTGCGGGACCTCCGCGGGCCGCTCTTCGTCGACGCCTACGCGCGCTGACGGCCGGACCGCCGCAGGGTGTCCCGCGGGTACTCCCCGAAGCGCTCCTGGTAGGTCGCGGAGAAGCGGCCCGCGTGCGCGAACCCCCACTCCCGCGCGACCTCGGCGATGCTCGTCGTGGCAGGGTCGCCCACGAGCAGCGTGTCGCGCACACGGTCGAGCCGGACCTGCCGGATGTAGGCGTTCGGGGACAGCTCGAAGGCCCGCTGGAAGGCCGTCTGCAGGGCACGGAGGCTCAGCGAGGCGACGCGTGCCAGGTCGGTGCTCGTGATCGGCAGGTGCGCGTGCTCGTGGACGTACTCGACGGCCCGTCGGACGTGCGCGTTGCGGGGGAGCAGGAGCTCGTCGGGGAGCGACGAGCTGACCACCGGGTAGAGCTCCAGCAGTGCCAGGGCTCCGAGTCGACCCATCTCGGCCTGCAGCAGCGGGGACGCACGGCGGTCGAGGACGGTCTGCGAGATGAGCTGGACGCTGCTCCGCCAGACGCGCATGGCCCGTTCGTCCGGTCGGACGGTGTGGTCGAGCACGAGCTGCCCCGGCGCCGTCCCCCGTTCGCCGGCGACCTCCTCGAGGGCGCTCCGGTTCACCTGGACGATGCGCTGGTCGTAGTCCTGGTACGAGAACGCCGCGCCCTGCTGCGGCCAGAGCTGCGGGCGACCGGGCTCCATGACGATCCGGTCGTGCCCCGATCCGACGGTGGCGGAGCCGCGGGTCGTCCACTGCACCACGAAGTCGTCGGACGGGGTCATCACGCCCTCGAGGTGGCCGTCGAAGCGGATCGACCGCAGGGACATCGCGGCGTCGCCCACCGCCGAGTACCGGAACGCGAAGGGCTGCGCGGTCGCGTCGGCGCGCCACTCGTTGCCCGCGTAGGCGGTGGCGAGGAAGTCGCGTGCTGCGTCGAGGTCGGTGCTCTGCGTCTCGACGTCGATGCGGGGCGGTGGTGTCGGGTTCATGGGTCCCGTGCATTCTGTCCGCGTGGCGCGGCGTTGTCCGGATGCGCGTGTCCCCGGTGCGGGGGTGGACGAGCCGGTCCGCGTGGGAGCGGATGTCCACTCGTCGTCGCCGCGGACGCCGGGGACGTCCGGGAATCGTCGTCGTCCGACGAACGACGTCCGCGGCCGCCCCCGGTCTCCTAGCGTCCTCGGTGGACGGGTGCCGGAACGACCGGCCCCGCAGACCCGAGGACGATGACCGTGACCACCACCGCCGCCGGAGTGCACACCGGACCGAGGACCGCCCGCGACGCCGTCTCGTCGGCCGCGCGACGACGAGCAGCCGGAGCGGGCGCCGACGTCGTGTTCTCCGAGCTTCGTCAGGCCCGTCGGCTGCACGGCCTCCAGGTCGCCGCGGTGACGACCGGTCTGGTGTCGGTCACCGCCGCCGCCTCCGCCGCGATCGTGCTCGGGCTCTCCGCATGAGCATCCCGCGCAACGAGCTCGGCATCCGGGGCTCCCGACTGTCCCGCGGCACCCGGGCGCTGCCCGGAGCGGACCGCTCCGTGGCCGACACGCTCCTGCCGGTGCGCCGGTCTGCAGCGGCGGACGCACCGACGCAGCCGATCGACATGCGCGCCCTGCTGGCCGAGGCGCTCGACGCCCCGCGGGTGTCCGGTCGCTAGGCTCGCGGAACCGATCTCCGGAAGGCCGATGACGCTCCTCACCCTCACCCCCACCACCCGCGAGACCCCGGCGCAGCGCAGGGCGTCGACCGCTGCCGACACGCTCTTCACGCGACACGGCGTGACACCGGTGACGCTCGACGACATCGCGGCCGAGGCGGGGCTCGACCGCGACGAGCTCGACGCGGCCTACCCGTCGAAGCAGGCGCTCGTGGTCGCCGTGCTGCAGCGCTGGCACGGTGCCTGGCGTCGTGCGCTCGACGGCATCGCGCGCGTCTCCGACGACCCGCGGGACGAGGTCCTCGGCGTGTTCGGGTACCTGGAGCAGTGCTTCGCGGACGAGGGGTGGCGCGGGTGCGCGTTCATCAACGGTCACGCCGAGCTGGGGCGCACGGACCCGGCGATCGCGGAGCTCGCGCAGGCGCACTTCGCCGACGTCGAGGCGCACCTGACACAGCTCTGCGCGCGGGCTGGCGTGCCGTCGCACGTGGCGCAGGCGCTCTCGTTGCTCGTCGAGGGAGCCCGGGTCGAGTCGGCCGTGCAGCGGTCGGCGCAGCCCGCGCGGGTCGCTCGCCTCGGCGCGGCGATGCTGCTGTCGGTCTACGACGATCACCCGTCCGCCTGACACGGCCGGTCGGGGTACGGCGGCGGGGTACAGCAGCCTGGGTCCCGCGCGTCACGGACGGTAGGAACGAAGGATGACAGCGACCGCCTTCTGCCTGCACGCGCTGGGCTCGAGCTCGGAGGAGTTCGCCCTGCTCCGCTCGGAGCTCGCCGGCACCCTCGACCTCGTCGGGATCGACCTGCCCGGCTTCGGCCGGAGCCCGGCGTCCGGTGGCACGACCGTCGAGGAGATGGCCGTGCTGGTCGAGCGTGCGATCGGTGCGAGCGGTGCGACCGAGTGGGTGGTCATCGGCCACTCGATGGGCGGCAAGGTCGCGACCGTCGTCGCCGACCGGACGGTCTCGGGCGCGAACGGGCTGTTCGGGCTGCGCGCCGTCGTGCTCCTGGCAGCCTCGCCCCTCGCGCCCGAGCCGATGGACGAGGGCCGCCGAGCCTCGATGGTCTCCTGGGCTGCGGACGGTCCGATCGAGCCGCACCACGCGGTCGAGTTCGTCGACGCGAACACCGCCGAGGTCCTGCCCCCCGACCGCCACGAGCAGGCGGTGCAGGACGTGCAGCGCACCGACCCGCGCGCCTGGCGCGACTGGCTGCTCCGTGGCAGTCGGGAGGACTGGTCGGTCACGGCCGAGCCGAACCCCGTCCCGGCGCTCGTGCTCGCCGGTGCCGAGGACGGCGACCTCGCCGCGGACGCGCAGCGACGCCTGACGATGCCGCACTGGCCGGCCGCTGAGCTGCACGAGGTCGCGGGCGCCGCGCACCTGCTGCCGTGGGAGCGCCCGCAGGGGGTCGCCACGCTCGTCCGCGACTTCTGGGCACGTCGGATCGCGCACGGCCCGGTGGTCCCCGCCGACCAGGCCCGGGTCATCGCGTCGCCGCGCGTGAGCGCCAGGACCCGCGGGGTGCTGGCCGTGCGCGCACTGCCCGACGACCCCGCCGCGACGCCCGACGCCCTGACGCCCGAGCAGCTCGACGTGCTCCGGGACGTCGCCCGGATCGTGGTGCCGCAGTCGGGCGACGGCGAGGTGGACCTCGCCCTCCGCGTGGACCGCCAGCTCGCCGCAGGGCAGGGCGACGGGTGGCGGCCGGACGGCATGCCGACCGACGTCGACGCCTACCGCGGAGCGCTCGACGTGCTCGCGGCGGTGTCGACCAACGACCTGTCCTCGGCCCTGGAGGACGTCGCCGCCGGCCGGTACCGCTCGGACGGTCCGCTCGACGCCGAGCAGCTGCGCGTCTGGTTCGAGGACGCGAGCGTGGACCTGGTGAAGCAGTGGCTCGCCCACCCCGCCACCATGTCCGAGATCGACTACGACGGCTTCGCCAACGGCGGCGACGGCGTCCGGAAGCAGGGCTTCCAGCTGCTCGGGGCCGGGCAGCGGGAAGCGTGGGAACCCGAGGGAGCAGGACGATGAGACTCGACGCACAGCGCCACCACCAGGACGACGAGGTCGTCGACGTCGTCGTCGTCGGCACGGGTGCCGGCGGAGCCCCGCTCACCGCCCGGCTCGCCCGCGAGGGCCTGACCGTCGTCGCGTTCGAGGCCGGTCGGAACACCGAGCCGGGCGACCACACCCCCGACGAGGTCGAGGCGCCCGCGGACATCAACTGGATGGACGAGCGCATCAGCGGTGGTGCCGCCCCGACGGCCTTCGGTCCGAACAACAGCGGCACGGGCGTGGGCGGGTCCACCCTGCACTGGGGTGCGTTCACCCCCCGCCCGAGCACCCACGACCTGCGCCTGCGCACGGAGAGCGGGCAGGGTGAGGACTGGCCGGTCGACCACGCCGAGCTGACCGCGTACATCGAGCGGGTCGAGCACGAGGTCGGTGTCGCCGGGCCCGCGCACTACCCGTGGGACCCGGAGCGCCGGTACCGGATGGGTCCGCCGGCGCGCAACGCCTCGTCGGACATGATGATGCGCGGCACCGCGGCGCTCGGCATCACCGCGACGGACGCGCCGGTCGCGCTGACCACCGAGGACCGAGTGCAGGAGCACCACGGGCTGCGCCAGGCCTGCGTGTCCTGCGGCTCGTGCCACCAGGGCTGCCGCAACGGGTCGAAGGTGTCGATGGACACGACCTACCTGCCCGCCGCCGTCGCGTTCGGCGCCGAGATCCGCCCCGACTCGTTCGTGCACGGCATCGAGCTCGACGGCGACGGCAGGGTGTGCGCGGTGCGCTACACGCGCGACGGCCGTGAACGTCGTCAGCGGTGCCGCTCCCTGGTGCTCGCCGCCGGCGGGGTGGAGACGCCGCGCCTGCTCCTGCACACCGGGCTGGCGAACAGCAGCGGGCAGGTGGGCCGGAACTTCACCGCGCACGGGGCCACCCAGGTGTGGGCGACGTTCGACGAGTCGATGCGCTCGTACCGCGGCTACCCGTCGTCGATCATCACCGAGGACTTCGTCCGGCCGGCGGACGCCGACTTCGCCGGCGGGTACCTGATCCAGAGCCTGGGCGTCCAGCCCCTGACCTTCGCGACCACGCTGGTCCGCGGTGGGGGCCTCCGCGGTGCCGAGCTCGTCCGGGCGATGCGCGACTACCCGCGGACGGCCGGGGTCGGCATCAACGCCGAGTGCCTGCCGTACGACGACAACCGGCTCGTGCTCTCCGACGACCTCGACGAGCACGGCGTGCCGCGGGCCCGCGTGACGTTCTCGCCGGGCTCCAACGAGGACGCGATCCGCGCCCACGCGGTCCGCACGATGACCGCCATCGTCGAAGCCGCCGGCGGGACCGACGTCCGGGTGCTCGAACGCACCGCCCACACGATCGGCACCGCGCGCATGGGTACTGACGCCGGGTCGTCCGTCGTCGACCCGGCCGGTCGCTCGTGGGACGTGCCGAACCTGTGGGTGTGCGACAACTCGGTCTTCCCGAGCGCCGTCATCGCGAACCCCGCGCTCACGATCATGGCGCTGTCCCTGCGCACCGCCGACCGGTTCCTGCGGGACGACCCGGCGGCCGACCGCCAGCGCACGACGGCGGCGGCGGCCTGAGACCGGAGCGCTGCGCGGGCGACGTCGTGTCACCCGCGCAGCGCCAGCGCCTCGCTCGTCCAGCGGGCGTGCAGCGTCCACGGGTCCTCGACGCCGTCGGCGACCCGTGCGACGTGGTCGAGCAGCGCCGGGGTCGTCCGGAACCACTCCGTGCCGGGGAACCGGTCGTCCGCGAAGGCCGCGTGCCGCCGCCGCTCGAGGTGCCGGTCGCCCCGTTCGAACGCGAGGAGCTCCTGGTGCGGCACCGCCGCGAGCCGCTGTCGCGGGTTCGTGGTGGTGCCGATCTTCACGCGGTCGCCGAAGTCGTCGCGCTGCCGCAGGTAGTACACGACGTCGACCCGCGGTGGCGGCAGCTCGCCGTCCGGCACGTCGCCCCACGGCCACTCGCAGGTTGCGCAGAGCACGGCACTCGGCCAACGCACCCCGACCCGGGAGCCGCACAGCGGGCAGGGACCCGGCAGGGCGTCCTCGGTGCCGACGTGCTCGGCCGCCGCGTCCGCGACCAGCGTCACGTGCCCACCGCAGAGCGGCAGGACGGCGGCGAAGCCGTCCGCGCAGGGCGCGTCGCAACCGGGGACGCAGCAGGCGGGGACGGTACGAGGCGTGACCACGTGCCGGACGCTAGCGTGCGCCACCGACGTGCCCCGTGCCTCCCGGCCGACGGTCGGCCCGCGCCCGTGCCCGCTGCCCGCGGCCCGGCGGCGTCCGGGTCAGTCCGCGAAGATGACGCCCACGGGCTCGCGCTTCTCCTCCTGGAACCGGTCCTCGGCCCGGCCGAGGGCCCAGTACGCGGACAGGGACAGCTCCGCCTTCTCGAGCCCCCAGTCGTCCTGCAGCAGCCGCCGCAGGGCCTTCACCGCGGTCCGCTCGCCGTGCGCGAAGACCTGCACCGGCCGGGAGGCACGGGGCAGCTCCCGAGCGGCGGCCACCAGCAGCGTGCCCGGCTCGGCGCCGGCGGCGTCCCGGTGCAGCCACCGCAGGTCGACGCCGACCGCGTGCGCGAGCGGCTGCTCGTCGGCTGCGCCGCCGACCTCGACGAGCGCGACGCCGCGCGCGTCGGCGGGCATCGCGGCGAGGGCCGCACCGATCGCGGGCAGCGCGCTGTCGTCGCCGAGCAGGACGTGGGTGACGGACGGGTCCGGTGCCGGTGCGTACCCGCCACCGGGACCGGACAGGGCGAGGAGGTCACCGGGCTCGGCGGCGGCGGCCCAGGGCCCGGCGAGGCCCTCGTCGCCGTGCACCACGAAGTCGATCGCGATGGTCCCGGCGACGTGGTCGACGGAGCGGACCGTGTACGTCCGGCGCGCGGGCCGCTCGTGCTTCGGCAGGGACTCGCGCAGCGCCTCGAGGTCGTAGGGCGGTGTCAGGCCGCTCGACGGCGGTGCGAGCAGGAGCTTGACGTACTGGTCGGTGGCGCCGAGTCGGTCCGGGTCGGCGCCGTCGACGAAGTCCCGGAAGGCCGGGCCGCCCAGGTGGACCCGGACCATGTGCGGGGTCAGGCGCTCCGTCCGCTCGACGACGAAGACGTGCTGGGTGCGCGTGGGACTCATCCTGGGATTCCTCTTCCGGTGCTCGACCTTGCCAGCTACTGAGGTTAGCCTCACCTCATGAGTCCGACCGTGACGCCGTTCTCCGAGCTCCTGCGCCGGCGCTCCCGCACCGCTGCGGGCCCGGCCGTGTGGACCGGGGGTGCGCACGACCTGCTCGCGGGGGAGTGCGACGTCGCCGACTACGCCGACCTGCTCGGCCAGTACGCGGTCGTGTACGACGCCCTCGAGCGCGCGGCCGAGCGGATGGCCGACCACCCCGTCGCCGCACCGTTCGTCACGACGCAGCTCACCCGGATGCCGGCGATCCGCGCCGACCTCGAGTACCTGGTCGGACCCGACTGGTCCGAGCTCTGCTGCCCGACCGCGGCGACCACCGCGTACGTCCGTCGCCTGTGCGCCGTCGCGGCGACCTCGCCCGGGGCGTTCGTCGCGCACCACTACACCCGCTACCTCGGCGACCTGACCGGCGGCCCCACCCTGGCGCGGCTGCTCGAGGACCGGTTCGGCTTCGACACGAACGGCGTGCTCTTCACGATCTTCGACCAGGTGGCCGATCCCGCGGCGTTCGAGGACACCTACCGGGCGCAGCTCGACGCGGCACCCTGGTCCGACGCCGAACGCGATGCCGTGCTCGCCGAGGTCGAGCTGGCGGCGAGCCTGGACCGGGCGCTCGTGGCGTCGGTGCGTCGCCCGACGGCCGAGGACGACCGCGCCGCGTCGCTGCTCCCCGCCTGACCGGCTGCTGCTCCCCACCCGACCGCGTCGCCCGCGGTCCGTCCGGACGGTCGTCGTCACGTGCCCGCGCGCGCCGGTACAGTGCTGGAGACCCGGGACACGGTCCCGGCGCAACGTGAGAGGAACCCATGACGGCGATCGACGGATCGACGCGCCACGGGCGCGCACGGGACGACGTCAGCGGCGCGGTCGACAGCGACCTGCGCGCGGACGTCCGGTACCTCGGCAACCTGCTCGGGCGGGTGCTGCGGGAGACCGGTGGCGACGAGCTGCTGCGCGACGTCGAGAGCCTGCGCGCCGCGGTCATCGAGGCGTACGAGGGCTCCGACGCCGATGGTGCCGCACGGGCCGAGGCGATCGTCGCCGGCATGTCCGCCGAGCGGGCCGAAGCCGTCGCCCAGGCCTTCACGACCTACTTCCACCTGACGAACCTGGCCGAGGAGCACCACCGCGTGCGCGTCCTCCGCGCCCGCGGTGACGACGGCGGACTCCCGGGCGACTCGTTCCCCGCCACCTACGCCTCACTCGTCGAGCAGGTCGGCGAGGACGAGGCCGCCGCGCGGCTGGCCGACCTGCGCTTCCACCCGGTGCTCACCGCACACCCGACCGAGGCCCGCCGTCGCGCGGTGACCACGGCGGTGCGCCGCATCACGGACCTGATCGACGAGCGCGACCGCTCCCGCAACGCCACCGCGCGCGCCGAGAACGAGCGTCGGCTGCTCGAGGAGATCACGACCCTCCTGCGCACCTCGCCGCTCCGCACGACCCGCCCGACCCCGCTCGACGAGGTCCGCACGGCGATGAGCGTGTTCGACCAGACCCTGTTCGAGATCGTGCCGCAGGTCTACCGCCTGCTCGACGACCGGCTGCTCGGGGACGACGCCGGTCGGGTGCCGGTGACCGCCCCGGCCTTCGTGCGCTTCGGCACGTGGATCGGCGGCGACCGGGACGGCAACCCGCACGTCACCGCCGCCGTCACGAAGCAGGCCGCCGACATCGCCGCCGAGCACATCCTGCTCGGCCTCGCCCGCGCTGCGACCCGCATCGGCTCGGCACTGACGCTCGACGCCGCCGAGACCCCCGCGGACGCCGGCCTGCAGGCACTCGTCGCCGCACAGGAGCAGCTCGACCCGGGCATCGCCGAGCGCATCGGCGTCCGCGCCCCGAACGAGACCCACCGCCGCGCACTGCTCTTCGTCGCCGCCCGCCTCCGCGCCACCCGCCGCGGCCAGGACGGCCTGGCGTACGGCAGTCCCGAGGAGCTCCTCGCCGACCTCCGGGTGATCCAGGCGTCGCTCGTCGCCGCCGGTGCGGTCCGGACGGCGAACGGCGACCTGCAGAACCTCGTGTGGCAGGTCGAGACGTTCGGGTTCCACCTCGCCGAGCTCGAGGTGCGCCAGCACTCCCAGGTGCACCGCACCGCGCTGGCCGAGATCCGCGCCGGTGGCGAGCTGTCCGAGACGACCGAGGAGGTCCTCTCGGTGTTCCGCACCGTCGCCGACCTCCAGCAGCGCTACGGCGTCCGGGCGGCGCACCGTTACATCGTCTCCTTCACGCAGTCGGCCGCCGACCTGGCGAACGTGCACGAACTCGCCCGGGCCGCCTGCGGTGACGCGGCCCCCGTGCTCGACGTCATCCCGCTGTTCGAGACCTTCGCCGACCTGCACGCGAGCGTCGACATCCTCGACGAGGCCGTCCGCACCGAGCCGTTCCAGCGGCGGCTCGCGGCGACCGGGCGGCGGCTCGAGGTCATGCTCGGCTACTCCGACTCCTCGAAGGACGTCGGCCCGGTGTCGGCGAACCTGGCGCTGTACGACGCCCAGGCGCGGATCGCCGACTGGGCGCGCGAGCACGACGTCGAGCTGACGCTGTTCCACGGCCGCGGCGGGTCGCTCGGCCGTGGCGGCGGTCCGGCGAACGAGGCCGTCCTCGCGCAGCCGCCGGGGTCGATCGACGGCCGGCTCAAGCTCACCGAGCAGGGCGAGGTCATCTTCGCCCAGTACGGCGACCAGGACATCGCGGCACGACACCTCGAGCAGATGGCCTCGGCGACGCTGTTCGCGTCGTCCCCGTCGAACGAGGAGCGCACGGCCGTCGCGGCGACCCGCTTCGCCGACCTCGCGCAGCAGCTCGACGACGTCTCGCGCCGCGCCTTCTACGACCTGGTGAAGGCCGACGGCTTCGCGCCGTGGTTCGCCCGCGTGACCCCGATGGAGGAGATCGGCCTCCTGCCGCTCGGCTCCCGCCCGGCCCGACGCGGCCTGAGCGTCGAGTCGCTCGAGGACCTCCGTGCCATCCCGTGGGTGTTCTCGTGGACGCAGGCGCGCATCAACCTGGCCGGCTGGTACGGCCTGGGTTCCGCGCTCGAGGCCGTCGGCGACGTCGACGCCCTGCGCGCCGCGTACGCCGAGTGGCCGCTGTTCGGCGCGATGATCAAGAACGTCGAGATGTCGCTCGCGAAGACCGACGAGCAGATCGCCCGCCGCTACCTCGAGCTCGCCGACCGCGACGACCTCGCCGCGAAGGTGCTCGACGAGATGCTGCGCACCCGCGAGTGGGTGCTGCGGGTGTCCGGCGGCAGCGACGTGCTCGAGGACCGCCCGGTGCTCGCCCGTGCCGTGCGTCTGCGCAGCCCGTACGTCGACGCACTGTCGCACCTGCAGCTCCGTGCCCTGCGGGCGATCCGGACCTCCGGCAGCACCGACCCGACGGACGGCGACCACCGCCTGCTCCTGCTCACCGTCAACGGCGTGGCGGCCGGCCTGCAGAACACGGGCTGAGCCCGCTGGTCGCGGACGCGACCACGAGACGAAGGGGAGGCGCGGTGCCGGACGGTACCGCGCATCCCGTCCGTCGTCGGGTCGATCCGCACGGGCGTAGCGTGGCGTCGGTGACGACGGAGCGCGCGGGGACCGGACCGACGACCTCGACGAGCGGAGCCCTGCCGCCGATCGTCCCGCTGGCGCTCATCGTCGGGGTGTCGCCCTTCGCGACGGACATGTACATCCCGGCGCTGCCGACGATCGCGCGCGAGCTCGGGACGACGCCGGGCGTCGTGCAGTTGTCCCTCACGGCGTTCCTCGTCGCGTTCGCCGTCGGGCAGCTCCTCGCCGGACCGGTGAGCGACGGGATCGGACGTCGGCCGCTGCTGCTCGTCGGGACCGCCGGTTTCGCGCTGGCCTCGATCGGGTGCGCGCTCGCGCCCGACGCCGGCATCCTCGTCGTCGCCCGGGTGCTGCAGGGGCTCGCCGGAGCGGCCGGAGCGGTGGCCGGGCGCGCGATGGTCTCCGACACGACGACCGGACCGCGGACCGCGAAGGTGTTCGGCACCCTCGCCGCGATCAACGCGATCGGCCCCGTCGTCGCACCGCTGGCGGGCGGTGCCGTGCTCACGGTCGGCTCGTGGCGCCTGATGTTCGTCGTCCTCGCGGTGCTCGGCGCGGCCTTCACGGTCGCGGTCGTCCTGCGCTTCGGGGAGACCCTGCCGCCGGCAGCGCGGGGCGGCACCGGGTTCCGGGCGAACGGGCGACGCATCCGCGACCTGCTCGCGATCGGGCGGTTCCGGGCGTACGTGCTGACGGGGGTGCTGTCCACGATCGGGTTCTTCGCCTACATCGCGACGAGCTCGTTCGTGTTCCAGCAGCAGTACGGCTTCTCGGAAGCGCTGTACACGCTCGTGTTCGCCACGAACGCCTCGATGATGGTCGTCACGACGCTCGTGTTCCGGCGCGTCGTCGGGCGGTTCTCCGAGGACACCCTGCTGACCGCCGGTCTCGCCACGGGGACGCTCGGCAGTGCGGTCGTGCTGGTCGCCGCCCTCGCCGGGCTGGGGCCCGTGCCGGTGTGGTGCGCGCTCGCGGTGGTCACGGGCGCCTGGGGGTTCGTGCTCCCCGCGGCGATGACCCGGACGCAGCACGTCGGCGCTGCGCACCCCGGGACCGCCGCCGCGCTGCAGGGCGGTCTGACGTTCGGCCTCGGTGGGCTGGGCACCCCGCTCGCCGGTGTGCTCGGCGGGACCGCGACCGCCATGGGGGCGGTGATGGCGACGCTCATGGCGGCAGCCGTCGTCGTCCAGGTCCTCGCGACGCGGCGAGGCCGTACCGCTTGACGGCTCGCACCCGGTAGGTTGCTGGGTGCACCCGCACCGAACCGAGGAGGCCCCTGCATGGACATCGTCGTACACGAGGCAACAGACGACACCGCCGTGCTCGAGTGCAGCGGACGACTGAACATGGTGAGCGCGGGTGCCTTCCGCGAGACCGTCGCGAAGGTCGTCGAGGGCGGACGCGCGCGTCTGGTCGTCGAGCTCTCCGGCGTCGAGTTCATGGACTCGTCCGGACTGGGCGCCCTGGTCGGCTGCCTCAAGACCGCTCGGCAGGCCGGGGGAGACCTCCGGCTCGCAGCCCCCTCGGAGCAGGTGCAGATGGTGCTCAAGCTCTCCAACATCGACAAGATCCTGCGGACGTACCCGGACGGGGACGCCGCGGTGACGAACTGGGGATGACGGTGACCAAGGGCGAGCACGTCCTCGACCTCGCCTGCCCGCCCGACGACGTGACGGCGGTGCACACCTTCCTGTCCTCGGTGTGGGACCACGAGCCCGACCTGTCCCAGGAGGACCGGATGGCGCTCGAGCTCGCCCTCGTCGAGCTCGCCTCGAACGTCATCGAGCACGGCGCGGGCGGTGGTCGCGTGTCCTGTTCGCTCCGGATGGACGTCGGCCCCGACGACGTCACGGTGTCGCTGTCGGACGACGGCGTGCCCGTGCTCGTCGACCCGTCGGCGGCGTCCCTGCCCGACGCGCTGGCCGAGGGCGGCCGTGGGCTCGCGCTCGTGCAGATGGTCGTCGACGACCTGCGCTACGAGCGGGTCGACGACCGCAACCGCTGGACCGTCCGCCGCGGGCGGCACTGACGCCCGATCGTCCGGTCCGCGCGCCGGACCGCCCATCATCCGGTTCCCGCACGGCGGGAGCCGGTCCGCGCACGCGCCGCCGACGCGCGTGCCGATCGGCGGTCGTCGTGACACGCTCGGCCAGGTGACGACCGAGACGCGCGCAGACACGCGGATGCGCTACGAGGCCGCGGGCACCGACCTGGGTGCGGCGCTCCAGCTGTTCTCCGACGCGTACGACGGCGCGCATTTCGCGGCCCGCCACACGTCGCGGACCTTCGGCTACCGCTTCAAGGCGGTCGGAGACGCCTCGATGTCCTTCCGGTCGACGCACTTCGACGCGCAGGCGACGGGGGAAGCGTCGTCCGGCGACGACTACGCCGTCATGTGGACGACCGACGGCGGCGGCACGGTCGACGTCGGGCGGGACGAAGCGTCCTTCGCACCGGGGCACGCGCTGGTGTTCCCCGCCGGACGACCGTTCGTGTTCGAGGTCGAGGACGTCCGCCAGAACCTCGTGCACTTCGACCGGCGGTTCCTCGAGGGCATCGCCGCTGAGGAACACGGCGGCAGCGCGGGCGCGATCGTCTTCGACCACACCGCCCGGCCCGGGACCGACGACCTGCGGCTCTGGAACGCCCAGGTACGGCGGGCAGCGCAGGTCGTCCTCGGCGCGACGGCGCCGTCGCCGCTCGTCATGGCCGAGACCGCTCGCGAGACCGCCCTGGCGATGCTCCGGACCTTCCCGCACGAGCAGCTCGCACCCGAGGTCACGGTGCCGCAGGGCGCGACGAGCCGCGTCCGCGAGGCGATCGAGTACATGCACGCCTACGCGCACACCCCGATCACCACGACCGACGTCGCCGAGCACGTCGGGCTCAGCGTGCGTGGACTGCAGCAGGCGTTCCAGCGCCAGGTCGGGACCGCGCCGAACGCGATGCTCCGCGGCATCCGGATGGACCGAGTGCGGGAGGAACTCCGTCGGGGTGCCCCCGCCGAGCTCACCGTCGCAGCCGTCGCCGTCCGGTGGGGCTTCGCGCACCTCGGTCGCTTCTCGGCCGCGTACGCGAAGCGCTTCGGCGAGTACCCGCGCGACACCCTGCACGCCTGACGCCCGTGGTCGCCGGCCGCCCCGCTACGCTTCCCGGGATGGAGGAGCAGCTGCGCCCGGCGGACCGGCACCCGTGGGTCGTCGTCCCGGGCATCTGGGGATCGGACGCCGAGCACTGGCAGTCCCGCTGGCAGGACGAGCGGGGCGAGGCCGCCGTGCGCATCGCACCGTCGTCGTGGTCGGAGCCCGAGCCCGACGACTGGGACCGCGCGATCTCCGTGGCCGTCGACGCCTGCGCGCGGCCGCCGTTGCTCGTCGCACACAGCCTCGGCGTCCTGGCGGTCGCCCGGTGGCTGGCGGAGCACGCCGCAGGGCACGGTGCCGGGCGGGTCATCGGCGCGTTCCTCGTGGCGCCCCCGGACCCGGACGCCCCGGTGTTCCCCGCCGAGGCCGCCCGCTTCCACGCCCCGCAGCGCGCCGTCGCGGTACCGACCGTGCTCGTGGTCAGCGACGACGACCCGTACTGCTCCGCCGACCGCGCCGTGGAGTTCGCCGGCGTGCTCGGGTCCCGGGTGCTCCGCGTGGGGGACCGGCAGCACGTGAACGTGGCCAGCGGCGTCGGCGCCTGGCCCGAGGGACGGCGCATGCTCGACGGCTTCGCGGAGTCGCTCCCGAGGCCGTGACACGCCGCTCACCTCCGGCCCGGAACGCGACGTCCGAGGGCTCGGGATGCGCGACACACCGCGGATCTCCCCGCTCCCGGCCCGTGTGATATCTATCCTGCGTCACATGGAGACCCAGCCCGGTGCACGCACCCCCCTCGTCGACCCGTTCGGTCGCGAGCTCGAGGAGTGGCTCCGAGACGTCCCGGCCACCCGCGCGCCGTACCTGGCGGACCTCGTGGTGCCGCCGGTCACGGGTCCCGTGCAGCGCCCGGTGACGACGGACGCCGTCCCGGAGCAGCCCGCCGCCGACACCGAGCTCGCCGACGCCGAGGTCGCCCACACCGAGCTCGCCGACACCGCGCGGCCGGCAGTCGCGGAACCCGCCGACACCACCGCCTTCCGCCGCCGCGACCGTGCACGGCACGTCGCCGTCTGCGCCCCGTCGTTCCCCGAGCCGCCCGCCCGCATCGCGTTGCGCATCGAGGACCTGGCGGTCGAGGTCTCCGCCACGAGCGGCCGCAGCACGATCGAGCGCATCGTGCTGCTCGAGGACGAGGTCGCCCGCCGCGACGAGGACCTCGCACGCCTCGCCGCGTGGGAGGCCACCGTCGCCCACCTCGACGACGCCGAGGTCGAGGCTGCCCGCGCCTTCGCCCGCTCGGTGTTCGCGGACCTGCTCGCCGATGCCGCTGACGAGGCAGCACGCCGTGACCGAGCCGCTCTCCGACGCGCTGCCACGAAGCCGGTCCCGACACCCCTGCGCGGAGCCGTGGCCCCTCGTGCCGCGGCGCCCCGCGCCGACGTGACGACGCCGAACCGTCCGGTGCAGCGTGCCACGACGCCGCCGAGCGCCGACCGCCCGGGCGCGACCCCGGCCGCGAGCACGAGCACCGTCACCACCGACGCCACCGGCGCCGCGGTGACCACCCCGGGACGGGAGGCGCCCGTCCGCCCGGCCCTGGGCCTCCCGGTCGGATCGCCGCTGTCGGCCTCGACCCGGCCCACCCCGTTGGTCCAGCCGGCGACCGGCCCCACCGTCATCGACCGGGCGGCGTTCGCGGCGGCGCTGACCGCGCACGAGGGCGTCACGGCGAGCACCCCCGTCGTGCTGCCGGACGCGGTGTCGCTGCCCGCGAGCGCGAGCGAGGCGGACCAGGACGACCACCACGGCTCCGCGCCGACGACGGCCGGTGCGGACAGCGGCTGGTGGACGCGACTCGTCGCCCGCCTGCGCTCCCTGTTCGGCCGCCGCTGAGCACCTCGGCCCTGCTGGAGCGACCTCGTCGCGCCCGCGTCTCGGTAGACTGACGGGATGCCGACGCTCCGCGAACTCCAGGCCGTCATCGAGGACCTGTGGCCCGCCGCCGGCGCCGAGTCCTGGGACGCCGTCGGGCTCGTCTCCGGGCACCCGGACCAGCAGGTCGAGCACGTGCACCTCGCCGTCGACGCCGTGCCCGCGACCGCGGACGAGGCCGTCGCCCTCGGTGCCGACCTGCTCCTCACGCACCACCCGCTCCTGCTGCGCGGGGTCACCACGATCGACGAGACGACCGCCAAGGGTCGTGTCCTGGCGACGCTCGTGCGGGGCGGGACGGCCCTGCTCGCGGCGCACACCAACGCCGACGTCGTGACGACCGGCACCTCCGCCGTGCTCGCGGACCGGCTCGGGCTCGTCGACCAGCGTCCGATCGAGCCCGGTGCCGACCCCTCGACCGGCATCGGGCGCGTCGGGGTCCTGCCCGACGGCACCACCCTCGGCGCGCTCGCCCGGCAACTCGTCGACCTGCTCCCGCCCTCCGCGACCGGTGTCCGTGTCTCGGGCGACTTCGACCGGGCCGTCCGGACCGTCGCCCTGTGCGCCGGAGCCGGCGACAGCCTGCTCGGCGAGCCCGCCGTCCGTGCTGCCGACGTCTACGTCACGAGCGACCTGCGCCACCACCCGGCGTCGGAGTTCCGTGAGCAGGCCCTGCTCACCGACGGTCCCGCGCTGGTCGACACCTCCCACTGGGCGACCGAGTGGCTCTGGCTCGACGTCGCAGCCGAGCAGCTCCGACGGCTCGCCGGGGTCCGGGTGACCGTCAGCGACCTGCGCACCGACCCCTGGGACTTCGCCGTCCTGCCCGCGGCCGAGCCCGTCCCGACCGCAGCCGCCGAGTCGGCCGCACCCGCCGAACCGACCGCAGCCGCCGAGCCGGTGGCCGGCACCCCCACCCCCGCACCCGCCCACGAAGGAGACCGACCGTGAAGGCAGCACCCGAGGACCAGGTCGTCCTCCTCGACCTCCAGCGCCTCGACAACGACGTGACCCGTCTGTCGCACCGCATCACCGCCCTGCAGAAGGGCGACCGGCTCACCGAACTCGGCACGACCGCCGCCTCGCTGCGCGCCGAGCTCGCCGCCGCGACCGGCCTGGTCGAGGACGCCGAGCGGGAGCTCGCCCGACTGGAGTCCGACACCGCCACGGCGCAGGCCCGCATCGAACGGGACACCACGATGCTGCAGAACGTGGCGAGCGCGAAGGACGCCGCCGGGCTCGAGAGCGAGATGGCGTCCCTCCGTCGTCGCATCGGGGACCTCGAGACCGCCGAGCTCGAGGTCATGGAGCAGCTCGACGTGCACCGCGCCCGCGTCGGGGACATCGAGGGGAAGCTCGCCCAGGTCGAGGCCGACCGTGCCACCCTGGTCGCCGAGCGCGACACCGAGATCGCCCGCGTCGAGGCCGACCGCGAGTCCGCCGTGCAGAGCCGTGCGGCCGTCGCGGCGAAGGTGCCCGCGGACCTGCTGGCGCTCTACGACCGCCAGCGTGCACGCTACGGCTTCGGTGCGTCCCTGCTGCAGGGCGGGGTGTCCACCGCCTCCGGCGTGACGCTCACGAACTCGGACCTGCAGGACATCCGTCGGGCCGCGCCCGACGACGTCGTGCTGTGCCCCGACAGCGACGCGATCCTGGTGCGCACGGCCGAGTCCGGCCTGTAGACGCGCCGGACCCGACGGACGGGAGGCTCGTGGCGGCACCGCCACGCGCCTCCCGTCCGTCGTCGGGTCGCGGGGCGCGCACGTGGTGCGTGGGTGCGAACGGGCCGGCCGTACGCCGGGTTCTGTCCCGCTCTCGCGGTGACGGCCATCTCTCTCGGACCGACGTTGCCGCCGGCCTCCAGCGGTCCACCCGAGGACTCAGCGAGCAGCCTCGTCGTCCTCTGTCTGACCTTGCTCCGGGCGAGGTTTACCGAGCGGATCCGGTCACCCGGACCCCTGGTGGTCTCTTACACCACCGTTTCACCCTTACCGACGTCGCCGCCGGCGGTCTGCTTTCTGTGGCACTGTCTCGCGGATTGCTCCGGGTGGGTGTTACCCACCGCCCTGCTCTGTGGAGCCCGGACGTTCCTCGGCGCTCCCGGGGGAGCGACGCGACCGTCTCACCGACCCATTCGCAGTGCCGAGTCTACCGCTGCCGCCGCCGACCCGGTGTCCCGCCCGGCGTGCCGGCGGCCAGGCTCCCGGACTCCCAGGCTCCCTCGGCCGCCGAGCGGGCCAGAACTGTCACGCTCGATGCCGCTACCTGACCGATCGCACCCGGTCGACGGACCACGCGCGGCATGTCCTGCCCGCTCGCGGCCGCTACTTGCTCCGGGACGCCAGGGTCGCCGCGCCGATGATGCCGGCGTTGTTGCGGAGGGTCGCGGGGATGATGTCCGCCTGCAGGTCGAGCAGCGGCAGGAACTCCTCGTGGTGCTTCGACACGCCGCCGCCGACGACGAAGAGCTCGGGGGAGAGCAGTGCCTCGAGCGTCGAGTAGTACTTCTGCAGGCGCTTCGCCCAGTGCTTCCAGGACAGCTCGTCCCGCTCCTTCGCCGCGAACGAGGCCTTCGTCTCGGCGTCGTGCCCGTCGATCTCCAGGTGGCCGAGCTCCGAGTTGACGATGAGCACACCGTCGTTGATCAGCGCCGTGCCGATGCCGGTACCCAGGGTCGTGACCACGACGAGCCCGTCCTTGCCCTTCGCCGCACCGAACTGCTGCTCGGCGAACCCGGCGGCGTCGGCGTCGTTGACGAAGTGGATGGAGCGACCGAGTTCCTTCTCGAACAGCGCCTCGGCCTCGAAGCCGATCCACTTCTTCGACACGTTCGCGGCCGACATGGTCTTGCCGTCGCGGACGATCGCCGGGAAGCAGACCCCGACGGGCACGTCCGCAGCCGGGGCGAGCTCGTCGAGGATCGACTTCGCCACCGCGACGATGTCGTGCGGCTTGCCGCCCTCGGGAGTGGCCTTCTTGATCCGGTCGGTCGTCAGCTCGCCGGTGGCGACGTCGACGATCGCGCCCTTGATGCCCGTACCGCCGATGTCGACGCCGACTGCGAGGGAGGTCATGAGAAGCGGTGCCTTTCGAGAGTGACCGTCAGGAGACGGTGAGGAGTTCCGCGCCGCGCTCGGTGACGACGAGGGTGTGTTCGAACTGTGCGGTCCAGGACTTGTCGCGCGTGCTGACGGTCCAGTCGTCCGACCAGATGTCGGCCTCGATGCCGCCGAGCGTGAGCATGGGCTCGATGGTGAACACCATCCCCGGCTCCATGACGTCGTCGAAGCGGGGCGCGTCGTAGTGGGGGATGATCAGCCCGGAGTGGAACGCCCGGCCGACGCCGTGGCCCGTGTAGTCACGGACGACGCCGTAGCCGAAACGCTTCGCGTAGGCCTCGATCGCCCGCCCGATGACGTTGACCTGGCGCCCGGGCGCCACGGCCTTGATCCCGCGCTCGAGCGCGGTGCGGGTCCGGTCCACCAGGTCCTGGACCTCCTGCGAGGCCTGCCCGACGACGAACGTGCGGTTCGTGTCGCCGTGCATGCCGTCCTTGTAGGCGGTGATGTCGATGTTGACCAGGTCACCCTCCTGCAGCACGGTGTCGTCCGGGATCCCGTGGCAGATGACCTCGTTGAGGCTCGAGCAGAGCGACTTCGGGTACCCGCGGTAGCCGAGCGTCGAGGGGTAGGCGCCGTGCGACACGACGAACTCGTGCCCGATCCGGTCGAGCTCGTCCGTGGTGATCCCGGGGCGGATGGCCTCGCCGACGGCGTCGATGGCCTGCGAGGCGATGCGTCCGGCCGTCCGGATGCGCTCGACCTCGTCCGGGGTGTAGGTGTCGCCGAGGCCGTGCTCGTGCGGCTCCGCACGCCCGACGTACTCAGGACGCTCGATGTCCTTCGGCACGGGGCGCTGGGGGGAGATCCGGCCGGCGGTCAGGTGTCCGTGTGCGTCCCGGGGCATGCCGACCACTCTAACCGGGTGCGGCGCGCGGTCGTCCCGCCGGCCCCCCGGGTGTCCGCGCGGCACGGCTCGGGCATCACTCGTCGAGACGCCAGCGTGCGCGCGGGAGCCCGAGCGGCACGTGCGCGGGACGCCGGCGTCGGCGCGAGACGCCCCGTCGGTGACGAGACGCCGCCCGGTGCCCCGGCGACGCCCCCGCCTCGAACCCGCCCTCGGACGCGCCCGCGCAGCGCCCCGCGCCAGCCGCGACGGCCTGGAGGCGCGGTGTCGACCCGCCGGACCGGCACCGCGCCTCCAGGCCGTCGCCGGCACCGCCACCGCCCGACCGGTCCCCGCTCCGCGACTCCGCGAGTCTCGAGCTGAGCGACCGATCGCGCGCCCTGACCCGCGAGAACTGTCGCGCAGCCCGAGACTCGGCTGCGCACCTGCCGCGGGCCGCACCCGGGCACCGCCGCACCCCCGTGGGTACGGTGGCGCCATGAGCGACGAACGCATCGAGTCCCAGTGGTGGTTCAACGAGAAGACGCACGAGGTGGAGCAGGGCCCGCAGTCGCCGCAGCGCGACCGGATCGGCCCGTTCGACACGCGTGAGGAAGCGCAACACGCCCTGGACCGCATCAAGGCGAACAACGAGCGCTGGGACGACGAGGACCAATAGGCTGGAGGCCCCAGCAGCACCACGGAAAGGGCGTCCATGGACAAGCAGACGGACTTCGTGCTCCGCACCATCGAGGAGCGGGGCATCAAGTTCATCCGACTCTGGTTCACCGACGTCATCGGCACGCTGAAGTCCGTCGCGATCGCCCCGGCCGAGGTCGAGGGCGCCTTCGCGGAGGGCATCGGGTTCGACGGTTCCGCGATCGAGGGCCTGACGCGGTCCTACGAGGCCGACGTCCTGGCGCACCCGGACCCCTCGACGTTCCAGATCCTGCCGTGGCGGGGCGAGGTCGACCCGACCGCGCGGATGTTCTGCGACATCACGACGCCCGACGGTCAGCCCGCGGTGGCCGATCCGCGCAACGTGCTGAAGCGGACGCTGGCGAAGGCGAGCGACCGTGGGTTCACCTTCTACACGCACCCCGAGATCGAGTTCTACCTGCTGAAGAGCCGCGACTGGGCGGACGGCGGCCCGCAGCCCGTCGACCAGGCCGGCTACTTCGACAACGTCCCCGGCGGCAGCGCCCACGACTTCCGCCGCCGCTCGGTGCGGATGCTCGAGGACCTCGGCATCTCGGTGGAGTTCTCCCACCACGAGGCCGGGCCGGGGCAGAACGAGATCGACCTCCGCTACGCCGACGCGCTGACGATGGCGGACAACATCATGACCTTCCGCACGGTGGTGAAGGAGGTCGCGATCGAGCAGGGCGTCTACGCGACCTTCATGCCGAAGCCCCTGTCGGGTCAGCCGGGCTCCGGCATGCACACGCACGTCTCGCTCTTCGAAGGCGACCAGAACGCCTTCTACGAGGCCGGTGGCGAGTACCAGCTGTCCCAGACGGCCAAGCACTTCATCGCGGGTGTGCTGCAGCACGCGCCGGAGATCACCGCGGTGACGAACCAGTTCGTCAACTCGTACAAGCGCCTGTGGGGCGGTGACGAGGCCCCGTCCTTCGTGACCTGGGGCCACAACAACCGTTCGGCGCTCGTCCGCGTGCCGCTGTACAAGCCGAACAAGGGCCAGTCCGCCCGCGTCGAGTACCGCGGCATCGACTCCGCCGCGAACCCGTACCTGGCGTACTCGCTGCTCCTCGCGGCGGGCCTCAAGGGCATCGACGAGGGCTACGAGCTCCCGCCGGAGGCCGAGGACAACGTCTGGAGCCTGTCCGACGCCGAGCGCAAGGCCCTCGGCTACAAGCAGCTCCCGGCCAGCCTCGACCACGCGCTCGGTCTGATGGAGGACTCGGAGCTCGTCGCCGAGACCCTGGGCGAGCAGGTCTTCAACTTCGTGCTGCTCAACAAGCGGCAGGAGTGGAAGGCCTACCGCGACCAGGTGACGCCGTTCGAGCTCCGCACCAACCTCGGCGCGCTCTAGCAGCCGCCGGGAGCGCCACGCATGACCGGTCGGACGAGGACGTCCCGTTCCGAGATGGCCCGCCTGGGCTTCGCGGAGCTGTCCGAGAGCCTGGAACGGATCGCCGGCCTGGAGGCGCGGTTCGGCCCCGACGTGCGGGTGCCGGTCACCGACGCCCCGGCGCTGTGGGAGTCCACGGCCGATCCCGACGGCGCGCTCCGGCTGCTCGAGCGGCTGCTCGAGCGTGCGCCGGACGAGCTCCGGCCGGTCCTGGCGGACACGGCTGCCACGGAGCGGCTCGTCCGACTGCTCGGTGCGTCGACGGGCCTCGGCGAGTTCCTGCACCGCCGGCCGACGGAGATCGCCCTGCTGCTCGAACCGGTCGCCGCGCCGTGGTCGCAGGAGGCGTACACGGCGTCGCTTGCCGAGGCGGTGGCCGACACGACCGGTGAGGACGCCCGGCTCCGGCTCCGCGTGCGCTACCGGCGGCACCTGGCGCAGATCGCCCTGTTCGACGTGCTGCACCCCGCCCCGACCGAGGTGTTCCCGGCCGTCGCCGCGGGGCTCGCCGACCTGGCGGGCGCGGCGCTCGAGGCGGCGGTCGCCGTCGCCCGACGCGAGGTCCCGTTCCCCGCCGCCGACGTCGAGGCCACCCCGCTCGCCGTGATCGGCATGGGGAAGGCCGGCGCCCGCGAGCTCAACTACGTCAGCGACGTCGACGTCATCTTCGTCACCGAGCCGACCCGCGACGACGATGCGGACACCGGCGTCGGCACCGACCGGGCCGTCCTCATCGCGACGCGCCTGGCCATCGCGGCGACGCACGCGATCACCGACCTCGCGGCCGAGCCCGCGCTGTGGGAGGTCGACGCGAACCTCCGGCCGGAGGGCAAGGACGGCGCGCTCGTCCGGACGCTCGACTCGCACGTGGCCTACTACGAGCGCTGGGCGAAGGGGTGGGAGTTCCAGGCGCTGCTCAAGGCGCGGCCGATCGCCGGCAGCCGAGACCTGGGGGAGCGGTACGCGGCCGCGGTCGCCCCCTTCGTGTGGAGTTCCGCCGGTCGGCCCGGGTTCGTCGAGTCGGTCCAACGGATGCGGGAGCGGGTCACCGACCACATCCCCGACGACGAGGTCGACCGGCAGATCAAGCTCGGACCCGGCGGCCTGCGCGACGTCGAGTTCACCGTGCAGCTGCTGCAGCTCGTGCACGGCCGCGACGACGAGTCCGTGCGGGTCCGCTCCACCCTCGAGGCGATGGACGCCCTGGCCGCCGCCGGGTACGTCGGCCGTCCCGAGGCGGCACGCTTCGGGCCCGACTACGCCCTGCTGCGCCTGCTCGAGCACCGCATCCAGCTCCGGCGGCTGCAGCGCACGCACCTGATGCCCGCGGACGAGGACGAGCTGCGGGTGCTCGCCCGGTCGACCGGTCTCGCGACCTCGGCCGCTGCGCTGGAGCAGCGGTGGCGTGGCGTGAAGCTCGAGGTCCGCGGGCTGCACGAGCGGCTGTTCTACCGTCCGCTGCTCTCCGCGGTCGCGGCGACCGACGGCGACATCGTGCTGACGAACGACCAGGCGGCGGACCGGCTCGGGGCGATCGGCTTCGCGGACCCGGCCGGCGCCCTCGGCCACATCCGTGCGCTGACCCAGGGCACGAGCCGACGTGCGGCCATCCAGCGGAACCTGCTGCCGGTGCTCCTGCGGTGGATGGCGGAGGGGCCGGCTCCGGACCGGGCGCTCCTGGCCTTCCGTCGCCTCAGCGACACCCTGGGGGAGTCGAGCTGGTTCCTCCGCATGCTCCGCGACTCGTCGGGCGCCGCGCACTCCCTGACGACCGTGTTGTCCGAGTCGGCGTTCCTCGCCGGTCTGCTCGAACGGTTCCCCGAGGCGGTCGCCTGGCTCGACGAGCCGGACGCGCTGCTCCGACCGAGGCCCCTCGCGTCGCTCCTCGCCGAGCACTCCGCGACGACCGCGCGCCACGGCGCCGACGTCGACGGCGCCGCCGCCCTCGTGCGGTCCGCCCGACGACGTGAGACCCTGCGGCTCGGCATGGCGGCCGTCCTCGGTCACCTGGACGTCGACGCGCTCGGCCCGGCGCTGTCCGACGTCACCGAGGCGACCCTCGCCGGTGCGCTCGCCCTCGCCCGACGGGACGCCCCGCCCGGGCTCGCGTTCGGCATCGTCGCGATGGGACGGTTCGGCGGTCGGGAGCTCGGCTTCGGGTCCGACGCCGACCTCCTCTACGTGTACCGGGCGTCCGGGGACCTCGCGCCGGAGCAGGCCTCGCGCGCCGCGCAGACGATCGTGCGCGAGCTGTCGCGGCTGACCGACGACGCGATCCACCCGTTCGAGCTCGACACCGACCTGCGGCCGGAGGGCAAGAACGGACCCGTCGTCCGCACGCTCGAGTCGTACGGCGCCTACTACGCCCGGTGGTCGCTGACGTGGGAGGCGCAGGCGCTCCTCCGGGCCCGCGGCGCCGTCGGCGACGACGCCCTGCTCCGCGACTTCGAGCACCTCGCCGACGGCACGCGGTACCCCGAGCGCATCGACGAGCAGGCGGTCCGCGAGGTCCGGCGCATCAAGGCTCGGGTCGAGTCCGAGCGGCTGCCGCGCGGGGCGGACCCGGCGCGGCACCTCAAGCTCGGCCGCGGGTCGCTCAGCGACGTGGAGTGGTTCGTCCAGCTGCTGCAACTGCAGCACGCGACGACCGTGCCGGGGCTGCGGACGACGTCGACGCTCGAGGCCCTCGACGCCGCCACCGCCGCCGGGCTCGTCGCACCGGAGGACGCCGAACGCCTCGGTGCCGCCTGGCGCTTCGCCTCCCGCACCCGGAGTGCGCTCGTGCTCTGGTCGGGGAAGACCACCGACGTGCTGCCCGTCGACCGCGTGCAGCTCGAGGGGATCGCGCGGCTGATGGAGTACCCGCCGGGCTCGGCGTCGCGGCTCGAGGACGACTACCTCGGGGTCACCCGACGCGCTCGCCAGGTGTTCGAGCGGGAGTTCTACGGCGCCTGAGCGCCCCACGACACGCCCGAGACGACGTCGGCCGCGGAACGTGACGTGTCGTCGATGATGAAATCTCCGCGTCGCGCGGTGTCCCCCGGGGGCAGGTGTGCTGTACCCCGCGACGATCGATCCGCCGGGTCGTGACCGGACCGTGATCGACAGTCGACGAGGTCGTGGCGAGCCGAGATGACCAGGTGACCCCTGAACAGGGGTAAGGGGCGTCTGATCTGGGGTTCCCCTGAGAACCGCTTCGCGCCTCCCGGCCGGTCGACGCTCGGTGTTGCGTGCTGCAGGACGGTGGACCGGTCCACCTTCCTGCTGTCAGCAGCAGTGCGGACAACGGCGTCACCGCGTGAGGGGGACCGAGTTGTACCCCGTCACGTGCTGGAAACACCCCCGGACAGGGGTCGCGTTGCGGCGACACCCAGCTTCTGTCTCAATGGGCTCACCCGAACCGCCCACGGTTCCTCGATGAAGCGGAATCCCCACCTCGAACGTTGAAGCAGGGATCGATGTTCACCTTCATTCTGCAGATCCGGCAGATGGTCGACGGGCACCCCGAGTTCTACCTGTTCGCCGTGTACTCCGCGGTGATCTGGTTGCTCTGGCTGCTCAAGGTCGTCCTGTCCGCCCGCTACCGCCCCTTCACCGGCACCTACACCGGCACCACCAGCGTGGTCGTCCCCGTCGTCGACGAGCCGATCGACCTCTTCCGCGACGTGATCGGCCGCATGGTCGAACAGGGTCCCGGCGAGATCATCGTCGTGATCAACGGCGCGAGGAACGAGGCGCTGGAGCAGGTGTGCGACGAGTTCACCCCGCTCGTCCGCTGGACCCACACGCCCATCCCGGGCAAGCGCAACGCCGTCAAGGTCGGCACCGAGATGTCCACCGGTGACATCACCGTGCTCGTCGACTCCGACACGGTGTGGACGCCCGGCACCCTCGACGAGCTGCTCAAGCCCTTCGCCGACGAGTCCGTCGGCGGGGTCACCACCCGCCAGCGCATCCTCGAGCCGACCCGCTCGTGGATCACCCGCTGGGCCGACTGGCTCGAGAACTCGCGGGCGCTCTACTCGATGCCGGCGCAGAGCGTGCTCGGCCAGATCGGGTGCCTGCCGGGCCGGACGATCGCGTTCCGCCGGAACATCCTCGTCCGGGTCATGGACCGGTTCATGCACGAGAAGTTCATGGGGGTGTTCCTCGAGGTGTCCGACGACCGGACCCTGACGAACCTGACCCTCAAGGAGGGCTACCGGACCGTGTACCAGTACACGTCGCTGGTCTACACGGACGCTCCGCTGCAGGTGAAGAAGCTGTTCAAGCAGCAGCTCCGCTGGGCGCGCGGCTCGCAGTACAACACGCTGCGGATGCTGCCGTGGATGCTCGGGCACGCGCCGATCCTGGCGGTCTTCTTCCTGACCGACATCATCCTGCCGTTCATGCTCTTCGGTGTGATCGCCGGCTGGATCTACCGCGCCGTGACCGGGCAGGGCGAGAACCTGTACCAGGGCATCCTGCAGCAGTACGGCTTCTCGACGGGGTTCGTCTACGTCGCCGGACTCATGGTCGTGTCGAGCGTGCTGAGCATGGCGATCCGACAGATGCGGCACCTGGCCGAGAAGCCGAGCGACTTCTTCCGCCTGCCGATGTTCATCATCGTGTCGACGTTCTTCCTCATGCCGATCCGCCTCATCGGCTTCTTCCGATTGGCGCACGCGTCCGGCTGGGGGACCCGCGCCGGAGCCTACGCCGGCGGGCCGATGGAGGAGGACCCGGCGGACGCCGTCCAGCCGAACGCACTCGGGGCACCGCCGGTCAGTCCGGTCGACGCCGGGCTGCCGCCGGTGGACCGCACCGACGTCGTCCGCTCGCGTGTGGAGGCGGACGCCGCCCGCTCGCGCGTCGGCGGCGACGACCAGGCCGCGGCCGACCGCGCGTTCGACGAGCTCTTCGGGGCCGACGTCACGACGAACTCGACCGCGACGGTGCTCGCCACGCGACGGTCGGCGGCCGTGGCGGCGTCGGCGCCCGCTCGTCCGGCGGTCACCAAGGCCCGTCGTGTCAATCCCTACGCGGCGATCCCGTACCTGATCGGGTTCGCGGTCTTCGCACTGGAGGCGTTCCTCATTGTCTGACCTCATCCGTTCCACCAGCACGTGGTGGGCACAGTCCAGCAAGCACGCTCGCCGTACCGCCGTCGGCACGGCCGCGATCGTCCTGGTGCTCGGCCTGATCACGTGGACCGTCTGGGTCTCGCCGGCCGGCCCCGTGTCGAGTGCCGTGCAGACCGCCCTCGGCGTCACCCCGCCGAAGGCGAAGCAGCCCACCGCCGCCGAGCTCAGTGCGAAGCTCGACGCCGCGCAGCGGACCATCTGGCAGCTCGAGGGCAAGCTCGACTCGTCGGGAGCCCAGGCCGGTTCCCGGGCCGAGGAGATCACCCGCCTCAAGGCGCAGATCGCCTCGCTGCAGTCCGACCTCGGTGCGGCGACGAGCGGCGGGAAGGCGTCGGCAGCCGGGTCGGGCTCGGGCGGGGGCGCTGCCGGCTCCTCCTCCGCCGGGAAGGGCTCGGGCGGGGGCGCCGCGGGGAACCCCGCCGGTGGTGCCGGCGGGAGCTCCGGCTCCGGCGCGTCCGGCGGGACCGGTGGGAACGCCGGCACCTCGAAGGACCCGGTCGCGTCCGAGCCGATCACGACCCCGACCAAGGCACAGATCCTCGGCCAGCAGTCCCGCTGGTACGGGCTCTACACGACGCAGTCCCCGTTCAACTGGGCAGAGTACGACCGCGTCACGCAGGAGGTCGGCCGTGCCACGAACATGGTGGGGTACTTCCAGGGCTTCGACCAGGACTTCAACGCGAGCGCCGTCCAGCGGTCGTGGGCGAACGGCCGCCTGCCGATGATGACGTGGGAGACCGTTCCCGCGAAGACCGGCAACGACCAGCCGTACGTCGAGGGCTACACGAACCAGGACATCGTCTCCGGGAAGTTCGACGACTACCTCGCGTCCTACGCGTCGGCGCTGAAGGCGAACGGCATGCCCGTCGTCATCCGCCTCGACCACGAGATGAACGGCCAGTGGTACAACTGGTCCGAGGGGTCGAAGCAGCAGAACGCGCCGGGCTCGTACGTCGCGATGTGGAAGCACGTGCACGACGTCTTCCAGGCCAACGGGGCGAACGACTACGTCATCTGGAACTGGTCGCCGTCGCGCATCGACAAGCTCGGCAACGCGACGTACCAGACGCTCGACTACATGCGGCAGTACTACCCGGGCGCGGACTACGTCGACTGGGTCGGCATGAGCGGCTACTACCGCACGGCCACCGAGCAGCCCACGTTCCAGAACACCTTCGGCGCCACCCTCGCGCAGATCCGTCAGGTCGCTCCCGGCAAGCACATCTTGCTGAACGAGATCGGCGCGACCGAGACCGGGGGCACCGTCTCGGACAGCCAGAAGTCGCAGTGGATCGCCTCGCTCTTCGACGCCCTCGCCGATCCCGCCAACCGCGACGTCATCGGCTTCGCGTACTTCAGCCAGGTGGCCACCACCATCGTGGACGGCACCCGCACCACCAATGACTGGCGCCTCGACTCCCGCGCCGACAGCCTGGCGACCTTCGCCGAGGGCATCGCCCGCACCGACACCGACTACGACCTGCAGGAGGTCAAGCAGTGACCGCTCAGAAGAAGACCGATGCCGCCGACGTGCGGCCGGCTCCCGTCATCAGCGTCATCGGCACCGGGTACCTCGGCGCCACCCACGCGGCCGCCATGGCCGAGATGGGCTTCGAGACCATCGGCGTGGACGTCGACCCCGCGAAGCTCGCCGCCCTGTCCGCCGGCGAGGTGCCGTTCTACGAGCCCGGCCTGCCCGAACTCATCACGAAGCACGTCGCCACCGGGAAGCTCCGCTTCACGGCCGACCTCGCCGAGGCCGTCGCCGCGGCGGACGTCCACTTCGTGTGCGTCGGCACGCCGCAGAAGGCCGGGTCGCACGCTGCGAACCTGACCTACGTCGAGGCCGCGACCCGCGGGGTCGCCGAGCACCTCACCCACCCCGGGCTCATCGTCGGCAAGTCCACCGTGCCCGTGGGGACCGCCGAGCGGCTGCGCGGCATCGTCCGCGAGTTCAGCCCCGCCGCCATCCAGGCCGAACTCGTCTGGAACCCGGAGTTCCTCCGCGAGGGCAAGGCCGTCGACGACACCCTCCACCCGGACCGCCTGGTCTGGGGCGGCGCCTCGGCCGCGGCGGACGCCGTGATCCGTGAGGTCTACGCCGCACCGATCGCCGAGGGCACGCCGGTCATCTCGACCGACCTCGCGACCGCCGAGCTCGTGAAGGTCAGCGCGAACGCGTTCCTCGCGACGAAGATCTCGTTCATCAACGCAATCTCCGAGATGTGCGCGATCACCGGAGCCGACGTCACGACGCTCGCCGACGCGCTCGGGCACGACGTCCGCATCGGCAGGAAGTTCCTGAACGCCGGGCTCGGCTTCGGAGGCGGCTGCCTGCCGAAGGACATCCGCGCGCTCATGCACCGCGCGAACGAGATCGGCGCCGGTCGGGTCGTCGGGCTCATGCAGCAGGTCGACGAGATCAACATGGGGCAGCGCGAGCGGGTGATCGACATGACGATCGAGGCGCTCGGGGGCTCGGTGCTGAACCGCCGCGTGGCCGTGGTCGGCGCCGCGTTCAAGCCGCTCACCGATGACGTCCGCGACTCCCCGGCGCTCAACGTGGCGGCCGCGCTGCATCTCCGGGGTGCGCAGGTCACGCTGTGGGACCCGGAGGCGAACGAGACCGCCCGGCGGTCCTTCCCGACGCTGTCCTACGCCGCCACGAAGGAGGACGCCGTCGAGGGTGCCGACGTCGTGCTCGTCCTGACCGAGTGGGACGAGGTCGTGCAGGCGTCACCCGTGGCGCTCGGATTGCTCGTCGGACGTCGCGTCGTCATCGACGCGCGCAACTGCCTCCCGGTCGCCGACTGGGTCGAGGCGGGGTGGTCCGTCCGTTCCCTGGGGCGGCCCACGCCGGTCACGGGTGCACCCGTGAGCGTGGCGGCGGGGGCGAACGACGTGCTGGCCACAGGGCGGTAGTCGTCACCGCCAGGAGCGGGGTCCGTGCCGGGGCGGCGCGGGCCCCGCTCTCGCGTGCCCGGGGCAGCCTGGCCGTTCCGGGCGTACCTGGTTGTTCCGGGCGTACCTGGTGCTGCGGTCCGACCAGGTACGCTCGTTCCCGCTTGCCATCCTCACTGTGATGGGAAGGAACGGGCGGGTAGTGGCGCGACGGTCTGGAGGCCCGGTGCCGGTACGCCGAATCGGCACCGGGCCTCCAGGCGGTCCCGTCCACTGCCCGTGCGCCGTCGCGGACACGGCCGCGCGCCTCCCCGCCGATGACTCTCCGAAGGCGACAGTGCACCGCGAACGGTTCGCCGAACGCTGTCGCCTCAGCGGAGCACTCGCGTTCCCAGCGCGCGCCGTGTACGCGGAAGGGCCCCGCACCGTGTGGTGCGGGGCCCTTCCGAGGTGAGCGAGGGTCAGACGCCGAAGTACAGCTCGTACTCGAACGGGTGCGGACGCTGCGCGAGCGGGAGGATCTCGTTCTCACGCTTGTAGTCGATCCACGTCTGGATGAGGTCCTCGGTGAAGACGTTGCCCTTCGTGAGGAACTCGTGGTCCGCCTCGAGCGCGTCGAGCGCCTCGTCGAGGGAGCCCGGCACCTGCGGGATGCCCTTGGCCTCCTCCGGGGGGAGCTCGTAGAGGTCCTTGTCGACCGGCTCGTGCGGCTCGATGCGGTTCTGGATGCCGTCGAGGCCCGCCATCAGCTGCGCGGCGAACGCGAGGTACGGGTTGCCCGAAGCGTCCGGCGCGCGGAACTCGATGCGCTTCGCCTTCGGGTTCGTGCCGGTGATCGGGATGCGGATCGCGGCGGAGCGGTTGCCGGCCGAGTAGACCAGGTTGACCGGAGCCTCGAAGCCCTTGACCAGGCGGTGGTACGAGTTGATCGACGGGTTCGTGAACGCGAGCAGCGCCGGGGCGTGCTTCAGGATGCCGCCGATGTACCAACGAGCGAGGTCGGAGAGGCCGCCGTAGCCGTTCTCGTCGTAGAAGAGCGGCTTGCCGTCCGACCAGAGCGATTGGTGGGTGTGCATGCCCGAGCCGTTGTCACCGAAGAGCGGCTTCGGCATGAACGTGGCGACCTTGCCCCACTGGTCGGCCGTGTTCTTGACGATGTACTTGAACTTCAGGATGTCGTCCGCGGCGTGGACCATCGTGTCGAACTTGTAGTTGATCTCCTGCTGGCCGCCGGTGCCCACCTCGTGGTGCGAGCGCTCGAGCTCGAAGCCCGCCTCGATCAGCTTGAGGGTGATGTCGTCGCGCAGGTCCGCCGTCTTGTCGACGGGGGAGACCGGGAAGTAGCCGCCCTTGTACGGGGTCTTGTTCGCGAGGTTGCCGCCCTCTTCCTCGCGACCGGTGTTCCAGGCGCCCTCTTCCGAGTCGACCGAGTAGAACGACTTGTTCTGGGTGACGGAGTAGCGGACGTCGTCGAAGATGTAGAACTCGGCCTCGGGGGCGAAGAACGCGGTGTCCGCGATGCCCGTCGACGCGAGGTACTTCTCGGCCTTCTTCGCGACCTGGCGCGGGTCGCGGCCGTAGATCTCGCCGTTCCGCGGGTTGTAGATGTCGAAGATCATGATCAGCGTGCGCTCGGCGCGGAACTGGTCGATGTACGCCGTCGTCACGTCCGGGATGAGCTGCATGTCCGACTCGTGGATCGACGCGAAGCCGCGGATCGAGGAGCCGTCGAAGAGCTGTCCGACCGAGAAGAAGTCCTCGTCGACCGTCGACGCCGGGATGTTGAAGTGCTGCTGGACACCGGGCAGGTCCGTGAAGCGGATGTCGAGGAACTTGACGTCCGTGTCCTTGATGAAGGCGAGCACCTCGGAGGAATCGCTGAACATGTGTGTCGATCTCCTGGGGGGTAGGTGATGTCGGAGGTGCCGCGGGTGCACCCTCCGACGAGGCTATTGACACCGGGTTTCCCGGACATGACTGCATTGTTTCGTGCGTGTTACGGGCACGGAGTCGCCTACCCTTGAGGCATGGCCCGCAGCACCACCCCGCCCTCGGCGTCCTCGGCACACCCCGGTGGAGAGCACCCGGACGGCTGGCCGGGCAAGGACCTCGGGCTCCCGGAGGACGGTCCGCGCAGTGTCGGCCGCATCGGTCGTCGCGTGGTCGGACTGCTCGTCGACGGCATCCTCGCCGACCTCGTCGCCTACGTCACGGGCGTGTGGTCGCCGCTCGAGGGGTCCGGCGACATCGCGCACACCTGGATGCAGCTCGCGATCTTCGCCGCGCTGCAGGTCCTGTTCATCTGCACGCTCTCCGGGTCCTTCGGGCACGTCTGCGTGGGGCTCCGGGTCGTCCCGATCCGCGGCGGCTACGTCGGGGTGTGGCGACCGATCGTCCGGACGGTGCTGCTCTGCCTGGTCGTCCCGGCGCTCATCATCGACCGCGACAGCCGTGGCGCGCACGACCGCATCGCCGGGACGGTGCTCGTCCGGCGCTGACCCAGCAGGAGGGGCGCGCGGCGGGAAGGGTTCGTGGCGGGGCGCGAGCGGCCGGCGCGGCAGCGGCATCGGTCACGCGCGTCGTTCGAGGTCGCACCGGTCGATCGAGGCATGTGATGTCGGACGATGCACGCGTACGACTGCGCGCTGCACCCAGGAGTCCCGAACGCGACGACGCCCCCGACCTGGCACGGTCGGGGCGTCGTCGTGACGTCGTGCGGGACGGTCAGCGCGGCCGTCCGGCACGAGCCCGCATCGGGTCCATGCCCTTCGGGATCGCGGCCGCCGGGCTGTGCGTGAGGGAGTCGAGCCGGTTCGCGACCGCCAGGACCTCGTTGCGGTTCAGCGCCTTCTTGTACTTGTTCATCGCCCGCGGCAGCTTGTGCAGCGTCACGCCGTCCTCGTCGTCGTCGACGTGGACCACGTGCACGGGGACGTTCGGGACGATGCGCTGGACCTTGCGGCGCTCCTCGTCAACCTGACGCTTGAGGTTGCCGCGCTGCCCTTCGGTGATCAGGACGACGCCGGGGGTGCCGACCGCGCGGTAGACGGCAGCCTGCGACCGGCCGTGCACGGCGACGGGCATCTCGCTCGAACGCCACTGGCGACGCAGGGAGTTCGAGAGCACCGCACCGACGGCGCCGGGCTGGCCGGCGATCTGCGAGTACGCGGCGCGCTCCGCGAGACGACCGAGGACGATGAGGAAGAGCAGCACACCGAGCAGCACACCGGCGACGATCCACAGCGTGATCGCGAGCCAGTTCTGCCCCGGCAGGAGCAGCGCGAGCAGCACGCCCGCCACGACGGGGCCGACGAACGCCAGCAGGAACCACCAGACGGACTTCGGGTCGGCCCGACGGGTCATCGTGAAGACCTGGTACATCTGCTTGAGACGACCCGGCTCCTTCGCCGTCGTTGCTTGGGGAGTGCTGCGTGCCATGCGACCAGGATACGGCCTCGACCATCGCTCGTGGACCGCTGGGTACCAGGCTGTGGGCGAACGGCGCCGTCCACAGATCGTCCTCCCCGGCCGGGAGGCCCGCCCCGCCCCCGCGATGCTCGTCACCGTGACGACGACAGCAGACAGCATCCGGTGGTGCGGCACCCGTGACCCGGTCGCGTTCTCGAGGTGGGTCGCCGACCGCGCAGCCGGCGTCGGTCCGCACCTCGTGCCGGTGACGCGCGTCGGCAGGTGCCCCCGCGGGCACCTCGCGGCCGAGGTCCTGCACCCGAGCGCGCGGCCCCTCGAGGACGCCCTCGATGCGCTCGGCGTCCCGACCGAGGGCGTCGCGGTGACCCTCACGGTGCCCCTGCTCGAACTCGCGGCACGGGCACGATCCGGCAGCGTCGAACTGGGCGTCGTGCCCTTCGGAGCCGTGCGTGTCGACGAGGCCGGAGCGATCATCGTGGCCGACGATCCTCCCGGGGCAGCACCGGTCTGCACCGACCCGGTGCCACCTGGGCCAGTGCCACCGCAGCCAGTGCCACCGCAGCCGGCGCCGCCGGCCGGTCGTCCGGGATCGCGGCTGCCTCCACTGCCGCCGCCCGTCGACCTCGACGGCGCCGGTCAGCTCGTCACCGCCGCCCGAGCGGTGTGGGACCGCGTGGACGCTCGGTCCGGGGCACGCCACACCCTCGACCCCGTCCTCGATGCTGCTCGCAGCGGGGACGCCGGAACGATCGCCGAGGCGCTCGACCTCGTCGTCGGAGCCGCCCCGCCGAGGCCCGTGCGGTGGAGCAGACCCGCCTCCGTGTTCCTCGACGAGGAACCCGGCGCAGCCAGGCCCACGTCGATCGACGCCGGGGACGTCGTCGGGACGATGGCGCAGGTGGTGCGGGACCTCGTGGAGCGAGGAGTCCCGCTCGGTCGCGGACGACGGGTACCGGTCAGACACGTCGTGGTCGGCACCGTGGTCACCGGCGGGCTCGTCACCGCGATGACGAGCCTGCTCTGACGGAGCCAGGAGCCCCGAGCCCGGAGCCCGGAGCCCGGACCCGGAACGCCGGACGGCCCCGGTCCCTCGAGGGGACCGGGGCCGTCCGGTGTGGATCGGACCGTCGACTCAGTAGCCGAGGTTCGGGCCGAAGTTGCCCTCCTCGAGACGGTTCTTCACCGCGACGAGGTACCGCGACGCGTCCGCGCCGTCGATGATCCGGTGGTCGTACGACAGGGCGAGGTAGACGAACGAACGGATCGCGATCGCCTCCTGTCCGTCGACCTTCACGACCGCCGGGCGCTTCGTCACGATGCCCGTGCCGAGGATCGCCGACTGCGGCAGGAACACGACGGGGGTGTCGAACAGCGCGCCACGCGAACCGGTGTTGGTCAGCGTGAACGTGCCGCCGGCGAGCTCGTCCGGCTTGAGCTGGTTGTTGCGGGTGCGCTCGGCGAGGTCCGCGATCGCCTTCGAGAAGTCGGCGAGCGACAGGCCCGAGGCATCCTTGATCACCGGGGTGAGCAGGCCGCGCTCGGTGTCGACCGCGATCGAGACGTTCTCGTGGTCCGGGTAGACGATCTCGTCACCCTCGACCGTGGAGTTGATCTTCGGGTGCGCCTTGAGCGCCTCGGACGCCGCGAGGGCGAAGAACGGCATGAAGCTGAGCTTCGAGCCGGTCTTCTCGAGGAACTCGGCCTTGTTCGCGTCACGGAACTGCGCGACCTTCGTGACGTCGACCTCGACGACGCTGGTGAGCTGTGCGGTCGAGGTCATCGACTGCACGGCACGCTCGGCGACGACCTTGCGGAGGCGCGTCATCTTCTCGCGGGTGCCGCGGAGCGGCGAGGTCTCGGCCACGAACGGACCGGCGGCAGCGGCGGCCGGAGCCGACGAACCGGCGGACGACGCCTTCGCGGCGGCGGCGAGCACGTCCTCCTTGCGGATGCGGCCACCGACCCCGGAGCCCGACACGGTCGACAGGTCGACGCCCTGCTCGTTGGCGAGCTTGCGCACGAGCGGCGTGACGTAGCCGGAGGCCGAGGCGTCCTGGTTCGGGTTCGGCACCGACGCCGAGGCGGCCGCACCCGACGCGGCGGGAGCCGGGGCAGCGGCCGGAGCCGGGGCAGCGGCCGGAGCCGGGACCGCTGCCGGCACGGCGGCGGGCGGCGGCACCGGAGCAGCCTGCGGGACCGGGGGAGCGGACGGCGCCTGCGGAGCCGCCGGCTGGGTCTGGCCACCGGGTGCCGGGTCGGCCTGCTGCGGCTCGGGAGCCTTCTGCTCCTCGCCCTGCTCGGTGCTCGGAGCCGTCTCGGGCTCGGTCTGCTCGGCTGCGGCGGCGTCCTGGTCCGCGCCCTGGTCGTCCGACGAGCCGGAGTCCGAGCCGGAGCCGTCGCCGATCTTGACCAGCGCGGTGCCGACCTCGACGGTCTCGTCCTCCTGGACGAGGATCTCCTCGACGACGCCGGCGATCGGCGACGGGATCTCGGTGTCGACCTTGTCGGTCGAGACCTCGAGCAGCGGCTCGTCGACCTCGACCCGGTCACCGACGTTCTTCAGCCATCGGGTGACCGTGCCCTCGGTGACGCTCTCGCCGAGCGCCGGGAGGTTGACGGATTCGCTCATCGGGTGGGCTCCTGTTCGCGGGTTGCTGTGGTGGTGGTTGTCATTGTCTCGGTGCGCACGGTGGACGTGGTCGTCACAGCGCGTGCAGCGGCTTGCCCGCGAGGTGGAGGAAGGCCTCGCCCAGTGCCTCGTTCTGCGTCGGGTGCGCGTGGACGAGCGGTGCGACGTCCTCCGGGTGCGCCTCCCAGTTCACCGCGAGCTGGGCTTCACCGATGAGCTCACCGACGCGCGCGCCGATCATCGAGACGCCGACGACCGGGCCGTCGACGACACGGACGACCTTGACGGCACCCGAGGTGCCGATGATGTGGCTGCGGCCGTTGCCCGCGAGGTTGTACTCGTAGAAGTCGACCTTGTCCTTGCCGTACTCCTCCTCCGCCTTGGCCTGGGAGAGACCGACCGAGGCGACCTCGGGGTCGGAGTAGGTGACCTTCGGGATGTTCGTGTCCGAGATGACGACCGGGTTCAGCCCCGCGATCTCCTCGGCGACGAAGATGCCCTGCTGGAAGCCGCGGTGCGCGAGCTGCAGGCCGGGGACGATGTCGCCGACGGCGTACACGTTCGGCAGGTTGGTGGCCAGGCGCTCGTTCGTGGTGACGAAGCCGCGGTCCATCGCGACGCCGACCTCGTCGAAGCCCATGTTCTGCGTGAGCGGGCCACGGCCGACCGCCACGAGGAGCACGTCGCCCTCGTACGTCTTGCCGTCCTCGAGCGTCACGACGACGCCGTTCTCGTGCTGGTCGACGTGGTCGAACCGGACGCCGAGCGAGAACTCGATGCCGCGCTTGCGGAACGCGCGCTCGAGCTGCTTCGACATCGACTCGTCCTCGGCGGGGATGAGGTGGGGCAGGCCCTCGACGATGGTGACCTCGGCGCCGAAGGACTTCCAGACGCTGGCGAACTCGACGCCGATGACGCCGCCACCGAGGATGACGACCTTGTTCGGCACGTAGTCCATCTTCAGCGCGGTCTCGGACGTGATCACGCGGCCGCCGATCTCGAGGCCCGGCAGCGACTTCGAGTACGAACCGGTGGCGAGCACGACGTTCTTGCCGGTGACGGTCTGGTCGCCGACCTGCACCGTGTTCTGCGAGGTCAGGCGGCCCCAGCCCTCGACGACGGTGATGCCGCGGGCCTTGACGAGCCCCTGCAGGCCCTTGTACTTCGAGTTGATGACACCCTGCTGGTAGTCGATGACCTTCGGCACCTCCACCCCGGCGAACTCGGCGATCACGCCGTACTTCTCCGCGTCGCGGGTGGCGTCGGCGACCTCGGCCGCGTGGAGCAGCGCCTTGGTCGGGATGCAGCCGCGGTGCAGGCAGGTCCCTCCGAGCTTGTCTCCCTCGATGAGCGCGACGCTCATGCCGAGCTCAGCGGCCCGGAGCGCAGCGGCGTAGCCACCACTGCCGCCACCGAGGACCACGACGTCGTAAGTCTGTTCCGTCACCTGGTGCAACTCCCTCGTGCGTGTCGGGATCCCGGTCGGACCCCACTGGACACCGCGGCGGCGGCGTCCGACGGTCGGACCGCATGGTTCCGGTCCCGTCCCGCTGGTTCCGGCGGACGCGCGTCGGTGCGCAGCCCGCCGGACACCAACCTACTACCTGGACTGGAGCTCTTCTGCGAGCCCGACGAGCGTCCGGAGCATGACTCCGGTCGCTCCCTTGCCGAGCCAGCCGTACCCGCCGCCCTTGTGCTCCGAGGGGCCGGCGATGTCGAGGTGCGCCCACTCGATGCCCTCGCCGACGAAGCGCTCGAGGAACTTCCCCGCGAGGAGCATGCCGCCGGCCGGGTTGCCGACCGTCGCGTTGACCATGTCGGCCACGTCGCTGGCCAGGCGCGCGTCGAGCTCCTCGGGCAGCGGCATCGGCCAGATCGGCTCGGACACGGCGTCGGCGACCGCGCGGACACGGGCGACGAGGTCGTCGCTGCCCATCAGGCCGGTCGTCCGGTCCCCGAGGGCGACGACCTGCGCACCGGTGAGCGTGGCGACGTCGACGATCGCGTCGGGCTGCTCGAGCGATGCCGCCGCCATGCCGTCGCCGAGGACGAGTCGGCCCTCGGCGTCGGTGTTCGTGACCTCGACGGTCTTGCCGTTCTTCAGCGTGAGCACGTCGCCGGGGCGCGTCGCGGAACCGGACGGCATGTTCTCGGCGAGGCAGAGCCACGCGGTGATCTTCGTGTCGAGCCCGAGGCGCGCGGCGGCGATCGTCGCGGCGAGCACGGTCGCGGCGCCGGTCATGTCGGTCTTCATGCCGAGCATCGACGCGGCGGGCTTCAGCGAGAGGCCGCCCGAGTCGAAGGTGATGCCCTTGCCGACGAGGGCGAGGTGCTTCGACGCCGACGACGGCTCGTAGCGGACGACGACCAGGCGCGGCGGGCGCTCCGAGCCGCGGCCGACGCCGAGGATGCCGCCGAAGCCCTGTTCCTCGAGCTGCTGCTCGTCGAGGACCTCGACCGTGAGCGGGAGGCCCTCCGCCTGCGCGACGGCGACGTCGGCGACGTCCGCGGGGCCGAGGTCACCGGCTGCCGTGTTCACCAGGTCGCGGACGAGGGCGGCCGCATCGGCGACGATCGCCGGGCGGACGGTGGCGTCGGCGGCGGTGTCGGCCGGCGAGACGACCTCGATGCGCTGGTCACCACGGGCCGGAGCGGTCGTGCCGGTGCCCTTGTGGCGGGTGAAGGCGTAGGAGCCGAGTGCCGCACCCTCGAGCGCGGCCTCGACGAGCTCGGCCGAGTCGGTGGGCAGCGCGAGGGCGATCGACGACACCTGGGGCAGCTGTCGGACGGCGCTGCCGGCGGCGGCGCGGACGGACGCCGCGTCGACCGTCGAGCCGAGGCCGACGAGCGCGATGCCGGCCGCGGCGACGCCGGTGCCGGGCAGGCGGACGAGCTGGTCCTTCGCGCCGGTGACGCCGACGGAGCCGAGGTCGAGGTCGGCGAGTGCGTCGAGCGCGCCGGCGGCGCTCGTCGCGATCGCGGGGGCGCCGCCGTCGGTGCCCGCGCGGACACCGAGCACGAGGACGTCGGCATCGACGTCGGAGGGGGTCGAGGTGGTGGTGGAGAGCGTCGGTCGGACCATGCGCCAAGCCTAGCCAGCACGTGTTCGCCGAGAGCGTCGGGTCGCCGCGCAGGGTCGGTCGGGGGTGCCGCCTAGCATGGGGACGGTGAACCACCCCGAGGACCTGTACTCCGCTCCCGACGGCGCGCCGACCGTCCCGGCCGGGCTGCACCTGGTCGCGGGCCTGACCGGCTTCGTCGACGCCGGGTCCGCCGTCGCACAGGTCGCGACCTCGATCATCGACGGCCTCGAGCACGAGCTCGTCGCGGAGTTCGACCCCGACGTCCTGCTCGACTGGCGCGCACGTCGGCCGGTCATCACGTTCGAGCACGACCACATCACCGCCGTCGAGCCCCCGCGTCTGGCCCTGCACCTCGTGCGCGACGAGCTCGGGCAGCCGTTCCTCTTCCTCACCGGGTACGAGCCGGACTTCCAGTGGAACCGCTTCGTCGACGCGGTCACGGGCCTCGCCGAGCGGCTGCAGGTGGCGGACACCACCTGGCTGCAGTCCATCCCGATGCCGGTCCCGCACACGCGCCCGATCAGCCTGACGGTGTCCGGTACCCGTGCCGACCTCGTCGAGCAGATGAGCGTCTGGAAGCCGGAGACCCAGGCCCCCGCGAACGTCCTGCACCTGGTCGAGCACCGGCTGACGCAGCTGGGCGAGCAGGTCACCGGGCTCGTCCTGCTCGTCCCGCACTACCTCGGCGACACCGAGTTCCCCGACGCCGCGGTCACCGCGCTGTCCAGCATCTCGGCGGCCACGGGGCTGATCTTCCCGACGGACGCCCTGCGGGAGTCGGACCGCGAGTTCCGGACCCGGGTCGACGAGCAGGTCGCGGGGAACCCCGAGCTCCAGCGTCTGGTCGGCGTGCTCGAGGAACGGCACGACACGTACATGGAGGGCAACCCGGTCGCGTCGCCCCTGACGAACGTCGACGGCGAGGTCCCGACCGCCGACGCGATCGCGGCCGAGCTGGAGCGCTTCCTGGCCGACCGCCGTCCCGACGGCGACGCGCCGACCGACTGACGGCGACCGCAGGCCGGCGGCGGCGTTCGGAGCGACTGACGGGGAGCACCCGCACCGCGTCCGGCCCGGAGGCTCCTCCACAGCCCGCACCGCGCCTCCCGTCCTCCACAGCCCGCGTCGGGCGCGGGGCGCGCGTCGGTAGCCTGGTCGGGTGAACTCCCGCCGTGCCTTCCTCGTCTGGGGCGTCGCGGTGCTCGCCTACGTCCTCGCCGTCGTGCAGCGCTCGTCGCTCGGCGTCTCCGGGGTCGACGCGCAGGACCGCTTCGCGGTCTCGGCGGCGGTCCTCTCCACCCTCGCCGTCGTGCAGATCGCCGTCTACGCCGGTCTGCAGATCCCGGTGGGCATCGCACTCGACCGGGTGGGTCCGCGGAAGCTCGTCCTGCTCGGCGCCGCGCTGCTCGTGGTCGGGCAGGCGGTCGTCGCCTTCTCGCCCACCATCGGTCCGGCCATCGCGGGTCGGGTGCTCGTCGGCGCCGGTGACGCGATGACGTTCATCTCGGTGATCCGTCTCGTCCCGATGTGGTTCAGCGGTCGGATCCTGCCCCAGATCTCGCAGTGGACGGGCAACCTCGGCCAGGTCGGGCAGGTCCTGTCGGCCTTCCCGTTCGCCGTGCTCCTGCACACCGCAGGGTGGACCCCGGCGTTCGGGGTCGCCGCGGCCGCGAGCCTTGTCGGCCTCGTGCTGGCGGTCGTCTTCGTCCGCAACGGCCCGGTGGCGGTGCGCACCGACACGATCCCGCTGCCCCTGCCGCACTCGTGGCGCGGCGCCCTCCACACGTTCGGGCACGCACTGCGCCGCCCGGGCACGCAGCTCGGCTTCTGGTCCCACTACGTCACGCAGTCGTCGGGCACGGTGTTCTCGCTGCTCTGGGGTGTCCCGATGCTGCGCGGTCTCGGCTACAGCCCGTCCGCGGCCGCGGGCTTCCTCACCGTCATCGTCGTCACGGGCTTCGTCGCGGGGCCGGTGCTCGGCGTGCTCTGTGCCCGGTTCCCGCTCCGTCGGTCGAACCTCGTGCTCGGCATCGTCCTCGCGCTCGGCGGGGTGTGGACGGCCGTCCTCCTCTGGCCGGGGCACCCACCGACGTGGCTGCTCGTCCTGCTCGTGCTCGCGATGGGCGTGGGCGGCCCCGGCTCGCTGATCGGTTTCGACTTCGCCCGCAGCTTCAACCCGGTCGGGTCGCTGGGCTCCGCCAACGGGGTCGTGAACGTCGGCGGGTTCCTGGCCGCCTTCGTGATGATGTTCCTCATCGGGACGCTGCTCGACGTCGTGTCGGGAGCGACGGGGCGGACGGTCTTCGCCTGGGAGAACTTCCGCGTCGCGCTCACCGTGCAGTACGTGGTCGTCGGGTTCGGCGTCGTCATGCTGCTGCTCGCGCGCAGGCGCACCCGGCGGGAGATGCACGCACAGGACGGAATACGGGTGGGACCGCTCTGGGTTGCACTCGTTGCGCGCCTGCGGAAGAAGGCCGTGCAATAATGGAGGACGGACCCGTTCGGGCCTCTCGTCTCCACGTCGCCTCGTCGCGCCGCGGGAACCGGGGGACTTGACATGGGTCCTCATGCTGCCCGGAACGGTAGGACCTGACGACGCGGGAGACCGCGGCCCAGGCCCTGGGCGGCGAGGGAGGCCACGACCCCACGAACGTGGCACGACGAGAGAGGTGATCGCATGGCTGCCCGGAGCACGACGATCGATCCCACGAAGGACACCGAGCCCGAGGCCGTCGCGGCGGACGACGCCGACGCGGCCGAGGGGAAGGCTGCGCCGAAGAAGCGCGCCACCAAGACCACCGCCGCGAAGAAGCCCGCAGCGAAGGCCGCACCGAAGAAGACCAGCACGCGCGCCAAGAAGCAGGCCGACGACGACGACGAGGACGACGAGGTCGTCGAGCCCGCCGACGACGCCGTCGACACGACCGACGACGCCGAGGACACCGAGACCGAGGAGAAGGGCGCCAAGCCGGACGCCGCAGCAGCGGTCGCCGCGGGCGCGCTCGTCATCTCGCAGTCGGACGACGACGAGGCCCCGGTCTACTCGACGACGATCACCGGTGCCACCGCCGACCCCGTCAAGGACTACCTGAAGCAGATCGGCAAGGTCGCGCTCCTCAACGCCGAGCAGGAGGTCGAGCTCGCGATGCGGATCGAGGCCGGCCTGTTCGCCGAGGACAAGCTGCAGCACTCGACCGGGCTGTCGAAGCCCGAGGAGCGCGAGCTCCGCTGGGTCGCCCGCGACGGCCAGCGCGCGAAGTCGCACCTGCTCGGGGCGAACCTGCGCCTGGTCGTCTCGCTCGCGAAGCGCTACACCGGCCGAGGCATGCAGTTCCTGGACCTCATCCAGGAGGGTAACCTCGGTCTGATCCGTGCGGTCGAGAAGTTCGACTACACGAAGGGCTTCAAGTTCTCGACGTACGCCACCTGGTGGATCCGTCAGGCGATCACCCGCGCCATGGCCGACCAGGCCCGCACGATCCGCATCCCCGTCCACATGGTCGAGGTCATCAACAAGCTGGCCCGCGTGCAGCGCCAGATGCTGCAGGACCTCGGTCGCGAGCCCACGCCGGAAGAGCTCGCCCGCGAGCTCGACATGACCCCGGAGAAGGTCGTCGAGGTCCAGAAGTACGGCCGCGAGCCGATCTCGCTCCACACCCCGCTGGGCGAGGACGGCGACTCGGAGTTCGGCGACCTGATCGAGGACACCGAGGCGGTCGTGCCGGCCGACGCGGTGGGCTTCACGATGCTGCAGAAGCAGCTCGAGAGCCTGCTCGACTCCCTGTCCGAGCGCGAGGCGGGTGTCATCCGCATGCGCTTCGGCCTCGGTGACGGTCAGCCGAAGACCCTCGACCAGATCGGTGACACGTTCGGCGTGACGCGCGAGCGCATCCGTCAGATCGAGTCGAAGACGATGGCGAAGCTCCGCCACCCGTCCCGGTCGCAGTCGCTCCGCGACTACCTCGAGTAGGCCGATGCGCTTCCTCATCCCGATCCTGGTCGGGCGGATCCTCCGCGCCCTCGCTCGTGCGCGGGGCGGCGGGTCCGCCTACCCGGGCTACATCGTCCTGAAGCTCGTGCCGGACTTCCTGCAGCACGTGACGAAGCAGTTCCCCAACGGCGTCGTCTTCGTGCTCGGCTCGAACGGCAAGTCCACGACGACGCACATGATCTCGGACATCGTCCGCGCGCACGGCCTCCGCGTCTTCACGAACCCGTCGGGCGCGAACCTGCCGCAGGGCATCGCTTCGGCGCTGCTGTCGGAGGTGTCGCTGACCGGCCGGCTCAAGGCGGACATCGGCATCCTCGAGGTGGACGAGGCCTTCGCGGTCGAGCTCGCCGGCATCCTGTCGCCGTCGACGGTGACGATGCTCAACGTGCAGGTCGACCAGCTCTACCGCTTCTTCGAGACCGAGCGCGTCGCGACGATGATGCTCGACACCGCGGCGCTGTCGACGGCGAACGTCATCACGAACCGCGACGACCAGTTCCTCGACGCGTACGCGGGCCGCTCGGGTCAGCGCGTGCTCCGCTTCGGTGCGAGCGCCGAGGTCGTCGCCGCGGCCCCGAACGGGCTGCAGAACGCGGACGACTTCGACCGGACCGCCGGCGAGCCGAACCCGGCGGAGTCCGAGGTCGTCGTGAACACGGGCGACGGTGCGACGATCCGCTTCGACGGCACCGACATCCCCGTCCGCCTGCCGGCGCGTGGTCTGCACTACGCGGTGGACGCCGCTGCGGCGACGGCGACCGCGAGTGCCGCGCTCGGCGCACAGTTCCGCGCGAACGCCGTGACGAAGGCCTTCGGCACGATGAAGCCGGCGTACGGCCGCGGTGAGCGCCTGCCCATCGCCGGCGAGTCCGCCGAGTTCACGATGTTCAAGAACGCAGCCAGCCTGCAGCTCAACCTCGACGCCCTGCCGGACCGCCCGGAGCAGGTCCTCATGGCGATCGACGAGGGCACGCCGGACATCTCGTGGATCTACGACATCGACTTCTCGAAGCTCGACCACGTGGACGTCGTGTCCGGTGACAAGGCGTGGCAGATCGCGATCGCACTCGAGCACGCCGGTGTCCGCATCGGCCGGGTCGAGCCCGACGTCGAGGCCGCGATCCGGTACATGGAGCAGCTCGGCCCGACGACGTCGGGCACGAAGAACTTCATCGTCAACTACGAGATCATGATGATCGCCCGCAAGGCCCTGGGCCACGGGGACATGGAGAAGACCGCATGACGGCCGAACGGCTGACCATCCTGCACGTCTACCCGCGTCAGATGGGCGTCTCGGGGGACCGCGGCAACGTCGTGGCTCTCACGCGTCGCGCCGAGGCCGCCGGCATCGCGACCGAGGTCGTCGAGTACGCGCCGGGCGACGACCTGCCGACCGCGGCCGACGTCGTCGTCGTGGGCAACGGTCCGCTCAGCGCGATGCGCTCGCTCGGGGCCGACGTCGCGCGGATCGGGGCGCCGCTCCGCGACCTCGCCGCCTCGGGTGTGCCCGTCGTGGCGGTCGGCGGGGGCTTCGACCTCGCCACCAACGAGGTCGTCCCCACCGAGGGCTCGCCCGTCGCGGGCTTCGGTGTGTTCGACGCGCGCGCCGTCCGTGGTGCCGAGCGCCGGGTGAACTACTTCGTGCTCGACACGCGCTACCCCCTCCTGCCCGGAGCGTCGACGCGTCTCGCCGGGTTCGAGGACCACGCGACGCGCATCGAGCTCGGCGCGGGCGTGGAGCCCTTCGCGGACGTCGTCTCCGGTGGCGGCAACCAGGCCGGGTCCGCCGTCGAGGGAGCGGTCTCGGGTTCGTCCTTCGGGACGCACACGCAGGGGCCGATCCTGCCGCTCAACCCGCAGCTGACGGACGCGGTGCTCGCCGCCGCGACCGCGCGACTCGGTCGCGAGTACGCGCCGGACCCGGAGCGGACGGCGACCATCGACCGGTACGCACGCGAGGCGCGCGCCACCGTCGACCGCTACGTCGACAAGGCGTTCAAGCGGATCGCCTGACGCGACCCCCGAACTCTGTCGCGACCACACGAACGAACGGGAGGCGCGGGGGGCCCGGGCCCCCCCCCCCCCCCCCGGGGGGGGGGGGGGGGGGCCCCCCGCGCCCCGCCCGGGGGGGGGGTGGGGGCGGGCCGAACCGCCCGGGGGGCAGACCACGACAACGCCCGCCCCAA
>NZ_JBEPMD010000005.1:0-268828 GCF_040545555.1 Curtobacterium oceanosedimentum
GACCGTGAACTGCTGCTGCCCGTAGCCGACCTTCGACGGGTCGATCGCCAGGTCGAACGTCGAACCCGTCGCGGGACCGGACGCGATCACCGTCTCGCCCTGCTTGACCGTCACGGTCGCACCAGCGGTGATGCCCTCACCCTTGATGTGCGCCCATGCGGACAGATCATCGAGGAAGTACCCCTCGACACTCGTCGGCACCCCGGGCTTCGAGGAGTCCACCACGGTGACGGAGGACTTGCCGGACGCGGTGAACGCACCGAAGTTGCTGGTGCCGCTCACGGTGAACGTGGCGTCGCCGGAGCCGGCCGCGGTGGCCTCGATCGGGAGGCTCCAGCGGGCCTTCTGGCCCGCAGCACGCGCCCAGCCGTCCTTCGTGTTCACGGTGACGGTGGCCTTCGCGCCACCGTCCTTCACGGTCACCGTCGCGGTCGAGTTGCCGTCGGTCAGCCACTGGCCGTCGCCGTCGAGGTACTGACTCGTCGAGGCGCCGTCCACGAACTTCGTGCCGGCGGGCGCGGTCACCTCGAACGTGGTGTCCTGCAGCGACGTGAGCGCATCGGTCGCCTCGAGCCCGACGAACAGGTCCTTGGTCTCGCCGACCTCCATCGCGACGTCGAACCCGAGTGCGTCGGTGGCGACACCGCCGTTCTCGACCGGTGCTGGTGGGACCTCCACGGTGATGTCACCGTGGCCGATGACCGCGGTGGTGCCCTTCGACACGATGTCGACGCTGCCGCCGGTCAGCTCGGCGCCGCCCTTCTGGCCCTCGAGGACCTGCAGCTTGAACTGGATCTTCCGGAAATTGTCCTCCCAGGTCTGGTCTCCGGCGATGGTTGCCGTCTTCCCGTCCTCTGCGACTGAACCGGACACGACGGAGCCGCTGCCGCCGGCGCCCTGGGCCGCGACGAACTTCGTGCCCTCAGGAGCGTGGAACGTTACCTCGCCCTGCTTCTTCGAGGAGATCGACCCCGACACCCAGTCGGTCGTCGAACCGACAGCAGTCTCTGGGACGTCGAAGGTGACCTTCGCGCCGGTATTCACGGAGTACGTGCCTTCCGCAGCCACTTCGTCCTGCCCGGCCTTCTTGATGGTCGCAGTCCCACCGGTGATCGTCGTGTCCGGCGCCGCGTCGTCGTTCACGCGCAGCTTGAACTGGATCTTCCGGAAGTCGTTCGCCCAGGTGTTGTCGCCCGAGAAAAACGCGGTCCGACCGCCGTCCTTGATTTCGCCCGTGATGGTCGACCCATTGTTCACACCCAGACCACGCGCTTCCGCAATGGTGGTCCCCTCCGGCGCGTTCAACTCGAGTTGGCCGACCGTTTTGGTTGAGATCGAGCCCTCGATCCAGTCCGTCGTCGTACCCGGGGCGGCCAGACGGTCGTTCTGGAACGAGAGGCTGGAAGCTTCCCCCTCTAAAGCGCCCACGAAAGGCCTGGAGGGCTTGGTCTTCGATACCACGAGATAGTCCAAACCGTACTCGATCGACTTTGTGGTCGTCAGCCAGTAGCCATGGTTGGATTTGAGATACCCGTCGACAACGGTCCAGAGCTCATCGTACAGCCCCCCCCGGTTGCAATAAATAGTGCTGATGCCTGCTACTCGGGGCGAGGTCGAACTAGAGGTGTAATTGTAGAGACACGCACCGGCGTCGTTCTGGAGCTGATAAACGGCAGTGCCGTTAGTCGTACCCTTCGGGACCTTCGTGAGGCGCGGGGCGGCGTCCTTTGCTGCTTCGTACGTAGCGAACGCCTTCACCTTGTACGCGGCGGTCCAGGCGTAGTACACCCCGTCTTCTTCCCAGACCAGCCACATTCGGTCTGCCTGAGTCGATTGCGAGATCTCGGAGTGGCGAGGCGCATCCGCCGCCTGGGCTGGTGGGGTCGTACCCACGGCGAGAGCTGAGAGAGCAACGCCGGTCGCGACGGCCCTCCGGAGGAATGACTTCATGTGAAGAGATGTCTTTCGGATCGAGGCCACGCGCGCTGGACAGCGCCGGGCACTGGTCATAGAACATAAGAAATATCACCTACTCGACTGAAGACCTTCCGAGTGTGATGACTACCCGAACCTGCGCCCACTCGACGCAACTTCTCCCTCCCGGACTTGACGCACGCGGCAGCCCGAGTAAACTTGAGTGCAGCGGACGCAACTCCGCGTAGGCTTCAGCAAGACCACGAACCCAACCGAAGGAGCACCACAACATGGGACGTGCAGTAGGCATCGACCTCGGAACCACCAACTCGGTCGTCAGCGTGCTCGAGGGTGGCGAGCCCACCGTCATCGCGAACGCCGAGGGGCTCCGCACCACGCCGTCGATCGTCGCCTTCACGAAGGACGGCGAGGTCCTCGTCGGCGAGACCGCCAAGCGCCAGGCCGTCACGAACGTCGACCGCACCATCGCGAGCGTCAAGCGCCACATCGGTACCGACTGGAAGGTCGACATCGACGGCAAGAGCTACACGCCGCAGGAGATCTCGGCCCGCACCCTCGGCAAGCTCAAGCGCGACGCCGAGCAGTACCTCGGCGAGGACGTCACCGACGCGGTCATCACCGTCCCGGCGTACTTCAACGACGCCGAGCGCCAGGCCACGAAGGACGCCGGTGAGATCGCCGGCCTCAACGTCCTCCGCATCATCAACGAGCCGACCGCTGCGGCGCTCGCCTACGGCCTCGACAAGGGCAAGGAAGACGAGCTCATCCTGGTCTTCGACCTCGGTGGCGGCACGTTCGACGTCTCCCTGCTCGAGGTGGGCAAGGACGACGACTTCTCCACGATCCAGGTCCGTGCGACCTCGGGCGACAACCGCCTCGGCGGCGACGACTGGGACCAGCGCATCGTCGACCACCTCGTCAAGAAGTTCAAGAGCGAGCACGGCGTGGACCTGTCGACCGACAAGATCGCGAAGCAGCGCCTGAAGGAAGCGGCTGAGCAGGCCAAGAAGGAGCTCTCGTCGCAGATGTCGGCGAACATCCAGCTCCCGTACCTGACGCTGACCGCTGAGGGCCCGCTGAACCTCGACGAGACCATCTCGCGCGCACAGTTCGAGCAGATGACCTCCGACCTGCTCGACCGCACGAAGAAGCCCTTCAACGACGTCATCAAGGAGGCCGGTGTCAGCGTCAACGACATCGCCCACGTGGTGCTCGTCGGTGGTTCGACCCGCATGCCCGCCGTGGCCGAGGTCGTCAAGAGCCTGACCGGTGGCAAGCAGCCGAACCAGGGTGTCAACCCGGACGAGGTCGTCGCCGTCGGCGCCGCGCTGCAGGCCGGTGTCCTGAAGGGCGAGCGCAAGGACGTCCTGCTCATCGACGTCACGCCGCTGTCCCTCGGTATCGAGACCAAGGGCGGCCTGATGACGAAGCTCATCGACCGCAACACCGCGATCCCGACCAAGCGCAGCGAGACCTTCACGACCGCTGACGACAACCAGCCGTCGGTCGCGATCCAGGTCTTCCAGGGCGAGCGTGAGTTCACCCGCGACAACAAGCCGCTCGGCACCTTCGAGCTCACCGGCATCGCGCCCGCTCCCCGTGGCGTGCCGCAGGTCGAGGTCACCTTCGACATCGACGCCAACGGCATCGTGCACGTGTCCGCGAAGGACAAGGGCACCGGCAAGGAGCAGTCGATGGTCATCTCCGGCGGCTCGTCGCTGCCGAAGGAGGACATCGAGCGCATGGTCCGCGAGGCCGAGGAGCACGCCGCCGAGGACAAGGCTCGTCGCGAGGCCAACGAGCGTCGCAACCAGGCCGAGCAGCTCGTCTACTCGATCGAGAAGCTCATCAAGGAGAACGACGAGAAGCTCCCCGCGGACGTCAAGTCCGAGGTGCAGGCGGACGTCGACTCCCTCAAGTCGGCCCTCGCGGGTGACGACGACGAGGCCGTGAAGACCGCGTTCGACAAGCTCAGCGAGTCGCAGGGCAAGCTCGGCCAGGCCATCTACAGCCAGCAGGACGCGGGCGCCGCGGCCGGTGGCGAGCAGCCGGCCGGCGACCAGCCCCAGCAGGACGACGAGGACATCGTCGACGCCGAGGTCGTGGACGACGAGGACGACAAGGACAAGAAGTAACGATGACGGATCCCAAGGACAACGTGCCCGAGGACCGCGAGCCCCAGGTCGAGGGCGACGCCACCAACGCGCAGGAGCCCGAGGACCTCATTGAGGCGGAGGGGCCGGACGTCGAGGTGCCGACGGACGCCCCCGCCGCCGGCGGCCCCGAGAGTGACCTGTCCCCGGAGGACCAGGCCCTGCTCGACGACGCGGCCCGCGGCATGGCAGAGGACGAGCTCTCGCAGGCCGACCGCAATCTCGTCGCCGACATGCGCGCCGACATGCTCCGCGCGCAGGCCGAGCTGGTGAACTTCCGGAAGCGCGTCGAGCGCGACCGCGAGGCGAACCGCGACGCCGTCATCGCCGAGGTCGTCCGCGCCCTGCTGCCGGCCCTCGACGACCTGACCCGCGCCGAGGCGCACGGTGACCTGACCGAGGGCCCCATGCAGGTCATCGGCCAGAAGATCCGCGGCGGCTTCGAGAAGTTCAAGCTGGTGCAGATCGGCGAGAAGGGCGAGCTCTTCGATCCGAACGTGCACGAGGCGATCGTGCAGCTGCCGACGCCGGGTGCGACCGACCAGACCGTGGCGGACGTCGTGGAGCCGGGCTACAAGCTCGGCGACCGCGTGCTCCGCGCGGCCAAGGTCGCCGTCGCGGTCCCCGCCTGAGGCTCGGGAAGGAGGTAGGGATTCATGGCCAGTCAGGACTGGTTCGACAAGGACTTCTACAAGGTCCTCGGCGTCGACAAGACGGCGAGCGACGCTGAGCTGAAGAAGACCTACCGGAAGCTCGCCCGGCAGTACCACCCGGACTCCAACCCGGGTGACGCTGCCGCCGAGTCCCGCTTCAAGGAGATCAGCGAGGCCTACTCGGTGCTCTCCGACAAGGAGCAGCGCGCCGAGTACGACCAGGTCCGCGCCATGGGTTCCGGCGCCCGCTTCACCGCGGGTGGCCCGGGCCAGGGCGGCGGCTTCGAGGACGTCTTCGGCGGGATGTTCGGCCAGCAGGGCGGGCAGCGTGTCCGCTTCGGCCAGGGCGGCGCCCGCGGCGGCGCCGGCGGCTTCGAGGATATCCTCGGTGGGATGTTCGGCGGCGGGCAGGGCTTCGGGCAGCCGTCCGGCGGCTTCCGCGGCTTCGGTGGACCGACGAAGGGGCGCGACGTCACAGCGTCGACGACGCTCGACTTCACCACGGCGATCGCCGGCGACACCGTCAAGCTCGCGCAGGGCAACGGCCGACCGGTGAACGTCCGCATCCCCGCGGGCGTCGCCGACGGGCAGAAGATCCGCCTGCGCGGGCGCGGCGAGCCGAGTCCGGACGGCGGAGAGGCCGGCGACCTGGTCGTCAGCGTCTCCGTGCGCAAGCACCCGGTCTTCGAGCGCGACGGGCAGCACCTCCGCGTGGACGTCCCCGTGACGTTCGTCGAGGCGGCGCTCGGCGCGACGATCCAGGTCCCCACCCTCGGTGGCGATCCGGTCAAGCTCAAGGTCGCCCCCGGCACACCGTCCGGCCGCGTCCTGCGCGTCAAGGGTCGCGGCGTCACGACCAAGAGCGGTACCGGCGACCTTCTCGCGACCGTCCAGGTGGCGGTGCCGTCGCACCTGTCGGACAAGCAGCGCGAGGCCGTCGAGGCCCTCCGCGCCGTCCTGCCCGACGAGGACCCCCGCGAGGATCTCCTCGCCAAGGCGCGCAGCTAGCGCTGCGCAACCAGCACGACAACCGGCCTGGAGGCTCGGCGCGGCTCCGTCAGGAAGTCGCACCGGGCCTCCAGGCTGGTTCTGCACCACGCGGACGACGGAAAGGAACCAGCCATGACCGACATGGACGAGAACTCGCCCGTCTTCGCGATCGCGGTGGCGGCGGAGCTCGCCGAGATGCACCCACAGACGCTGCGGCAGTACGACCGGCTCGGCCTGGTCGTGCCGGGCCGCACCCGCGGCGGCTCCCGCCGCTACTCGATGCGCGACGTCGCGCAGCTGCGCGAGATCGCGCGGCTCGGGTCCGAGGGGGTGTCGCTGGAGGGGATCCGGCGGGTGCTCGACCTCGAGAACGAGAACCAGCTCTTGCGTGACCGTGTCCGCGAGCTGGAGCGGGCGCTCGCCGATCAGCTCATCGCGCGGCCGGGCGCTCGTGTCTTCGCTGCGACGACGACCGGCGCCGCAGTGCCGTTGCGCGCCGGCATGCGACCGCAGCGGAACACCGCCGTGGTGCTGTACCGACCCCAGCGCTGACGTCAGACGTCCGGCGGATCGAAGAGGTCTCGACGGACGGCGTCGACCGCGGTGCACCGGGGGAGCGAGGGGCGGTCGCCCTCGGGGGAGCAGCGCTCAGGGCGGCGGGCGCGGACCGTCTCGATGACCGAGCGGACGCACGATGCGCACACGTCAGGACCGCCCGCGGTCGGGGTCGGGGAGCAGGTGGACCGTCCAGGTCGCCCGTTCCGCGAGTCGTCCGTCGCGGCAGTCGATCGCGACCCGGAGGGCCACGAGGCCGTTGCGGATGTGTTCCCACGGCAGCGCGGCCCGGATGTCGTCGTGCCGCAGGCGGTAGGTCAGACCGTCGAGGGTGCCGCTCAGGGCTGCCACGAGCAGGCGGTTGTCGCACGCCGCGAGGAACGTCCGGTAGACCGGGGTGATCGCGTCCGAACCCCACTGCCAGCTGGGCATCGCCATGCAGTCGAGCACGAGCCCGATGCGGCGGAAGAGCGCAGCGCGGTCGCGGTCCTCGAGGTCGCCGATCGTGGTGCGGACGACGCCTCCGAAGAGCAGGCCGAGGGTCTGCAGCGTCGGGACGAGTTCGTCGCGACGGGGGACCGTGACGCGCGTGTACCGGTTCGGGCGGAACTCGACGAGACCGAGGTGGCCGAGGTCCGACAGGGCTTCCCGCACCGGCGTCCGGGAGCATCGCAGCCGGAGTGCGAGCTGTTCGTCGTCGAGCAGGGTGCCCGGGCCGAGCGCCCCGCTCATGATCTCGTCGCGGAGGCGTTCTCGCGCCTGGTCCCGCAGCCGAGGGCGCACCCCGGCTTCTGGCGAAGCGAACATCGGCCCCTCTCGCTCGTCCTGCCGCTGCCTCGTCGTGCAACGGTCTCCTCCGAGCGTACGGGCTTGGGATACCAGCGGTACCGGTGATATACCGCTGCGGCAGCCCCGGTCTCGGATCCGCATCACCGTCTGGGTACCCTGGGGCCGTGCCATTCGACTTCGCCGACCACTTCCGGCGCTCCCCGGTCAACGACGAGCCCGACCTCGTCGCGATCGACGGCACCGACCGCTTCATGCTCGACGAGGCACCGCACGTGCACGGAGACGCGCTCCGGCAGCCCGGTGAGGTCGCCGTCGTCGACGACCGGTACGGGGTACTGACCCTCGGCGCGATGACCGTGCACGGTGCGTCGGGCATCCGCGTCGTGCAGGACTCGCTCGTCGGGGTGCGGGCGCTGCAGGCGAACGCCGGGACCTTCGGCCGCAGTGGCTTCGTGCTGACGGAGTCGCTCGAGCAGGCGTTCCGCGACGTCCGGCTCGTGCTCCTCCGGCTGTCGAAGTCGAACGACCGGCTCGACGAGCTCGCACGTGCTGTCGCACGGTGGGCGGCCCCCGACGTGGTGCTGCTCTGCGGCGGCGTCTCGAAGCACATGAACCTGTCCCAGAACGACGTCCTGCGCCGGTACTTCGGCGAGGTCACGGCGTCCCGCGGGCGCGGCAAGTCGCGGCTGCTCGTCGCCCAGGACCCGCTCCGTGCGACGGCGGTGCGCGCCGACGCCACGAACCCCTGGCCGCGCTCGGTGCACGTCGACGAGCTCGGGATGACGCTCGTCGCGCACGGCGGGGTCTTCGCGGGGACGTCACTCGACCAGGGCACCCGGGTGCTGCTCGACGTGATGGACGACGCCGTGCCGTCGGCGCGGGTCGCCGTCGACCTCGGGTGCGGGAACGGCGTCATCGCGACCGCGCTGGCGCGCCGCCGTCCGGCCGTCAAGGTGGTCGCGACCGACGTCTCGGCGATCGCCGTGGCGTCGACGCGGGCGACGGCGGTGGCGAACGGCGTCGCGGACCGGGTGACGGTCGTGCGGTCGGACGCGGGCGACGAGCTCGACGAGGGGTCCGCGAAGCTCGTGCTCTGCAACCCGCCCTTCCACGAGGGCACCACGGTGAGCACCGACGCGGCCGAGACGATGTTCCGGAACGCGGCCACGATCCTCCAGGCCGGCGGTGAACTGTGGTGCGTCTGGAACTCGCACCTGCGGTACCGACCCGTGCTCGAGCGGCTCGTCGGGCCGACCCGGCAGGTCGTGCGGACCGCGAAGTTCACGGTGACCGCCTCACGACGCGAGGCCTGACGCGGGAGAGCCCCGTCACGGGACGTGACGGGGCTCTCCGTGGGAACTGCTTCAGATGTGGACGGGCAGCTGGACGGACTTGCCGCCCGACGTGACCGTGATCACGTGGTCGCCCTTCGCGAGGCCGGTGAGGGAGAGCTTCCCCTGGCCGTCCGCCTTGATCGAGCCGACCGCGAGCTGGCGGTCGCCCTCGTGCGCCTGGAGGCCGCCGATGCCGGAGGGAAGACCCCACACGGTGATCTCCGCCGAACCGGTCAGGGCGCTGGTGCTGGTGACCGTCGCCTCGAGGGCGCTCGCGTCGTGGTCGCCGTTGCCGATGGTGAGGGTGCGCTCGACCCGCTCGCCACCGATGGTCGCCGTCGCGGTGACCGTGGTGGTGAGTCGCTCCGGGGCGGTGACGACGACGTTGCGGAGCTCCTCGTCGTCGAGCGTCACCTCCTTGCTCTCCCCGTTGGCGGTGACGGTGACCTCGGTACCTGCCGGGCCGCGGACGTCGACGCTCACGCGACCGGCGTCGATGCGGGTGGAACCGACGGTGAACGCGGTGTCGGAGGCGCCGTCACCGGGCTGCTCGGTGCCCTCGCCGGGCTGTTCGCCCTCGTTCCCACCGCCGGGCTGCTCGGTGCCGTCGCCGGGCTGCTCGCCCTCGTTGCCGTCACCGGGCTGCTCGGTGTCGCCTGCGGAGTAGGTGATCGTCCACGGTGCCGTCCGGTACTTGCCGGACTCGTCCTGGTACGACGCGACGAGCTCGTTCACGCCGGGGCGCAGGTCGCGTTCGAGGGAGAGCGTGAAGTCGCCGTCGGCGTCCGTCTTCGCGTCGCCGAGGTACTCGCCGGCATCCGGGTCGACGATCGACACGTTGCGGTACGAGCCCGGGGTGTGGCCCGTGATGGTCGGACGGGCATCGTGCACCGTCGAGCCGCTCGCCGGCGTGGTGATCTCGAAGCGCTGTGCCTGCTGCTCGTACGTCACGTCGAGCGACTGGCCACGGAGCCAGGAGCCGTCGGTCTGCTGGTACCGGAAGACGAGCTGGTTCTGCCCGGTGTTGAGTGCGCCTTCGAGCGTCACCTTCCAGTTGCCGTGCTCGTCAGCCGTGGCCGCGCCGAGAGCGGGACCGGCGGGCCCGCCGACGGACACGTGGGTGCCGGCAGGAGCCGTGCCCTCGATGGTGGGACGCGCCGTGCGCACGGTGTCGCCGTCGTGGAGGCTGGTGACCTCGCCGACGACGGTCTGGTCGCCGGGCTGCTCGCCCTGGTCGCCGCCGCCGGGCTGTTCGCCTTCGTCGCCACCGCCCGGCTGCTCGCCGCCGCCGGGCTGTTCGCCGTCGTTCCCGACCTGGGCAGCCGCCCAGTTGCTCTGCGTGAAGGCCTCGCGGTTCGGCGTGTCCAGCGGGACGGACTGGTCGACGGCCCGCACCCAGACCTCCTCAGCCGCGGCGCCGCCCGGCACCACGATCTCGAACGAGGCGTCGGTCCGCGGGGGCGCCGAGGTGACGACGTCCCGGCGGTCGAAGGACGCCTCGATCGTCGCCTCCGCGTTCGCTCGACCGCGGACCACGAGGTCGTCCCCGCGGCGCTCCGTGGACTCGATGACCGGAACGGCCGCGAAGGCGTCCAGGTGCGCTTGGGACGGCGTGCTGTACGACCCGTCCGCCCGCACGACCGCGGCGGTGACGACCTGCGGGCCGGAGACGAGCGGCGCGAGGTCGCACGAGTACCGCTTCGGGAGGGCCACCGTGGCGGTGCCCTCGCAGAGCAGACGTCCGCGCTGGTCGACGACCTTGAGCGTGCCGCCCTCGATCGAGCTGGTGGCGACCAGGCCCGGCGTCGCGAGACCGGTCTCGAAGACGGGGAGGCCCCCACGATCACCGACCGACCCGGCGCCCTGGATCGTGAAGATGCCGGTGGAGCTCGCACCGACGGGGTTCTCGGCGGTCGCGCCGGGGATCGACGGCAGGTCGGGACCGGCCGTCGCCGCGTTGGCGGCGGTGACGAACCCGGTGGAGGTGAGGACGAGTCCGAGTGCGGCTCCGGTGGCCGCACGGGTGAACTTGCGCATGATTCCTTCCTGTACCCGAACGGAGGCGTCGGGGACGGGAAGCAATGTTGTATGTTGAATACTGATTATATTCCCCATGCGAGGCGTACGAACGACGAAGCGCCCCGCCGGTCGGCGGGGCGCTTCGTCGTCGCGTCGTCGGATCAGGCCGGGACGTAGTCGAACGTGTCCGGGTCCGGGCCCGTGCGGTGGCCCTTGTCGAGCGAGGTGATCGCCGTCATGTCGTCGTCCGAGAGCTCGAAGTCGAAGATCGCGAAGTTCTCCTCGACGCGCGAGCGCGTGACCGACTTCGGGAAGACGATGTCGCCGCGCTGGATGTGCCAGCGGAGGACGACCTGCGCCGGGGTCTTGCCCGTGGCGCCGGCGATGCGGGTGATGGTCTCGTCGTCGAGCACGAGGCCTTGGGCGATCGGGGACCAGGCCTCGGTCGCGATGCCGTGCTCGGTGCCGTAGGCGCGGAGCTCGTCCTGCACGAGGTACGGGTGCACCTCGATCTGGTTGACGGCCGGGGTGATCGTCGTCTCGGCGGCGAGGCGGTTGAGGTGGTGCGCCTGGAAGTTGCTCACGCCGATCGAGCGGGCGGTGCCGGCGTGGTACAGCTCCTCCATCGCCTTCCAGGTCGGGACGAAGTCCGACACCGTCGGCAGCGGCCAGTGGATGAGGAAGAGGTCGGTGTACCCGCCGAGCAGGTCGGCCGACTTCTTGCCGTTCTCGGCGGCGAGGGCCGGGTCGTGGAAGCCGTTGTTGAGCTTCGAGGTGACGAAGATCTCCTCACGAGGGATGCCGGACGCCTCGATGGCCTCCCCGACCTCCTTCTCGTTGCCGTACATCTCGGCGGTGTCGATGTGGCGGTAGCCGACCTCGAGTGCGGTGAGGGTCGCTTCCTTCGTCTTCTCGGGTTCGATCTGGAAGACGCCGAAGCCGAGCTGCGGGATGGTCTTGCCGTCGTTCAGGGTGATGTTCGGAACGGTCATGACGCCATGCAACCAAACGCCCCTCAGGAGGCATTCCGGCAACACTCAGTCGGGCGCGCTGCGCGCGGGAACCGGACCGGTCAGGCGAGTGCCGCCTCGATGTACGCGAGCAGTGCGTCGCCGTACGCCACGGCCGCGTCGTCGCTCCGGAACTCCTGCGCGACCCCGCCGATCGTCGCCGTCACGACGAACCCCGCGGTGAGCGACACGAACGCCGACCCGAGCAGGCCGCGGAGCTGGTCCTCGCGGGGGAGCCAGAGCGACTCGGACGCCTCGACCGAGTCGAGCGCCCACTCCGTCGTGCCGTTGAACCCGAGCGAGGTGCCGCTCGGGTGGTCGTGGCGCTCGACGGTCATCTCGGACACCGTGTAGACGTCGTCGTCCACCCCCGGCTTGTCGATCACGAACCGGTCGCCCGTCGCCGGGTGCCAGCGGAGTCCGGCATCGCGCAGCGACCGGGCGAGTTCGACGGTGATCACCGCACCACCCTGCCACGCAGGACCGGAGGGCGGACGGGACCCGACGGGGTGCGTCGCCGTGAGGACACGTTCGTGCTGGCCGTCGTCGGGGACGTGGTCGTCGGCAAGGTCGACGTACTAGCATCGCCGAGCACCCCCGCGCGCGGCGAGCACTCGTCCGCGCGCGCGGACGCGACGACGCCTGGGCAACCGGTGCCGTGCCTCCCGGCCGCTCACGCGACCACGGGCGCGACCGCCGGCCGGTGTCACGGTCCCGGGGCGGCCACGAGCCGCCGCCGGGTCCTGTCCGCCCTCCCCGTCCGCCCAGCAAAGGACCCGCATGACCCTCGAGCGCGAGGAACTCCGCGACGACTGGACCGTGGCGATCGCCGGCGACCAGCTGCCGGCCGGAGCGCCGGCCGGGATCGCGGGTCGCACGATCCCCGCCACGGTGCCGGGGCAGGTGCACACGGACCTCGAACGCGAGGGCCTCGTCGCCGATCCGACCGTCGACCGCAACGAGGACGGCGCGAAGTGGGTCGGGCGGGCCGACTGGGCCTACCGGCGCACCGTCGACGTCGCACCGCGGGGGTTCGAGCGCGTCGACCTCGTCTGCGAGGGGCTCGACACGGTCGCCGAGCTGAGCCTCGACGGCGTGGTCGTCGGCACCACCCGGAACATGCACCGGCGGTACCGGTTCGACCTCAACGACGTGCCGGGTGCCGCGGGCGACCGTGAGCTCGAGCTGCTCTTCGAGTCGCCGTACCGCGAGGCCGGCCGGGTCGCCGCCCGCGCCGGCTCGATGCCGGGACCGTACGACGAACCGTTCCCGTACATCCGCAAGCAGGCGTCGAACTTCGGTTGGGACTGGGGCCTGACCGCGGTGACGAGCGGCCCGTGGCGTCCGGTCGCGATCGAACGCTGGTCGACGGCGCGGCTCGCCGAGGTGAAGCCGCTCGTCGACGTCGAGGCGGGCGAAGGCGTCCTCGACGCGCACGTCCGCGTCGAGCGGTCCGGGATGAACGACCTCGACCAGGACGGTGAGGACGACGACCTCGTGCTCGTCGTCACGGTCGCCGGCCCGACGGTGGACGGCGGGACGACCCGACAGCGTTCCCGGGCGCAGCTGACGCCGAAGGACGACGAGACGGTCGTCACGGTGCGCGTGCCCGAGGTGCGGCGCTGGTGGCCGCGCGGCTACGGCGAGCAGCCCCGCTACGACGTGACCGTCGAGCTGCAGACCGTCGACGGCGAGGTCCTGGACCGCCGGACGGCGAAGACGGGCTTCCGCTCAGCCCGGATCGACACCGCCGACGACACGATCGGCAAGCCCTTCGCCGTCGTGGTGAACAGCACCGTCATCGACGTCCGCGGCGTGAACTGGATCCCGGACGACGTCATCGTGTCGCGGGTGGACCGCGCGCGGATCGCCGACCGGCTCGGCGTCGCCGCGGACCTCGGTGTGAACCTCGTCCGCGTGTGGGGTGGCGGGGTCTACGAGTCCGACGACTTCTACGACGTCTGCGACGAGCTCGGCCTGCTCGTCTGGCAGGACTTCGCGTTCGCCTGCTCGGCCTACCCCGAGATCGAGCCGATCCGCAGCGAGGTCGTCGCCGAGGCCCGGGACAACGTCGCACGCCTGGCCGGCCACCCGTCGCTCGTGGTCTGGAACGGCAACAACGAGAACATCTGGCTGCACGACGCGGACGGCTGGGCCGACGAACTCGGCGATCGTGGCTGGGGACTCGACTACTACCTCGACCTGCTGCCGACCATCGTCGACGCGGTCGACCCGTCGCGCTTCTACACGGTCGCCTCGCCCTGGTCGGGTTCCGAGAGCCTGCCCGCGAACGACGTCGACCACGAGACGCACCACTCGTGGGACGTCTGGAACCGGCTGTCCGACGACCACTACCGCGACTCGGTGCCGCGCTTCGTCTCCGAGTTCGGGTGGCAGGCGCCGCCCGCGTGGCGCACGCTGCGCGACGCCGTCACCGACGAGCCGTTGCGCGTCGACTCGCCCGGTGTGGTGCACCACCAGAAGGCCGACGACGGCATGGGCAAGCTGGCGCGGGGAATCGAGCCGCGCTTCGGGTCCGTGGATCCGGCCGAGTTCGACCGCTGGCACTACCTGACGCAGCTGCAGCAGGCGCGGGCGATCGCCACCGGTGTCGAGCACTGGCGGACGCACTGGCCGCGGAACACCGGCGTCATCGTCTGGCAGCTGAACGACCTGTGGCCGGTGGCGTCGTGGTCGGCGATCGACTCCGCGGGACGGCTCAAGCCGCTCGCCCACGAGCTGCGTCGCCTGTACGACGACGTCCTGCTGGCGATCCGGCCCGTCGTGCGTCCGTCCGCTGACGACGACGTGGTGCCGACATCGTCCGGAGACCGGCCTGGAGGCGCGGACCGCGTCGACACGTCGGCTCCCGTCGACGGGGTGGCCCGGACCACCCCCGACACCGATACCGCCGACGGCGCCGCCGAGTCCGGTGGGCTCGTCGACACCCTGTCCCTCGGGGTGTCGCCCGGGTCGTTCGGGCACTCGCCCGTCGAGATCGCGGTGCGGTCCTCCCGCGGCGGGCGCGACAGCGTGGTGCGGGTCCGGCGCATGCACGTGTCCGGCAGGATCCTCGCCGAGGTCACGCTGCCCGTGCGGCTGTCGGAGGCCGGCGTCGCCGTCGTCGACCTCCCGGAGTCGGTCGGCGTCCTCGACGATCCGACCCGCGAGCTCGTGGTGGCGGACATGGACTGGCGTCGTGCGGTCTGGACCGCTTCGCCCGACAAGGACGTGCGGTGGGAGCCGGCGCGGTACCGCACGACGGTCGCCCCTGCTGCCGACGGCGACGGACACGACCTGGTCGTCGAGGCGGAGTCGCTCGTGCGGGACCTGCTCGTGCAGCCGGACCGCATCGCCCCGACCGGCACCGTCGACCGCGGGTTCATGACGCTGCTGCCGGGCGAGCGCGTGGGCTTCCGGGTCCGCGGGCTGTCCGACGCGGAGGCTGCTCGACTCACGGAGGGCGCAGCGCTCTGGTCCCTCACGGACGCTCTGACTCGGGTCGGATCTCGCACTTCACACTGATATACTGAACGGGTCCGGTGTGGCCGGACCCGGCACGGACCACCCCTGCCGGCCGTCGTCCGGAGGTGTTGGATGTCGCTCGCAGTGCATCGGCCGTCGGCGAGCACGCCCCGACGGAGCACCCCCGCGAGGGCCTCGCAGGGGTTCTCGCTCGTCGTCGGTGCGCTCGACCTCGGGTTGCTCGTCGTGGCGTTCGGCGTCGCACACGCGCTCCGGTTCCCGTGGGAGGGGTCCTCCCTGACGACCAACCCCGGCTGGACCGAGGTCGTGACGGCCCCCGCGATCATCCTGCTCTGGACCGCCCTGCTCTCCGGCTTCCGGACGCGCGACCCCCGCATCGCCGGCGTCGGTGGTGACGAGTACCGACGGCTCGTGACCGCGAGCCTCGTCGCCGCCGCAGCCGTGGCGGTGATCGCGTACGCGGTCCGTCTCGACATCGCGCGGGGGTACGTGGCCATCGCGTTCCCGCTCGGCCTGGTCCTGCTCGCCCTCGGGCGCAAGGTCGTCCGCACGGTCGTCGCCCGGCGGCGCGCCCAGGGACGGCAGCTGCTCGACGTCCTGCTCGTCGGCGACCTGGACGACGTCCGGTACGTCGGGCGACGCATCGCCGCCGCCCCTGCCGCCGGCTACCGGGTCGCCGCGGTCGTCACCGACTGCGCGGCCGTCGGCACGGAGGTCGCCCTCGGCGGTGGCACCTCGGAGGTCGTCGGCGGGATCGACGACGTGCTCGACGTCGCGACCTCGACCGGCGTCGCCGCCGTCGTGGTGGCCGGCGCGATCCCCGGCGGCCACGAGCGCCTGCGTCGTCTCGGCTGGCAGCTCGAGGGGTGCGGCGTCGAACTCGTCGTCTCCTCGCCCCTCGCCGACATCGCCGCGGGTCGCGTGCACGAGCGCCCCGTCGACGGGTTGCCGCTCATGCACGTCGAGACGCCCGACTACCGGTGCCGCCGGGGCAAGCGGCTGCTCGACGTGGTCGGTGCGACGATCGGCCTGGTGGTGCTCAGTCCGCTGCTCGTGGCCGTCGCCCTCGCCATCCGGCTCGACGACGGCGACCCGGTGTTCTTCCGCCAACGTCGGGTCGGCCGGGGCGGGCAGGAGTTCTCGATCCTGAAGTTCCGCACGATGTGCGTCGATGCCGAGTCCCGGGTCGCCGAACTCGCCGCTGCCAACGAGGGCTCCGGTCCGCTCTTCAAGCTGCAGCGCGACCCGCGGGTGACACGGGTCGGCGCGTTCCTCCGCCGGACGTCGCTCGACGAACTCCCGCAGCTGTGGAACGTCCTCACCGGGTCGATGAGCCTCGTCGGTCCCCGCCCCGCGCTGCCGAGCGAGGTCGCCGTGTACGAGGACTTCGCCGACCGGCGCCTGCTCGTCACGCCGGGCATGACCGGACTGTGGCAGGTCAGTGGCCGGTCCGACCTCGACTGGGTCGAGGGTGTCCGGCTCGACCTGCACTACGTCGAGAACTGGTCGTTCGTGCACGACCTCGTCATCCTCGTCAGGACGATCCCGTCCGTCCTGCGGTCCCGCGGCGCCTACTAGCCGCCTCACCGACCCCGGCCGCGCCTTGACCCGCGTCCGGAACGGCGCACCCCCGGAGAGCAGCGGCCTCCGGGGGTGCTGTCGTTCAGGTGGTCCTGCCATGTCGCCGGTCCTGCGCGTCCTGTCTGTGCGAACGGTGTCCGTTCCGGCTCCCGCCTGGGCTTCCGGTCGGGGGCGCGTTACGATGATCGGACGACGGACTTCCGCCCTCCCGGTCGACGATGACCGGTCGGGCGTCGCCAGACCCAGAACAAGGAGACATGATGCTCGGAAACCTGACGGGGATCCACCTGCTGATCATCCTCGGGATCATCATCCTGCTGTTCGGTGCGACCAAGCTCCCGGCGCTCGCGAAGGGCCTCGGCCAGTCGATCAACATCTTCAAGAAGGAGATGGGCGACGACAAGAAGAAGCACGACGACGGCACGGCGAACACCGTCGTGACCGACCCGGCCGCGCAGAGCACGGCACAGCCGACCGCGCAGCCCGTCGTGAACCCCGGCCCCTCGGTGCAGCCGAACGTGCACTCGACCGCCGAGCCCAAGAACTAGGACACCCAGCCCCGTCCTGTCGGCAGCCCCCGCGACCACCTCGGTCGCGGGGGCTTCGTCGTTCGGGTCCGGTCCTGCTCGGTGTCAGGGTGCCGTGGTCGGCGGGTCATCGAGTGCTCGGGCGGCTCGTCGGGTGAGCGCCTCGAGCGGACCCCGACGCCCGGACCGGTGCACGAGCAGCGCGGCGACGACAGCGGCCACGAGGAGGACGACGAAGGGTCCCCACCCGCCGAGGACCGGCAGTGGGTCGGGTTTGCCCGACCGGGACCACACGCCGATGACCAGGACGTGCGCGCAGTAGAGCGTCAGCGCGAGACGGCCGACGGCGCTGAGCGGGAGCAGGACCGTCGGGGAACGCCGAGCGACGAGCCCGAGGGCAGCGAGCACCGCGAGGGCGACGCCGAGGGCACCGACGAGTTCGAAGGTCGACCCGGCGTGCGGGGTCACGTCGAGCAGACGTGACCACTCGATGCTCGGGAACGGCGGGTTCTCAGCGACGACGTCGGGACCACCTGCGGGGGATGCGGGCGCCACCGGCGCGGAGCCGCTGACGCTGCCGCCGCTCGGGTCCACGGGGATCATCGTCCCGACCGGCCCGGTGATGCCGAGTGCGGCGCCGAGTGCGGCCCCGGCACCGTACCCGGCCGTGGCGAGCACGGCGCCCACCAGGAGCACCCGGCGCAGGACGTCGGTGCGGTCGAGCCCGAGTCGCGCCACGAGCACGCCCGCGAGGACGATCCCGAACCACGACACAGCGGGGTACCCGGTGAACAGCAGCCCCGCGATGCTGCTGCCACCGGTCATGTCGACGACGGCCTGCCCGACGAGGGCGAGCACGGGTCCGACGACGAGGGAGAGCGCCGCGGCGAGGACGACCCAGCGGAGTCGGAGCCGCAGGAACGGCAGCGCGGCGACGAACAGCACGGCGTAGGTCGGCAGGATGACGAGCACGCCTCCGGGCACCAGGGTCAGGAGCCCGCCGATCGCGAGGAGCGTCGCGGCGCGTGCGAGGACGTGGCGCCGGTCGCGGACCCGACCGGCCGGTCCGGGCCCGGTGGTCAGCAGGACGAGGGAGGCGCCGGCGCAGAGCGCGAACAGGATCGCGGACCGGCCGTTCACCAGGTCCGGCCAGCTCGACGGGTCCGACCAGTCGAACGCGGTGTGGGCCGCTCCGACGTGGGCGGCGAACATGCCGAGGACGGCGAGCCCACGCGCTGCGTCGAGCCCGGTGAGTCGTAGACGATGAGGTGGAGTGACGTGGTGCATGCGGTCGATGCTGGCGAGTGCGCTGTTTCGCCGGTGCAACCGGTCGCCGGGTGAGCCCGACGAGGATGATGGGCGCATGACCGCTCCGGCCGCAACGGCCCCGCTCCGTGACGACCGCCGGCTGGTGCTCGTGGTCGCGATCCTGGCGTCGTTCGTCGTCGGGCTCGACACGAGCGTGGTGAACGTGGCGCTCCCTGCGATCCGCCAGGACCTCGGCGGCGGGCTCGTCGTGCAGCAGTGGGTGGTCGACGCCTACCTCGTCACGCTCGGGTCGCTGATCCTCGTCGCGGGGTCGCTCTCGGACGTGTTCGGTCGGGTCCGCATCGTCACCTGGGGTCTGGTCGTGTTCGGCGTGGCCTCGGTCGTGTGCGCGGCAGCGCCCACCGGCGCAGTGCTCATCGTCGCCCGTGCGCTGCAGGGCGTCGGTGGCGCCCTCGTCACGCCGAGCTCGCTCGCGTTGATCATCGCCGCGTACCGGGGTCCGGCGCAGACGAAGGCGATCGGGACGTGGACGGGGTGGTCGAGCGCGGCGATGATCCTCGGACCGCTGGTCGGCGGCGTGATCGTCGACGGGCTCGGATGGCGCTGGATCTTCGTGCTCACCGCACTGCCCATCGTCGTCACGATCGTCCTGGTCGCGCGGATCACCGGCGACGTACACCCGGAGCGCCGACTGCGGATCGACGTCGTCGGCGCCGTGCTCGCAGTCCTCGGCGTGGGCGGAGTGGTCCTCGGGCTGATCGAGCAGGAGCGACTCGGTTGGTCGTCGCCGCTCGTGGTCGCAGCACTGGTGGTCGGGGCCGGCGCACTGCTCGCCTTCGTGCCGTGGGAGCGACACGTGACCCACGCAGGCAGGGCGCCGCTCGTGCCGCTCGCGCTCTTCCGGGCTCGCAACTTCACGGTCGGCAACCTGGCGACGCTCTCGATCTACGGCGCGCTCGGCATGGTGGGCTTCGTCGTGACCCTCTTCGTGCAGGAGGTCTGGGGTTTCCCGGCCTGGCTCGCCGGCCTCGCGACGCTGCCGCCGACACTCCTGCTCCTGTTCCTGTCCTCGACCGTCGGCGCCCTGGCCGGCCGGTACGGACCGCGATGGTTCATGGCCGCGGGGCCGGCGGTCGCGGCGGTCGGGGCTCTGCTCATGACCGGTGCCGGACAGGACCCCGGCGGGTACTGGTGGTCGGTGTTGCCGGGGCTGGTGCTCGTCGGCGTCGGGATCGCGACGATGGTCACGCCCCTGACGAGCGCGGTCCTCGGATCGGTGCCGGAGTCCGAGGCCGGGGTCGGCTCCGCGGTCAACAACGCCCTCGCGCGGATCGCGAGCCTGGTGATGGTGGCGCTCGCCGGGGTCGTCCTCGGTGGTGGGATGAGCACGGCGGGGTTCCACCGGGCGGCTGTCGTGATGGCCTTCCTGCTGCTCGCCGGATCGCTCGTCAGCGCGGTCGGGATCCGGAATGCACCGCTGCGCTCGTAAGTTGAGTGCAGTAGACTCAAGTACACCACCACCGCACGGAAAGGACGGACCGCATGGCGAACCTCCAGGGCGCTCCTGACTCGCAGGAACGGCAGAAGACCGCTCTCGAGCAGTACGGCGTCGACCTGACCGCGATCGCGCGGAGCGGCAAGCTCGACCCGGTGATCGGGCGCGATGCCGAGATCCGCCGCGTCTCCCAGGTGCTGACGCGCCGGACCAAGAACAACCCCGTGCTCATCGGCGAGCCCGGCGTCGGCAAGACCGCCGTGGTCGAGGGCCTGGCGCAGCGCATCGTGGCGGGTGACGTCGCCGACTCGCTGAAGGACAAGCGGCTCGTCTCGCTCGACATGTCCGCGCTCATCGCCGGCGCGAAGTACCGGGGTGAGTTCGAGGAGCGGCTGAAGGCCGTCCTCAAGGAGATCGACGACTCCGACGGCCAGGTCATCACGTTCATCGACGAGCTGCACACCCTGATGGGCGCCGGCGGCGGCGAAGGCTCCGTGGCGGCGTCGAACATGCTCAAGCCGATGCTCGCCCGCGGTGAGCTGCGGCTCATCGGCGCGACGACGCTCGACGAGTACCGCGAGTACATCGAGAAGGACGCCGCACTCGAGCGCCGCTTCCAGCAGGTGTTCGTCGGGGAGCCGAGCGTCGAGGACACCGTGGCCATCCTCCGCGGGCTCAAGGAGCGCTACGAGGCGCACCACAAGGTGACGATCAACGACTCCGCGCTGGTCGCCGCGGCGAGCCTGTCGAACCGCTACATCTCCGGTCGCCAGCTCCCCGACAAGGCGATCGACCTCATCGACGAGGCTGCCAGCCGACTGCGCATGGAGATCGACTCGAGCCCGGTCGAGATCGACGAGCTCAAGCGCAGCGTCGACCGGCTGCGCGTCGAGGAGTTCGCGCTGAAGCAGGAGAAGGACGATGCGTCGAAGGCGCGGCTGGAGACCCTGCGCGCGGAGCTCGCCGGACGCCAGGAGCGGCTCGACGAGCTCGAGCAGCGCTGGCAGGCCGAGCGGGCGAGCCTGAACCGCATCGGCGAGCTCAAGCAGCAGCTCGACGAGCTCAACATGCGCAGCCAGCGCGCGCAGCGCGAGGCGCAGTACGAGACGGTGTCGCGCATCGAGTACGGCGAGAAGCCCCGGATCGAAGCCGAGCTCGCAGCGGCCGAGCAGGCCGAGAGCGCCGACCGCATGGTGAACGACAGCGTCACCGACGAGGACATCGCCGCCGTGATCGCGCAGTGGACGGGCATCCCGATGGGACGCCTGCTGCAGGGCGAGACCGAGAAGCTCCTGCACCTGGAGTCCGAGCTCGGGCGGCGGATCATCGGGCAGCGCAGCGCCGTCGGCACCGTGTCCGAGGCCGTCCGCCGGACGCGCGCAGGCATCTCCGACCCGGACCGGCCGACCGGCTCGTTCCTGTTCCTCGGCCCCACCGGTGTCGGCAAGACTGAGTTGGCCAAGGCGCTCGCCGAGTTCCTGTTCGACGACGAGAAGGCGCTCGTCCGCATCGACATGAGCGAGTACGGCGAGAAGCACTCGGTCGCCCGGCTGATCGGCGCCCCGCCCGGCTACGTCGGGTACGAGTCTGGCGGGCAGCTCACCGAGACCGTCCGCCGTCGCCCGTACTCCGTCGTGCTGCTCGACGAGGTCGAGAAGGCGCACCCCGAGGTCTTCGACGTCCTGCTCCAGGTGCTCGACGACGGCCGCCTGACCGACGGGCAGGGCCGCACGGTCGACTTCCGGAACACGATCGTGATCCTGACGTCGAACCTCGGTTCGCAGTTCATGACCGACCTCACCCTGACGTCCGACCAGCGTGAGGAGGCGGTGCGCGAGCTCGTGCAGCAGGCCTTCCGGCCGGAGTTCGTGAACCGGCTCGACGACATCGTCGTCTTCCAAGCGCTCACGACCGAGGACCTCGGCCAGATCGTCTCGCTGTACGTCGACCGGCTGGCCCGTCGACTCTCGGACCGCCGGCTCGAGCTGGCCGTCACGCCAGCGGCGCGCAGTTGGCTCGCCGACCGCGGGTACGACCCGGTCTACGGGGCGCGGCCGCTCCGTCGCCTCATGCAGCGGCAGATCGACGACCGGCTCGCCCGGGCCATCCTGTCCGGCGACGTGCGCGACGGCGACACCGTCCGTGTCGACGTCGCCGCAGGCGGCGACGAGCTGACGGTCGAGCCCTTCGAACTCGCGGAGATCGTCGAGGAGTAGCCCGCGGCCGCCCCGCGGCACAGGTGACGCACTGGAGGCCCGGTGCCGGTCCGCGAGGCCGGCCCCGGGCCTCCGCTGCGTCGCGTCCACCGCGTCGCGCCGGCGGGCGGTGACGGTCGGCGTCCGGCTCGGTCCAGCATCTTGTCAGTGGTGGCATGTGGAATGTCAGCCATGCGTGTACTCGTGGTGGACGACGAGACCGCCCTCGCCGACGTCGTCGCGCGGGGGCTGTCCCGACAGGGCATGGCCGTCGACGTGGCGTACCGCGGCGACGAGGCGGACGAGCTCCTCGCGGTCAACGACTACGACGTCGTCGTGCTCGACCGCGACCTCCCCGGACTCCACGGTGACGAGGTCGCTCGTCGACTGGCTGAGCACGGTTCGCTCACGCGGATCCTCATGCTGACGGCAGCCACGGCGCTCACCGATCGTGTGCACGGCCTCGAGCTCGGCGCCGACGACTACCTGGCAAAGCCCTTCGAGTACCCGGAACTCGTCGCGAGGGTCCGCGCGCTGGGCCGGCGCTGCGTCGCACCGGTCCCGCCGGTGCTCGAGCGCGACGGGATCGTCGTCGACTCGAACCGACGCGTGGCGACCCGTGACGGTCGTCCGCTCGACCTGACGTCCAAGGAGCTCGGGGTGCTCGAGGTGCTGCTGCGCGCCGACGGACGCATCGTCTCGTCCGAGGAACTCCTCGAGAAGGTCTGGGACGTGAACATCGACCCGTTCACGGCGGCGGTCCGGGTGACCCTGTCGAAGCTCCGCAAGAAGCTCGGGCCGCCCGACCCGATCCGGACCGTGCCCGGGTGCGGGTACGCGCTGTGACCCGGCTGTGGAGCATCGGGACCCGGACGGCGATCGCCTTCGCGGTCTCGGCCATGGCGCTGACGACCGGGGTCCTGGTGTTCGTCAACCTCGCGTCCCAGTGGTCGTTGAGCGTCGCCCCCGACGGGTCGGGCGACGCCGGGGCGTGGAGTGGAGCGGTCAGGGTGACCACGGACACCGAGGGCGACCCCGGGGGCCCGACCGGCGCGGCCGGACGGACGATCACCCTCGTGCAGGTCGTCGCGGCGGAGCAGTGGCAGTGGTCCGCGGTCGGCATCGTGGGAGCCGGAGTGGTCGCCGGGTTCCTCGGCTGGGGGCTGAGCCGTCGCGTGCTGCGACCGATCGACCGGATCACCGCCACGGCGAACCGGATCTCGGCCTCGACCCTCCACGAACGCATCGCCCTCGACGGCCCCGACGACGAGCTCCGGCGGCTGTCGCAGACGGTGGACGCGCTGCTCGACCGTCTCGAGTCGGCCTTCGCGAGCCAGCGCCGGTTCGTCGCGCAGGCCGCCCACGAACTGCGCACCCCGCTCGCGGTGCAACGCGCCTCCTTGCAGATCGACCTGCGGGACGATGCGGACCCGAGCGAGATCGCGACCGTGCGAGCCGAGCTCCTCGAGCAGACCAGACGCACCGAGCACCTGGTGGAGTCGCTCCTGCTCCTGGCCGAGGCCGAGCGGGGCCTCGAGGAACGGACGTCGAGGATCGACCTCGCCGCGGTCGTGCGTGACGTGGTGGCACAGGTCGCCGCCGACGCGTGCCGTGCCGGTGTCACGGTCCACGTCGAGGCCGGCCCGAGCGCCCCCGGACTCACCGGCGAGCCGCTGCTGGTCCGGCAGCTCGTGGCCAACCTGGTCGACAACGCCGTCGAGTACAACCGTCCGGGCGGGGACATCTGGGTCCGGATCGATCCGCACGGCCTCCGCGTCGAGAACACCGGCGCGGTCGTCGACCCCGCCGAGGTCGGGACGCTGGTCGAACCCTTCCGCCGGGGTGGTCAGGCGGGGACGAAGCGGCACAGCGGGCTCGGTCTGTCGATCGTCAGCGCCATCGCCCACGCACACGGCTGGCAGGTGCACCTCGAGCCGCGGCCCTCGGGCGGGCTGCGCGTCGACGTCGGTGTTTCGTCCGTGCAACCGACGACGACACCCTCGCGAAACACCCCACCCGGTGCACTGGTGTCATGACGAACACGACACTTCCCCGCCAGCTCGTCCGGGTCGCCGCAGCGCTGGCCATCGTCGCCGCGCCCCTCGCGCTCGCCGGGTGCTCCGCAACCCCGGCCGCCTCCACGCAGGACAGCACGTCCGCCGTCTCCCTCGGGTCGCGGTGGGGTGACTGCATGCGCGACGCGGGGTTCGATGTGGAGGACCCGTCGGACGACCAGGTCCGCAGCGGAACCGTCGTCGCGCCGTCCGGCGTCGACCGGGAACGCTTCGACCGCGCCGCGCAGCACTGCGGTGCCGAGCTCGGCGTGAAGCCGGCCGACACGGCGCAGCAGGACAAGTGGAAGCGCCAGTACGCAGCCGTCGACTCGTGTGTCCGCGAGCGGTACCCCGACGCCCCGGAACAGCGGCCGGGGGTCGTCGACTACAGCGGCTACCCGCGCGCGCAGGAGCCCGAGTTCGACGAGACGCTCTCGGCCTGCATCGCGGAGCACGCGCCGGACACCCGACAGCTCGACCACTGACCGCCCCCACCGAGAAGGAGACCCCACCCATGCCCAAGCGCACCACCCTCACCGGCATCGCCGCTGCACTCCTGCTGGTCCCGGTCCTGCTGACCGGCTGTTCGGCCACCGGACCCGCCTCGCAGCCGACGGCGAGCCACGAGCCCTCACAGCGCGAGATGTTGGCGAAGCTGACGTCCTGTCTGCGCGACAAGGGGTACGACGTGGGAGAGAAGGACGTGCTCCCACCGAAGGGCGTCGACGAGGACGCGTACTACCGCGACTCGGACGAGTGCATGAAGGGACTCGGCATGCCTGCGGCGCAGGAGGCGAAGGCCAGCGACCCCGGGATGGCGGAGTACGCCCGCAAGCTCGCCGCGTGCATGCGGAAGGAGGGGTTCTCCGACTACCCGGACGACTTCGATGCACAGGGCGAGTACAAGCCGGCGGGTGACGAGCAGGCCTTCCTCGAGGCCGACGAGCGCTGCGCGGGTGCCGAGGGCGTGCAGGGGTTCTCGAAGTGAGCCCGACCACGAAGCGTGCCACGATCGCCGGAGCCTGCATCGTCGCGGTGCTGGCTGCCGGCCTCGGTACCTGGGCGGTCGTCGGCGGCCCACACCAGGAGTCCTCCGCCGCTGAGACCCGCCACCACCGTGCGACCGCCCCCGTGACGAAGGGCGACCTGGTCGACTCGAAGGTCTTCGCCGGGTCGCTCGGGTACGGCGCCGCCGTCGGCGTCCCCGGCGCCGCGTCCGGCACGATCACCTGGTTGCCGCAGCCCGGTCAGGTCATCGAGCGCGACCGACCGCTCTACGAGGTCGACGAGCGGCCGGTCCGCGCGATGTACGGCACCACCCCGCTGTGGCGCACCCTGCAGGAGGGGGAGCGCGGCGCGGACGTCCGGCAGCTCAACGAGAACCTCGCCGCGCTCGGGTACGACCTGTCCGTCGACGAGGTGTTCGGTCGCCGCACCCTCGCTGCGGTCAAGCGCTGGCAGAAGGACCGCGGGCTCGACGTCACCGGGACCGTGACGGCGAACGACGTCGTCTTCGTCGACGGCGCCGTGCGGGTCGAGTCCGTCGCGGCGAAGCTCGGCCAACCCGCGGGCGGTGACGTCCTGCAGGTGACGAGCACGAAGCGCGTGGTCAACACCACGGTGTCCCAGGCCGACGCGATGCGCTTCGCGGTCGGCACCACCGTGCAGGTCCGGGTGAACGGCGGCGACCCCGCCGAGGGGAAGGTCGTCGACGTCGAGACGGAGAAGTCACCGGACGGCAAGACGGAGACGGTCGTCACCGTCTCGTTCGACGCGGGCGACCAGGACGTGCCCGAGTCGGCGTCCGTTCAGGTCGTCGCCGCGGGACAGACCGCTCGCGACGTGCTCTCCGTACCCGTGCAGGCGCTCGTCGCGACCGGTGACGGCGGCAGCTACGGCGTCGACGTCGTCCGGCGCGACGGTGCGACCGAGCGGGTGCGCGTCGAGGTCGGGCTCGTGGCCGACGGCCGGGCCGCGGTCACGGGTGATCTGCACGAGGGCGACGAGGTCGTGGTGCCGTCGTGAGCGCCGCGACGCTCTCGGGCGCGGTGCCGCGCGGCGCCGGGCCGGACGACGCCGTGGTCCGCCTCCGGGACGTCACCAAGTCCTACGGCGACGTCCACGCCCTCCGCGGTGTGTCGCTCGACGTCACCGCCGGCGAGCTCGTCGCGGTCGTCGGGCCGTCGGGTTCGGGCAAGTCGACGATGCTCAACACCATCGGTACGCTCGACCGGCCCTCGTCCGGTTCCGTCACGATCGCCGGGCACGACGTCGGTGCGATGCGCGACGACGACCTGTCCCGTCTCCGCGCGGAGCACATCGGTTTCGTGTTCCAGCACTTCCACCTGCAGCCGGGCGCGACGGCGGCCGAGAACGTCGCCGACGGGCTGCTCTACTCCGGTGTGCCTCGACGGACGAGGCTCCGGCGCGCGGAGGACGCACTGGGTCGGGTCGGGCTCGGCCACCGCACGGGCCACCGTCCGCACGAGCTCTCCGGTGGCGAGAAGCAGCGTGTCGCCATCGCCCGCGCGATCGTCGGTGACCCCACGATCCTGCTGGCAGACGAACCCACGGGGGCACTCGACACCACGAGCGGCCGGAACGTCGTGGCGCTGCTCCGCGAGCTCAACGCAGCGGGGACGACGGTGGTCGTGATCACCCACGACCTCGACCTGGCCGCCTCGTTGCCACGGCGGGTGCGGATGCGGGACGGCCTGGTGGAGGACGACGACCGTGATGCGCTCCCCGACGACCGCCTCCGACACGACCGCGACGCCCCCGCGCCGGCCGAGGTCGGCCGGTGAGCGCGCGATCGGTCGGCGCCGGGGACCTGCTCCGCCTCGGCGTGTTCGGGCTGCGCACCCGCCCTGGCCGCGTGGTGCTGTCCGCGCTCGGCATCGCGATCGGCATCGCGGCGATGATCGCCGTCGTGGGCATCTCGTCGTCGAGCAAGGCTGCGCTCGACCGGGTCCTCGACGCACTCGGGACGAACGTCCTGACGGTCACGAAGGCCCAGGGGTTCGGCGACCCTCCGCCCCTGCCGACCACGGCCGTGGCGTCGGCGCTCCGACAGCCCGTCGTCCAGCGCGCCGCCGCCGTCGGCGAGGCCGAGGCCGGCCGTGTCTTCCGCAGTCCGTTCGTGCCGACCGCCGAGACGAAGGGCATCGGCGTGATGGCCGTGTGGGGCGACGTCCCCGGCGTGCTCGGCGGCTCGCTCGCGGCCGGTCACTGGGTCGACCCGTCCCCGCACGCGCCCCCGCAGGTCGTGCTCGGTGCGTCCGCCGCGCACAACCTGGGCATCGATCGACTCCGTGCGGACTCGGCGGTCTGGATCGGTGGTCGGTCGGTCCAGGTCGTCGGGGTCCTCGCGCCCCTGCAGCTCGCGCCGGACCTCGACAACCAGGTGTTCGTCCCGCAGGACACGGCCGCGGAGCTGGGCTTCGACGGACACCCGACCGCGGTCTACACGCGGGTGGACCCGGAGCGCGTGGCCGACGCACGCAAGGTCCTGGCCCACTCGATCCGCCCCGACCGACCCCAGGACGTCGGGGTCACCCGCCCGTCGGACGCCCTGGCGGCGAAGAACGCGACGGACGACTCCTACACCGGGCTCCTCGTCGGCATCGGCGGGGTCGCCCTGCTGGTCGGCGGGATCGGGGTCGCGAACACCATGGTGATCACGGTGCTCGAGCGACGAGCGGAGGTCGGCGTCCGACGCGCACTCGGCGCCCGCAGACGGAACATCCGCGACCAGTTCCTGGTCGAGTCGCTCCTGCTGTCGTTCCTCGGCGGCGTCGCGGGTGTCGTGATCGGGGTGGGGGTGACGATCGTCTTCGCCGTCGCGCAGGGGTGGCCGGTGACGATCCCGCTGTGGGCGGTCGGGGGCGGACTCGCCGCGACGGTGGTGATCGGCGGTGTCTCGGGTCTGTACCCGGCGGCACGCGCCGCGCGCATCCCACCCACCTCGGCGCTCGCCGCGGTCTGACCGGTCGCGTGATCCGCCGGGCGCACCGGTCGGGAGGCCCGGTGCCGGTTCCTGGAACCGGCACCGGGCCCGGCGGCCTAGCGTCCAGGGCATGCCAGAGCTGCCGATCATCCGTCGCCTCACCGACTCCATCGAGCACGCCAGCGTGCTCGACAAGGCCGTCGACCTCGACACGCGCGTCGTGCGTGCGGTCGCGAAGCCGAAGGCCCTGCGGCAGCTGCTGCACGGTGTGCCGTTCGGACACCCCCTCCACCCGCTGATGGTGCAGGTGCCGCTCGGCGCCTGGATCTCGGCGGCCGTCCTCGACCTGATCGGCGGGAAGGGGAACGCCCGCGCGGCGCAGACCCTGACCGGGGTGGGGATCGCGTCGGCGGGCAGCGCCTCGGTCGCCGGGTACGTCGACTGGGCGGAGCTCTCGCTCGAGCAGCGCCGCACGGGGTGGGTGCACCAGGCCGTCAACTGGGTCGGCATCACGTTCTTCGGGCTGTCGTGGTGGCAGCGACGGAAGGGCAACACCGCGGCGGGCAAGGCCCTCGGCTTCGTCGGGCTCACCGTCGTGAGCGTCGGCGGGTACCTCGGCGGGCACCTGTCGTACCGGCAGCGTGCGGGCGTCGGGTCGAGCGACCGGGTGCCGTTCGACGACTGACGCCCCACGCAGCCCCTGCGGGAACGCCCGATCTGCACCGGCAGGTCGGGCGTTGCTGCGTCCCGAGTTCCTGCGTTCGTGTTGGTTCTGTGACGGAACGGTTGCGTTCGTGTGGCTTTCGGACGTACAGTTCCTGAAACCAACGGGAACGAAGGAGTTCGGGCATGTACGCAACGGAGCGGCAAGACGCGATCGCCGCCGCGCTGCAGTCCGCCGGACGGGTGTCCGTCGCCGACCTCGCCGAGCACTTCGACGTCACCACCGAGACCGTCCGCCGCGACCTCGACGCCCTCGAGACCGCTGGTGTCCTGCGCCGCGTGCACGGGGGAGCGGTGCCGGCCGGGCGCTCCAGCGTCGTCGAGCTGAGCGTCGCCGAGCGCGAGGGCCAGCACGGCACCGCGAAGACCGCGATCGCCCGCGCCGCGATGCACCTGGTGCCGGCGACATTCACCGGCTCGATCGCCCTCGACGCCGGTACCACCTGCGCCGCCGTCGCCGCCGAACTCGTCCGGTGGGAGCCGGCGACCCCCGGCGCGACCCTGACCGTCGTCACGAACTCGGTGCCGATCGCCGCCACCCTGCAGCACAGCGAGCACGTCGAGCTGCACCTGCTCGGCGGCCGGGTGCGCGGGGTCACGAGCGCCGCCGTCGGCACGGCCACCGTCCAGCAGATCGGTGCGCTCCGCCCGGACATCGCCTTCGTCGGGACGAACGGCCTGTCCGCGGGCTTCGGCCTGAGCACGCCCGACGAGTACGAGGCCGCTGTGAAGGGCGCCTACGTGCTCGCCGCCCGCCGCAGCGTGGTGCTCGCCGACGCCGCGAAGCACGGGGTCGAGGCGCTCATGCGCTTCGCCCGCCTCGACGAGGTCGACACCCTCGTCACCAACCAGGAGCCCCCGGCAGACCTCGCCGGCGCGCTCACCGACGCCGACGTGGAGGTCGTGGTCGCATGAGACCCGAGAACGGCACCGTCCAGCACAGCACCCGCATCGTCACCGTGACGCCGAACCCGTCCCTCGACCGCACGATCGAGCTCGCCGGCGAACTCCAGCGCGGCGCCGTGCAGCGTGCCGTCCGCACCACGGCCGAGCCCGGCGGCAAGGGCGTCAACGTCTCCCGGGTCGTCGTCGCGAGCGGTGGGGACACCCTCGCGGTGCTGCCCGGCGACGAGCTCGACCCCGTCCTGCTCGGCCTCGCGACCCGGGGCATCCCGACCGCCGCCCTGCCGATCGGGGCCCCGCTCCGCTCGAACGTCACCGTCACCGAGCCGACCGGCACGACGACGAAGCTCAACGAGCCCGGCCCCTCGCTCGCCGGACGCATGGACGACCTCGCCGCGCTCGTCGCCGACGCCGCCGGTCCCACCCCGACCGGCCCGGCCGCCCGCTGGGTGGTGTTCGCCGGGTCCCTGCCGCCCGGGCTGCCCGACGACGCGCTCGCCGTGCTCGTCCGCGCGGTGCGTTCGCGCCACGGTGACGACGTCCGGATCGCCGTGGACTCGTCCGGCGTCCCGTTCACCGCACTGCTGCAGTCGGGGGAGCGGATCGACCTGGTCAAGCCGAACGCCGAGGAGCTCGCCGAGGTCGTCGGCGGCGACCCCGAGGTGTACGAGCAGGACCTGGAGGCAGCGGTCGCCGCCGCGCACCGCCTGCGCGACAAGCACGTCGACACCGTCCTGCTCACCCTGGGCAGCGCGGGTGCCGTGCTCGTCTCCGGTGCGGGCAGCCACGTCGCCGCCGCACCGCGGATCACCGCCCGATCGACCGTCGGCGCCGGCGACTCGTCCCTGGCGGGCTACCTGCTCGCCGAGGTGGCGGGTGCCTCGGCAGCCGAGCGGCTCGCCCAGGCCGTCGCCACCGGAGCCGCCGCAGCCGCACTGCCCGGCAGCGACGTCCCCGCCCTCGACCACACCGACCCCGGCAGCGTGACCGTCCGGACCCTGCACACGACGCAGGTCCCGGCACCGATCGCCTGACCGGACCCCACCGCACCACTGCACGACCCCCGCAGCACCACCCCTCGAACCAGCACTGCCCGCGCCACGGCGCCACTGCAAAGGAGCAACCCCATGTCCGCAGACACGACGCAGCGCCTCATCAGCGCCGAGCTCGTCGGCCTCGACGAGGACCTCGGCGCGACGTCGTCCGACGTCATCCGCGTGCTCGCCGACCGCGTCGCCGCGACCGGCCGCGCGGCCGACGGCGCCACCCTGGCCGAGGACGCCATCAAGCGCGAGGCGAGCGTCGGCACCGGTGTGCCCGGCGGCATCGCGATCCCGCACGCCCGGTCGGCCTCGGTGTCGAGCCCGACCCTGGCGTTCTCGCGCCTCGCCCGGAAGGTGCCGTTCGGTGCGCCGGACGGGGACGCCGACGTCGTCTTCATGATCGCCGTGCCCGAGGGTGCCGACAAGGACCACCTCACCGTCCTGTCGACCCTCGCCCGGGCGCTCATCCGCGAGGACTTCACCGCCGCGCTCCGCGCCGCCTCGACCCCGCAGGAGGTCGTCGACCTGGTGCAGCGCGAGGTTGGCGGCGAGGTCGCCGCAGCCGGTGTCGGGAACGCGAGCAGCGCCTCCCGTCCGACCGCGACGCAGCCCGCGCAGGCCGCAGCAGCCGGCGGCGCGACCGGCGGCGCCACCGGCGCACGCAAGGTCATCGTCGGCGTCACCGCCTGCCCGACCGGCATCGCGCACACCTACATGGCGGCCGACGCCCTCGTCGCCGCCGCCGAGCGCGCCGGCGCCGAGATGCACGTCGAGACCCAGGGCTCCTCGCAGGTCGAGCCGCTCGACCCGGCGCTCATCGCCCGCGCCGACGCCGTCGTGTTCGCGGTGGACGTGGACGTCCGCGACCGCAGCCGCTTCGCCGGCAAGCCGCTCGTCTCCGGGCCGGTCAAGCGCGGTGTCGACGAGCCCGACGCGATGATCGCCGAGGCCATCCGCGCCGCCGACGACCCGCACGCCGCCCGCGTGCAGGGCGGCGCCGCGACCGCCTCCGAGTCGAACAAGGCCGACGAGCACTTCGGCCAGGCGCTCAAGCGCTGGCTGCTGACCGGCGTGAGCTACATGATCCCGTTCGTCGCCGGCGGTGGACTCCTCATCGCCCTCGGCTTCCTGCTCTCGGGCTACGGCATCGCGCTGCAGCACGGTGACTCCGGGCAGAACAACGCTGTCTACACGCTGACGAACTACACGCTGCTGAACCTGCCGCCGGAGGGCCTCGGCTACTACCTCGGCGCCGCCGCGTTCCAGATCGGCGGGGTGTCCCTCGGGTTCCTCGTCGCCGCCCTCGCCGGGTACATCGCCTACGCGATCGCCGACCGACCCGGCATCGCGCCGGGCTTCGTCGCCGGGTCGATCGCCGTGTTCATGAACGCCGGCTTCCTCGGCGGACTCGTCGGTGGTCTCATCGCCGGTGCGGCCGCGTACTGGATCGGCCGCATCCCGACCTGGCGCTGGCTCCGTGGCCTGATGCCGGTCGTGATCATCCCGCTGTTCGCGTCGATCATCGCCTCCGGCCTCATGCTCCTCGTGCTCGGCGGCCCGATCGCCTGGCTCATGACCCAGCTCACCGACTGGCTCAACTCGCTCAACGGCGCCTCGGTCATCCTGCTCGGCATCATCCTCGGCCTGATGATGGCGTTCGACCTCGGCGGTCCGGTCAACAAGGTGGCGTACTCGTTCGCCGTCGCCGGGCTCGGTGCCGGCACGGCGAGCAACGTCGTGCCGTTCGAGATCATGGCCGCCGTCATGGCAGCCGGCATGGTCCCGCCGCTGGCCCTGGCCCTCGCGTCGACCGTGCTCTACCGCAAGGGCTTCACGAAGCCGGAGCGCGAGAACGGCAAGGCCGCGTGGCTCCTCGGTGCCTCGTTCATCTCCGAGGGTGCGATCCCGTTCGCCGCGGCCGACCCGCTGCGCGTCATCCCGGCGTCGATGGTCGGTGCCGCGGTCACGGGTGCGATCTCGATGGCGGCCGGTGTGACCTCGCGTGCTCCGCACGGCGGCATCTTCGTCTTCTTCGCCATCGGGAACATCGCGATGTTCGTCATCGCGATCCTGGCCGGCACGGTCGTCTCCGCGCTGGTCCTGGTCGCCCTGAAGAAGTGGGTGCGCAAGTCGCCCGCCGCCGAGTCCGTGGCCGCGGAGCAGGCAGCGGTGGCCGGCGAGACGGTCGGGCAGCGCGCGCCGGCCGCCGTGTAGCGGTCGTCACCACCTGGGACGGGAGGCTCGGTGCCAGCTGGCACCGGGCCTCCCGTCCGTCGTCGGGGCGGGTCTGGCCCTGCGGCCGACGTCTCCGCAAGACGCCGGCGTCTCCTCGAGAGGCCGGCCTGCTGCCGAGACGCCGCGGAATCCGGGGGAGTCTCGGCGGGGACGAGGCGTCTCGGTCCGACGCCGGCGTCTCGGGAGCGGCACCGACGACGGCCGGACAGGGGCGTCTCGGCGAGACGCCGGCGTCCGACGCTTGCGCGGACGCGCACCGCGATCTGTCAGGACGCTCAGGGAGACTCGTGGCATGACGACCGCCCTCACGCTGCCGCCGACCCTGACCGTGACCACCGCTGCCGCGGGCTCCCGGCCGGAGGGCACCGAGGACCTCGGTGGCCTGTCGGGCTTCGTGCTGCAGCTCATCGACGCGCTGGGGGAGTGGGGCGTCGCACTGATGCTCTTCGTCGAGACGGTGTTCCCGCCGATCCCGTCCGAGGTCATCCTGCCCCTCGCGGGCTTCCTGGCCGGCGCCGGGCAGATGAACCTCGTGCTCGTGCTGGTGCTGGCGACGCTCGGGTCGTACCTCGGCGCGCTCGTCCTCTACTGGCTCGGCGCGGTGATCGGGTTCGAGCGGACCGTGCGGCTGCTCGGACGGCTGCCGCTCGTCGACGAGGACGACTTCCGCAAGGCGGCGGACTGGTTCCACCGCCACGGCAAGAGCGCCGTCTTCTTCGGCCGCTTCGTGCCGATCGTCCGCAGCCTGATCTCGCTGCCCGCCGGTGCGGACCGGATGCACCTGGTGCCGTTCTCGGCCTTCACGATCATCGCCAGCGGCATCTGGAACAGCGCGCTCGTGCTGCTCGGTGCCGCGTTCGGCACGCAGTACGACAAGGTCGAGCAGTACACCGAGTGGATCGACCGCGTGCTCTACGTGGCGATCGCTGTCGTGGTCGTCACCTTCGTGGTCCGACGCATCCGCCGAGTCCGCGCCGAGCGGGCAGAGCGGCGATCGACGGAGCGGCGGTCGGCGGGGCAGGACGCGCAGACGACCGGAGCCGCCCGCGGACGCCGTCGTGCGACGTCCGCGAACGACTGACGGGTCACTTCTTCGTGAGGGCCGACTCCTTGTGGGCGGCCTTGTTGCCGGACTTCTCCGACTCGATGATCCAGTACGGGTCGTCGTCCGTCGGCTTGAAGTCCTGACCGTCGAACGTGAAGTCCTTCGTCTTCTTCTCGACGAGCTTGCCGGTCGTCTTGCCCTGCGAGGTGTTCCAGTGCACCTCGTCGCCCTTCGACAGCGCCACGATGTCCTCCTTGCGTAGTCGGTGTGGTTGCGTGGACCCGGACGCTACCCCCGGAGATCCGCGGATCCACGGGCATCTGTCCCCCATCACGATGTCGTAACGCCCCTGCGGGATCGAGGTGGGACGCGTACCGTTGACCGCGAGTCAGTTCGCCGGCGTGTGCCGCGGTCCCCGATGGCTCCAGACGGAACGACGTGCAGCATGACCCTGGTCGACAGCGCACGAGCCGACACGGTCCTCTCCGGCCGCTACCGGCTCGTCAGGCTCATCGGTACCGGTGGCATGGGGTCCGTGTACGAGGCCCGCGACGAGCACACCTACCGGCTCGTCGCCGTGAAGCTCTTCGCGACGCCGGACTCGATGACGACGGCCGACCGCGTCCGCCAGGAGCGCGAGATCCGCCTGCTCAGCATGCTCTCGCACCCGGGGCTCGTGCCGCTCTACGACGCCGGGACCCACGAGTTCGAGGACGGGCCGCACCGCTTCATCGTGATGGAGCTCATCGCCGACACGACGCTGCTCCGGCGGCTCGCGGGCGGTGCGCTGCACAACTACGAGGTCGCCGACCTCGGTGCGCAGCTCGCCGACGCCCTGGCGTACGTGCACTCGCGCGGCATCGTGCACCGCGACGTCAAGCCGGCGAACATCCTGATCAACGACGAGGGCGCGTCCGGCTTCGCCCGTTCGGTCAAGCTCACCGACTTCGGCGTCGCACACTTCGTCGACGGCTCCCGCCTGACCAACGACGGCACGATCATCGGCACCGCGGCGTACCTCAGCCCCGAGCAGGTCGCGGGTGAGCCGATCGGGTTCGCCACCGACGTCTACTCGCTCGGCCTGGTGCTGCTCGAGTCGCTGACCGGCAAGCAGGAGTACTCCGGCACGCTCATCGAGGCGGCCCTCGCGCGGCTCCGGAACGACCCGCAGGTCCCCGCGGAGGTCGGTGCCGAGTGGAAGGACCTGCTCGCCAAGATGACCCACCGCGACCCGGCCAGGCGCCCGACGGCCGTGGCGATCGCGAACGCGCTGCGCGGTGGGTCGACGCAGGTCACCGGCCCGGTCCCGCTCGGTCCGGAGCGCACGAAGCACAAGCGCGACCACAAGCTGCACCGCGCGGCGCACAAGCACGCCAAGCGTGGCACCTTCACCGCGGTGCGACGCTGGCGTCGTCGGAACGTGCTCGTGGGCTCGTTCGCGACGTTCGGCGTGCTCGCCGCGTGCGCCGCCGCCTACGTCGCGGGAACCCTGCACTGAGCGCGTCCGTCCGGGGACGGCGGTCCCTGGCAGGATGGTGACATGACCGACCAGCGCTGGATCAAGATCTGCGGCCTGTCGACGCCCGAGACCGTGGACGCCGCCGTGGACGCCGGTGCCGACGCGGTCGGGTTCGTCTTCGCCGCCGGCAGCCCCAGGACCGTGACGGCCGACCTCGCGAAGGAGCTCGTCGAGCGGGTGCCCGAGGGCATCGACGCCGTCGGCGTCTTCCGCGACCAGCAGATCGACGAGGTCGTGGGCATCGCGTCCGAGGTCGGGCTCACCACCCTGCAGCTGCACGGCCGTGAGTCGGTCAGCGACTTCGCCCGCGCCCGTGACGCCGGGTTCTTCACCATCCGCGCCGTCTCCGCCGACGACTACCTGCGCGAGACCGTCGAGCAGCGCGCGGAGTACGACCACGACCTGCTGCTGCTCGACGCCGCGGTGCCGGGCAGCGGGACGCTGGTCGATCCGTCGACGCTCGCAGGCCGCGTGGACGAGGCCTGGATCCTCGCCGGCGGTCTGACGCCCGCCAACGTCGTCGCCGCCGTGCAGGCCCTCGACCCGGACGGGGTCGACGTGTCGAGCGGCGTCGAGTCGGAGCGCGGCGTCAAGGACGCCGCGAAGATCCGCTCCTTCGTCGAGGCGGTCCGCAGCATCCCCTGACGCGCACGCGCACGCGCGACGTCACCACGACACGGACGGGAGGCCCGGTGCCAGCTGGCACCGGGCCTCCCGTCCGTCCGTGAGCGCGTCAGCGCAGGGGGCTCACTGCAGGGTGGGGATGAGCTCCGTGAGGAACGCGTCCGTGTCCTCCCAGCCCTCCACCGCGTGGCAGGGGACCCCGAGCGCCTTCACCGGGTAGTCGTTGCCCTCCGGGTCGAGCCGGTCGCCGACGAACAGCATGTCGTCGAGCGCGATGCCGGTCAGCTCGGCGAGGCGGCGCATGCCGTACGCCTTGTCGATGCCCTTGCGGGTGATGTCGACGCTGGTCGACCCGCCGGAGCGGACCTCGAGGTCGGGGAGCTCGGCCTGGACGAGGCGGCGCAGGTGGTCCTTCTTCTCGCCGGTCGGGTCCCAGCGCTTCTTGACGTCCACCGGAGCAGCCTGGCCGAGCGCCGAGAACGTGATCTGCGAGCCGCGGTCCTCGAGGATCTCGCCCCAGGTCTCGGACTCCCAGTAGCCGGCCTCCTTCGCCTGCGCCTCGACCGCGGCGAGGGCGCGGGCCTTCTCGTCGTCCGTCAGGTCCTCGGCGTACTGCAGCGCCCAGTCCGACCCCGACCAGCGGTAGTACGCCGTGCCGCAGGTCGGCAGCAGGTGCAGGTCGTCGAGCACGAGGCCCGCACGCTCGCGGAGCGGGAGCACGAGCTGCTGCTCGAACTGCTGGAAGTTGCCGCCCGAGATGACCGCGACCGGCACGGTGGCGAGCAGCTCGGCGAACGTCTCGAGCATGCGCGGGTCGAGCGGGGACTTCGACGGGGCGAGGGTGTCGTCGAGGTCGAAGGCGACGAGGCGGGGCGTGGTCATGCCCCCGATTCTGTCAGCTGCCGCCTCCGTCAGGCGCGGTGTGCGGCGGGGACGCGGTCGCGGGCGTAGGTGATGTCCGTCCAGCCGTGCGGCGCCGGGTTGCCGTCGTCGTCGAGGTTCACGAAGACGATCTCGTCGATGGTCACGATGCTGCGGTGCGTGAAGAGGTTCCGTGCCTCGGCCCGCATCGTCAACGAGGTGCGGCCGAACCGGGTCGCGACGAGGCCGATCTCGACGATGTCGCCCTCGCGCGCCGCCGACACGAAGACGATCTCGGACATGTACTTCGTGACGACCTTGCCGTTGCCCAGCTGGATGATCGCGTAGACGGCGGCCTCTTCGTCGATCCAGCGGAGCAGGCTGCCGCCGAACAGCGTGCCGTTCGCGTTGAGGTCCTCGGGGCGGACCCACTTGCGGGTGGTGAAGTTCATCTCGGGCTGCTGCTGCTGATCCATGTCCGTACATGGTACGACGGCCGGGTCCCGTCGGGATCCGGCCGTCGTGCGGCGCTGCTGCGCGGTGGGGCGCTGCTGCGTCCTCGTCACTCCTTGACGAGGACGACCTCGTCGAGGGGCAGGCGGGTGCGCGGGGCGACCTCGCGCTCGGCAGCCTTGTCGTCGAGCTGCGACGGGTCGGCCACCGTCCCGATCGCCGTCACCGTGTAGGGCAGGAAGCGCTCGGGCAGGTCGAAGGCGGCGCGCAGGCCCTCGGCGTCGATGCCGGCCATCTGGTGGACGTGGAGGCCCTCGGCGTGCGCCTGGACGGTCAGCGCTGTGAGGGACTGTCCGAGGTCGTACTGGGCGAACGGGCGCTCCTCGCCGTCCTCGGTCGTGGTCTCGAGGATGCCGACGACCAGGGCGCTGGCGCGGAAGGCCCACGCGGCGTTGAAGCCGAGCAGGTTGTCGTTGATCTTCGCGAAGGTGTCGGTCCCGCGGCGGCCGGCGATGAAGCGGCGCGGCTGGTGGTTCATCGCGGACGCGGCCCAGCGAGCGGCCTCGAGGACGGCGTCGAGCTGGGCGTCGGTCACGGTCGCGGTGTCGTCGTAGGAGCGCGGGCTCCAGCGCTCCTCGAGCAGCGGCACGAGCGGCTGGCTGGAGTCGGTCGAACGGGTGAGCGTCTCGGGCGTCGAGGTCATGGTGGCTGCAACGGTAGTCGATGCGTACGCATTTCCGTCCTGAGTGACGTCACATGTGGGCGGGGGCGGGGCAGGGGCGTGGGCGCTCGCGTGCTCGCGCGTGCGGCTGCGCGGCTCGTGCTGCACGTGTTGCCGTCCTGGTCGCCGACCGCGGCTCCGGGCTGCGAGGATGGGACGCGATGGGTGGCGTGTTGACGGGGTTCGCGATCATCGGCGCGATCATCGCCGCCGGGTACCTGGTCGGCCGCGTCCGCCTGCTCGGACCGCACGCACAGTTCGTGATGAGCCGTCTCGCGTTCTTCGTGCTCATGCCGTGCCTGCTCTTCCACACCATCGCCACGGCGCACATCGAGTCGCTCGTGTCACCGATGCTGTGGGTGTCGCTCGTCAGTGCCGTGACGGTCGGGCTCGTCGCCGTCGTGCTGTTCCGGCTGGTGCTCCGGCGGTCGGTCGCGACGACCACGGTCGGTGCGCTGGCCTCCGGCTACGTCAACGCCAACAACATCGGCCTGCCGGTCGCGGTCTACGTGCTCGGCCAGGCCACCGCGGTCGTGCCCGTCATCCTGTTGCAGCTCGTCGTGCTGGCCCCACTCGCGCTGACCGTGCTCGACGCGGCCACGTCGGGCGGTGGCGGGTGGCGGTCACGGGTCGCCGGACCCTTCCGGAACCCGATCATCATCGCCTCGCTCGCCGGGCTCGTGTGCTCCGCGCTGCGGCTCGAGATCCCGGAGCCCGTGCTCGAGCCGTTCTCGCTCGTCGGCGCCGCTGCGGTACCGGTCGTGCTGCTGTCCTTCGGCCTGAGCCTGCACGGAGCGACGCCGCTGCGGGACCGTGCCACCCGGCCGGACGTGCTCGTGGCCTCTGCGCTGAAGCTGCTCGTGATGCCGGCTGTGGCGTTCGTCGTCGCCCGGTTCGTCTTCGGGCTCGGCGACCAGGACGTGTTCGTCCTGACCACCCTCGGTGCGCTGCCGGCGGCCCAGAACGTGTTCAACTACGCGCAGCGCTACCAGGCGGCCGTCGCGGTCGCGCGTGACGTGGTGCTCGTCTCGACGATCGGTGCCGTGCCGGTCCTGGTCGTCATCGCCGCGCTCCTGCACCCGTAGCAGCGGGCGGGGCGACCGGGTCCCGCGTGACGGAGGAGCGGCGGGAGTGCCGAGCGGGCCACTCCTGTGACGCTCGACGGCTTCGAGCGACCGATCGAGCCCGACGGGTGACCGGCGCGCGGCATGTCGTACCCGCTCGGCGCAGCTGCGCCCGTGCGCCCAGGGCCCTCGCGGCGCGCCGATGTCCGGCCGGAGCCGTCCCGACGTGCGGCCGGAGCCGCGCCGGCGTCAGAAGATCATCGGGCGGTCGTCGTCGAGCGAGGTCTCCAGGTCCAGGTCGACCGACACGGGGACGTGGTCGCTCGGGGCGTCGCCCTTCCGCTCGTCGCGGTGGATCGTCGCGCCGACCGTGACGTCCGCGAACGCCTGCGAACCGAGGACGAAGTCGATGCGCATGCCCTCGTTGCGGGGGAAGCGGAGCGACTTGTAGTCCCAGTACGTGTAGCCCTCGGGCACCAGCGGGCGGACGACGTCCTGCAGGCCGCGGGCCTCGAACTCCCGGAAGGCGTCGCGCTCCGGTTCGCTGACGTGCGTGGCGCCCTCGAACACCCGGACGTCCCAGACGTCCTGGTCGAGCGGTGCGACGTTCCAGTCGCCCATCAGCGCGAGCGGGGTGTCCGGTTCGGCCTCGAGCCACTCGGTCGTGCGGTCGGCCAGCTGCGCGAGCCAGTCGAGCTTGTACGTGTAGTGCGGGTCGCCGAGCTCGCGGCCGTTGGGGACGTAGAGGCTCCAGAGTCGGACGCCGTCGACGGTGACACCCATCGCGCGGGCCTCGACTGGCAGGTCCGGCCCCTCGTGACCCTTGAGGAACCCGGGCTGGCCGGGGAAGTCGCGGGTGACGTCCTCCATGGGCAGGCGGCTGGCGAACGCGACCCCGTTCCACTGGTTCAGCCCGTGTGCCTCGACCTGGTACCCGGCGGCCTCGAACGCCTCGACCGGGAACTGCTCCGGCTTGCACTTGATCTCCTGCATGCCGAGGACGTCGACGTCCTCGCGCACCAGCCAGTCCACGATCCGGCCCACTCGGGTGCGGACGGAGTTCACGTTCCAGGTCGCGACGCGCATGGGATCGAACCTACCGGTGGCGGCTGGCACGCTGCTCGCGCGCCCTCCCGCCTAGAAGCGGACGCCGCGCGCCGCCATGAACGGCGCGGGGTCGGTCGTGGCGCCGTTGATGTGGACCTCGTAGTGCAGGTGGCACCCGGTCGAGTTGCCCGTCGAGCCGACCAGGGCGATGAGCTGCCCGGCGGAGACCCGCTGGCCGGGCGACACCCGGAAGCCACCGTTCACGATGTGGCCGTAGGCCGTCGCGACGCCGCCGCCGTGGTTGATCCGGACGTAGTTGCCGTACCCGCCGTACCAGCCGACGTACTCGACCGTGCCCGCCGAGGCCGCGACGATCGCCGTCGAGCAGCCGCTCGTCAGGTCGAGGCCGTCGTGCTTCGTGACGCGACCGGTGATCGGGTGGACGCGGTACCCGTACGGGCTGATGACGTACCCGCCGCCGGGGCGGACCCAGCCGGTGCCGGAGCCGGAACCGACCCCGCCGCCACCGCCACCGCCGGCAGCCGGAGCAGGCGCCCCGCCACCGCCGCCGCCGCGGTTGGCTGCGGCTGCAGCCTGACGCTGGATCTCGCGCTGTCGCGCAGCCTCGGCCTCTTGCCGGGCCTTCTCCTCAGCCGCCTTGCGCACCGCCTCGCCCTCGGCGAACTCGGCCTCGGTGCGCACACGGCCCGAGGTCAGGGTCGCGAGCTGGGCGTCGAGTCGCGCCTTGTTCTCCTGCTGCTCGTCGTACGCGGCCTGGACCTTGTCGGCAGCGGCCTGGGCGGCCTGCATCGTGCGCTCGGCCTCGGCAGCGCGCTCCTCGAGCGCCTGCGACGCCCGGTCGGCCTGCGCGGTCAGCGACCGGGCGACCGAGGCATCGGCACTCGCGGCGGCCTCGACCCGCTCGGCCTGCTCCGAGAGCTTGCTCAGCGCACCGAGGTCGTAGAGCAGGTCGCGGGCTCCCTCGCCCTCGGCCAGGACCGACGCCGTCACGTCCGCACCGCCGTGTCGTGCCATCTGCGCCGCGAACTGCCCCGCCTGCGACGCGCTGCGCTCGGCGATCTCGGCGTGCTCGTCGGCCTCGGCGCGGAGCTTCTGCTCGGTCTCGGCGGCTTCCTGCGCCTTGCCCTGCGCCGCGAAGAAGTCGTCACCGAGGCGTTTCGCCTCGGCCTCGGCAGCCTGCACCTGGTCCGACAGGCCGGAGATGATGCCGCGGATCTGCGTGATCTGCTCCTGCTTCGCGGACTCCTGGCCCCGTGCTGCCAGGACCTCGTCCCACGAGGGGTACTTCGCGGCGCTCGCGCTCGGCGCGTCGACGAGCACCGTCGCGAGCAGGCCGGCCAGGGCGAGGCCGGTGGCAGCGATGCGGAGACGGAGAGCGGGGCGCGGGACGCGGTGGCTGGTGGAGCGAGTCACGGGGTCGAGCCTATACATCCGTACAGCCGACTCGACACGCCGCCGCGCCGCCTGTGGAGAACTCCCGACGGCTCCGGGTGCCGCGATCCGCCCTGGAGGAGCCCCCGTTCGCGCCTCAGAAGCCCCGTTCGCGTCGGATCGCGTCCGCGCTGCCCACCACGTCACGCTGCAGCAGTGCCGCGCCGACCGTGCCCGCGTAGTCGTAGACGTCGAACCCGGTGCAGTGCGTGATGGTCGCCGGGGCACCGAGCGAGTCCTCGACCGCGGTGGTCCAGACGTCGTTCGCACCGATCACCACGAAGGTCGGCTCCGCGTCCCGGTAGGCACCGAGGTCGACGAGCCACGGGTAGGTCTCGAAGGTGTCCCGGACCTGCAGGAGCTCGACGTCGTCCGACGCGTACGCGGCCAGGGGCCGGACCGTCCAGAACTGCCCGACGCCGGTGACCTTCCGTCCGTCCGCCCAGCGGTCGAGGCACGCCGCCGGCGCGTACCGGGCCGATGCGACGGCACCGACCGTGCTCGGTGCCACGGTCGCCCCGCCGAGCAGGACGACCGCCGCCGCGAGCGCCACGGCGAGCTGCACGCCGCGACGAGGCCGGTGGACCCGGGTCCGGCGGACGGCGGAGCGCACGAGCTCCGCGACCGCGACGAGGGCCAGGAGCGGCGCGGTCACGATCGGCTCCAGGTACCGCGGGGTCTGCGAGCCGGCGACGACCACACCGACGGACACCGCCACGACCGTCACGAGCGGCAGCACCGTCGCGACGAGCACGGTCCGCGCCGTCCGCACGCGCCAGGCCCAGACCGTGCCGCCGACCGCGAGCACGACACCGGCGAAGAGCAGCAGCAGCTCGGCGTCGCCACGGGCCGACGCGGCGCGGTCGTCGGTCAGCGCCGCGAAGAAGGCGAGCGTCCGCCCGGCCTGCTCCGGGTGGACGTACGTCGACGGGTCGAGCGACACGAACGGCGCGAGCGGGATCCGGAGCAGGTACCCCACGACGGACCCCGCGACGAGGGTGCCCGACATCCACACCGTCGGGCGCCACGGGACACGGCGCGCGAGCGAGAGCAGCACGAGGGTCACGACGACGGGTGCCGCCGACCACGGCACGTAGAGCGGGTTCGACGCCGTGGTGCACGCCGCGACGAGCCCGGTGACGACGAGGACGGTCGCGGAGGCCCGGCCGGTCCGCACGGCACGGAGCGCCAGGACCGCGGTCCCGAGCATCGCGAGCAGTGCACCGTAGTAGTAGGTCGTCGTCAGCAGCAGGGAACCCAGTTCGAGCGAGGTCGCGGTGGCGGTGTACTCCGTCAGCACGATCGCGGTCACGAACCCGAGCGCGAGGGCGGACACCGTGATCCGGGCCGATCGTCGGGCTGCGGGCATGAGCTCGTTCGCCGCGGCCCGCACCAGCGCGTACACGGCGAGCAGCACGAGCACGCCGTTGAGTGCCAGGGCCTGCTGCGGGGTCGCCGTGACGAGGGAGCAGAGCAGGTAGACGGGCAGCTCCGGGAAGAAGAACAGCGCCGGCGACATCGCCCACTCGAACGGCTGCCCGAGGCGGATCGACCGCTCGACGAGCGGCAGCAGGACGGAGTCGCCGTCGTACCAGAGCAGGGCGACCCGCTCGGTGACCAGGACGTGTCCGAGGGCGATGACGGACAGGGCGAGCGCGACGGCGGCGCCCAGTGCCTCCCGGCCGACCGCTGCCCACCGACGGCGGGACGGCGGACGTGGGGCGGCGATCTCGACCGGCTCCGGGGCCGCAGCGCGGCCGGACGGACCGGGCGCGACGGGGGACATGAGCGGAGCGTACCGAGCGAGCCGTGACGCCGCCTGGCGATGGCGTTCCGGGGCCGAGCGACTACCCTTGTGGGCTGTGACCGACACGCGCGACCAGCTGATCCAGCACATCTCCGCAGACGCGGTGTTCCACGGCGACTTCACGCTCACCAGCGGCAAGCAGGCGTCGTACTACATCGACCTGCGCAAGGTCAGCCTCGACCACCGGGTCGCTCCGCTGATCGGCCAGGTCATGACGGACCTGCTGCAGCAGGTGCCGGACGTGGACGCTGTGGGAGGCCTCACGATGGGCGCCGACCCGATCGCGAGCGCCGTGCTGCACCAGGCCGCGGCGCGCGGGCTCGCCTACGACGCGTTCGTCGTGCGCAAGGAGCCGAAGGACCACGGCCGCGGCCGTCAGGTCGAGGGGCCCGACGTCCGCGGCAAGCGCGTCGTCGTCCTCGAGGACACCTCCACCACGGGCGGCTCGCCGCTGAAGGCCGCCGAGGCGCTCGAGCGCGAGGGCGCGATCATCGCCGCCGTGGCCGTCGTCGTCGACCGCGACACCGGCGCGAAGGAGCGCATCGAGGCGGCCGGCTACCCGTACTTCGCGGCGATCGGGCTGGCCGACCTGGGGCTGAGCGCGTGACCGGGGAGCGTCCGGACGACGCGCGCGACCCCGACGGTACGTCCGGCCCGGCAGACGGGGCGGACGACCGGGAGGCCCTGCGCGCGTCCGCCCCGGACGCTCCGTTCCGCGGTCTGCGCAGTGCCGCAGACATCTTCGGTGCTCCGCGCGCCGCCGACGAGTGGCCCTCGCGCCGCGAGCGGCGCGAGGCGGAGCGGGCCGCGCGCGAGACCGGTGCGCCGCTGCCGGAGCCGTTCGAGCCGGCACCGAGCGAGCCGGCCACCGCCGCCGAGGCGGCCCCGGTGGCAACAGGGACGGAACCCGACGACGCCGGGGCGACCCAGGCGATCCGGATGGACACCGAGCTCCGCGAGCCCTCCGAGAACCCGCAGGCGACGGTCGAGCACGAACGCGAGACGCTGGGGGAGCGGATCCCGCCCGCAGCGCCGGTCCCGCCGACGAGCACGGTCGCGCACCCGTCCTCGATCTCGCTGCCGACCGCGATGCGCCACCGCGACGAGCGCGCCGCCGAGAACCGCTCCGTCGACGAGGAGCGTCGGCGAGCGGACCCGTTCGGCCAGGGACGCAGCGACGTCGACTGGCTCGGCCGCGCCACCGGCTCGCAGGCACCGGCTCCGGCGCCGAGCCCGACCGGTCCCGTCGCGCAGCCCCTCGGGGTCGGGAACGTCCTGCCGCCGGCACCGGCCGCGCCGACCAACGAGCCGCCGAGCTTCACCGAGCTGCTCCGCCTGCAGGGTGCAGAGGATTCCGCGTCGACCGGCGCGACGGAGCGTCCGTTCGACTGGGCGATCCGGGACGACGAGACCGGTGAGGTCCCGACGACGCTGACGACCGACCGGTTCGACACGACGGCCTTCGGCGGTGGGTCGTGGTCGCTCGCGGACGAGTCGGACGACGACGTCGTGTCGGGCGAGGTCGACACCCCGGCCGGAGGGCTCCCGAGCGGGCTGCTCGCGGCACCGGCGCCGGTGCCGACGGTCGCGCCGGTCCCCGTTCCGGCGACCGACCCGGCTCCTGCTGCCGACGTGGCTGCGGACCACGCTGCGGACGACGACACCCGCACGACGGCGCTGCCGGCCGTGCAGGCCGAGCGGCACGAGGATCACGTCGACGATGCCCGCACGACGGCACTGCCGGCTGTGCAGGCCGACGACCGACCCGACACGGACGACGCCGGGCAGGACGACGCTGAACCGGACGACGCCGGCTCGGCCGACACCGGCCCGGGTCTCCCGCGACCGGTCGCGGCGGCAGCCACCCCCTGGTGGGCGGAGCCGGACACCACCGTGCCCCCGACGGCAGCCCCGCCGCTGGTCGAACCGTCGCCGTCGGACGGCGCAGCGGCGTACCCGGCGCATCTGCCGCCCTCGGTCGGCCAGGACCTGCGCGGGCTGACCGGCGCAGCCGAGGACCAGCACCACGACCGCCGCGAGGACCAGGACGACCAGGTCGTCGAACGCCTGCCCGCTGCGGCTCCGGACGACCTCGACCAGGACGAGTGGGACGGCCGCGAGACGAGCGACACGAGCGTCATCAAGGACCTGTTCGGCACGGCGGCGGTCGGGCAGCTCGGCGGCACCGGGTACGACCCCGAGGACCCGGGAACACGCATGATGCCCGCGGTCCCGGCTCCGGCCGCCACCACGCCCCGGACCCCTGGTCGTGACGCGACGACCGGCGCTCCGGCGGCAGGCGACGCCGGCGGCCGGGACAACTTCATCAACGAAGGCTTCGGCCGGCTCGCCGGCGAGGGCAAGCGGGGCAAGCAGCTGCTCGTCATCGGTGCCGTGGTGCTCATCGTGGTGCTGCTCGTGGCGGTCTTCGGGCTCACCCGCTGGATCCTCGGGAACTCGATCAGCGAGGAGACCGCTCCGGCGGCGACCGCGACGTCGGCGGCTGCGTCGGCGGCTCCGTCGGACGAGCCCTCGGCCGAGCAGTCCACCGAGGCAGCCGCCGCCCCGGCGCAGCCGCTGCAGTTCGCGACGACGCAGGCGACACCGGGCGAGCACGCGTGGACCGAGCTCGCGGGCGGCGAGTGCCTGTCGCCCTTCACCGACGCCTGGGCGCAGACCTTCACGGTCGTGGACTGCTCGGCGGCGCACACCGCGCAGCTGACCGCTCGCATCCAGGTCGAGGCGGGGGCGTGGCCCGGGCCGGAGGACCTCGCGGCCCAGGCTGCGAAGGTGTGCCAGACGTCGCAGGCGATCGACACCGCGGCGGCGGCGGACTACGGCGACGTGCAGGTGCAGGGCTCCTACGCGCCGGACCAGGAGACCTGGGACCGCGGCAACACCTTCATCTCGTGCTTCGCGACCCGCTCGTCCGGCGGGCAGCTGACGGGTTCGCTCGCTCCCGACGGAGCCTGACCGCCCGTCCGCCAGGTTCCTCCTCCGCAGGACGCAACGTCGGCGGCTGTTCGCAGCGCTCTCCCGCTGCGAGGAACCGCCGACGTTGCGTTTCGCGAGAGCGCCTGACCGCCCGCCCGCCCGCCGGGTCAGGACGCGGCGGGGACCTTCGCGGACGCCTCGTCCAGGGTGCGGAGCTCCTCGGCGCTGAGCTCCAGGTCCGCGGACGCCAGCAGCGCCGGCAGCTGCTCGGTGTTGCGGGCACTGGCGATCGGCGCGACGACGTCCGGCTGTGCCTGCAGCCACGCGAGGGCGACCGATGCGATCTCGGCCTCGTGCGCCTCGGCGATGCGGGAGAGTGCATCGACCACCGCGAGCCCCTCGTCCGAGAAGTAGCCCGACACCTGCCCCTCGCGGTCCTTGCCGGCGAAGTCGTCCTTCGTCCGGTACTTGCCGGTCAGGAACCCGGCGGCCAGGGCGAAGTACGGCACGACGCCCAGCCCCTCGGACGCCGCGAGCGGAGCGATGTCCGACTCGTAGGGCTCACGGTTCACGAGGTTGTAGTGCGGCTGGATCGCGACCGGGAGCGCCAGCCCGTTCTCCTTCGCGATGCGGATCCACTCCTCGGCACGCGACCGGGAGTAGTTCGAGATCGCGGTGTACCGGACGAGGCCCTCCTGCACGAGCTGGTCGAACGCGCGCACGGTCTCCTCGAGCGGGGTGTCCTGGTCGTCGAAGTGCGCGTAGTACAGGTCGATGCGGTCGGTCCCGAGTCGTTCGAGGCTCGCACGGGCGGCCGCCGCGACGTTCGACGCCGACAGGCCGCTGTACTGCGGGTGCTGCGAGACCTTCGTCGCGACCACGACGTCGTCACGCTTCCCGGACGCGCGGAGCCACGAGCCGATGACGCGCTCCGACTCGCCGCCCTCGTTGCCCGGCGCCCACGCCGAGTACACGTCCGCGGTGTCGACGAAGTCGCCGCCGGCCGAGGTGTACGCGTCGAGCACGCGGTGCGAGGTCTGCTCGTCGGCGGTCCAGCCGAAGACGTTGCCACCGAGGGCGAGGGGGAACACGTGCAGGTCACTGGTTCCGATGCGGGGCATGACGATTCCTTCCGGTGCGGTACGGGTCGCGTCCACGCTATGCCCCGGCAGCGTGCACGTGGCCAGCGGGTTCCCGGTGTTGCATGAGGGGATGACCACCCTCGCCGACGACCTCACCGATCCCCGCTCGTCCGTCCGCCTCCGCGCCGTGATGGCCGCCGGCACCGAGGCGCGCGACGAGGACCTCGAGGTGCTCGTCGACCACTGCGCCGTCGAGCCGGACCTGCAGGTGCGCGAGGCCCTGACGTGGGCACTCGTCAGGCTGCCCGCGGAGACCGTCGTGCCGCGGCTGCTCGACGAGCTGCACCGTCGGGAGGCGCAGGCGCGCTCGCAGGCGCTCCACACCCTGTCGAAGATCCGCGACGGGTCCGTGTACCCCGAGGTCGCCGAGCGGCTCGGGGACGACGACCCCGGTGTACGTCGGACGGCCTGGCGCGCAGCCGTCCTGCTCGCTCCGGCCGACGAGGGACCCGCCCTCGCCCGACGGCTGGCACGCGAGCTCGGCCAGGGCGACCGGGAGACCCGACTCGCGCTGAGCCGGGCGCTCGTCACCCTCGGCGAGGAGGTCGTCGGCCCCGTCCTGACGGACGCCGCGGAGCGCCGTGGCGAGGCCGTCCGAGAGCATGTCACCGAGACCGAGCGCCTGCTCGCCGACCCCGACGCCGGGTCGGCCCTCGCGCTCGAGCGCGCCCGACGCGAGATGGCGCTCGGACGCGGCAAGCGCGCCTCGGGGTGACCACCTGACGGACGGGAGGCTCGTGGCCGTGTCCGCCACGAGCCTCCCGTCCGTCCCAGGGCGCGCCGAGCACGTGTCCCGTCGTTCCGGGTCGGGTCGCGGAAGACCCGGATTCGGGCCGACGAACAGGCCCGATCGGCTTGCGCGCGCCGATCGGAGCGCGACAAGGTGGGTGTCGAAGGGGAGTAGCTCCCAGCGCGTGCATCGACACACTGGCCATCACGACGATCGGCCCGGTGCACCACCTGCCGGTCCCACCCGGCGGGCGAGCGAGACCTTCGGCCGTTCTGCCGTGCCGAAGCGCTCCCCACCCCTGCGCGATCGGTGCGGCCCGACCAAGGGACCACCCCGTGATCGACACCTCACCCGTCCGCGTCGTCGAGGCCGGCGCACCGACCGCCCGCATGGGCCGCAGCGCCTGGGGGCGCATCGCGATCTGCATCGTGATCGCCCTGCCCGCCGTCGCCCTGGCTGCTGACAGGCACTGGCGCCTCACCGGCTCCGCACCGAACCCCGTCGTCGACCTGCTCGTCTTCGGCGGTGCCGTCGTCGCCGCCTCGTTCCTGCTCGCCTGGGCCGCCGAGGCCGCGCAGAAGGACATCTCCGGTGCCCTCGCGATCGCGATCCTCGCGCTCATCGCGGTCCTGCCCGAGTACGCCGTCGACCTGTACTACGCGTTCCGCTCCGGGTACGACCCGTCGTACGAGCAGTTCGCCGCCGCCAACATGACCGGGTCGAACCGGCTGCTGCTCGGGTTCGGCTGGCCCCTCGTCGTGGTGATCTCGCTGCTCGTCGCCCGCCGGTACGTCCGCGCCGGCACCCTGCCCCCGTCGGCCACGAAGGTGCTGCAGCTCGAGCAGTCGTCGCGGCTCGACATCGGGTTCCTGGCGCTCCTGGCGGTCGTCGCGTTCCTCATCCCGCTGATGGGCACGATCCCGCTGTGGTTCGGCTTCGTGCTGCTCGCCGCGTTCGTCGCCTACCTGTGGCGGGCGTCGCAGGCGCCGGACGACGGCGGCGACGACGAGGAGATGGTCGGCATGGCGGGCAACATCGCCTCGATGCCGCAGCGTGCGCGCCGGTGGACGATCGTCGCGCTGTTCGTCGTGGCCGCCGCCGTCATCCTGTCGTCGGCAGAACCGTTCGCCGAGGCCCTCGTCGCCTCGGGCAGCGCGCTCGGCATCGACAGTTACTTCCTCGTGCAGTGGCTCGCGCCGCTCGCGACCGAGGCGCCCGAGTTCATCGTCGCCGCGCTCTTCGCACTGCGGGGCATGGGCGGCGCGGCGATCGGCACGCTCATCGCGTCGAAGGTGAACCAGTGGTCGCTGCTCGTCGGCTCGCTGCCGATCGCGCACGTGCTGGGCGGTGGGACCTCGGGCGGGCTGCCGCTCGACGGCCGGCAGGTCGAGGAGTTCGTGCTCACCGCGTCGCAGACCGTGCTGGGCGTGGCGATCATCATCGCGCTGCGCTTCCACCGGTGGTCGGCGATCGCGCTCGTGGCGCTGTTCGCGGTGCAGTTCGTCGTGACGGACACCAGCGGACGGTGGGTGTTGAGCGGCGTGCACGTGGTCGTGGCGCTCGTGGTGCTGTGGGTCAACCGGAAGGACGTCGTGCCGACGCTGCGGGCCCCGTTCCGGCGGCCCGTGGTCGCCGGCGCTCCGGCCGCGTAGGCGGCGGCGCCGCGGGGCGGGCTTGCATCGCACCGCGCCCGCCGAGCGGGCAGGACACGCCGCGTGCGTTCCGACGTGTGCGCAGGATCCGTCGCCTACGGCCGTCGAGCGTGACGGAACGGGCTCGCTCGGGCCAGCGCACGGACGGGAGGCGCGGGGCGGGCTGGCACCGCGCCTCCCGTCCGTCCGTGGGCACCAGCCGCACCGAACGGGCAGGACATGCCGCGTGCATGCCGGCGGGCGGGCGGGATCCGTCGGCAGCAGCCGCCGAGTGTGACAGGAAGTGCCCGCTCGAGAAACGGGCGGGTGGGCGGGCGGGCGGTCCGGCGGGCCCGTGCGGCGGGCGTCGTCAGTCGGCGTCGGGGGCGAGCCAGATGGCCGAGGCTGCGGCGGCGGGCAGGTCGACGAGGGACTCCTCGCCGTCGGGCGTCCGGCGCGCGACGGCGATCACCCCCGCGTAGTCACGGACGCGCTCCACCCGCAGGTGGGTCCCCAGTGCGACGCCGAGCTCGTCGAAGTACCGCAGCAGGGCCGGGTCGTCGTCGGACACCCGGTCGACGATCCCGCACGCGCCGGGCTCGATCGACCCGAGCAGTGTTCCGGGCGACGACGGGACCGAGCCGTCCGCCGCCGGGATCGGGTCGCCGTGCGGGTCGTGCGTCGGGTGGCCCAGGTCGGCGTCGACCCGGTCGAGGAAGGTCTCGGACACCGCGTGCTCGAGCGCTTCGGCCTCGGTGTGGACCTCGTCCCACGAGTAGCCGAGCCGCTGCACGAGGTAGGTCTCGATGAGTCGGTGCCGGCGGACCATCGCCACGGCGACCTGCTGCCCGAGCGGGGTGAGCACGACGCCGTAGTAGGGGGTGTGCTCGATGAGGCCGTCGCGGTCGAGCTTCCGGAGGTTGCCCGACACCGTCGACGCCGAGACCCCGAGCGCCGCCGCGATGTCCCGCGTCGCGAGCCCCTCGCCGCCACGCTCGCCGGCCTTCCACACGAGCTTCACGTAGTCCTCTGCCATGGTGGAGAGGGAGGGCAGGCGCATGCGTCAATGGTACGGACGACAGGCGACCACGACGGCACCCGTCCGGCGCCGCCGCTGGCCGGTGCCCCCGTCGATCCTGCTCGGCCTGTTGCCGCTCGTCGCCTTCGCCGCCGTCAGCGCCTGGCGCTCACGGCCGAGCGACGACTACGGCACGCTCGGGCAGACGGTCGAGAGCGTCGTCGGGGCACTCGTGCTGCCCGAGGGCATCGCGGTGCTCGTGCTCTGCGCCTACGTCACCGCCCTCGGGTGGTGGCCGATCGCGACCGTGGACCGACGCCGCGCGACACTGCGCTGGACGCTCATCGCGCCGGCCCTGATCGCCGCTGTCTGCCTGGCGCGACTGCCGCTCGTCGAGTGGGACGCGCAGCCGGTGCGGTACTTCGTGCTGCTCGGGGTCGGGGTCCTCTTCGTCGGGGTGTTCGAGGAGCTGCTCACGCGCGGCGTCCTGCTCGTCGGGCTCCGACGGCGGCTGCCCGAGTTCGGGGTGTGGATCGTGTCGTGCGCGCTGTTCGGGCTGCTGCACTTCCTCAACGTCCTCGCGGGTGCCGGGGTCGGCGTGACCGTCGTGCAGGTCGTGTTCGCAGCATCGTTCGGGTCGACGCTGTACCTGGCCCGGCGGCTGACCGGGAACCTGCTCGCGCCCGTGCTGCTGCACGCCGCCTGGGACTTCGGGTCGATCGCGGTGTCGGCGACCGTGCCGACGGAGGACCTGGCGCGGATGGCGCCCGCCGGGTTCATCGGGCTGTTCGCCTTCGCGGTGCTCGCCCTCGGGCTGGCCGCCGGCGGCGTGGTCGCGTGGCGGGACGACCGGGCCCGTCGCCTCGGGCGCCGGTGGCGGACGGTCCCGCGCATGGGGGCGCTCGCGGTGCAGGTGGACGAGCCGCGCCTCCCGTCCGCGGTCTGACCCGGCAGCCGCCCGCGGGCCGGTCTCCCCCGCGAGAGCGACAGGCTGCCGCGAACAGTTGCGCGCGTTCTGTCGCTTTCGCGGACAACCCGCCCGCGCCCCCGCCCGCGCCCCCGCCCGCGCCCCCGCCCGCGGGCGCTGCGAATGCGCACAGCCTGAGGCCCGGTTCACCCCCGGGTGGGGGACCGTTCGCCGTCCGGCAACCACCCGTCCCTAGGTTCGGCCTGTTTCCACACCGGTACAACAGGAAGGGGCGTCGCCCCCGGGCGACCACCACCACATGCGCAGATCCGCCGTCCGCGGAGTGACCGTCGCCACCGTCGCGACCGCACTCGTGCTCGGGTCACCGCTCGCCGCCCAGGCCGCGACGTACCCGAGCGACTCCACCAAGCCCGACCTCGTGTCGCTGCTGAACGGGTACGACCAGTACTGGACGTCGAGTGGGAAGAACGACCTGCACGGCACGGTGAACGACCCGGCGACGCTGGCGAAGAACGACCAGCTGACGTCGTGGATCAACCAGCACGCCACGACGGCGCAGCAGTTCCGGGCGCTGCAGGACGCCGAGTACAACAACGCCACGAACACCGCCTACGACCAGTCGTTCACGGTGTCGCAGGGCCTCGGTGACACGCTGGGCAAGCTGCTCGTCCAGGGACGCAACACCGGCGCACTCCCGCTCACGAGCGCCCTGATCAACTCGTCGAACGGCACCAGCGGCGCCTACGTCGGCACCGGTGACGCGAAGGCGCACTACAGCTACCCGCGGCCCTACCTGCCGTCCGACACCGCGGCGACGCTGCCCGCCGGCGACGACACCGCGAACTGCAACCCGGCGACCGTCAACGCGTCGTCGCTCGCGGCGAACCGCACCGGCAAGGCCTGGGCGGACGCGAAGGGCAACCTCACGATCACACGGGTGCCGGCCACGACCGACACCACGCACGAGTTCTCGCCGAACGACGTCGTGCTCGACGCCGGCTACGGCCAGAAGGGCATCTGCACCGGCGGCTCGTACCCGTCCGGGCACACCACCACGGCGTACCAGGCGGGCATCACCCTCGCCACGCTCGTGCCCGAGCTCGCACCGGAGATCCTCGCCCGCACGTCCGAGGCCGGCAACGACCGCATCGTCCTCGGCGTCCACTACCCGCTCGACATCATGGGCGGACGCATCGACGGCGAGGCAGCCCTGGCCGCCCGCTGGTCCGACACGCAGTACCGCACCGAGGTCCTCGAGCCGGCCCGCGCCGAGCTCACGAAGTACCTCGAAGCGGAGTGCGGCGACACCCTCGCGAACTGCATCGCGGCGGAGCAGCCCTACACCGACGACCCCTACGGCGGCCAGGCGATGCCCGGCGGCACCGCGCAGGCCGTCACCGACCGCGCCTCGGCCGCGCAGGTCTACCGCGAGCGCATGACCTACGGCTTCGCGCAGACCGGGACCGCTGGTCTCGCCCCGTCGGTCCCGACCGGCGCGTCGAACCTGCTCCTGTCGACCTTCCCGACCCTGACCGACACGCAGCGCGAGCAGGTGCTCGCGCAGACCGAGATCGCGTCGGGGTACCCCCTCGACCAGTCCGGCACCGCGAACGGTTCGTGGGAGCGGCTCGACCTCGCGGCCGCGACGAGCGCGACCGTCGCCGTCGGTGCGGACGGCACCGCGAAGGTCGTCTCGACCGGTGGTCAGGCGCGCGTCGTCTCCGGTGTGCTGACCGCCCCGGAGGGCACCACGGTGCAGGCCGGGGAGGCCCTCGCCCTCGCCGGCACCGGCCTCCCCGCCGGCGCCACGCTGCAGGTCGTGCTGCACTCCGACCCGGTCGTGGTCGGCACGCTCACGGTGGGCGCGGACGGCACCGCGACCGGCTCGGTCGTGATCCCCGCGGACGCCGCGGTCGGCGCGCACACGCTCGACCTGGTCGACGCGTCGGGTACCTCGGTGCTCGTGTCGCCGCTCGCGATCACCGTGACCGCGGCGCCGAGCGCGGGTGGCTCGACCGGCGGCACCGGCACGGCGAGCGGCACCGGCGCCACCGGGACGGTCCCCGCCGGCGTGCACCTGCCGGTCGTCAGCGGCTGACCCACCCGACGGGAGGCGCGCGACCGGACCGTCACGTGCCTCCCGTCCGCACCCATCCGACGGGAGGCGCGGGACCGGACCGTCACGTGCCTCCCGTCCGTCGCCCCTGACCCCCACTTCCCCCTCGCCCCACCGGAGGCCCCGTGCCGTACCCCAAGACCTGGACCACCGTCGGCATCGCCGCCGTCGTGGTCGCCGCCGCCGCGATCGCCGTCCCGGTGCTGACCGGCGCGACCAGCGGCGACGCCGTCCCCACCGCGGCGGACCGCACCCCCACGGCCACCGCACGCCCGGCGCCGGACGTGCCCGCGGTCGACGCAGCGGCGCTCGCCGCACTGCCCGAGGCCCGCTACTCGGCCGTGGTCGGCGGCCTGCTGCCCGTCGACCGGACCGTGTCGTCCGCCGAGGTCTTCCGACTCCGCGCCGACGCCCCGCTCTTCGGTGCGGACCGGCAGCACCCCGTCGCGCGCTTCGCTGCCGCCGACTTCCTCGGCCAGCCGACGACGGTCGTGGGGCTGCGGCACGAGGGGGCGTGGGAGCTCGTCCTCACGCCGGCGCGGCAGGAGCTGCCCTCGGCGGCCGGCGGGCACGCCGCCGCGCAGACCGCCGCCTGGGTGCCGCGGGATGCGCTCGTGCAGCAGGCGGCGCCGACGTCGCACGTGGTCATCTCGACTGCCGACCAGTCGGTGTCGATCGTGTCGTCGTCCGGGCAGGTCTCCCGGAGCTTCCCCGCCGGGATCGGCACGTCGGACACCCCGACGCCGACCGGGGTGACGGGCTACCTGGAGCAGCGGTACGTCGACCCCGCGCAGGGGACGGGTGACCACCCGATCCAGCTGACGTCGCTGCACTCGAGCGCCGCCGACGAACCGTACGGCGGCTCGGACGGCGGGCTCATCGGCCTGCACTGGAACGCCGCCGCCGCGGGTGCGGTGTCCCACGGGTGCGTCCGGCTCTCGGCCGACGGGGTCGCGGCGATCGACGCGCTGCCGCTCGGGACGCTCGTCACGGTGGAGTAGGCCGGTGCCGGTGCCGGTGCCGGTGCCGGTGCCGGTGCCGGTGCCGGTGCCGGTGCCGGTGCCGGTGCCGGTGCCGGTGCCGGTGCGCACCCCGGCCCGCGGTCGGGCGCTCCGGGTACGCTCGGGCCGGTGACCGACGGGACCGGACAGTTGCCCAGGACCGTGCCGTCCGGGGCCGGTGCCACCGTGCGTCGACTGGTCCACATCTCGCGGCCGGTCCTGTGGATCAACACGATCGGCTCGGGGTTCGTCGCGGTGTGGCTGACCGGCGCGCTGTTCGACCTCCGGGCGCTGCCGATCCTGATCTGGCTGACCCTGCCGTTCAACCTGCTCATCTACGGCGTCAACGACGTCTTCGACCAGGACACCGACGCCGCCAACCCCCGCAAGGGGTCGATCGAGGGCGCCAGGATCCGGCAGTCCGAGGTCCGGCTCATCGTCTGGGCCGTCGCCGTGGTCAACGTGCCGTTCCTCGTCGCGTTCCTGCTGACCCTGCCGCCGCTCGCGAACGTCGCGATCCTGCTCTACGCCGCCGTCTTCGTCGGCTACTCGGCGCCGCCACTGCGGTTCAAGGCCCGGCCGTACCTCGACTCGCTGAGCAACGCGGCGTACGCGCTGCCGCTCGTCATCGTGCCGTACGCCCTCGGGGACGAGCCGGTGTGGCCGGCCGCGGTCGGGCTGATGGCCTGGAGCGTCGCCAAGCACGCCTTCGACGCCGTGCAGGACATCGTCGAGGACCGTGACGCCGGAATCACCACGACCGCGGTGCGACTCGGACCCCGGGGGACCGCGCTGTGGAGCGGCGCCTGGTGGATCGTCTCGACGGTTTTGTTCGCCGTGGTGAGCCTCCCGGTGGCCGCCGTCAACTTGCTCATCGCGGGCGTCCTCGTCGTGAGCCTGCTCCGTGCACCGACCCCGGAGACCGGCCACCGCCTGTACCGACTGTCCGTCGCCTTCCCGTACATCGCGGGGTCCTTCGCCGGGGTACTGCTCCTGGTGTCCATCGTGCTCGGAGGTACGCAGTGAGTCGTGTCGTCGTCGTCGGAGGCGGGATCGGTGGCCTCACCGCCGCCGCCCTGCTCGCCCGTGCGGGGCACCGGGTGACCCTGCTCGAGGCCTCGGACCGGCTCGGTGGCAAGAGCCGGCGCATCCAGCTCGGGTCGGACCGGATCGACACCGGGCCGTCGCTCGTCACCTTCCCGGCGGTGTGGGACGAGCTGCTGCGGCGACTCGGCGGCCGCTCCGGCGAGGACGGGCACCTCGACCTGGTGCGCATGCCCGAGGTGGGGCGGTACTTCCACCGGGGCGAGGAGACCGCGCTGCCGGTGGCCCCCGACCACCCCTGGTACCCGGCGTGGCGACGGTTCGCCGACCTGCACGCGCCGCTCGCAGACGACGTGACCCGGCTCCTGCTCGCCGACCCGCTCGACCGCGCCGCCCTGCCGGCCGTCCGACGTCTGCTCTCGGTGTACGGCTCGCGGCTCACCACGCGCGCCTACCTCGACGGGCTGCCCTGGCTGCCGGACGGGCTGCGGGAGATCATCGCGATCCACACCCTGAACGCGGGGGTCTCACCCGCACGCACCCCGGCGCTCTACGCGAGCATGCCGGCGATCATGGCGGAGACCGGCGCGTGGGTGCCGGACGGCGGCGTGTACGAGGTCGTGCTCGCCCTGCAACGCCTGGCCGAGGCAGCGGGTGTCGACGTCCGCACCGGCGAGGCCGTCACCCACATCGACCGCGGTGGGGTCACCACCGAGGGCGGACTCCACCCCGCCGACCTCGTGGTCAGCGCGCTCGACGCCGACCGGCTGGCCGCGCTGACCGGGCCGTCCCCGATGCCCGCGCTGCCGCGTCCACGCTCCCGGCCCCGGGCGCTCTCCTGCTCCGCCGTCGCGCTGTACGGCGTGCTGCGCGAGGAACTGCCGGCGGGCCTCGCGACGCACAGCGTGGTGCTGCCGACGAAGCCGGACGCACTGCACCGGAGCCTCGAGGCGGGGGACGAGCCGGCGGACACCATGGTGTTCGTCAACCACTACCGCGCGGGGGAGCTCTCGCCGAACCCGCACGGCACCGTGGGGGTGCTGCTCACCGCGCCGGCTGACGGCGGGCACTACGACATCGACCACCCCTTCGTGCGGCGCGAGGTCGAACGGGTCTCGGCGGCGCTCGGCCTCGACGGTCCGATCACGGACCTGCTCGACGACCACGTGGTCCTCGACCCGGAGTACTACGGCACCGGGGGCGAACCGCACGGGGCGCTCTACGGGGCCGCGCGTCCGCCGTGGCAGAGCGGCCCGTTCCACCGGCCCTCGTACAACGACCGGTGGCGGCCCTGGCTCTGGCGGGTGGGCGCATCCGTGCACCCCGGTGGCGGGATCCCGGCGGTCGTCGGCGGAGCGATGATCGCAACGGCACGGCTGCTCCGGTCGACCCCGGCCTGAGCGCGCCCGCGCCGTAGCGCGCCCGCGCCCTCGCGCCCTCGCGCTCGCGCCCTCGCGCTCGCGCCGTCGCGCCCGCGCCCTCGCTACATCTCGACCTCGATCGGGTCGGCACGGACGAGCTCGTGCACGCCCGCGATCACCTCGCTCGGGCGGAACGGGTAGCGGTCGATCTCGGCCTGGTCGCTGATGCCCGTCATCACGAGGACGGTGTGGAGCCCGGCCTCGATGCCCGCCTGCACGTCGGTGTCCATGCGGTCGCCGATCATGCCGGTGTTCTCGGAGTGCGCCCCGATCCGGTTCATCGCCGACCGGAACATCATCGGGTTCGGCTTGCCGACGACGTACGGCTGCTTGCCGGTGGCCTTCTCGATCATCGCGGCGATCGCCCCGGTCGCGGGCAGGACACCCTCGGCGCTCGGCCCGGTCGCGTCGGGGTTCGTCACGATGAACCGCGCGCCGTCGCGGATGAGCCGGACGGCCTTGGTGATCGCCTCGAACGAGTAGTTGCGGGTCTCGCCGACGACGACGTAGTCCGGAGCCGTCTCGGTCATGATGAAGCCGGCCTCGTGCAGCGCCGTCGTCATGCCGGCCTCGCCGATCACGAACGCCGACCCACCGGGCATCTGCGAGCGGCAGAAGTCCGCCGTGGCGAGCGCCGACGTCCAGATGCGTTCCTCGGGCACCTCGAGCCCGGACCAGCGGAGCCGCGCGCTGAGGTCACGGGGCGTGAAGATCGAGTTGTTCGTCAGGACGAGGAACTCGGTCCCCTCGTCCAGCCACTGCTGGATGAGCTCGGGAGCCCCTGGCAGGGCCTGGTTCTCGTGGACGAGCACGCCGTCCATGTCGGTCAGCCAGCACTCGACTTCGTCGCGGGTCGCCATGGCCTCAGCGTACTGGGGCTGCCTCGCGCCGGACCCGGTGGTCACCCGGCTGTGGAGAACTGGCCGACCGGACACCGAGCGGCGTTCGGCTTTGGGCTACGATTTTCGGGACACGTACCGGATCAAGGAGGCCCCCTGTGCTCGTCGACCCCGGCAACCCGACCGTCCAGCCGCGGACCACTGCCGACCCCACCCTGCGCGCGCAACCGCAGAGCGGCGCCGAGTCGGCACCGACGCCGGCTGCCGCCACCGCGCCCCGTCGCCGCCGCGGCCGCCCGAACGTCCTGAGCCGCGAGCAGGTGGTCGACGCCGCCACCACCATCGCGAACGAGGAGGGCCTCGATCGCCTGTCCTTCCGCGCACTCGGCGCGAAGCTCGGCGTCGCGCCGATGACCGTCCACCGCACCATCGGCGGCCTCGACGACCTGCACGCCGAGCTCGTGCGCCGCACCGTCGACGAGTTCACCGCGACCTTCGTCTGGCCGGACGACTGGCGCTCCGTCCTCCACGTCTTCGCGTGCACCTTCCGCGACCTCATGCGCACCCACCCCCTCGTGCTCGAGTCGCACAGCCAGCGCGCCCCGCTCGCGTCCACCGAGTCCGACGCCGTCGTGGCGAAGGTCGTCGGTGCCCTGCAGCAGGCCGGGCTGCCCGAGCGTGAGGCCATGTACGCCTTCTTCGTGGTCTACGACTTCGTGGTCGGGCACGCCGGCGTGCAGGTCGGCCGCGGCGACTCCGAGACCGGGCGCCCCGAGCGGCACCGCGTCGTCGGCGAGATCCTCGGCGAGCACTCCTACGACGAGCGCTTCACCCTCGGGCTCGAGATCATCACCGCCGGCATCGAGGCCCGTGTCCGCGCGCACGGCACCGCGACGTCGTGAGCACCGTCGACCCGCAGCAGGCGCGACGCGAGCGCGAGGCCCGGTACCGCGGCTCGACCACTGCCCTGACGATGACCGTCGTCGGCGCGCTGCTGGTCGTCGCCGCGGGCGTGATCGGTGGGCTCGCGGTGTCGGACTTCGTCCTGCGCTTCCGGATGATGACGGTCAACAGCATCTTCTCCGACAGCCCCGACCCGGAGACGCACCTGTGGGCGGCCCCGGGCGCGGTCTTCGGCACGCTGGTGGCCATCGGCTGGTACACGAGGTGGAACCACCGCTGGTCCGGACGCACCACCGACCTGGTCGGGATCGGACCACTGCCGCTGTGGCTGGTCGGTGCCACCCTGTACGCGTGGTGGGCGACGACCACGCAGTGGCCCGCGCCGGACCGCGTCGGCGTGGCCGTCGACCCGACGTTCGGACACGACGAGACGTGGGGCATCGGCGCCTGGATCTGGTACACCTCCGTGTGGTGGCTGCCGGGGCTCCTCACCGTCGTGACCGCCCTCGCGCTCGTGGCCGGCGGTGCGACGCGGGTCGGCCGCGGGAACCGTCGCGCCCGGCTCACCGACGTCATGGCGAACGGTCGACGCACGACGGGTGAGGTCACCGCCATCAGCGGCGGCACGAGCCCGGACGCGTCGCGCACGCTGCTGCGGTGGACGTTCTCGTTCGTGGACCTGCACGGCGTCCGGCGCTGGGTCGAGCGGACCGAGGGCTTCACGCACGGCGCGGCACCGGTGCTCGGCGGGACGGTCACCGTGCTCTACGACCCGGCCCGCCCCGGCGACCGGAAGCGCATCTTCACTACGACCGGGAGCGGCGACGAGCCCGAGGGCTTCCTGCGCCCCGGCACGACGTGACGCCGGTCGAAAGTTGGCACTTCTCCACGAAAACGCGGCGCTCCTAGGCTCGTCAGCCGTGTCAGAACAGAACGCCCAGACCCCGCAGGACCAGTACCAGCCGTACGCAGCGGCGCCAGCCTCCCCGCAACGCACGAACACCCTCGCGATCATCGCGCTCGTGGCGGCGTTCGTCGCGCCGATCGTCGGGTTCGTCCTCGGCTTCGTCGCGATGTCCCAGACGAAGAAGCGTGGCGAGGGCGGCCGTGGCCTGGCGCTCGCCGCGGTCATCGTCGGCGGGGTGATCACGGTCTTCTACGCCGTGCTCTTCATCGCGCTCGTCGCGGTCGCGATGTCCGAGCCGTCGGTCACGTACCCGACGTCGTACTGACCCCACCCGGCCGTCGGCTGACGACGGTCGCCGGACGGGAGGCACGGGGCACGCGCCCTACGCTGGTCACGTGACCGAGCGCCTCCCGTCCGACCCCGCGGTCCCGTCGGGACCGTCCCGCCCCACCGGTACCGCTCCGGAGCTCCCGCCGACGCACGAGGCCACCACCAACGGCGTCGGGCCCCACCCCGAGCCGTGGCCGGACGACCCGCGGCTCGACCCGGAACTGCTCGCGGCGGGGGACACCCGGAACGTCGTCGATCGCTTCCGGTACTGGTCGATGGACGCGATCGTCGCCGAGCTCGACACCCGCCGGCACGCCTTCGACGTCGCGATCGAGAACTGGCAGCACGACCTGAACATCGGGTCGATCGTGCGGAGCGCCAACGCGTTCCTCGCCGGCACCGTGCACATCATCGGACGGCGTCGCTGGAACAAGCGCGGGGCGATGGTCACCGACCGCTACCAGCACGTGCGGTACCACCCGGACGTCGACGCGTTCCTGGCCGCGATGCACGAGGAGGGCCGGCCGGTCGTCGCCGTCGACAACACCCCGGGGGCCGAACGCATCGAGACCGCGGCGATCCCGGAGCGCTGCGTGTTCCTGTTCGGGCAGGAGGGGCCGGGGCTCACCGACGAGGCCGTCGCCGGAGCCGACGCGCACCTCGAGATCACGCAGTTCGGGTCGACGCGGAGCATCAACGCCTCGGCCGCGGCGGCGATCGTCATGCACGCCTGGGTCGTCCAGCACGCGGTCCTGCCCACGGACTGACCCGCGAACGGCGCGGGCGGTCCCGGCGTGCGCGTCAGCGGGCGGCGGTCGTGCGGCGGGCGACGAGCCGGGGCTCGACCAGGGTCTCCTGCCCGGGAGCGCCCGGGTCGGCGATGCGCGCGAGCAGACGCTCGCCGGCGCCGCGGCCGATCTCCACACTGCGGTCGTCGATGCTCGTCAGGCCGACGTAGGAGGACGCCGCGAGCGGGGTGTCGTCGTAGCCCATCACCGACACGTCCTCGGGCACCCGCAGCCCACGCGCGGCGAGCCCGGACATCGCGCCGAGCGCCATCACGTCGTTCGCGGCGAACACAGCAGTCACATCGGGGTGGGCGTCGAGCAGGTGTCCGACGGCCTCGGCCCCGGCCTCCTCGGTGGGCTCCACGGGCATGACGTGCGTGACGAGGGAGGCGGGCGACGGGGCGGAGGTGATCCGTGCCTCCAGGCCGGTGAGCCGTTCCGCGGACGCAGCCGAGCGTCCGCCGACGAAGCCGATGCGCGTGTGCCCGAGCGCGAGCAGGTGGTCGGCTGCCATCCGGCCGCCGGCACGGTCGTCGTTCGCGACGGTGTCGGCGCGGGGGAGCATCGCGCGACCGCCGGCGACCACGACGGGCATGCTCGCCGGGATCGCGAGGTCCGTGTCGGGCTCGCCGGCGATGACGATGCCCTCGACGCGCATGGACAGGAAGCCCTCCACCGGCGAGACGTCGAGCCCCGTGTTGAGGAAGCGGTCGGCGACCACGAGCCGGTGCCCCTGGTCCTGCAGTGCCTCGCGCAGGCCGGTGAGCAGGTCGACGAACCACTGGTTGCGGAAGTCGTCGAGCACCACGCCGATCGTGCGACTGCGGGTGCCGGCGAGGGAGACGGCGGCGGTGCTCGGCCGGTAGTCGAGTTCCTGGATGGCGCGGAGGACCGCCTCGCGGCGCTGGTCACTGACCTTGGGGGAGCGCTGGAGCACGAGCGAGACGAGGGACTTCGAGACGCCTGCGCGTGCGGCGACGTCGTAGATGGTCGCCGGTTTGCCGTCTGCGGTGGCGGACCTGCCGTCTCCCATGATCTCCCTCGACCGGTAGTGGTGTCCCTCGATGGTAGCGGGCCGGACGCGCGCGGTTGTCAGGACATGAGGCGGTGCTCGCGGGATGGGGGTGGCACGTGCATTCACGCGCCGCCCATAGTCGATGGAGCAGTAATCGTCGAGTACGACGGCTCCATTCGACGTTTCCTGCTCCATCAAAGGTGGCATGAGTCCTGCACAGGGCAACTCGTGCGCTGTGCTGTGCACAGGATCGGTGAGCAGCTCGGCTCGACCAACGCAACGCACCCATGCTCGGAGCGTGCGACCACGACCGCTGCCGAAGAGCCTGTCCGTGCGGAGCTTCGACGTCCGCTCTGCAGACCGCGCAGGTGTGCACCGCGAGCGACTCCGTCGGTCGGACCTGGTGCGACCGACGCGGTCGATCCGGTGGCACCGGCATCGGCCCCCGACCGGGATCGACCGCATCCGTGCCTTCCGGCCCGTGCTCGGCTCGGGCCAGTTCGTCAGCCACCTGTCCGCGGCGGTCCTGTGGGGCCTCCCGCTGCCGCGCGAGCACCCCGGCGACGATCCTGTCCACGTGACGAGCATCCGGCCGGCCGCCCAGATGCGGCGCCAGGGTGTCGTCGGGCACCGGACCACGGACGATCGTGCCGCGGTACTGACCCGGTGGGGGATGCCGACGAGTGCTCCGGCGGCCGCGTGGGTGGAGAGCGGGTCGCTGCTCGGTCTCGACGACCTCGTCGTCCTGGGTGATGCGGTGCTGTCGAGCCGAGCGTGCGCGACGACGACGGACGCGCTGGCAGCCGCGTTGGCAGCACGGGGCCGCTGCCCTGGCGCGCGGAAGCTCCGGGCGGCGCTCGGCCTGGTCCGCAAGGGGAGCGGATCGCCGCAGGAGACCCGGGCGCGGTTGGGCATCCTCCGTGCCGGGATCGCCGAGCCCGAGCTGCAGGTCGAGATCCACGACGAACACGGGCGGTTCGTCGGTCGCGCGGACTTCGCGTACCGACGCGAGCGCATCATTATCGAGTACGAGGGCGACCACCACCGGACCGACTCCGCGCAGTGGCAGTCCGACCTGCGGCGCTACCGGGCCTTCGAGCGTCTCGGGTGGGCGGTGCTGCGGTGGAGTCGGAGTGACCTGACGACCCACCGGACGGCGGCGCTCGAAGAGCTGGCAGGGCTGCTGCGGCGCCGGACGTAGCGTCCGCCGCAGGGCGACGCTGCTGCTGACCGGCGCTGCTGGCCGGACCGGAACCGCGCTCGGTCGGGCGTTGCGCGCGCCCGGACCGGTCGACGGTGCCGGGGGATGCCCCTCGGTGGAGCAGAAGACGTCGGGTACGTCACCGCTACCCGACGTCTTCTGCTCCATGAATGCCCCGCCGCGCCCGCCCGCTACCCGATCAGGCTCGGCCGCAGGTCGCGTAGCGTCCGCGAGCGGGTCTGCCGCGCGGTGACGACGTACGACACGAGCAGCGCGCCGAGCAGCCAGCACGCGAGCACTCCCGCGTCGGACCACACCGCCGCGAAGGACCCGCCGTACATCGTCTGCCGGATCGCGTCGACGGAGTAGGTCATCGGCAGCGCGAAGTGCAGCGCTGCCAACGGCCCCGGCAGCGTCTGCCACGGGAAGGTCCCGCCGGCCGTGACGAGCTGCACGAGCATGAGCACCAGGCCGAGGAACTGTCCGACCGAGCCGAGCAGCACGTTCAGCGCCATGATGATCGCCGCGAAGGTCGCCGAGGCGAGCACCATGATCGCCACCGTCGGCCCGGCGTGCACCACGTCGAGGTCGAGCGCGAACCGCACGATCAGGAACAGCGCCGCCATCTGCACGAGCCCGAGGAGCGCCGGGGTGAGCCATCCGCCGAGCACCACCCGCAGCGGCTTCTTCACGGCGGTGATCGCCCGCTTGGAGATCGGCTTGAGGATGAGGAACAGCGCGTACATGCCGATCCAGGCCGCGAGCGAGATGAAGAACGGCGCGAGGCCGGCACCGTAGTTTGACGCCGCGGCGACGTTGTCGTCGCCGACCTTCACGGGGTCCGAGATGACGGACGCCTGCGAGGAACGCTGCGACGCCGTGGAGGCCGGGATCTTCGTGCGGCCCTGGTCGAGCTTCGTGGCGAGCTCCTTCGAGCCGTCCTCGAGCGACTGCAGCCCGGTGGACAGCGAAGCGGCGCCCGACGTCGCCGACGCCGCTCCGCTCGCGAGCGAGGACGCGCCGGAGGACAGCGTCGGTGCCGCGGCGGCGAGCTTCGACGTGCCCGCGGCGACCTGCGACGAGCCCGACGCCAGCTGTGACGCGCCGGTCGAGGCCGACGCGATGCCGTCCGCCAGCTGCGGCGACGCCGAGGCGAGCGCCGACGTGCCGGCCGCGACCTGCGCCGACCCGTCGCGGAGTTGGTCGACGGCGGACTTCGTCGCCGCGTAGGTCTGCTTGGCCGAGGCGCCGGCGCTGTTGACGTCGCCGACCGCCTTCGCGATCGCCTCCTGCTGCGAGGGGGTCAGCGTCGCGCCCTCGGGCAGGTTCGCGGTGATCTGCGCGAGCAGCGCGTCGGCGTCGATCGGCTGCACCGCGTCGACGCCGGGGCTGACCGAGTCGACCTTGTCGGCCAGCGCGGCGTTCCCCGCGGCGACCCGCTGCGCGCCGTCGTTCAGCTGCGCGGTCTGCGCCGGCAGCGACGCGGTCTGCTGCTGGGCGGACTGCAGCCCGGACGCCAGGGTCGAGGCGCCCGACGCGACCTGCTGGGCGCCGTCGTTCAGCTGCGCCGTCTGCGACGGCAACGAGGCGGTGCCGGAGGCGAGCTGCGACGCACCGGCCGACAGCTGCTGGGTCCCGGTCGCGAGCGACGCCGCACCGTCGGCCGCCGTGGTCGCACCCGAGGCGAGCTGACCGGCCCCGTCGACGGCGTCGCCCAGGCTGTCGCGCACGTCGGCGAGTCCGACGAGCAGCGTCTTCGCGGCCTGCTTGCCGACCCGCTCGGCAACGGCCGTGCGCATGGTCTTGCCCGCCTGCTCCGCGATCGTCGAGGCCAGGTACGAGTTCGTGTCCGCGGTGGTCATGACGAGTTCGGCCCGCTTCGGGTCGTCGCCCTGCGCCGACACCAGGGACTCGGAGAAGTCGTGCGGGATCGTCACGACGAAGTCGTACGTCCCGTTCCGCACACCAGAGCGCGCGTCGGCCGCGGTCGTCTTCGTCCACTTGAAGTCGGCGCCGTCGATCGCCTCCTTCGTGACGTCCTTCCCGTAGTCGACCCGGTCGCCGTCGAGCGTCGCGCCGGCGTCCTGGTCGACGATGGCGGCCGGGATCTGGTCGAGCTTGGCGTAGGGGTCGCGGTTCGCCCAGAGGTAGGCACCGCCGTAGAGCAGCGGCACCACCATGAGGGCGACGAACGCCAGCCGGGCGAGCGGCGTGGCGGTGAGGCGCGCCAGTTCGGCGCGGATGAGCGAGGGGATGGTCACGCGGGTGCCTCCGTCGGGACGGTTGCGGGAGTTTCGGGGTCGGGACGGTCGGACTGGAGGCTCTGGTCGCCCCCGTCTGTCCGGGTCGCGTCGTCGGGACCCTCGGTCTGGATCGTGTCGAGCAGGTGCTCGACGGTGGCTGCGGCGGCCTTCGACGTCACGAGGACGACGGTCACGCCCCGGCGGGCGACGTCGCGCACCACCGCGAACCAGTCGGCCACGGCGCCCCCGTGTCGCTCGGGTGCGGTGAGCACGATGCCCGTGACCCCGTCCCGCAGCAGCGCGAGCTCCACGAGCAGCCGGACCCGCACGTCGGTCGGGACCCGCTGCACGTGCGTGTCGGCGTGGTCCCGCATCCCGAGCTCGTCGAGCACGGTGTCGACGTGCTCGCGGGAGGGACGCTGCCCGGCGAATGCGAGCTCCTCGCGCACGATCTTCCGGAGCGACATGACCGGGAACGGCTCGGCGACCCCGGGGGTGTCCACGAGCGCGAACGCCGAGCGGATCGCAGCGGCGTCCTCGTGCCCGTCGAGCAGCACTCGTCCGGTGTCGGGACGCATCCGCCCACCGGCGACGAGCGAGGCGAGCACGGGTGCCTGCTCGGTCTCGACGGCGACGACGCCGGGCCGCCCGGGAGCGGCGACGGCGGAGACGACGGGCAGCGCGGCGCCGGGCTCGTCGCCGATGCCGACGTGGTCGAGTTCGAGCGTCATGCGCGGGTCTCCTGCTCGGTCTGCGGTGCGGGGGCGGGGGCGACCGGGGCTGCCGGTTCGGACAGCAGCGCCGTGCGCCAGTCGATGCCGGCGGTGCCGAGCGCGGAGAGCACGACCGTGCGCCGACCCGCCTCGTCGCTCGTGCCGGAGCGGGTGGCCTCGTCGAGCACGGCGATGCACGCGGCCTCGACGAGCCGAGCCAGCGACGCGGCGTCGACGTCGTCGCGCATCGAGCCGTCCTCGATGCCGAGCGCGCATGCCTGCCGGACCTGGGCGCGCAGCGGTGCGAAGACCTCGGCCACCGCCTCGGCGAAGGGGCTGCGGACGGCGACGCGCGCCATCGGGCGGACGTGCGACACCTCGGACCACAGCGCGACCGCGAGGGCGGCGAGTCGAGCGGCCGGCGGCAGGGCAGCGAGTGCTGACGAGTCGGGCATGGCTGCGGCGATCCGTGCGGCGCCGGCGGTCACGACCTCGCGCACGAGGTCGTCGCGGGAGGGGAAGTGTCCGTAGACCGCACGCCGCGAGAGTCCGGCGGCGGTCGCGATGGTCTCGAGCCCGGCGTCCGGGTCCTGCTGCAGGACGCGCTTCGCCGCCTCGATCAGGGCAGCGCGGTTCTCGGCGGCGTCCCGTCGGGGAGCGCGCCCGGGCTGCTCGGTGGCGGTCCCGCCACTGGTCGTACTGGTCACGGCATCCAGCGTAATAACCTGCACACCCCTGTGCAAGTTATCGGGTTCCGTACCCCCGAACGAGGGACAGTCCCCCAAAGTGCGGACTGTTCCACCTGTGAACGAGCGCATAACTTCACAGAAATTCCCACCACGGACAGAGCCCGAGGAGTGCGCCCTGTGACACGTGCAACACCCAACCGTGCAGTACCCGAGCAACCACCCATCACGGAGCGCACCACGCGGTCACGCGTCGCACGCCTCCTGACCGCCGGGATCGCCGCCGTCGCCCTGTCCTGCGGCGGCCTCGCCGTCGGCGGAGCGGCGAACGCGGCGCCGACCGGTCTCTCCCCGGCCGACCTCAAGCTCGCCGCGCCCCTGCGCGACGCCAAGCCCCAGAAGACGGTCGCCGCGTTCGTGCGCACGACGGGCCAGGGTGCGCTCGAGGTCGACGCGAAGGCGAAGGGCGGCGACCTGACGAAGTCGAAGGCGCCGTCGTCCGCCGCGCAGGAGCGCGTCCAGGCGATCACGTCGACCGTCGACGCCGTCCGTGCTGCGGTCAAGCGCTCCGACGCCAAGGCGACGGAGCTGTACTCGACCGAGTACACCGTCCCCGGTGTCGCGGTCGTCGCCGACGTCGACGCGCTGCGCGACATCGCGAGCCGCTCGGACGTCGAGAGCATCATCCCGCTCACCCCGAAGAAGATCGTCGACCCGACCCCGGGCGACTCGTCGAAGGCCCCGAGCGGTGTCGACCCCGACCTGGTGCAGCCGGGCGCGGACGGCGTCAGCCCGAAGAACGCGGCGAGCGACGTCTACACGCGTTCCCTCGACGCGTGGCAGCAGACCGGCCGCACCGGCAAGGGCGTCAACGTCGCCGTCCTCGACACCGGCCTCGACTACACGCAGGCCGACTTCGGCGGCCCGGGCACCACGGCCGCGTACGAGCAGGCCCTGGCGAGCACGAGCGCACCGGACCCCAGCTGGTACGACGCAGGGAAGTACCTCGGCGGCTACGACTTCGCCGGCCCCACCTACAACGCGGACTCCTCGAGCGCGGCATACGACCCGACCCCCAAGCCGGACGCCAACCCGATCGACGGCAAGGGTGGCGACCACGGCACGCACGTGTCCGGCACCGCCGCGGGCTACGGCCTGACCGCGGACAAGAAGACGTTCCGCGGCGACTACACGAAGCTCACGAACCAGTCCGTCCAGGACATGTGGATCGGTCCGGGCACCGCGCCCGAGGCCGGCCTCTACGCCCTCAAGGTGTTCGGTGACGGCGGCGGCTCGACCGACCTGACCGGTGCCGCGCTCGACTGGGTCGGCCAGGCGCTGACCGAGGGCAAGGACATCAACGTCCTGAACCTGTCGCTCGGCTCCGACTACGGCGCACCGGACGACCCCGACAACGCGAAGATCGACGCGCTCACCGCCCGCGGTGTCCTCCCCGTGATCGCCTCGGGCAACGCCGACGACTTCACCGACATCGGCGGCTCGCCGGGCAACGCCGAGGGCGCCCTGACCGTCGCCGCGAGCGCCACCGGCCAGTCGCTGTTCGACGGCGTGAAGGCCACCGCGCCGTCCGACGTCGCGGGCACCTACCGCGCGCAGTACTCGCAGAACTACCAGGGCACCCTGCCGGTCGAGGGCGACGTCGTCGTGCCGACCACGAACATCGACGGCTGCCAGGCGTTCAGCGCCGACGAGGCCGCGAAGGTCACGGGCAAGGTCGTCTGGCTGAAGTGGACCGACGGCGCGCTCGAGTGCGGCTCCGGTGTGCGTTTCAACAACGTGCAGGCGGCCGGCGGCGTCGGCGTCCTGCTCGCCGGGACGGTGACGAGCTTCGACTCGGGCGTCGCGGGGAACGCGACCATCCCGGGGGCCGAGCTGACCTCGGACAGTGCTGCGAGCCTCCAGGCCGCCGCGCAGGCCGGGACCCTGCACGTGCAGTTCGCACAGGAGCTCAAGGGCTTCCAGCTGGCGACCGACCAGGCGAACGTGAACACGCTCGCTCCGTTCACCAGCCGTGGCGTCCACGGCTCGTTCGGCGACATCGTCAAGCCGGACGTCGCCGGCCCCGGGGTCAACGTGATCTCCGCGGCCAACGGCACCGGTGACGGCCGCATGTCGATGAGCGGCACCTCGATGGCGACCCCGCACGTGGCCGGCATCGTCGCGCTGACCTTCCAGTCGCACCCCTCGTGGACGGCACCGCAGGTCAAGGCCGCCGTGATGAACACCGCGACGCACGACGTGCGCCAGGGTGACCGGAACGCCACGCTGCTCCGCCAGGGCACCGGCCGCGTCGACGCACTGCAGGCGGTCACCGCCGGCACCACGGTGCGCAGCATCGAGAACGACCAGCTCGTCACCGCCTCGTACGGTGTCGTCGAGGTCAGCGGGAAGACCACCGAGTCGCGCACCCTGCAGATCCAGAACACCGACGGCCGTCCGCACACGTACGACGTGGCGTACCAGGCCCAGGTGGACCAGCCGGGTGTCGCCTTCGCGCTGAGCACGAAGCGGGTCACCGCTCCGGCGCACGGCACCGCGACCGTCAAGCTGACGTTCACGATCGCCGACCCGACGCAGCTGCGTCGCGTCATCGACCCCACGCAGGAGTCGGTGCAGTCCGGCTACCAGCGTGAGTTCGTCGCCGCGGCGTCCGGCATCGTGTCCTTCACGCCGACCGACACGAAGCTGAACCCGATGCGCCTCGGTGCGTACGTCGCACCGAAGCCGGTCAGCGCCGTGCACGGGAAGGGCATCGCGTTCTCGGGCTCGACCACGACCGCGGAGCTCGCGCTCACCGGCCGCTCGGTCGACCAGGGCGACGCCGTCACCGGGTACCACTCGGTCGTCGCACCGTTCGTCCTGGGCGGGACTGACCCGCAGGAGCCGCTGCCCGCCGGTTCGGCGCAGCAGTCCCTGCAGGCCGCCGACATCCGGGCCTACGGCGCGAACTACGACAAGGCGTCCGACACCCTCGCCTTCGGCGTCCAGACCGCCGGTGCCGACGCGAACCCCGGCGCGGTGACCAACGTCGAGGTCCTCATCGACACGAACCGCGACGGTGAGCCGGACTTCCTGGTGTACGACGCCAAGTCGACCACCATCGACGCGACGCTCGCCACCACGGTGGACCTGGCGACCGGCAAGACGGTCGACGCGCAGCCGCTCAACGGCGGCACCGCGGGGCAGGACGTCAACACGTTCGACAGTGCCGTCAAGGTGCTGACGGTGTCGGCGTCGACCATCGGCGCGACCGGTGCGTTCGACTACTCGGTGCTCACCGAGTCGGCGTACGCCCCGGCCCTGGCCACCAGCGGCTCGAACGTCGTGGACGAGACCGAGTCGGCCACGTACGACCCGTCGAAGCCGGCGCTCGCCTTCGCGCAGGGCACCACCACCGGTGTGCTCTACGCCGACACGGGCTCGCTGCAGGTCACGCGACAGGCCGACGCCACCAACGCCCGTGTCCTGCTGCTCCACCTCGGCAACGCGGTGGGCGACCAGGCGGACGTGCTCCAGGCCGCGCAGACCGCGCCGACGCTCACCCTCCGCGAGGGCAGCGCCGTCACGATCTCGGGCACCCCGAAGGTCGGGAAGTCGCTCAAGGCGAACCCGGGCTCGTGGGACGGCAAGAAGGTCTCGTACTCGTACCAGTGGCTCCGTGACGGTGTCGCGGTGCAGGGTGCGACCGACCGGCGCTACACGCTCGGCACGACGGACGCGGGTCACCGCTTCTCCGTCACGGTGACGGCGAAGGCGACGGGCTACCAGGACGGGACGGCGACCTCCGCCGAGACCGCGAAGGTGGCGCCCCGCAAGTAGTCATCGACACGGACGCCCCGCCACACCATACCGGTGCGGCGGGGCGTTCGTCGTTCCCCTGGCCACCCTCGAAGCATCTGGTATTCTGAAATTCTGCATCCGAACCGGTGCAGACGGGGACCAGACGGGATCGAGACATGCAGCAGAGCTGGACGGTGGCGCACGACTTCTTCTTCCAGGCGGGGGGAGCGGAGCGCGTCACGGCGGACCTCGTCTCGGCCGTCGGGGCTGATCGCGTCCTCGCCCTCGGTGGCGACCCGCAGGTCGAACGCAGCCTGGGACTCCGCGAGGTGTCGCACCGACTCCCCGGGACGACGACGCGCAACCACCGGTACCTGGCTCTGGGGTTCCCCGCGTTGAGTGCCGCGCTCCCCGCGGTCCAGGGGAACCTGCTCTCGTCTTCCTACGCGTTCGCCCACCACATGCGGGCACGGGGGACCCACCTCGTCTACTGCCACTCGCCGTTGCGACAGGTCTGGAGCGGACGGGACATGTACTCGTCAGGCCTCTCGCGGGTGATCAGTGGGATCCCGGTCGGAGTCCTCCGTCGTGTCGACCGGCATGCTGCGCTCCGGGCCGACGGCTACATCGCGACCAACACGATCGTGGCGGACCGTGTCCGTCGGTACTACGGCCTGGAGCCGGTGGGCATCATCCCGCCGCCCATCGACGATGCGTTCTTCCGCGCTGAGCCGCGACGGCGGGACCTCGACCTGCTGTGGGTCGGGCGGATCGTCGAGCCGTACAAGAACCTCGGGGTCCTCCTCGAGGCGATGCGTCTGCGACCCGACCGGCAGCTCACCGTGGTCGGTGACGGCCGCGACCGGTGCCGCCTCGAGCAGGGTGCACCGGCGAACGTGCGGTTCATCGGTTCGCGGTCGACGTCGGAGCTCGCCGACCTGTACTCCCGCGCCCAGGCGCTCGTGTTCCCGAGCGAGGACGACTTCGGGATGGTCCCGGTCGAAGCGATGGCCACGGGGCTGCCCGTGCTCGCGCTCCGTGCGGGCGGTGCCACCGAGACCGTGTCCGACGGGCTCACCGGAGCGTTCTTCGACCGTGCGACGCCGGCCGGCATCGCTGCGAGTTTCGACGCCGCTGATGCGGGCGCCTGGGATCACTGCGCGATCCGTCGCCACGCGGAGTGCTTCTCGCGCGAGCGCTTCGTCCGGCGCATCCGGACCCTCATCGGAACGGCACCGGTCGAGAACGCCCCCGCCGATCTGGTCTCCGCGGGAGGCGGAGTGCGGCAAAGGGACATGTAGTTAGGCGAACTAGGGAATGGGTGCGAGAGTGAGGCCATGCGATCCCACACCTCCCTGATGCAGCTCCGGGCCAACCCGATGGAGTGGCGGCGCCGTGGGCTGACCCCGCCCGATGCACTCCAGGCCATGGTCGAGGAACGCCTCGCGCAGCCGGGTCACGCCCAGCCCGTGGGGGACCCGTCGTACCAGGACTTCTTCCGCGCCTGATCGCGGAACGTCACCACCTGACGGACGGGAGGCGCGGTGCCAGCTGGCACCGCGCCTCCCGTCCGTTCTGCTGAGCGGTCTACTCGCCGATCTTGTCGTCGGCGGCCTGCTCGGCCTTGTCGACCTGGTCGCCGTGGCCACCGCCGGTGGCCTTGTCGGCCGCGCCGGCGGCCTTGCCGAGACCGGCGTCCGTCGCCTGCTCGCCCTTGTCGCTGTTCGCGAAGTCCTTGGCCTTGTCACCGAGGTCACTCATGTGGTGCTCCCTTGCTCGTCGGATCTGACGTGGACGAGGCTGCGCCGGTGGAGCCGGACGGGCTCCCAGGTGCGGAACCGGTCCTCACAGGCGGGTGGCGTGCAGGTGGACAGCCGATAGACTCGGGTGGACCATCGGCCCAGCCCGCCGGTGCGGTCCTCCGCCAACGTGAGGAGAACCTCCATGCCCGCAGCAGTCATCATCGGTGCCCAGTGGGGTGACGAGGGCAAGGGGAAGGCAACCGACCTCCTCGGCTCGCGCATCGACTACGTCGTGAAGTTCAACGGTGGCAACAACGCCGGCCACACCGTCGTCGTCGGCGGCGAGAAGTACGCGCTGCACCTGCTGCCGTCCGGCATCCTGACGCCCGGCGTGACCCCGATCATCGGAAACGGCGTCGTCGTCGACCTCGAGGTCCTGTTCCAGGAGCTCGACGCGCTCCGCGCCCGTGGTGTCGACGTCTCGAAGCTCCTGGTGTCCGCGAACGCGCACGTCATCACGCACTACCACCGCACCGTCGACAAGGTGACCGAGCGGTTCCTCGGCAAGCGCCAGATCGGCACCACCGGCCGCGGCATCGGTCCGACCTACGCGGACAAGATCAACCGCGTCGGCATCCGCATCCAGGACATCTTCGACGAGAACATCCTGCGGCAGAAGGTCGAGGCGGCCCTCGACCAGAAGAACCACCTGCTGGTCAAGGTCTTCAACCGCCGCGCGATCGACGCGGACGAGGTCGTCGAGTCGCTGCTGTCCTTCGCCGAGCGTCTTCGCCCGATGGTCGCCGACACCGCGCTCGAGATCCACCGCGCGCTCGAGCGGGGCGACACCGTCCTGTTCGAGGCCGGCCAGGCCACGATGCTCGACGTCGACCACGGCACCTACCCGTTCGTGACGTCGTCGTCGGCGACCGCCGGTGGCGCCGCGACCGGTTCGGGCATCGGCCCGGGCAAGCTCGAGCGCATCATCGGCATCGTCAAGGCGTACACGACCCGCGTCGGTGCCGGTCCGTTCCCGACCGAGCTGTTCGACGAGTCGGGGGAGTTCCTCCGCGCCAACGGCTTCGAGTTCGGCACGACGACCGGTCGTCCGCGTCGCTGCGGCTGGTACGACGCCCCGATCGCCCGGTACACAGCGCGCATCAACGGTGTGACCGACTTCGTGCTGACGAAGCTCGACGTGCTGACCGGCCTCGAGACCATCCCGGTCTGCGTCGCGTACGAGGTCGACGGCCAGCGCGTGGACGAGGTCCCCGTGAACCAGTCGGACTTCCACCACGCGAAGCCGATCTACGAGGAGTTCCCCGGCTGGACCGAGGACATCACCGGCGCCCGCTCGTTCGACGACCTGCCGAAGACCGCGCAGGACTACGTGCTCGCGGTCGAGGCGATGTCGGGCGCGCGGATCTCGGCGATCGGCGTCGGCCCGGGCCGTGACGCGATCGTGGTCCGCCACGACCTGCTCGGCACCGGCGAGACTGCTGCGTGAGCATGCGGATCCTGTTCGTCTGCAGCGGCAACATCTGCCGCTCGCCCCTCGGTGCCCAGGTGCTCGAGGCTCGGCTCGGCCCGGACGCCCCGGCGTTCACGGTCGAGTCGGCCGGCACCATCGCCGACGACGGCGCCCTGATGGACGAGACGGCTGCGGCGCAGTCCGCCCGACTCGGCGGTGACCCCACGACGCACCGGTCGCGCTACCTGACCGAGGAGATCGCGGCGTCGGCCGACCTCGTGCTCACCGCGGAGCGCTCGCACCGAGCGGCCGTGGTGTCGCTCGCGCCGCGGGCAGCGAAGCGGGCGTTCACGATCAAGCAGTTCGCGCGGGTGCTCGACGGGCTCGAGCCGGGCGACCTGGCCGGCATCGAGACCGCGCAGGACCTGGTCGACCGGGTCGCTCGACTCCGGGGGACCGTGCTGCCGCCCGCCGACCCCGCGGACGACGACGTGGACGACCCCTACCGTCGGTCCGAGGACACGCACGTGCGGGTCGCCGACGAGATCGACGCGGCGCTCACGCCCATCGCGGACGCCCTGCGCGCGCTGCGCTGACCCCGCCCCACTCCGGGAACGACGAAGCCCCCGCCTCGGTGGCGGGGGCTTCGTCGCGTCTGCTCACGCCTCCGGCAGGCGGTACGTCCCGACGGTGATCGTGTGCGCGCCCTGGCTGGCCAGCTGTCGCACGACGGCGTCGGTGCGTGCCCGGTTCGGCACGGCGTGCTTCCGGGCGAGGTCGGTCACGAGGCCACGCAGCTCGTTGTCGTTCGTCACCACGGCCGTCGTCGCCGAGCGTCCGGTCGGTGTCGTGCTCGTGCTGCGGTCCTCCGGGTTGACGTACGCCGCGGCGTCGCCGGAGTAGAACACGCACGAGTCGACCCACTGCGGCCCGTTGCCGTCCGCGTCGGCCAGGAACCGCTGCAGGCGTCGGGCCTGCTGCCGGACCTGCCGGGTCGGGGCGTTCCCACCGGACTGCACGCGGACCTGCCACCAGTGCTCGACGTCGTCGGCGTGGTCGAGGACACGACGACTGCGCACCTGGATCGCGAAGGACCCGGTCAGCGACGACTCGTCGAGCAGGTTGCGGAAGGCGTGGTGCACGGCGCTCGGCTTCCGGCCGTCGAACACGATGCCGTTCCACCGCTTGTTCTCGATGACCAGCACGTGCCCGGACTCGAACACGAGCACGTGGTCGAGCTGAGCGGCGTAGCTGCGGTCGCGGTCCCGCTCGCCCTGGGCCACCGGCACGAAGACGACGTTGGTGAGCAGCGCGCCGTTGATCCCGGCGGCCTTGCAGACCTCGATGATCGTGCGCTGCGAGGCCTCCTCCCACCGCATGCCCGTCCGGGCGAGGGCACGACCGGCCTCGGCCTCGGCGAGGGCCTGCTGCCGGGCGGCCTCGGCACCGGCGAGCTGGCGGCCGTGCTCGGCCTCGGCGGCGGCGGTCTGCTCGCGGTGTTCCCGCTCGAGGGTGCCGGTGCGGTGGTCCAGCCGGACCTCGGCGTCGGAGAGGGCGGCACGGTTGGAGGACTGGGTCCGCCGCAGGACGATCACCAGGACGACCACGACGATCGCGAGCCCCCCGGCAACCACCCACGGCACGAGGTCGCTGGTCATGGGACCACCTCACCACGACGCAGCGCGCGCGGGGTCGCGGGCTGCGGCGAGTCCGGCAGGACGCCGTTCGGTCAGCGCGGCCAGGTCGCGACGACCGCCACCGCGTTGAACAGCACGTGCGCCACGATCGCGCCCCCGATGCGGTTCGTCATCGCGACCAGGGTGCCCGTGAGCAGCCCGAGCACGAAGGTCGTCAGGAACACCTGCACCCCGCCGAGCGACGTCGTCGCCGACCCCAGGAACAGGTGCGCCAGCGCGAACAGGAACGCCGTCACGAGCACGGCGAGCCACCGCGTCCGCGGTGTGAGCTCGGCGGCGAGCAGGCGCTGGAACAGCCCGCGGAAGAACAGTTCCTCGAGCACGGGGCTGATCAGCACGATGCCGACCGCCGACACGAGCAGCAGCCCGACGTCCGGGGGCCCGAACGACGGCCCGGGCTGCAGTCCGGTCGTGCCGGAGAACGACAGGGACAGCACGGCGTCGAACACCCGCGCCAGGATGACGATCCCGAGTGCGAACACGAGGTCGCCGAGCTCGATGCGGAACCGTCCGAACAGGTCGCGGCCCGTGCGACGAACGACCCAGATGATGCCGAAGACCAGCGGTACCCAGACCGCGACGTTGCCGAGCAGCACCTGCAGCACCGGGCCGGGGACGGCTCCGCGCAGCGTCAGGTTGCTGACGATCCGGGCGAGCACGACGGCCACGACGAGGGCGATCAGCAGGGCGACGAGGTCGCGTTGCCGGGCGGTCGAGGGCTCGGTGGCGGCCGCTTCCGGCTCGGAGGTCATGGGGCGAGCGTAGAGGACGACCGACGCAGATCGGCGAGAACAGCCGAGCAGACCTCATCCGTGTGACACTATTCACTAGCCGACTGCTGGGAGAACCCCTGCGGAGCCTGTGCGGGACCACGGGAACGGCCAGGATCGGGGAAGGCGGGCCGCGTGGAACTGCGCGACTACATCACTGTGCTCCGCAAGGGGTGGGTGCTCATCGTGGTGCTCGCCCTGGTGGGCGTCGCGGCGGCTGCAGGGTTCTCCCTGCTGAAGAAGCCGGTCTACTCCGCCTCGGCACAGGTGTTCGTCTCCACCGAGACATCGGGCAGCGCGAGCGACCTGGCGCAGGGCAACACGTTCACGCAGCAGCGCGTGCTGACGTACTCGAACCTGGTGCAGACGCCGATCGTCCTCCTGCCGGTCATCTCGTCGCTCGGGCTCGACATGAACGCCGACCAGCTGGCGACGATGGTCTCGGCGACGGCGCCGACGAGCACCACGCTCATCTCGATCACCGTGCAGGGCACCGACCCGGTGCAGGCGACCGAGATCGCCAACGCGACCTCGCAGAGCCTGACGAACGTGGTGCAGGACATCGAGGCCACGGACGCGAACGGCACGAGCACCGTCAAGCTCACCCGCGTGAAGCAGGCCGACGTGCCGCTCAAGCCGGTCAGCCCCAACGTCCCCGTGAACATCGCCCTCGGTCTGCTCGTCGGTCTGGCGCTCGGCGTCGGCATCGCCGTGCTGCGCGAGACGCTCGACAACCGCGTCCGCGTCGAGACCGACGTCGAGAAGATCAGCGACAAGCCGGTCGTCGGCGGCATCGCGTTCGACAGCAAGGCATCCGAGCGGCCCCTGATCGTGCAGGTCGACCCGCGCAGCCCGCGTGCCGAGTCCTTCCGCACGCTCCGCACGAACCTGCAGTTCCTCGACCTCGGCACCGGCTCGCGCACGTTCGTCATGACGTCGTCGATGCAGTCCGAGGGCAAGAGCACCACGGTCGCGAACCTGGCGATCGCGCTCGACAGCGCCGGCTTCAAGGTCATCCTGATCGACGCCGACCTCCGCCGCCCCCGCGTCGGCGAGTACATGGAGGTCGACAGTGCTGTCGGCCTGACCGACGTGCTCATCGGTCGTGCGACCCTCGAGGACGTCGCACAGCCCTGGGGCCGTGGCAACCTGGTCGTGCTCCCCGCCGGTCAGATCCCGCCGAACCCGTCGGAGCTCCTCGGCTCGAAGGCCATGCAGGACCTCATCACGACGCTCGAGCAGCAGTTCGACTACGTGCTGTTCGACGCACCGCCGCTGCTGCCCGTCACCGACGCCGCGATCCTGTCGAAGAAGGCGTCCGGCGCCATCCTCGCGGTCGCGTCCGGCAAGACCCACAAGGGCCAGCTCGCCGCTGCGGTCGCGTCGCTCGAGAACGTCGGCGCCCCGATCGCCGGCTTCGTCATCACGATGATGCCGGTCAAGGGCCCGGGCGCGTACGGCTACGGCCGGTACGGCTACGGCTACGGGTACGGCCTGGACGAGGCGGAGCCGCCCCAGCCGACCACCAAGGCGCCGAAGAAGGCGCGGGGCAAGCTCGGCACGCTGCGCCGAGCCGACCGCTGAGACCAGGGGGACGACATGCGTGCAGGCCGGGGGGCCCGAGGCCTCGGCGACACCACGAGACGCAACACCCTGATCGGCGCCGCCGTCGCGGTGGTGCTGCTCGTCGTGGTCGACGTCGTGCTCGTCGCGATGGCGCTCGGCCACACCACGCCCGGAGCCGTCGGCACACCCCGTCCCGCCCCCACGTTCGGGGTGTCGCCCGAGGGGACGCCGTCGGCGTCCCCCACCCCGTCGCCGAGCGCGACCGCACAGGGCGAGGCGGCGGGGGAGAGCCGCCGCCTGCTGTCCGCAGTGGACGGACGGGAGGCATGGCGCGCCTCCAGTGCGACCTGTCCCGTCGCGCAGGTGGTGCTGGAGCACACCGTCGACGGGGGAGCGACGTGGACGCCCGTCACGCTCGGTGAGGACGTGCGCGCCCTGTGGGGCATGCGTGCGACGACCGACGGGCTGTCGCTGCTCGAGGCCGTCGGTGACGACTGCGCGCCGACGGAGCGGACGACCACGGACGACGGTGCGACCTGGAAGGCGGCCGCTGCCGGCGCGGCAGGCGCCGGCATCACGCCGGACGGCGTGCGACTCGGCAGCACCACGGTGGCGAACCCGTGCCCGCAGCCGCTCGACGCGTTCCAGGGCACCACCACCACGGTCGTCGTCTGCGACGGCCAGGTGGAGTGGCGGACCGGGACCGCGGCGTGGGTGGACGTGCCGCTCGGCGGCGTCCGCGGTGTCGCGGTCGACGGGAGCTCGTACACGCTCGCGCGCATCGGGAACCCGGAGTGCGACGGCGTGCAGTTCGAGACGATGACGGCGGTCGGCGTGACGCCGGCGACGCCGACCACCCCGGTCGGGTGCAGTGACGCGCGGACCGAGGGGCCGATCGCGATCGACCGCGCCGGTCAGGCCGTCTGGATCTGGGCGGGTGACGAGGTGCTCGTGTCCACGGACGGCGGCAAGACGTGGTGAGCCGGAGGTCCTGGTGACCGTGCAGGGCGAGCGCGCCGCGACCACTCCGGCGAGCACGCTGGAGTGGAGCCGTCGGTACTCGCGCCGCGTGCTGGTCACCGACCTGCTCGCCCTGATCTGGGTCGTCTTCGGCGTGCAGATCGCCTGGCTCGGCTTCAGCTCGAACCTCACGACCAACACCGCCGACCTGCGCTTGAGCTACTTCGCGATCTCGATCGTCGTCATCGCCGTGTGGATGACCGGCCTGGCCGTCTACGACACCCGAGGGCCGCGAGTCATCGGTGTGGGCAGCACGGAGTACCGCCTGGTCGCCGACGCCAGCGTGCGCGTCTTCGGTTTCATCGCCATCGCGGCGTACCTGCTCCGCGTCGACCTGGCCCGTGGGTACGTCCTCATCGCGTTCCCCGTCGGCATCCTCGTCCTGCTGCTGTCCCGCTGGATGTGGCGCCAGTGGCTCGTGGCCGAGCGGAAGCACGGCGGGTACTCCGCCAGGGTGCTGCTCGTCGGCTCGACCGCGAGCGTCCTGCACATCGGCCGCGAGCTCGCACGCTCACCGGAGGCCGGCTACCGCGTGGTCGGCGCTGCCGTGGCCAGCGGCACGAGGGGCGTGCTGCCCGGCTCCACCATCGAGAGCCACGGTGGCATCGACGACGTCGCCGAGGCCCTCGCGGCCACCGGCGCCGACACGGTCGTCATCACCAGCTCCGACGACCTGCCGCCGGAGCGCGTGCGGCAGCTCAGCTGGTCGCTCGAGCCCGGCCGGCAGCACCTGGTGGTCGCACCGAGCCTGACGGACATCGGTGGTCCCCGCATCCACACCCGCCCGGTGCAGGGTCTGCCCCTCATCCACGTCGAGACACCGACCTACTCCGGCCGGAAGCTCTACACGAAGCGTGCCTTCGACCTGGTCGGCTCGGCGCTGCTCATCATCGTGCTCTCCCCGGTCCTGATCCTGCTCGCGATCCTGGTGAAGGCCGGCTCTCCAGGGCCCGTCTTCTTCCGCCAGGAACGTGTCGGGCTCAACGGTGGGACCTTCCACATGATCAAGTTCCGCTCCATGGTGGTCGACGCCGAGGCCCGCCTGCAGGAACTCAGCGCGCTCGACCGAGCAGAGGGCAACACCGTCCTCTTCAAGATGAAGAACGACCCGCGCGTCACCCGTGTCGGTGCGTTCATGCGGCGGTACAGCCTGGACGAAGTGCCGCAGCTGTTCAACGTCCTGCTCGGCAACATGTCGCTCGTCGGGCCCCGCCCGCCGCTCGCCAGCGAGGTCGAGCGGTACGACTCCCACGTCCATCGGCGCTTCCTCGTGAAGCCGGGAATGACGGGGCTGTGGCAGGTCAGCGGACGGTCGGACCTGTCGTGGGAGGACTCGGTGCGGTTGGACCTCTACTACGTGGAGAACTGGTCGCTGGTCAGTGATCTGATCATCCTCTGGAGAACGGCGCGTGCTGTCACCCGTTCGGAGGGGGCCTACTGATGCACGGCTCCGGAACGGATGAGCAGGCGACCACGGGCCGCAGCGCGAGCCGGAGGATTCTCGTGGTTTCGCCGTGGGGACTTCGCGGGCAGTACAGCGGGCCGGTGACGCTCATGAATCGGCTCTTCGGAGCGTTGAAAGATCTCGGCGGGTTCGAGATCGATGTGGTCCACCGTGATCGGGGCCGGGAGTCCGACGCACCCTGGGCACATCGCACCTTCGCGTTGTTACGAACGCCGGTCGGGCAATTTTCGAGGGTCGATCAGTTGCGTTGGGCCCTTCGGGCCCGCCGCTTTCTGCGCCGACATGCACAGGAATACGATCTCGTTCACCTTCAGGGCGCATACCTGGCCAACGTGCTCGCCGTTCCGTCGAAGGTACGAGGCAAGGTCGTGCTTCTTCCCGTCCTGGAAGATGGTGACCTCGCCACCGGGACGCGGTTCTCTGCTGTCAAAGTTGCTGTCTACCGAAGGGTCATCGGTGAATCACACCTTGGTCTCGCACTGTCGACCGGAATAGCAGAAGCTCTGATCGGTCTCGGACTTCCGCGGAAGCGAGTGATGCTGATCGACAATCCAGCAGGCGGGGACCGGCGAGGTGCTCCCCGCCGCCAGCGCGACGATGCTCCGTTCACTGTTGGCTTCGTGGGCAAGATCGGGCCGAACAAGAACCCCCACCTCGTACTCGATGCGATCGCGGCTCTTCGTGAACAGGGTGTGGAGGCGCACGCACTGTTCGTCGGTCCCTTCGCGAACGCCTCCTTTGAAGATTCGTTCCGCTCCCGCGCTGGCGAACTCCACCTCGAAGACAAAGTCACCTTCACCGGCTTCACCGATGACGTGGTCACGCAGTTCGGGGAGATGGACGTGTTCGTGCTCCCGTCCCGCCACGAGGGAATGCCCGGCGCGCTGGCAGAAGCGTTGACTGCGGGACTTCCTGCTGTCGTCTCAGACGTCGGTCAGATGGGCGATCACGTGCGCGGGGCTCACGCGGGTTTCGTCGTGCGCGCTGACGTCAGTTCTGTGCTCGAGGCGCTGCTCGAGCTCCAGGACAAGGAGGTGCGGCAGCGCTTCGGGCGCAACGCACGCGAGTACGGCGCGAAGCACTTCACCGCAGCTGGCATTGCCGCGACCGTGCGCGACAAGTTGGACGAACTCGAGGAAGAACGATCACATGAAGCCTGAGCCCTGCCCTTCCCTGCCGGGCCTCGAAGAGTTGGAGCCCTACCTGGAGCCTCTTCAGGGAACGAGGGCTTGGGTCGTGCCGATGACCGGCCGGTCCGGGAAGCTCTTGGGGAACAACGGTGATGCGCTCATGCACGCCGTGTTCCTCCGCATCCTGGCGTCGTTCTCGATAGAAACGGTCGATGACCAGCGCGACGCGCAGGTCGTCGTCGTCCCACCTTCCGGAGCGCTGCTCGAGAGTTACGCGTTTCCTGACCTGCTCGCTGAGCGCATCCGCGGGAGTGAAGGTCTTCCGCTCATCGTGTTCCCCTCCTCTGCCTTGTTCCCGACACGGGATCCATCGTTCATGTTCGAGGATCGGACCGCTCCGACGACGTGGATGCTACGAGAGCTCCCATCGATGACGCACTTGAGCGAGCAGTGGGGCACGCAGCTCAGCGGCGTCGGGGTCCAACTGGTGCTCCTCCACGATGTCGTCGCCCTCGGCCATTCCTTCGTCTCGGAGATCGTCGGCCCGCGGGTGCGTTCGCCGAAGACTCTGCTGATCGCTCCCCGAGCCGACCGCGAACGGACGTCCGCGATCGGGACTTCCGCTCCGCGAGTGGGGGCGTCCTCGCGGATGGACGAACTCGTGCACCTCGCGCGGAGCAGCGGCGTAGGACGCCGTGTCATCCGGTTCGTCCGTAGGCGTCGCACGGCTGCCCTGGCCGAGCGGCTGGCGGGACAGATCGATACAAGCGCGTGGAGTGTTGTTCGTCGGCGTACCCGTCGGACAGTGCGACTCGACCTCAGTTCAACGCAGTTCTGTTCGTTCGACGAGTACGCGCGGACTCTCAGAGCAGCCGAAGTGGTGATCACCGACCGACTACACGTCGCGCTGCCGGCGGCGATCCTCGGCGCCGAGGTCTACGTGGCGGAAGCTGGGTACCACAAGCTGCGTGGTGTCTACGAGAACTCGCTACGGGGGATGACCAATGTCACCTTGGTGGGCTGAGAGCGGCAGTTCGGAGCTGCCTTGCTGAAGGGCATCCTGGGGCTCTCGATCGGCACTGTTGTCACACGTGCGTTGGCGGCAGTGAGCCAGCTCGTCCTGGCATTGTGGCTGGCGCCCTCTGACTTTGGAGCTTGGGCCGCTGCGACCTCGCTCGTGTCCGTCCTGACCGGCCTCGCAAACTTCGGCGAGGTGAACGGCTACCTCAGTGGAAAAGGCGGCACATACCGGCGCGTGAGACGAGTGACCCGAGTTCAGAACTCGGTACTTGCGGCGCTCGGTCTCGGTCTCGCTTCCACGTACTTCCTTCGTGGTGAGGAAGAGATCGGTTGGCTTGCGGTCATCGTTGCGTTGACCATCCCGCTGGTCGGCGACGCGGAACGTATGTACTCAACTGGTGTGAAGTATCGCGCCTACCGAGCCGTCGTGGCGGCACAGACGACCGCTGCGCTCGTCAAGATCGCTTGCGGAATACTGATCGCAGCGGTTGGTGGAGGCTCGCTCGCCCTAGCGGCGTCGACCCTGCTGTTCTACGTCGCCATGGACCTGGTCATCAGCGTCGCCGTTCGCAAGCGTGTCCGGGTCGACGTGGATGGAGCGGGACGCGTGTCCGTGCGAGACCGTTTCAAGTGGGCGATCAACTCTCTCTTCGTCACCCTGCCGCTGCAAGCCGGCTTCATCGTCGCCCAGTTCGTCACGAGCCCTCACGTGCTGGGGTTGTACTACTTCGCGTACCAGGTGACTACTGGGATCAGCGGCCTGGTGTCGGTGCCACTCTCCCGCGTGAGCCTCGCTCGCTTCGCGGAGTTGTCGGGGTCGGACCGCGGAGCCGCCGCGCGAAAGCTTGCGACGGTCTTCGGTGGCCTGACACTGGTCGCGGCAGCCCTGATGGCGCTCATCCTGCCCATCCTCGAACCGCTGCTCCGATCGCAGTGGGTCGAAGCGATACCAGCCGTCGTGCTGTTGAGTGCGAGTCTGCCCGCACGCATGATGGGGCCAGTCATGGACGCTCTTCAGCAGGCGCGCGATCGATGGTGGCAAAGTACCGGGTTCAACGCCCTCGATGCCGTCGGCACAGCCGCGGCCGCGTGCACCGCCGTTTGGGGAGACGTCCTCGTCCTCGCGGCGGCGCTCAGCGCTTGGAAGATCGCCTTGAGCCTGCTCCGGACGTGGATCGTACTCCGGGACCAGGGCCTGTTGCACCGGATCACGCTCACGGTGCCCGTGACGCTCGGGGCCGCGCTCGTCATGGCTTCGCAGTTCTTCGTGGGACCGGCCGCGGTGCTGGCCGCCGTGATCGCGGGCGTCCTCGGGGGCGCCTGGATCGCTTCGCAGCTCTCAGGAAGGAAGGTCACGGAGGTGTCTCGTGTTCGTTGAGTCGAAGTGGGCGCTGGCCCGGGTCGTGCTGTTCTCACTCGGGTACGTCCTGCTCTTCCAGTCCGACTCGAGCGTGGCGGGCTCGAAGGAAGCTTTCGCCGCCATATCGGTGGTGTTTGCCGTCATCGGCGCCTTCCGCCTGCGGAAGCTTGAGGACCAACGCATCCCTCGCGGCATCTTCCTGGCCGTCGGCATCATGCTGGTGCTCCTCCTCGCATGGGTGGCGCGCATCGCAGGGGGTGGTGTCGGACTGGACGATTGGATCCGGGACTCCCTGAACTACATCCTGTTCCCGGTGGCGATGCTGATCGGCGCCGATGCCGGAACGAGTGTCTCGCGAGCGATTCTCGGGCGATTGGTCGTCGTGATCGGTGTGTTCGGCGCGATCACGTTCATGTCCACTTGGCTGGCTCGCCGCAGCGGGGCACTGTTCGGGGCAGAGCAAGTCGGATTGGCTTCGAGCTTCGTGCCGCTGACCAGCATTGCGCTGTGCCTCGCGATCTTCTTCGCGGGGGACCGGTGGCGCGGCGGAGCGCTCATCATCGGCCTCGGTCAGATGGTGTTGCTTGCGGTGTCCGGGGGCCGTTCGGTCTGGATCTACTGCCTCGCGGCTCTGATCGCGGCGTTCTTGAGCGCTGGGGTGCCCCTCGGCGCCCGTATCGGTCGTGCCACCGTCGCGCTCGCGGCCGCCGGCTTCGGCGCAGCGCTGGTGTTCTCACTGTCCACCGCCATCGGAGGCGGCATCGCGGTTACGCGCTTCACTCGGTTCCGGTCGCTCGCCGAGGGCGGGCTCGACTCGATCTTCTCGGACGCTTCGGCGATCGAGCGCATCCGCGCTTACGAGTGGACGACCCTGATCTGGCACAACAACGTGCTGTTCGGGCGAGGCCTCGGCTTCACGTTCCCATCGGTCACGACCGGGAACGTCAATGCCGGCATCTACACACTCGACACTCCCGTCATAGCGCTGGCAAAGTTCGGGATCATCGGCACGCTGATGATCCTCGCGGCCCTGGTCATCCTCTGGTGGACGCTCTGGTCGGCTTCCCGGGGCGACCGGGTCGCGCGCTGCGTCCTGGTGACTCTGACCGGCGCCGTGATCGTGCTGCTTCCGAACGGGTTCCCGATCGAGAATCGCGGCTTTGACCTCCTCGTGTGTCTCGCAGTCGCGTACGTGATTGCCGCGGGGGCCGCAGTAGCAAGGAAAAGTTCGGCGTCGGTCGCCGAGCAGGAACGGAAGGAACCCGTTGGTTGAACGAACCCTAGGTCGTTGTCTGATCGTGAACGCCTACTCGTATCGGAATGCTGGCGATGCAGCGATCATGTTGTCGACGGCCCGACTTGTACGCGACCTCGGCGCAACTTCGGTTGCCATAGCATCTCGCTACGAAGACGGCACCGCCTACGGCGCGTTCGGACTGCGAACAGTCCCTCCCATCATCCCGTTCCCGTCCACAGGAGACGGCTCACGACTGCGACGAGGTGCGGTACTCGCACTGGGGTCAGTGCGGTCCTTGGTGAGCATTGCCACACACGGTCGCATCGGTGCAAAACGTCTCCGCGCCGAGTACGACTCGGTGGTGATTGCTGGTGGTGGCTACATGTACTCATCGAAGCGGCGGGTGAACATGAGTCTGTGGCACAGCCTGCTGTCCGCCAAGTTGGGGAGTGCGGTCCTCGGGCGGACATTGATGATGCCTCAGAGCGTCGGACCCATCAATCGGCGGATCGATCGCGCGATCCTCGAATGGGCATTACGCGAGGTCCCGGTGGTTGTCAGGGAGACCCAGTCGCTCGACGCATCCCACTTCCGACCACGGCTGAAGGGGGAACGGGTGATAGCTGATGTGGCTTTCTACCCAGGCGTCGACATTCCGCCGCACGATGCGCCTTCCAGTCGCGTTCTCCGACTGGTTGCCATGGACTGGACTTGGTCGACCTCAGTCGAGGCAGACCGGTTCGACGACTACTTGCGCAGGATGGCAGAACTCGTCGACCTTGCCGTAGACGCGGGATTCCGGGTCGTGCTTGGCGGACACTCGTCCTTGGACGAACATGATCAGGACGACATCCGCGTCGCCGAGCAGATCCGGGGTCTGGCTCGTAGACAGGTGCAGGTCGATTCGAACGCCGACGTTGCGCATCTGTACGGCGAGTACCAGGGCTCGACGGTCGTCGTCGGGACGCGGCTCCACTCTTGCATCATGGCGCTCTCTGTGGGGACACCAGCAATCGGACTGTCCTACCAAGAGAAGACCGTCGGCGTGCTCGAAGGAGTCGGTCACGGCGCGTACGTCCACAAGGTCGACGATTTCGATCCGGAAGTCGTCATGGGGCAGGTCCTCGAACTTGCATCCTCGGAGTCCGACACCTGGGCTGCGCTCGCGAAGCGAACGAAGGACGCCATCCGAGATGGATATGAGGAGCTCGCCCGATGACTGAGGTCGTGTTCTGGCTGCCGGCCGTCAACCCCTACTGGAGAGATCGCTTCAACGCGCTCGCGGCTGACGGAGAAGTGGACTTCGAGTGCTGGTTCAACCGCCATCTGGACCCCCAGCGCAGCTGGGAAGTCGACCCGAGCTCCCTGCACTTCCGACACTCGTTCCTCGCGGGGGACAGCAAGAGAGCATTCCTGAGAGATGCGCGGCGCTCTTACCGGAGTGCGCGGCCTCGCATCATCTTCACCTTCCATCACGAACCGAAGCTCTGGCTGGTGTGGTTGCACCGACTCCGTGGTGGGCATGTCGCGCTGTACGCTCTTATGACCTGGGATTCGTGGGTCACCCGGAGCAAGGCGAAGGAAATCGCAAAGCGCATATTCTTCACGAGCGCGTCGTCCACGCTCACCCCCGGACCTCAGTCGGACGAGTACATCCGAAAGTACGGCGCGCGCCGGATCTCTCGACTTCATCACGCGGTCGACGCCGACGGACTGCGGTCAGCCTCGGATGATCGAAAGGGCTCGCGTGAACTTCGACTCCTCTACATCGGTCGGATGATCGAGGGCAAGGGGCTGCGGATGCTCATGCGAGCCTTGGAACCGATGCTCGCTCGCCACAAGGACACCAGGGTTCGGTTCGTCGGAGACGGGCCGCTCCAGGGCGAGGTCCGGTCCTGGGCTGCGTCGATCGGAGATCAGGTTGAGGTCTCCGACTTCGTTCAGGCTGACAGGATCAGCGAGGTCTACCGGGATTCGGACGTGATGCTCTTCCCGACGGAAGGAGACCCGTACGGCTTGGTCGTCGATGAGGCACTGGCTGCTGGCGTACCGGTCGTTGCAAGTGATCGAGCGGGGGACATCTCGTGGCGTCTCGAGGACGGACGCGGGTGGATTCTGCCCTTCGATGACGTTGGAGCGTGGACCCGGACACTAGACGAACTCGCCGCGGATCGTTCTCTTCTGCCGGAGATGTCCGCCGCTGCCCTCCGCTACAGCGCGGGGCATGACCTCGGCCGGTGGGTCGCCGAGCTGAAGTCGTGGTTGCACACGACCGGGTGACGCCTGCAGCGCTTGGAGCGTCAGCTTCGGGTGCCGTAGAGGTGCTCGAGGGTGCGGGCCACGGCGGCAGAACTGAACTGCGCATCGATGATCCGGCGTCCGGCTGCGGAAAGTTCCCGGCGACGCGGCTCGGAGTTGAGGACCTCCCGCAATGCCTGCGCGAGCGCTGACGGGCTTTCGTCGACCACGAGGGCGGCGTCGTGCTCGCGCAGGATGCCGGCAAGCCCGTTGCTCTCGGTGATCAGGGTCGGTGTTCCGACGGCGAGCGCCTCGAGAACACTCATGGGTACGACTTCGCCAACGCTCGGGAGCACGTACACCGTCGCCTTCGCAATTCGCGCAGGTGCGGCTCCGGGACTGACTGATCCTTCGTACTGAATCCGATCCCCCAGGTGCCGATCGGAGATGAACGTTCGAAGCGATTCGAGGTCACCTTCATCGGGACCGACGACCGCGAAACGCGCCTCGGGTAGGCTCTCGGCCACTGACGCGGCAGCCTCGGCGAAGACGAGGACTCGCTTCCGAGGGTGCAGGCGAGCGAGGAACAGCACCTCGAGCTTCCGGCCGTCCTCGTTCGGGTGCGGCACGACGTGCGGAACGGTCACTCCGTTCGTGACTCGGTCGATCGTCGCCTGTCCACGAGCAACTTCCGCAACGCCGGCTTCCTCCTCTGGAGTCAGCACGAGAACACTTGCAGCTCTGGTGAGGGCCCGTCGGATGAAGAGGCGGTCGAAGACCGCGGCGCGAAGTCGTTGGTCGGGTGCCACCATGCCGTGGGTTTGCACGAACACGGCGGTAGTACTCCGCGCGGCTCGTCGCGCGACCGGCGCCGTCACGAGATCACGGCCGAGGTGAACGTGCACGACGTCGCGCTTCCGCAGCGTCGTGCTGAGATGGTGCTGCAAGGCCGGCGAGAAGAATCCACTGAACCCAGCTCGAGGCACCTTCCTCACGGGAAAGAGTCGGACCTGCACGCCGGGAACGTCGACCCCGACCTTGCCGTCCCAGCCCATGACCAGTTCGACTTCGTGACCGAGCGCGGCGAGCGCTTGCGTCTGTTCGATGGCCACCGCGAGCGGGCCGCCGAAGGCGCCGTCCTCCGAGGCATAGGTGACCACGTGGGTGATCTTGAGTGGCTTCGTCCGGGTCATCGGAACCTCGGCCCGCGTAGGCGCAGTTCCTGTCCGACGGCTTCCGAACCAGCAGGCACGTCGACGCTCACGACGGTCATCGGGGCGATGCGAGCCGATCGGCCGATGGTGACGCCACCGGTGATGAGGCAGCGCGAAGTGATCCAGGCGCCGTCTTCCACGATGATCGGCCGAGTCACGAGCGCCATGTCCTTCCGGTGGCGGTGGCTCCCGGTCGTGAGCATCGTCTGCTGAGACACGACGACGTCGTGACCGATCTCGATCCGGTCCTGGTTGTGGAACCAGACACCCTCACCCACCCAGCAGTCGTCACCGATCTTGAGGTTCCAGGGGAATTTGACTCGGGTGTCCGGGCGGAAGACGACGCCTCGGCCGATCTCAGCACCGAACTTGCGCAGCGCCCAGACGCGGAGACGTGACGAGACCTGCCAAGGATTGCGGACCAGGAGAAGTTCGACTGCGGCCCAAGCGAACACCACTCGCGCCGGTTTCCCCCACGCGGCGCGTTCGCCTGGCGCTTCCCGAAGCGGAATGACGGGTACTTGAGGTTCAGGGTTCATCTCGGCACGCTCGTTCAATCTGTTGGTGGTGGATTCTTCCGAGGTTCGCGCTTCGTTGGCGGTGTAGCCACGGCCATAGGTAGCCGACCTACCGAGTCAGATCACGTGAGTCCGCTCGGTCATTCTCGTCCGAGCGTTGTCGTCGATTCCACCCGTCCCATGTTGCGATCCTAGGGGAGGCGACCCACCCCGCTTCAAAAACGCAATCGTAAAAATGAGGGCCTGTTACCATCGCGTGTGCAGAGATCCAGATCCGTGGCGATCGTAGGACTCAACTACGCCCCCGAGTCAACGGGGATTGCCCCGTACACCGCCGGGTTGGCAAGGGAACTGGCGTCCCGGTCGTGGCGGGTTCGGGTGTTGAGTGGTTTCCCGCACTACCCGCAGTGGCGCTTCGTTGACGGGCCGATCCCGCGTTCGCGAACCTCTGTCGAGGACGGGGTGATGGTGGTCAGACGTCGTCATCGCCTCCCGGCGAAGCCCGGTGGCATGGCCCGTGCGCTCTCCGAACTGTCCTTCGGCGTCGCGGCGGTCTCGACACCCTTCGGGCGGCCAGACGTCGTCGTCCTGGTGTCACCAGCGCTCATCTCGTCCGCGGTCGCGTTGGTGAAGGCGCGTCTCGTGACCCGGCGTCCGGTGGTGGTGTGGGTGCAGGACTTGTACACCCTCGGCCTTCGAGAGCTCGGTGGCGGAGGTTCGAGCCTCTCGAGCCGGGTCGTCGCCGCGATCGAGAGATGGACACTGCGCTCTGCCGACTCCGTCGTCGTCATCCATGAGCGGTTCCGCGACACCATCGTCGAGGAACTCGGTGTTCGTCGTGCCTCCGTCGCAGTCGTCCGGAACTGGTCCCACCTCGACGACGACTGGCAGGTCGATCGCGACGCGTCACGCGCAGCTCTCGGTTGGGGGCCGTCAGAGTTCGTCGTGCTGCATGCCGGGAACATGGGCGTGAAGCAAGGGCTCGAGAACGTCGTGGAAGCAGCACGTCTGGCCGCTGCGATCGGTGCGAAGGTGCGCTTCGTCCTGCTCGGAGATGGGAACCAGCGGTCGGCCCTCGCTGAACTCGCTGCCGGAGTTCCGAACCTGGAGATGATCGGATCGCTCCCCGATGATGAGTTCCGCGATGCGCTGGCATCGGCGAACGCACTGTTGGTGAACGAGCGTGCTGGTGTGGCAGGGATGGCCGTTCCGAGCAAGCTCACCTCGTACTTCAGCACGGGGCTGCCTGTCATCGCCGCCACCGATTCCGGCAGCGTCACCGAGAGCGAGGTCCTCCTCGCGGGAGCCGGGCCGATCGTGCCCGCCGGAGATCCCCAAGCTCTGCTCGACGCTGCGCTGGCGCTTGCCGGTGACGCTCAGCGAGCCGGGGCGATGGGGGAAGCCGGGCGACGGTTCCGGGCAGAGCGCCTGACGGCGGCGGCCTCATTCGATACATTTGCTCAGCTGTTGAAGACGCTGGCGAACGGCCGCCGTTCAACCGCGACTAGGGAATCGGGGACTGCTTGACCAAGCGCGCACTCATCACGGGCATCACCGGACAGGACGGGTCGTACCTGGCCGAACTGCTCCTCCGCAAGGGGTACGAGGTGCACGGGGTCATCCGTCGCGCGTCCACCTTCAACACCTCGCGGATCGACCACCTCTACGTCGACCCACACAACCCGGACGCGAAGCTCTTCCTGCACTACGGGGATCTCGGTGACGGGGCGCGACTCGTCAGCCTCCTCGGTGAGCTGAAGCCGGACGAGGTCTACAACCTCGCGGCGCAGTCGCACGTCCGCGTGTCCTTCGACGAGCCGGAGCACACCGGTGACGTGACGGGAGTCGGCTCGATGCGCATGCTCGAGGCTGTCCGCATGTCCGGCATCCACACGCGCTTCTACCAGGCGTCGTCGTCTGAGATGTTCGGAGCGACCCCGCCGCCGCAGAACGAGGAGACGCCGTTCTGGCCGCGCTCGCCTTACGGCGCCGCAAAGGTCTACAGCTACTGGGTGACCCGCAACTACCGCGAGGCCTACGGGATGTACGCGGTGAACGGCATCCTGTTCAACCACGAGTCGCCTCGACGCGGTGAGACCTTCGTGACCAGGAAGATCACCCGGGCTGTGGCCCGAATCAAGGCCGGCCTCGAGGACCACCTGTACCTCGGCAACCTCGACTCAGTGCGCGACTGGGGCTACGCGGCCGAGTACGTCGAGGGCATGTGGCGCATGCTGCAAGCCGACGAGCCGGACGACTTCGTGCTGGCCACCGGTGGGAACTTCACGGTCCGCGACTTCCTCGAGACCGCCTTCTCGCACACCGGCCTGAACTGGGAGGAGCACGTCCGGTTCGACGAGCGCTACCTCCGCCCCAGCGAGGTCGACGCGCTCGTCGGCGACGCTTCGAAGGCCAAGGAGAAGCTCGGGTGGGAGGCGACCGTCGACACCGCCGAGCTCGCTCGCATCATGGTCGACGCCGACATCGAAGCGCTCGAGCACGAGGGCCGGCCGTGGATCGACACCGTCAAGCTCGCGAGCTGGGAGTCCTGATGACCGACGTCACCTTCGAGCCCGGGCCGCTCGACCGATCAGACCGTGTCTACATTGCCGGTCACCGTGGCCTGGTCGGGTCCGCGGTCCAGCGGAAGTTCGAGGCCGAGGGGTTCTCGGACATCGTCGGTCGGACCTCTGCGGAACTCGATCTGAAGGACCGCGGAGCGGTGTTCGACTTCTTCGCGCGGGAACGCCCGAAGCACGTCGTCCTCGCCGCCGCGAAGGTCGGCGGCATCCTCGCGAACAACACCTACCCGCACGACTTCCTCAGCGAGAACCTGCAGATCCAGGTCAACGTCATGGACGCCGCGGTCGAACACGGTGTCGAGCGCCTCGTGTTCCTCGGGTCGTCCTGCATCTACCCGAAGATGGCCGATCAGCCGATCCACGAGGATGCGCTGCTCACCGGGCACCTCGAACCGACGAACGACGCGTACGCCATCGCCAAGATCGCCGGCATCCTGCAGGTGCAAGCGGTCCGACGACAGCACGGACTCCCGTGGATCTCCGCGATGCCCACGAACCTCTACGGCCCAGGCGACAACTTTTCGCCGAAGGGCTCCCACGTCCTGCCGGCGCTCATCCGTCGGTACGACGAGGCAGTGAAGAACGGTGTCGATCGAGTCGAGAACTGGGGCACGGGGACGCCTCGGCGCGAGTTCCTGCACGTCGACGACATGGCCGCTGCTGTGTTCCACCTCATCGAGCACTACGACGGTCCGGACCAGGTCAACGTCGGGACCGGTTCCGACGTGACCATCCGCGAGATCGCGGAGACCATCGCGAAGGTCGTCGGCTTCGAGGGTGAGACCGTGTGGGACACGTCGAAGCCGGATGGCACACCGCAGAAGCTGCTCGACGTGTCCAAGCTCGCCGAGGCGGGGTGGACAGCGCAGATCGGGCTCGAGGACGGGCTGCGTAGCACGATCGACTGGTTCCACGAGAACGCTGACTCGATCCGTCAGTGACTGACTGCGGACATGAGGGACCGTAAGCTTGCCCTCATGTCCGACCTGCCCGAGTCGCGACGTACTGCTTCACGCCGGGGGAACAGGGCCCGGACCGTGCTGTGGATCGTCTTGGCCATCGTCTTGCTCGTCATCCTCGCCGTCGCTTGGGTGGGGGTGCGTGGTGTGCTCGCGAAGGGCCACTTGGAGAACGCCGTCGCCGACGTCCAGACGCTTCGTGCCCAGCTGACGGGCGGCGACACCGCGAGCGCGGAGAACACGGCGGCGCACCTGGAGGACGAGGCCGGCGCGGCCCGCTCGTTGACCGGCGACCCGATCTGGCGCGCGTCCGAGCACGTCCCCTTCTTCGGCACCAATCTGCGTGCGGTCCGTCAGATCGCTGGCGTGGTCGACGATGTGTCGCAGGACGCGGTCACCCCGGTCGCGAGCGTCGTCGGCAAGCTCGGTACGGACTCGTTCGCGCCGAAGAACGGGAAGGTCGACCTGCAGCCCCTTGTGCAGGCGCAGGCACCGGTCGCCAGGGCGACCGCGACGATCGACAAGGCCGTCAAGAACGCCGACGCGATCGACACGGCGAACACGCTCTCCCCGGTGACGTCCGCGGTGAACCAGCTCCGGAACGCCCTCACCTCCGTGCACGGTCAGGTCGACGCCGCCAACCGCGTTGTGCAGCTCGCCCCGGCGATGCTCGGTGCCGACAGCGACCGCCAGTACCTGCTGCTCTTCCAGAACAACGCCGAGCTCCGTGCGGGCGGTGGGATCCCCGGTGCTGTGGCGCTCCTCAACGTGAGCGATGGCTCTGCCGGCCTCGGTGACCAGCGATCGGGCTCTTCGTTCGGCCCGTACCCCGAGCCGGTCCTCCCGCTCGACGACGGCACGAAGGGGTTGTACGGCGACATCACCGGGCAGTACATGCAGAACGTCACGTTGACTCCTCGCTTCGATGTCTCCGGCAAGCTCGCGCAGGCGATGTGGCAGCGCGAAACGGGGCAACAAGTCGACGGCGTGATTGCGATCGATCCGGTGACGCTCGGGTACCTGCTCAAGGCGACTGGCCCGGTGCCGCTCGCGACCGGTGACACGCTCACGTCCGACAACGCCGTCAAGCTCCTCCTGAGCGACGCGTACGCAAAGTACTCCGACCCGAAGATGCAGGACGCGTTCTTCGCTTCGGCGGCCAGCGCAGTGTTCGAGAAGGTCTCGAGCGGTGGTTTCGACGCGAAGCAGTTCGTCGCGGCCCTGACGCGTTCCGCGGGGGAGGGGCGGCTCCGTCTCTGGAGTGCCGACGGGGCAGAGGAGCAGCTCATCGACGGCACGGCCGTCTCAGGCACGCTTCCGACTGCGAATGCGGAGACCCGGCAGTTCGGCGTCTACCTGAACGACGGCACCGGCTCGAAGATGGACTACTACCTCGAGAAGACCGTCTCGGTCGGTTCGTCGGTCTGCCGGCAGGACGGTCTGCCGACCTCCGCGGTGGAGGTCACGATCACGAACACCGCGCCTGCTGATGCCGCGACGAGCCTGCCGAAGTACGTCACCGGTGGCGGTTCGTTCGGGACCGAGCCCGGCAAGATCAAGACGCTCATCGCCGTGTACGCGCCGAAGGACGCGATCTTCCTCGGCGCCTCGCAGGACGGGAAGGCGGTCGGCGTGCAGACGGCGATCGACGACGGACACCCGGTCGCGCAGCTCCGGACAGTGCTGGCCCCGGGCGAGAGCGCGACGTTCCGGGTCGCCTTCCTCGGTGAAGCGAAGAACGCGCACGCCGGTACCGAGGTCGTCTCGACCCCGGGGGTCGAGCAGACGAAGACCTTGCCGCTCCGGTTCGACTGCACGAAGCCGATCCCTGTGGGCTGAGCGCGAACTGTAGACCCGTCACCCCTGTCTCGAGGGGACCGTTCGTCGTGTTGCGCCGCAAGACGCGGTCCGACGCGTCCCCAGAACAGGGGGCACGATGCGCGGCTGCGTGCGTCCGAACCACTGCACAGTGCATGCCCAGGGGCCCCGCGAGCGGTCGAGTAGGAGCAGAAAGCTCCTTCTGATCTGGGCTTCCCGTCATGCACCGCGAGGTTCACCGCGCTCCGGCGGGCCCTGGTCGACGTCCACCGCGTTGTCCTCGTTGCGTTACATCTATCGAAACTTTTCAATCCGGTGGCAAAAACCTGAGGATTCCCGCTAGATTGAGGGAACTTCGCCATCGCAACTGTGTGCAGCACGGGTCTTGCGAGCGGTGTACGGGCTCTGGGTGTCAGGGTCTGACGGATCAGATCACTAGGGGAAAACACTTCTATGAAGAAGCTCATCGCCGCTGCCCTCCTCGCGGGCGCAGCCTTCATCGCGGTTCCGACCGCCGCCAACGCTGCCGGGTACACGCCGGACTCGGACATCTCGGTTTCCGGCAACTACGTCGCGGGCGGCACTGCTGTCGTCAGCTTCACTCCGGGCGCCTTCATCGATGGCGAGACCGTTCGTGTCCAGGTCACCGGTGCCGGTGCGGTCACGCTCGGTGCCCTGCCGACGACCACCGTCTCGAAGGACTACACCGCGAACGCCGATGGCTCGCTCGCCGTGCGCGTCACGTTCCCGGCCGGCGGCTCGGGTACCTACAACCTGACCGCGACCGGTGCAAGCTCCGGTGTCACCGGCCGCGCCGACTTCACCATCGCGCCGGCTGGCACGGCGGGCACCGTCGGCTCGACGGGCAACTCCGGCACCCCCGGCCAGCTCGCCTTCACCGGTGGCACCATCTCGACGCTCGGCCTCTGGGCTGCCGGCGGCGCCATCGTCCTCGGTGGTGGCCTCCTGGTCGTCCGCAAGTCGGTCCGTCGTCAGCACGACGCCGCCTGAGCTCAGCTCGACTGAACGAGGCCCCCGGCACTTCGGTGCCGGGGGCCTCGTTGCGTCGTCAGCGGGCGACGGGGCGGGTCAGGTGACGATCAGCGCGATGGCCACGACGGCGATCACGGCGAGCGGCGCGACGACCCACAGCCACCAGGGGAACATCGAGGGTCGCCGGTAGGGGCGCGGTTGCTTCCGATTCGGGTTCGGGTCCATGTGCTGACAGTAGGTCGCAGTGTGCCGGGGCGGCTCGAATGTCTCCAGATCTTCATGCAGCGGCGCGTGGATGTCCCTGAGCCGCACTCACGCGGGCGTGACCGAGTACCACGATCCCCACCAGCACCCCGAGCACCGCCCCCGAGGTGTTCGCCAGCACGTCGTCCACCGACGCGAACCGCGCCGGCAGGAACAGCGCCTGCACCGTCTCGATCGCGCAGCTCGCCAGGAACCCGCCCAGCGTGCCGACCCACCAGGCCCGCGCCCCGAAGAGCAGCAGCACGAAGAACCCGAACGGCACGAAGAAGACCACGTTCGCCGTGAACTCGACCGCGTCGTACCCGAGCCACCCCGGCGCTCCGAGTCTGTGCCCCGCCGCGATCGCCCGCACCAGCCAGGGGTGGATCCCGCCGTCGACGGGGGAGCCTGCCGTGGCCACCAGCACCACGACGAGCGCGTAGGCCGCCGCGAGCGACCACGCCACCCGCCTGGTGCGCCCCGACGCGTGCGCGGCCCGGCGGCGTACGTGCCAGGCCGCGTCGGCGAGCGACCCGATCGCCACGCCGACGAAGCCGGCGAGCACGACGGACCGGAAGCGCACACCCGGCGTGGCGGACTGCGCCGCCAAGACGGCGGCGGCCACCAGCACGACGACCGCGCTCACCAGCGCGCGCCGGAGGACCCCGTCCGGCCGGGAGGCCCGGCTCGCCCCCGCCAGCAGCGCCGGCAGCAGGGCCGTCACCAGGGACACCGCGATCGCCGTCACGAACCCGTCACCGAGCGTCAGGGTGCCGTGCCCGACCGCGCGCAGCGCGCCCACGACGTGGAGCAGAGCGGACCGCACCCGGTCGGCGAGACCGGGCACCAGGAGCACCACGGCCACGAGCGCGACCGCAGCCAGCATCCCGCTGCGCACGATGGTGGTCCTGGTCGTGGTGGTCATCGGGAACGACGGTAGTGGGCCGTGCCTCCCGGCCGGGCAGGACGCGAGGGTGCCTCGAGAAGCTGTGGAAACCAGTTCATCCACGAAACGAGTACCCCGATCGTCCCCCTGTACCCCGATCTCGTGTCCCCCTGGCCCGGAAATCCGGGGGTGTACCCCGACGCGTATGCACGGAACCCGTGAAAGGGCGGGCATCGCTGGCGAGGCCGGGGGACGCTCTCGTACGGTTGTCCCAACAGCAGATGTACCCCGGATCGCGAAGGAGAGCGACATGAGCACCACGGTCACCACCGACACCCGCGAGGTCACCCTCGACACCGACACGGTCGACGTCATCGCGATCCTCGAGGCCGAGGCAGAGCACTCGGGCCGCGCCGCACGTGCCAAGACCACCTGGACGCAGGAGGACGACGGCGAGTGGATCGCCAACTACGGCGGCTACTTCGGCGGCAGCGTCGACAAGCGCGACGGCCGCTACGTCGCCTCGGACACCTTCGGACTCGTGGTCGGCGACTTCGCCACCCTCGAAGAGGCCCAGACGAAGCTCTCGGACCAGCTCCACGTGATGCTGCCGTCCGTCATCCGCCCGATCGCGTAGTGCCCGACGACCATCCGGCACTGACCGCGGCCAGACCCACCAGCAAGACCTGGAGCACCAGCATCACCAGCACGATCAGCGCCACCAGCACCGTCCAGCACCACAGCAGCACGAGGAGCACCACCATGAGCACCAGCGTCGCCAACAGCCAGCAGGCCGAGGTGACCGTGGACACGGCGACCATCGAGGTCATCACCGGCATCGCAGCCGGCGTCGTGTCCCCCGATGCACCGGCCCGGGCGCACGTCGTCTGGTCCGAGGCCGACTCGGGGCTCTGGGCCGCGAACTACGGCGGCTACTACGGCGGTGTGATCGACCAGCAGGGCGCGCACTACTTCGTGTCCGACACCTACGGGCAGTACGTCGGCGACTTCCGCTCGCTGCACGAGGCGCAGGACCGCCTGGCCGAGCGCCTGCACGACCTGCTGCCGGACGTGCGCCGCACGCTCGACTGACCTGCTCCGACGAACCGCTCGGAACGGCGGAGGGCCGGGACACCGTCTGGTGTCCCGGCCCTCCGCCGTTGTGGGTCAGCCCCTCGGGGGTCAGCGTTCCTGCGCCGTACGGCGGCGGTGCACCAGGACCATGCCCAGGCCGATCGCCATCAGGACGAACGAGGCGCCGAGGCCGGGCCACAGCACGTCACTGCCCGTGAAGGCCAGCCGGTCGCCGCTCGGGGTGGTGACGATGACGCCGCCGCCCTTCGCCGGGTTCTGCGTGACGCCGGGCACGACCGGGATCGTGACCGAGACCGTCGCGGTGGCGCGGCTCCCGTCCTCGCCCGCGACCGAGTAGTCGACGTGCGCGGTGCCGGCGTAGCCGCCGACCGGGACGAAGGTGACCGTGCCGGAGCCCTGAACCGTGAAGGTACCCTCGCCGGCGATCGTCACCGTCTCGACGAGCTTGCCGGTCCTCGGCTCGACCAGGCGGACCGACGCGGGGTCGATCGGCGCAGTGCCGGCGCTGTCGTTGCCCAGGACGTCGACGACGGTGGCGGCGCCGGGCTCGCCGTCCCGGTGGTCGGCCTCCGCGGTCGGCGGGGTGCCGACGACGACGGTCATGACCGCGTCACTCGTGTTCCCGTCGGTGTCCGTGATCCGGTAGTTCCCCTTCGTCGGACCCGAGAACCCCGGCTCCGGCGTGAAGGTCACCGTCCCGTCCGCGTCGTCCACCGACCAGACACCGTTCCGCGGAACCGCGATGCGGGAGACCGCTGCCCCCGAGCCGTCGAGCAGCCGCACGGTGGTCCGGACGATCGGCGTCGCGGCGTTCCCGGCGTCGTCGTTGCCCAGGACCGACATCGTCACCGGGGTGTTCGTCGCAGTGCTGGCCCAGTCGTCGTGCGCGAGGGGGACGACCGAGGTGACCGTCACGGTGATCGTCGCCGTCGCGGTGACCCCGCCGGTGTCGGCGACCTGGTAGGTCACCGCCGCCGCGGTGCCGGTGAAGCCCTGGGCGGGGGTGAACGTCACCGTTCTGGTGGTCGGGTCGACCGCGTACGTGCCCTGGCCGGCGACGACCAGCTGCCGTCCGTCCGTGCTGACCGTGGCGTCGCTCGGCTGGCCGGTCGCCGGGAAGACGACGCTCGCGGGGTCGAGCGGCGTGCCGCCCGCGACGCCGGGTGAATCGTTGCGCAGGACCTCGATCGACACCGGGGTGTTCTGCTCCGTCGTCGCGTCGTCGTCCTTCGCTGCCGGACCGACGGGCGTGACGGTCGCGGTGATCGTCGCGGTCGTCGTGGTGCCGTCGGTGTCGGCGACCTGGTACGTCACCGACGACGTGGTGCCGCGGAACGTCGGCTCCGGGGTGAACGTGACCGCACCGGAGTCCGGGTCGATCACGTACGTGCCCTGGCCGGGCACGGTGAGCTGCTCCGCGTGCTCGGTGGCGAAGGCGCCCGCGGGCTGACCGGCGGCCGGGAAGACGACGCTGGTCGGGTCGAGCGGGGTCGCCGCGTTGCCGCCGTGGTCGTTGCCGAGCACGTCGATCGTCGCGGACTCACCCTGCGCGATCGTGGTGGCGTCCGGCTCTGCGGTGGGGGACACCGCGGTGACCGTGGTGGTCAGCTGACCGGTCGAGCTCTGCCCACCGGTGTCGCTCACCTGGTACGTGACCGGGGTGGTCGTGCCGGAGAACCCTGGCGCGGGGGTGAAGGTCACCACACCGGTCTTCGGGTCCACCGTGTACACACCTTCACCGCGGACGGTGAGCTGCTTGCCGTCGGCCGACACCGTGGTGCCGGAGGGCTGGCCGTCCCTGGGGAACACGACGCTCGCCGGGTCGACCGGTGTGCCGCTCTGGACACCGGGGCTCGCTGCTCCGGCGACGTCGAACGTGGCCGGGGTGTTCTGCGACGTGGTGGCTGCGGTGTCCTTCGCGACCTTCGGGGCGACGGGCTTCGCCGTGACGGTGATCGTCGCCGAGGCGGTCGTGCCGTCGCGGTCCGTGACCTGGTACGTCACCGGAGTGGCGGCACCGCGGAAGGTGGCCTCGGGCGTGACGGTGACCTTCCCGGTGGTCGGGTCGATCGTGTACGTGCCCTCGCCCGGGACGGTCAGCTGCTTGCCGTCGGTCGAGACCTGTGCGCCCTTCGGCTGGCCGGTCGTCGGGAAGACGACGCTGCTCGGCGTGAGCGGGGTCTGCGCGTTGCCGGCGGTGTCGTTCGCCAGGACGTCGACCGTGGTCGCGCTGCCCTGGTCGATCGTCGCGGCGTCGTCCTGCGCGGTCGGGCGGACGGCCGCGACCGTGACGCTGATCGTCGCGGTCCCCGTCGCTCCGCCGCTGTCGGCGACCTGGTACGTCACCGGCGTGGTCGTGCCGGTGAAGCCCTGCGCCGGGGTGGCGGTGACCTTCCCGGTGCTCGGCTCGATCGCGTACGTGGCCTCGCCGGGGACGGAGAGCTGCCTGCCGTCCTTCGACACGGTGGCGCCGGTCGGCTGGCCGGTGGTCGGGAAGACCACGCTGGTCGGGTCGATCGGGGTGCCGTTCGCGACGCCGGGCCGGTCGTTCGCGGTGACGTCGACCACGATCGGGGTGTTCTGCTCGGTCTTCGCGGTGTCGTCCTCGGACGCCGGGCCGACCGGGGTGACCGTGGCCGTGATCGTCGCGGTCGCGGTGTGCCCGTCGACGTCCGCGACCCGGTAGGTCACGGGCGTCGCGGGGCCGCGGAAGGTCGGCTCGGGCGTGAAGGTGACCTTCCCGGACTTCGGGTCGATCGCGTACGAGCCCTCGCCCGGGACGGTGAGCTGCTTCGTGCCGTTGCCGGCGAACGTGACGGTGGTGGGGTCGAGCGGCGTCGCCGTGTTGCCCGGGGTGTCGTTGCCGAGGACGTCGACCGTGGCCGCGTCGCCCTGCACGAGCGTGACGGTGTCGTCCTTCGCGGTCGGGGTGACGGCCGTGACCGTGACGGTCAGCGTGCCGGTGCCGGTCGCGCCGCCGGTGTCGCCGACCCGGTAGGTGACGGGGGTGGTGGTGCCGGTGAAGGCCTGCGCCGGGGCGAAGGTGATCGTCCCGGAGGTCGGGTCAGCGGTGTACGTGCCCTGTCCGGGAACGGTCAGCTGGCGGCCGTCGGTGCTCGTCGTGGCGCCGGCCGGCTGGCCGTCCTCGGGGAAGGCGACCTTCGTCGGGTCGACGGGGGTCCCGCCCTGCACGCCCGGAGCGGCGTCGCGGACGACGTCGACCGTGGTCGGGGTGTTCTGCTGCGTCGTGACGGTCTCGTCGTGCGCCGTCGGGCCGACCGCGGCGACGGCGACCGTGATCGTTGCCGTGGACGTCGCGCTGTCGGCGTCGGCGACCTGGTACGACACGGGCGATGCGGTGCCGCGGAACGCCGGGTCGGGAGTGAACGTGACCTTCCCGGTGCTCGGGTCGATCGTGTACGTGCCCTCGCCCGGGACCGTCAGCTGCTTGCCGTCCGCGGAGACCTGCGCGCCCTTCGGCTGACCGGAGGTCGGGAAGACGACGCTCGAGGCGACGGTGCCGCCCTGGTCGTTCGCCAGGACGTCGACCGTCACGGCCGTGCCCTGGGTGGTCTTCGCGGTGTCGGGCTGCGCGTTCCCCTTGTACGTCACGGCGATCTGCCCGGACGCCTGGTTGCCGCGGGTGTCGGCGACCGTGTCGGTGACCGGGGTCGGGTTCTTCGTGGAGTCGCTCTCCGGCGTGAAGGTGACCTTGCCCGACTGCGGGTCGACGGTCCAGGTGCCCTCACCGGGGACGGTGAGCTGCTTGCCGCCGTTCGACACGGTCGAGTCCGGCGTGTTCGGGGCCAGCGTGACGGTCGTCGGGTCGATGGTGCCCGTGGAACCCGCGAGCGGGTCGACGGTCGCCGGCTGCCCGGGGGTGTTGCCCGTCGACGAGGTGTTCGCGACGGTCGGCTTGACGGGGTTCGTGAACACGCACTGCACGTCTCCACCACCCGCGGGGACGGTGAACGACGCCGAGGTGCCCTTGCCCTGCTTGACGACGGTCCCGTCGACCAGGTTGGTGCAGACGTAGCTCGTGTCGTAGGCGTTCGGATCGGTCGTGGTGTTCCCGGGGGTCTGGTCGACCTGGTACGTCTTGCCGGGCAGCAGGATGATCGGGCCCACGGTGACGGTGTCCTTGCCGGGGGCGGTCGTCCCGCTCACCGGGTCCGGGATGCCGCCGCCGCTGATCGTCGTCGTGAGCTCGTCGCTCGGCTTCGCGCGGCCGTCGGTGAAGCCGCCCTGCGACTGCCCCGTCGAGGGGAGTGCGCGCGAACCGAGGTCGTACACGTTCAGCGCCGTGCCGCCGGAGCGGATCGACTTCGCCGTGCCGACGGCACCGGTGACCGGGTCCACCTGCATGTAGGTGTTCGCGCCGGATCCGCTGATGTAGATGTACCCGTCGTCGCCGAACGCCAGCGAGGTCAGGTTCACGGACGTACCGATCGCCGGTCCGACCGGCGTCGCGGTCGTGCTGCCGCCGCCGAGGTCCGCGGCGTTCACGCGGTAGACCTGGGCCGACCTCGTGCTGCTCGAGATGAAGTACATGTTGCCCTGGCGGTCGAACGCCAGGTCACCGGCTCCGCCCGGAGGGGTCGACTTCGGCGTGACCGACACGGCCTTCGTCGAGACGGCCCCCGTCGCCGGGTCGTAGTAGAGGAAGGTGAAGAGGTTCGACGTCGTGTCCAGACCGCCGAAGTAGAACCGGCCCGTCTTGGGGTCGACGCCACCCATCTGGGTCGCCACGGTCGGGGAGCTCGGCCGGGCGATGGTTTTGAACGTCTCGGTCGATGCCGTCCACTCGAAGACGTTCGAGCCGTTCGTGAAGAACATCTTGCCGCCGTCACCGGAGATGCCGAGCTGGTTCAGCCCGGTCACGTTCCCGGGGGAGCTGATGAACGGCGTGGCCGCGCCGGTCGCGCGGTCCACCGAGTAGATCGTCGAGTCGCCGTTCACGGTGGCGTACAGGCCGGAGACGGGCAGGTTGGCCATCGCGGAGGCCGTCAGCGGGCTCAGGAGGGCGAGGCCTCCGGCGACGATCGTGGTGATGGTCGTCGCAGCCAGGACGCGCAGAGCGCGACGGCGCGGACGAACACGGTGTGTGGGAGACACAGAGTTCCTTCGTGCTGCATGGTCGTGTCGGGTACGCGACCGTTCATCACAGTAGGGGGTACACGTGTTCTCAGCTGCGACTCAGACGGGAGGTTCGTGTCCCCAAACAGGGGGACCGAGCCGTCCCGCGTGGACTAGCGCACCGGCTCGATGAGCTGCGGGCCCTCGTTGCGCACGCTGTTCACCGCGCGCGACACCTCGTACTGCTCGAGCCCCGCCGCGACCGCGAGCGACTCGTGGTCGAGCAGCGCGAGCAGGTCGTCCGAGCCCAGGTCGCCGTCGAGCCAGTCGTCGTACCCGTCGGGGGTGAGGAACGCCGGCATCCGGTCGTGGACCTCGCCAGGCGCGACGTGCGCGTCGCGGGTGATGATCGCGAGCGACAGCCGCCACTTGTCCGGGTCGTCCTCGGGCTTCGTCGGGTCCGGCCAGGCGCTCACGATGCCCGCCATCGCCAGCGCGCCACCGGGTTCGTGGACGAAGTGGGGTTCCTTGCCGTCCTCGCGGACGACCCACTCGTAGTAGCCGAGGGCGGGCACGATGCAGCGGTTCGTCGCGAAGGCCCGCTTGAACATCCCGCTCGTCGCCACCGTCTCGATGCGGGCGTTGATCGGCTTCGGCCGCTGCTTCCGGAAGTCCTTCGCCCAGCTCGGCACGAAGCCCCAGCTGACCTGCGGGAGCTCGCGCTGCCCGTGGCGCTGTCGGACGGCGTACACGGGGTCGGTCGGCGCGACGTTCCAGCTCGGGGCGAGGCCGGCGTGCACCTCGCCGGTGTCCTCGTCGACGTGCTCGGTGCGCGCGGCGAGCTCACCCACGAGCTCGGGCAGCAGATCGGCCGTGGTGTCGGAGACGACGAACCTTCCACACATGCGCCCAGTGTGCCCGGCGCTGCCGACAGTGGTGCAGCACGGCCTGCACGGCCGCTGCTACCGTGCCCGGGTGGACGACGAACAGCGCTGCCCCTGCCTGAGCGGCAACCCCTACGGCGAGTGCTGCGGACCCCTGCACGCGGGCGCCGCGGCCCCGACCGCCGAGCGGCTCATGCGCTCCCGGTTCAGTGCGTTCGCCCTCGGGTTGCCGGAGTACCTGCTGCTCACCTGGCACCCGCGCACCCGGCCGTCCGAGCTGACGCTCGACCCGACGCAGCGCTGGACACGGCTCGACATCGTGTCGACCCGGTCGGGAGGCCCGTTCGACTCCGCAGGACAGGTCGCCTTCCGCGCGTGGTGGCGGTCCGACGACGACCGCGGGACGCTGGAGGAGACCAGCGACTTCGTCCGCGAGCAGGGCCGGTGGTTCTACCTCGACGGCGTCGTCGCCTGACCGCCGACCGTCAGCCGCTGATGGTGTCCGGGAGCCCGACCGACCGCCGCATCGCCCGCCGGACCTCGGCCTCGTCCGGCAGCAGCTCGCTGTCGTCACCGCTCACGAAGAACCGGATCTGCCCGATCGCCTGCTCCGTGAGCATGTCGAGCCCGTTGAGCACGCGGCCGCCTGCCGCCGCCCAGCGTCCGGCCGCCGCCGTCGGCCACGGCTCGTAGGCGACGTCGAAGAGCACGGCATCCGACCCCGAGGGCACCAGCTCGAGCGAGTCCGCCGCACCACCGGGCAGCGTCGAGACGACGAACCCGTGCCGGGTCCCGGGCAGCGAGTCGACCGGCAGCACCTCGAGCGTCACGCCGAGTCGCACGGCCAGCTCCACGAGCGGCCCTGCCTTCCCGGTGTCGCGGAGGAACAGCCGCACGTCGACGGCCCCGAGTCGCACGGCAGCCGCGAGGGCGCTCGCCGCGGTGGCCCCACCGCCGACGATGGTGGCTTCGCCCGGCAGGTGCCCGAGTGCCTCGACCGGACGGACGATGCCCTCGACGTCGGTGTTCGCGCCGGCCAGGACGACCCGGTCGCCCTCCTGCCGGAACGCCACGGTGTTCGCCACCCCGAGCTCGTCGACGAGCGGGGTGGTGCGGTCGAGCATCGGCAGCACGTCGCGCTTGAGCGGCATGGTCAGGCTGAGCCCGCGCCAGTCGGGAGCCAGCCCCGCGACGAACGCGTCGAGCCCACCGGAGGCGACCTCGTGCCTCCCGTACGTGAACGGCAGTCCGAGCACGTCGTAGGCCGCCGCGTGCAGCGTGGGGGAGAGCGAGTGCGAGATGGGGGAGCCCAGCACGGCCAGCCGGGTCCGGTCGGGGTCGGTGAACTCCACGTCCGGAGCCTAGCCGCTCGACGTCCACGAGAGGAGTGCTTAGGGTAGCCTTACCTGTGTGATCCGAACCTCCCCCTCAGCGCGCCGCGTCCGCCGCGTGCTCGCGGCCGCCGGCGCTGTCGTCGCCGCGTCCCTCGTCCTCGCCGGGTGCAGCTCCGGCTCCTCGTCGCCCGCCGCGTCCGACGACGCCTCGGGCTCGGGCGGCGCGTTCCCCGTCTCGATCCAGACCGCGCTCGGCACGACCGAGATCCCCTCGCAGCCGAAGCGCGTCGTCGCCCTCGGTTGGGGTGACGCGGAGACGGCACTCGAGCTCGGTGTGCAGCCCGTCGGTGCGAGCGACTGGCTCGGCTTCGGTGGCGACGGTGTCGGGCCCTGGCTCAAGGACGCGTACACGAAGAAGCCGACGATGATCCAGACGCTCGAGCCCAGCTACGAGCAGATCCTCAAGCTCAAGCCGGACCTGATCCTCGACACCAAGAGCTCGGGCGACAAGGACCGCTACGCCAAGCTCTCGGCCATCGCGCCGACCGTGGCGATCCCGAAGGGCGGCGAGAACTACCTCACCACCACCGAGCAGCAGGTCGACCTCGTGTCGCGCGCGCTCGGCAAGGAGTCCGAGGGCAAGAAGCTGCTGACCGACCTCGACGACGCGTACGCCGCGGCGCGGAAGGCGCACCCCGAGTTCGACGGCAAGACCGCCGTCGTCGGGTCGTACACCGCGGACGGCTTCGGTGCGTACGCCTCGAAGGACAGCCGCTCCACCTTCATGCAGCAGCTCGGCTTCACCATCCCGAAGAACGTCGACCAGCAGGCCGGCGACGCCTTCTCGGTGAGCCTGTCGAACGAGAACCTCGACCTGCTCGATGCCGACCTGACCGTCGTCCTGCCGATCTTCGTCGACGCGTCCAAGGCGGAGTCGGACCCGCTGTTCCAGAAGGTCCCGTCGGTGCAGGCCGGGCACTCGATCGTGGTCGACGACGCTGACGTGTCGAACGCGTTCTCGCTCGGCACGACCGCCGCCATCGAGTGGGCGCTCGACCGTCTGCCGGACGAGTTCGCGAAGAAGGTCGGCTGACCGACAGCCGCAGGGGGAGTACGGCAGACGCCGGGTCGCGAGTCGCGACCCGGCGTCTCGCGTTGCGCGCGGGGGTGCGGTGACCGGCCGTCGGACGGGAGGCGCGGTGCGGGCTGGCGCCGCGCCTCCCGTCCGGCGTCTGGTGCCGTTCCGCGCGTAGGGGGCTGTTCCGCGCGAAGGAGGCAGGTCCTTCCTGCTTCCCACGCGCGGATCGTCATCCCATTGCACGCGTGATGGGCTCGAACGCCGCGCTTCGGGAGAAAGCGGCGGGGCTACGCGGCGGTGAAGGTGGAGCCGATGAACGCGAAGAGCAGGGTGATCAGCGGCAGCGAGCCCTGCACGAAGGCCGAGTTGAGGTAGCGGCGACCCGTGCCGGCCAGGACGACCGCGGCGCCGAGCATGCTCGCGGTCGAGAACACGACGAGGGTCCAGCCGTTGGCGCCGTTGCCCGCGAGCACCAGGACGACACCGAGGATCGCACCGATGGCGAGGAACAGGTTGTAGAAGCCCTGGTTGAAGGCGAGGGTGCGGGTGGCCTGCGCCTCGGACTCCGAGGCGATGCCGAAGGCGCGGCGCACGCGAGGACTCGTCCACGCAACGGACTCGAGGAAGAAGATGTACACGTGCACGAGGCCCGCGAGGACCGCACACACGCCCGAGATCACGAGCAGGACCGACATGGCCTCCATTCTCGCAGCCCCGGAGCGGTGCTCGTGTCCGTCCGTCACGCAACCCCGGCGGCGGGGGTACGGCCAGTAGGCTCGGGCCATGAGTGCCGACGAGTCCACGCCCGTCCACGACGATGCGGTCGCCGAGCTGGCGAGCATCCGGCAGAGCATCGACAACATCGACGCCGCCGTGATCCACATGCTCGCCGAGCGCTTCAAGTACACCCAGCGGGTCGGTTACCTGAAGGCAGGCGCGGGGATGCCGGCCGCCGACCCCGGTCGTGAGCAGGTGCAGGTCGCGCGGCTCCGACAGCTCGCGGCCGAGTCGCACCTCGACCCGGCGTTCGCGGAGAAGTTCCTGAACTTCATCGTCGCCGAGGTCATCCACCACCACGAGCGCATCGCCGGCGGCGAGCGGTGAGCGGCGCTGCCGCCGGGCTCCCGGCCGACGGCTTCCCGCAGGACCTCGCCGACCTGCACCTGCTCGTCGGGTCCTACACCGCGACGGGCGGCGGGAACGCGACCGGCATCTCGGTCGTGCACGGATCGACCGCGACCACCGTCGCCGTGATCGACGACCCCTCGTTCCTCGCGCTGTCCGGCGACCGGGTCTACGCCGTGTCCGAGACCGCGGACGGCAGCGTCTCGGCCTTCCGGTACGCCGGCGGCTCGCTCGAGCACCGGTGGGACGCAGACGCCGGCGGTGACGCCCCCTGTCACGTGCGCGTCGACCCCTCCGGCGCACTCGTCGTCACGAACTACGTCTCCGGCACCGTGACCGCGGTGTCGCTCGAAGCCGCGGAGTCGCACGCCGCGTCCGTGTCGGCCAGCGACGGTGTCGTCGGAGCACACGGCAGCCGGGACCGGGTCGTCGTCCCCGACACAGCGGTCGTCACCGGCGTGCTGCCCGACGTCGAGGGGCCCGTCGAGGACCGGCAGGAAGGGCCGCACGCCCACCAGTCGATCGCGACGCCCGACGGCACGGTGCTCGTCGCGGACCTCGGCGGCGATGCGCTCCACGAGTTCCGGGTGTCGGCGGACCCGGCGATCGACCTCGTCCGCGTCCACCACCTCGGGCCCGGGGTCGGGCCGCGGCACATGGCCTGGCTCGGCACCGGGGCGGACGCCGACCTCGTCGTCGCCGGGGAGCTCGACGGGCGCGTGTACCGCCTGCGCCGCGACGAGTCCGGGACGCTGCAGCCGATCGCCTCGACCCCGGCGTTCGAGGGTGAGGTGGGGGAGTCGCTCCTCAGCCACGTCGAGGTCGACCGGGCCGGACGCGTCGTCGTCGCGGTGCGTGGTCGCGACCTGGTCGTGGTGCTCGACACCGCGGACGATGGGCTGACGGTCGTCGGGTCCGCGTCGTGCGGTGGGGTCTGGCCCCGGCACTTCGCGCAGGTGCCCGGGTACCTGCTGGTGGCCAACCAGATGTCCGACGCCATCGCCGTGCTGCCCGTCGGGGCGGACGGCGTGCCGGGCGAGTCCGTGGCGCAGATCGCCGTCGGGTCGCCCGCGTGCATCGTGCCGGTGCTGTCGTGACGGAGTCGCTCGCCGACGGGTACCGGCTCGTGGTCGGGCCGCCGCCGCTGGACGACTACCTGCGCCTGCGGCGGGACTCCGGCCTGTCCCCGAAGAACGCGGAGCAGGGCGCGGGCGCGATCGCGGGCAGCTGGTCTGCCGTGCACGTGGTCGACGGTCAGGACGTGCCCGTCGCGATGGGCCGCACGATCGGCGACGGCGGGTGGTACTTCCACATCGCGGACATCGCCACCGACCCGGGTCACCAGCGCCGGGGGCTCGGCAGGGTCGTCGTCGAGTGGCTCGTGGCGGACATCCGGGCGCGGGCGCCCGAGGGGGCCTACATCACGCTCGTCGGGGATCCGCCCGGGCAGCGGCTGTACCGGTCACTCGGGTTCGAGGACGTCGCACCGAGCCTGGGGATGGCGCTGCCGCTGCGCTGACGGTCGAGCGTCCGGCGCTGCTGCTGTCGCGTGTGTTCGTGTGGGCGTGCCGGTGAGGGTCAGCCGTGCACGACGTTGGCGAACGGCCGACCCGCTGCCAGCGCGGACACCTGCCCCCGCACGAGCTCGAGGGTCCGCGGCACGCTGAGGTCCGTGTTCCCGCCGACGTGCGGCGTCAGCACGGTGTTCGGGGTCGTCCAGAGCGGATGCCCGGCGGGGAGCGGCTCCGGGTCGGTGACGTCGAGCGCTGCCGACAGTCGGCCGCGCTGGAGTTCCGCCACGAGGGCATCGGTGTCGACGACCCGCCCACGGGCGACGTTCACCACGAGGGCGCCGTCGGGCAGTGCCGCGAGCAGATCGGCGTCGACCAGGTGCTCGGTCTCGTCGGTGAGCGGCGTGATGAGCACGAGGACGTCCGTCCGGGCCGCGAGTCCCGGGAGGTCCCCGAAGGCGTGCACGTGTCGACCGTCCTGCTCCCGCGCGGTGCGGGCCACGACGGTGACGTCGCACCGCAACGCCTCGAAGCGCGTGGCGATCGCAGCTCCGATCGCGCCGTACCCGACGACCGTCACCCGACGGTCGGCGAGCGACCGGGTGGTGCGGGCGTCCCACACGCCGGCGGCGCGGTCGGTCTGGAACGTGTGGATCTCGCGGAGCGACGTCAACGCGAGTCCGACCGCGAGCTCGGCCGTCTCGTCGTCGTGGATGCCCCGGCCGTTCGCGACCTGCGCGTGCGCCGGAGCGTGCGGCAGCGCGTGCTCGTACCCGGCGCTCGGCAGTTGCAGGAGCCGGAGGTTCGGCAGGTCGTGCACGTACTGCCACCGGTGGCGACCCGCGAAGTAGAACGGCAGCAGCGTGATCGCCACGTCACCGGGCCGGTCGTACGGGCCTTCGACGTCCCAGACGTCGAGCTCGACGCCGTCCGGCACGGGGCCGAACCGCTCGACGAGCTCCGCGAAGGGCAGGGTCACGATCGGCATGGGTGCGTGGTGCTCCTGAGGTGTCGGGACCCGTCGACGGCGGTCAGCTCGCGCTGGCCGCCGTCGGCGGGTGCTCTCGGCCTGTCGGCCTGTCGGCCTGTCTGCCTGTCGGCCTGTCTGCCTGTCGGCCCGTCCCCTGTCGCCAGGGTGTCAGCCGTCGGCGGGCGGTGTCAGCTGTCGGTGCGCGGCGAGAACGAGCCGTGGTCGTCGAGCGGCCCGCGCCCGACGTAGCCCTCGATGACGTCCTCGACGATCACGTCACCGAAGCGAGCCGGCAGCGTCGCGCCGTGCGTCCCACGGAGCTCGTCGATCGACGCCTCGAACGCGCCCTGCACCTCGAGCGTGCCGGACGAGGCGTCCGTCACACCGATGCGCAGCACCGGGAAGCCCCGGCCGTCGCACAGGCCCTGGAAGCGCACGTCGTCCTCGCGGCGCACGGTCACGATGACACGGCCCGTCGACTCGGAGAACAGTGCGGTCGCCGTGTCGACGCCGTCGCGCTCCTCGAGCTCGTCGAGCACCACGCGGACGCCGATGCCGAAGCGCAGCACCGACTCGGCGAGGGACTGGCCGAGGCCGCCGTCCGCCAGGTCGTGGGCGCTCGTGAGCAGCTGCTCGCCCGACGCTGCCTGCAGGAGCTCGGCCAGGGCCTTCTCCTGCGCGAGGTCGACCGCCGGCGGACGGCCGCCGAGGTGCCCGTGCACGGTGCCGGCCCACGCGGAGCCGTCGAGCTCGAGGCTCGTCGTGCCCAGCAGGTACACGTTGTGGCCGTCGTCCTGCCAGCCCGACGGCACGCGCAAGGCGACGTCGTCGATGATGCCGAGCACGCCGACCACGGGGGTCGGGTGGATCGGGGTCGTGCCGGTCTGGTTGTAGAACGACACGTTGCCGCCGGTGACCGGGATCCCGAGCTCCATGCAGCCGTCCGCCAGGCCCTCGACGGCCTCGGAGAACTGCCACATGACCTCGGGGTTCTCCGGCGAGCCGAAGTTCAGGCAGTCCGTGACCGCGGCGGGGACGGCGCCGGTGACGGCGACGTTCCGGTACGCCTCGGCCAGCGCCAGGCGCGCGCCCTGCTTCGGGTCGAGCTGGCAGTAGCGGCCGTTCGCGTCGGTCGCGACGGTGACGCCGAGCCCGGTCTCCTCGTCGACGCGGATCATGCCGCCGTCGTCGGGGAAGGAGAGCGCCGTGTTGCCGAGCACGTAGGTGTCGTACTGGTTCGTGACCCAGTTCTTCGACGCCAGGTTCGGCGAACCGAGGAGCTGCAGGAACTGTGCCTTGAGCGCAGGGCCGTCGGCCGGACGCTCGAGCGAGGCGGCGGTGTCGGCCTGCAGCGCGTCGATCCAGGACGGATAGGCGACCGGGCGGTCGTACACCGGGCCGTCGACGGCGACCGTGCGCGGGTCGACGTTCACGATCTCCTGGCCCTGCCAGTCGATGACGAGGCGACCGGTGCCGGTGACCTCGCCCAGGACGCTGGTCTCGACCTCCCACTTGCCGACCACCGCGAGGAACTCGTCGAGCTTCTCGGGGCGGACGACCGCCATCATGCGCTCCTGGCTCTCGGACATGAGGATCTCCTCTGCCGTGAGCGTGGGGTCGCGCAGGAGGACGTCGTCGAGCGAGATGTGCATGCCGCCGTCACCGTTGGACGCCAGCTCGCTCGTCGCGCAGGAGATGCCCGCGGCGCCGAGGTCCTGGATGCCCTCGACCAGTTCCTCCTGGAACAGCTCGAGGCAGCACTCGATGAGGACCTTCTCGGCGAACGGGTCGCCGACCTGCACCGCCGGACGCTTGGTCGGCCCGCCCTCGGTGAAGGTGTCGGACGCCAGGATCGACGCACCGCCGATGCCGTCGCCACCGGTCCGGGCACCGAAGAGCACGACCTTGTTGCCGGCACCGGAGGCGTTCGCCAGGTGCAGGTCCTCGTGACGCAGGACACCGACCGCGAGCGCGTTGACCAGGGGGTTGCCCTGGTACACCGGGTCGAAGTAGGTCTCACCACCGATGTTCGGCAGGCCCAGGCAGTTGCCGTAGAACGAGATGCCGCCGACGACGCCGTGCACGACGCGTGCCGTGTCCTCGTGGTCGATCGCGCCGAAGCGGAGCTGGTCCATCACGGCGACCGGGCGAGCGCCCATCGAGATGATGTCGCGGACGATGCCGCCGACGCCGGTCGCGGCACCCTGGTACGGCTCGACGTAGGACGGGTGGTTGTGCGACTCGACCTTGAAGGTCACCGCCCAACCGTTGCCGACGTCGACGACACCGGCGTTCTCGCCCATGCCGACCATCAGGTTCTTCGTCATCTCCGGCGTGACCTTCTTGCCGAACTGACGCAGGTAGTTCTTGCTCGACTTGTACGAGCAGTGCTCCGACCACATCACGGAGTACATCGCGAGCTCGCCCGAGGTGGGGCGGCGGCCGAGGATCTCGCGGATCTTCGCGTACTCGTCGGCCTTGAGCCCGAGCGCCTCGTACGGCTGCTCCTTGTCGGGCGTCGCGGCGGCGTCCTGCACGGTGTCGGGCTTCGGGCGAACGTGGGTCGTCACGGTGTTGTCGTTCCCTGTCACTGGAGTCGTGTCCGTCGTCACTTGACGAGCGTCGACTCGATCACGGAGGTGAAGAAGGTGAGGCCGTCCGTGCCGGAGGCCATCGCCGCGGGGGTGTCCGGGCCGAAGCCGGGCTCCGTCGCGTGCTCGGGGTGCGGCATGAGCCCGACGACGTTGCCGCGCTCGTTCGAGACGCCGGCGATGTCGTCGATCGACCCGTTCGGGTTCACGCCGACGTAGCGGAACACGACCTGGCCGTTGTCCTCGATGCGCTTGATCTCGTCGGCGTCGGCGACGAAGCGGCCGTCGGCGTTCTTGAGCGGGATCGTGATCTCCTGCCCGGCGCTGAACCCGGAGGTCCAGGCTGTGCCGGCGGTCTCGACGCGGAGCTTCTGGTCGCGGCGGATGAACTGCTGGTGCGCGTTGCGGGTGTGCGCGCCCGGGACGAGGCGGGCCTCGGCGAGCATCTGGAACCCGTTGCAGATGCCGAGCACGGGCATCCCCTTGCCGGCGGCGTCGATGACCTCGGCCATGATCGGGGCCTTTGCCGCGATGGCGCCGGCACGGAGGTAGTCGCCGTACGAGAACCCGCCGGGGAGCACGATCGCGTCGACCCCCTGCAGGTCGTGGTCGCCGTGCCAGAGCGCGACGGGGTCGGCTCCCGCCAGGCGGACCGCGCGCTGGGCGTCGCGGTCGTCGAGCGAGCCCGGGAACGTGATGACGCCGATGCGCATCCGCGTCACGCGTCCTGCACGGTGACGGAGACGACGTCCTCGATCACGGCGTTCGAGAAGACGTCGGCCGCGATGTCGCGGACCTCGGCCAGCTTCGCGTCGTCGACCGGGCCGTCGACGGCGATCTCGAAGCGCTTGCCGATGCGGACGTCGGTCAGGTCGGCCTTGCCGAGACGGGCGAGGGCGTTGCCCACCGCCTTGCCCTGGGGGTCGAGGATTTCTGCCTTGGGCATGACCTCGACGACGATGGTTGGCACGTGTTCACTCCAGCGCTTGGGTGGGTTGGGTGGGACGGCACCAGTCTACGGGCCGCGCGCGGCGCGCCGGGCCGCTTGTGGAGAAGTCGTCGAAAGCGTATGTTCCAAGTCGAATAATCGCTCGGGAACACGGTCTGGAGGCACGGATGGCGTCGCTCACGCCCCTCGCGTTCGCCGCGCTCGGCCTGCTCGCCGAGGCGCCCATGCACCCGTACGAGATGTTCCAGACGATGCTCCACCGGCACGAGGACCAGAACGTCAAGGTCCGGCCGAGCACGCTGTACCACCAGATCGGGCGGCTCGTGGACCTCGGGTACGCCGAGGCCCTCGGGACCGCGCGCGAGGGCAACCGGCCCGAGCGCACCACGTACGCCATCACCGACCACGGTCGTGCGGAGCTCGACGCCGGGCTCCGGCGCATGATCGCCGAGCCCGCCGACGAGTACCCCGAGTTCCAGCTCGCGGTCTCCCACGTCGACAACCTGACCGCGACGGATGCGGCGACCGCGCTGCGCGCCCGCGCCGAGGCGCTCCGTGCGGAACGCGCGGGGTACGACGAAGCCGCCACGGGCCTCCAGGCCAAGCAGCTCGCCGAGCGCTACTGGCTCGACGTGTCGTACGTCCGTGGCATGCTCACCGCGCAGATCGAGTGGCTGACCGCCACCGCCGACCGCATCGCGAGCGGCGACATCCCCTGGGACGGCCCCGCCGTCCCCGACCCAGCACCACAGAAGGACCAGGACACCACTCGATGACCTCCACCACGTCCGCCGACCTGCAGCACGGGCAGAAGCCGTGGCCCGCGCTCTGGGCACTCGTCGTCGGCTTCTTCATGATCCTCGTCGACTCGACCATCGTGTCGGTCGCGACGCCCACGATCGCGCAGGCGCTCGACGCCGACATCAACGCCGTGATCTGGGTCACCAGCGCGTACCTGCTCGCCTACGCCGTGCCGCTGCTCATCACCGGGCGGCTCGGTGACCGCTTCGGCCCCAAGGTGCTGTACCAGGCGGGTCTCGTGGTGTTCACCCTCGCGAGCCTGTGGTGCGGTCTGGCCGGTTCCATCGAGGTGCTCATCGTCGCCCGCGTCGTGCAGGGCCTCGGTGCCGCGATGATGACCCCGCAGACGATGGCGGTCATCACGCGCATCTTCCCGCCGCAGAACCGTGGTGCAGCCATGGGCCTGTGGGGCGCCGTCGCCGGTGTCGCGTCGCTCGTCGGGCCGATCGTCGGCGGGCTGCTCGTCGACGGCTTCGGCTGGGAGTGGATCTTCTTCGTGAACGTCCCCGTCGGTGTCGTCGCGTTCGTGCTCGCGCAGCGCTTCGTCCCCCGCTTCGAGCGCCACGGACACCGGTTCGACTACCTGGGCATCGTCCTCAGCGCCGCCGGCATGTTCCTGCTCGTGTTCGGCATCCAGGAGGGCGAGACCTACGACTGGGGCACCATCACCGGCCCGATCTCGGTCTGGTCGCTGATCATCACCGGCATCGTCGTGCTCGCCGCCTTCGTGGTGTGGCAGGGCGTGCAGAAGGGCGAGCCGCTGCTGCCGCTCGGCCTGTTCAAGGACCGCAACTTCACGCTCGCGAACATCGCCATCACGGCGGTCGGCGTGGCGATCTCGTCGTTCGCGCTGCCGATCATGCTCTGGGCGCAGGACGTGCTGCGCTTCTCGCCGACCCAGGCCGCGCTGCTGCTCGTGCCGCAGGCCGTGCTGTCCGCCGCGCTCGCACCGCTCGTCGGCAAGAACCTCAACAAGTGGAACCCGCGGTGGGTCGGCTCGTTCGGCCTCGCGTGCTTCTCCGGCGGACTGTTCTGGTTCGGCGCACTGCTCTGGTCGGGTGCCGGCTGGGGCTGGACGTTGCTGCCGAGCGCGCTCCTCGGGCTCGCCAACGCCTGCATGTGGGGTCCGCTCTCGGTGTCGGCCACGCGCAACCTGCCGCCGGCGCTCGCGGGTGCCGGGTCGGGCGTCTACAACACCACGCGGCAGATCGGTGCGGTGCTCGGCTCTGCCGGTATCGCTGCGCTGATCGAGGCGCGCATCACGGCGAACTTCCCGTCCGGTGCGGGCACGGGCTCGGGCGGCGCGGAGCAGCAGGTCGGAGCGCTGCCCGAGTTCCTGCAGCAGCCGTTCGCCACGGCGATGGGGCAGTCGCTCGTGCTGCCGGCCGTGGTGCTCGTGGCGGCCATCGTCGCGGCGCTGTTCCTGGCGAAGCCGAAGCAGACGACAGCGTGGAAGCAGACCGGGGCGGTCGAGACGCAGCCGGACGCGGCCGAGCCCGAGGCCGCGGCGCGCTGACGCTGCTGCGCTGACGTCGTCACACGGTGGACCCCGGTCCCGCTCGGTCGAGCGGCGCCGGGGTCCGCTCGTGGTGCCGGTCATGCAGCTCGTTCGTGCGGGGCAGCCGTCCGCGTTGTGCCGATGCAGAACGACAAGGCCGCTGTCGTACGACAGCGCATCTGTCGTTCTTGCCGCCCAGGGCGGAAGAGCTGTGGAACGGCGGGGACTGGTGCGACAGGATCGTCGTCGTACGACAGCGCATCTGTCGTACGACCGCGCCGCAGACCGACGGCCCTACACGCCGCACGCCGCACGCCGCCGGCCGCGCCGCGCGCCGCACGCCGCCGGCCCCGCTCATACCCGGCGCTGCAGGTGCGCCCGGGTCAGCTCGGCCATCTCCTCGTCGGACAGGGCGTCGACCGAGCTGGCCTCGCGGCGGTCCGTCCGCTGCCACCGCACGAACAGCATCACGAGGACCGGGACGTCGGCGACCTCGGCGATGAACCACAGCAGGTCGCCCGCCAGGTGCTGGTCGCGCAGGGGCGACGGGAACCACGACTGCCCGACGGCGTGCACGAGCGACCCGTCGAGCACGTGGTTCGACACCCGGAGCACGATGCCGGGCACCGCGTCGAGCAGCAGCTCCACGAAGGCGAGCAAGAACTCGACCGTCACGAAGGTCGAACTCCGCAGGACCCCCGGCTCGGACAGCGGCCCGAGCACCGTGAACCCGAGCGCCGGCACGAGCACCGTGATGAGCGCTGCCCAGACTCCCGACTCGCGGACGACCGCCGACAGCGGGGTGAGCAGCACCGCGAACAGCACGAGGCCGACCACGGGGGCGACGATCGCGTTGCCGAGCACCCGGACCGGCCGCGAGTGCATCGCCCGGTCAGCGGCGGCGGACCACCGTGCCGGGCCGCCGAGCCGCAGCAGCGACACCGGGGCGGCCAGGGCGGCGAAGGTCGGAACCGCGAAGAACAGCAGCGCGAGCCGGAGCGTGAAGGCCCACCGGAGCTCCTGGTCGTACCGGCCGACGACGCCGAACTGGAGCACGGCGAAGAGCAGCAGTGCGACCAGGAACGACAGGGACCGCCAGGTGGACCACCGGGCCCCGCGGCGTCGAGCCCCGACGAGCCACCAGCCGTAGGTCACCGCGGCGACCGCCAGCAGCACCGCGGCCAGGGGGTCGACCTGCCAGGTGCTCCAGAACTCGGCGGGTTCGGGCGTGGGGTGCCTCCTGGTCGCGAGCGGGACGGGCCGGACGCGCAGGGCGAGCCGGACGGGCCGGGAACGCGGGGCGGGCCGGCACCGTCATCCTCCGCCCCTCGGCCCCCGCGACGACCGCGTTGGCGGGCGACAGCGGTGAGGATCGACTCAGCTGTGGGCGGTCCGCCCGGCTGCCGGAGCGCCCCCGTCAGGCCTGGTCCGTCCGAGCAGCCACACGCCGATCGGCACGGCGACCGCACCGAGGACCGCGACGCCGAACGACAGGTGCCACTGCATCACGACGAACGCCGGGCCGATCGTGCAGACGGCGGCAGCGGCCACGACGGGCCACCCCGGCCGGTCGGTCCCGTCCGACAGTCGGGGGAGCGGACGATCCCACCGGCGCAGTGCCCTGGCCACACCGATCGCCGCGGCCAGCACGACGACGAGCGCGATCGGCCGCGTCGCCCACCAGGACACCGAACCGGGCTCGGGGAACGGCACCGCGAGCACCAGCGCGACCCCGTTCAGCGCGATGTACAGCGGCAGGTGCCAGAGGTAGACCGTCATGCCGTCCCGGCCGAGCACGAACACCGCCGCCTGCGCCGGTCGGGTCTGCATCAGCCGGGTGAGTGGTCGGTGCACGAGCTGCACGAGGCAGACCTGCGAGACCGCGAGCAGCGCCAACGGGAGCATCGGCGGGTTGAGGTCCTGCAGCATGTCCGGTGCCCAGAGCCCGACCGACGTCAGGGGGACGAGGAGGGCGTACCCGGCGAGGGCGACCGCCGCCAGCAGCACCCTCGAGCGACGGGCGAACCAGCCGTCGGCCCAGAGGAACCCCAGCTGCTGCGCGAACAGCCACACCGGGCCGAGGTTGAGGAGCCCGACCTCGGCGGTCCCCGTCGCGAACCGGAGCGCATTGACTGCCGCTGCGAGGAGCAGCAGGACGCCGAGCGTGCGGAACGGTGCCCGTTCGTGCAGGCGTGCCATCACCGGCACGCAGCACTGCGTGATGCCGTACGCGGCGAGGAACCAGAGCGGTGAGCCGATGCCGACGGCGACCTCGGCGAGCAGCTCGGCCGGGGTGCCGAGTGCGGTCGCGATCCCGAGACCGACCGCGAGCACGGCGAACAGCGGGACCGCCGGGCGGAAGAGCCGCACGAGCCGGGTCGCCACGAAGTCGCGCGCGCCCCCGCCCCGGGCGAGTGTGCTGCGCCAGCCGACCGCGCTCGCGAAGCCACCGACGGCGAAGAACAGCGGCATGACCTGACCCACCCACGTCGCGGGGACGTACCAGGCCGCGTCCTGCAGGGGGCTCGTGACGCCGATGCCGTCGGGTGACACCGCCACACCGACCATCGTGACGTGCACGACGACGACGAGGACGACGCAAGCCGTCCGGATGAGGTCGACGACCAGGTCCCGCTGCGCGATGATCCCCCGGACGTCCTGAGCGCTGTCGGCCGGCACGGAATTCATCCGCGACGAAGGCCCCTGCTTCGTGGACATGCCGTGACGCTAGCGCCGGACCGCGGGGATCAGCGTCGTCCCAGCGGATCGCGACCGGATCGTGACACATCGCATGCCGCCAGCGGAATGCACCAGCGGACGGAGCCACGGCGCTCCGACACGCGCAGTCCGCCGCCGCCCTGGGCTCCGACCCGACGACCGTGTACGGTGGAGCTTGTCTTGACCGATGCAAGAGAAAGAAACCGATGGACGCCGACGCCGACCTGCTCCGGGCCGCCGGCCTGCGGGTGACGACGCCGCGGCTGGCGGTCCTGCGTGCCTCCGGGGCGATGCCGCACGCCACCGCGGACGACATCCTCACCGCGGTCTCGACCGAGCTCCCGACGACGAGCCACCAGGCCGTCTACGGAGTCCTGGGTGCCCTGGCCGGAGTCGGACTCGTCCGCCGCATCGAGCCCGCCGGCAGCCCTGCCCGGTACGAACGGCGCACCGGGGACAACCACCACCACATCGTCTGCACCATGTGCGGCGCGGTCGAGGACGTCGACTGCGCGGTCGGCCACGCCCCGTGCCTCACCCCGTCGGAGACCCACGGCTTCGCGGTCACCACCGCCGAGGTCACCTACTGGGGCATCTGCGAGCGTTGCGCAGCAGCGGAACGCGACGACGCCGAGGCCGTCACCGCCTGACCTCGACGGGCCCCTGCGGACCCGACGACCCCGCGCGCCACGACCACCCGACGCGCCCCACGAGCAACCCGAACCACCCTGACCGAACCAACCGTTCCACCTGAGGAGGAACCGTGTCCGACCAGAACACGCCCACCGGCCCCGCCGGCACCCCCACCACGACGACCAACTCCGGCGCCCCCGTCTCGAGCGACCAGCACTCGATGGGTGTCGGCGCCGACGGCCCCCTAGCCCTGCACGACCACTACCTGGTCGAGAAGCTCGCCCAGTTCAACCGCGAGCGCGTCCCGGAGCGGGTCGTCCACGCCAAGGGCGGCGGTGCGTTCGGTACCTTCACCGTCACGCACGACGTGTCGCAGTACACCCGTGCCAAGTTCCTGCAGCCGGGTAAGCAGACCGAGATGCTCGCCCGCTTCTCGAGCGTCGCCGGAGAGCAGGGCTCCCCGGACACCTGGCGCGACCCCCGCGGCTTCGCGCTGAAGTTCTACACCGAAGAGGGCAACTACGACCTCGTCGGCAACAACACCCCGGTGTTCTTCATCCGCGACGGCATCAAGTTCCCGGACTTCATCCGCTCGCAGAAGCGCCTCCCGGGCAGCCACCTCCGGAACCACGACATGCAGTGGGACTTCTGGACCCTGTCCCCGGAGTCGGCGCACCAGGTGACGTGGCTCATGGGTGACCGGGGCCTCCCGTCGAGCTGGCGCCACATGGACGGCTTCAGCTCGCACACCTACCAGTGGATCAACGCCGAGGGCGAGCGCTTCTGGGTGAAGTACCACTTCGAGACGCAGCAGGGCCACAAGACCCTGACGCAGGAGGACGCCGACCGCATCGCCGGTGAGGACGCCGACTTCCACATCCGCGACCTCTACGAGGCCATCGAGCGCCGTGACTTCCCGAAGTGGGTCCTCAAGGTGCAGGTCATGCCCTACGCGGACGCCGAGGGCTACCGCTTCAACCCGTTCGACCTGACGAAGGTGTGGCCGCACGCGGACTACCCGCTCATCGAGGTCGGCACGATGGAGCTCAACCGCAACCCGGAGAACTACTTCGCGCAGATCGAGCAGGCCGCGTTCGCGCCGTCGAACTTCGTGCCCGGCATCGCGGCGAGCCCGGACAAGATGCTCCTCGCGCGCATCTTCAGCTACGCGGACGCGCAGCGCTACCGCGTCGGCACGAACCACGCGCAGCTGCCGGTGAACGCCCCGAAGAACGAGGTCCACTCGTACTCGAAGGACGGCGCCATGCGCTTCGACTTCCAGAAGGCCGAGGTGCCGGTGTACGCGCCGAACACCCAGGGTGGCGCGCACGCCGACCCGACCGCCACGGACGACGTCCCGGGCTGGGAGTCCGACGGCGCGCTGCAGCGCTCCGCTGCGACGCTGCACCCGGAGGACGACGACTTCGGCCAGGCGGGCACGCTCTACCGCGAGGTCCTCGACGACGCTGCTCGTGAGCGCCTGGTCGGCAACATCGCCGGGCACGTCTCGAAGGTGACGCGCGACGACCTGCGCGAGCGCGTGTTCGCCTACTGGACGAGCGTCGACGCCGACCTGGGTGCGCGCGTGCGCGCCGCGGTCGCGCCGAGCGCGCCCGGTTCGAACGAGGACCCGGAGAAGGTCGCGGTCGAGGCGTAGTCAGCCACACGACGGACGGGAGGCCCGGTACCAGCTGGTACCGGGCCTCCCGTCCGTCATTCACTGCTTCCTAGACCTGTTGGCCGTTGCGCCTGGTCTCGCCCGGCTGGTGGCGGGGCCCGGTCCTCTCGTCTAGACCTGTTGGCCGTTGAGCATGATCTCGCCGGTCGGCCAGTCCTCGAGCTGCGCCTCGACCGGCAGGACCATCCAGCCGCCCTGCTCGGTCTCGTTGACGCCGACACCGTCGGCCGTGAAGGCCGAGAACGTGCCGACGGCCCCGTCGACCTCGTGCCAGCCCATGTGCGCGTAGAAGGGGATGCGGTCCTCGCCGGCACCGAGGAATCCGTAGGGCACGCGGAGTCCCTCGAGGACCGCGCGGGTGCGGACGAGGAGCTCCCGGCCGACGCCGGTGCCCTGCAGCTTCGGCGAGACGGCGACGATGCCGGTGTCGCCGACCAGGACGTCCTGCCCGCCGACCGTGACGAACATGCGGCGGATCCCGACGTGTGCGAGGACCGCGCCGTCCGCACCCCAGCCGACCACCCGGCGCTCGGGCTGCATGCCGGCGTAGTCACGGCCGCCCACGTACCAGTGCGACCAGCTCGGGAACGCCTGCCCGAGCATCGCTGCGATCGCCTCGTGGTCGGGGAGCGTCAGGGCGCTCTCCTCGACCACCTCCCACCGGATGTCTTCGCTCACGGTCCCATCCTGCCGGGTCCGCCTGCGCGTGCGACAGGGCAGGCCGAGTCTCGCGCGCAGCGACCGTCCTCGTGCCACCGAGCCCGAGAAGTGTCGCTCAGCCCGAGTCTCGCGACAGCGACAGCGGCCCGCTCAGCCGCGACCGGGCGCCGTCACCTCGATGCGGTTCGCCCATGGGTCCTCGAACGCCACGGTCCGGCCGTCGTCGGCGGTCTGCACCCCGGTGTCGTGCATCCGCGCCACGAGCGCGCCGAGGTCGTCCGTCCCCGGCACCTCGATCCGCACGAGCCCGAGCCCGAGGGCCTGCTGCCGTCGCCCGGCTCCGCGAGAGTTCCACGTGTTCATCGCCATGTGGTGGTGGTACCCGCCCGCGCTGACGAACAGCGCCTGGTCGCCCATCGCCGCGGTCGTCGCGAAGCCGAGCCGGTCGACGTAGAACGCCTTCGCGGTCGCGACGTCGCCGACGGACAGGTGCACGTGCCCGACACGGCCGGGGCGCGTGCTGGCCGACTCGAGCGCCGAGGAGGTCAGGTGTTCCTGCACGAAGGCGTTCGGGTCGACGTAGATCGTCGCCATGTCGACCATGCCGTGGGTCCACGACCACTCGGTGCGGTCGCGGTCCCAGTACAGCTCGACGCCGTTGCCCTCCGGGTCCTGGAAGTAGAAGGCGTTGCTCACGAGGTGGTCCGCGCTGCCCGTGAACGTCTGCGGGTACTTCGTCGCGACGGAGTACAGCGCCGCCGCCAGGTCGGCCTGCGTGTCGAACAGGATCGCGGTGTGGAAGAGCCCGGCCTCGTGCGGCGCGGCGTGCCGCATCGCGGGGGCGTGCTCGAGGACGACGATCGGGGTCGTCCCGCGGCCGAGCACCGCGGTGCCGCCCGTGTTCGTCAGCACCGCCAGACCGACGCCGTCGCGGTAGTAGGCGACCATCGTGTCGAGATCGGCGACCCGGAGCGTGACGGCGCCCATCCCGGTGTCGGCTGCGAGCAGGTCCTGCGTGTGCATGCCCCCAGTGTGCGCCGGAATGGTTGACGCGTCAACCAAACGTCACTTCGCGCTGAACCCGCCGTCCGTCTTCAGCAGCTGCCCGTTCACCCACCCGCCGTCCGGCCCGAGCAGGAAGCCGACGAGCGCAGCCGTGTCGGTCGGCATCGACGGCCGTCCGAGCGGGGTCTGGGCGACCGCGGCCTCGCGGATCTCCTCGGTCATCCAGCCCGTGTCGTTCGGGCCCGGGTTGACGAGGTTCGCGCTGACCCGGACGTCGCCGAGCTCGATGGCTGCCCCGACGATCAGCCGGTCGAGGGCGCCCTTGCTCGTGCCGTACGGCAGGTTGAACCCCACGTGGTCGCTCGTGAGCGCCACGATCCGCCGACGGTCCTCCGGCGCGGCAGCACCCTCGCGGAGGCGCCGCGCGTACGCCTGCACGACGAGGAACGGCGCGCGGACGTTCACCGCGAGGTGCCGGTCGAAGGACTCGACGGTCGTGGTGGCGAAGTCCGAGTCGACCGACTCGCAGTGCGACATCACGACGGCGGTCACGGGGACGCCCGCCTCCGCCTCGGCGCGGCCGACGAGCGCGGCCGCCTGCTCCGGGTCGGCCAGGTCGACCGGGAGGCGCGTCACCCGTGCCCCCGCACGTTCGGCCTCCGCGATGACCGCGTCCACCCCGTCCGGGTCGGCCCCGCCGTGCACGCGCTCGTCGTACGGTCCCCACCAGGAGATCGCGAGGTCCCAACCGTCAGCGGCGAGCCGTGCGGCGATCGCGGCACCGATCCCGGCACGGCGACCGACGCCGGTCACCAGGGCGAGCGGTCTGCTGGTGAGCGGTCCGTGGGTCATGGGTCGTGCCTCCCGTCTGGACGATGCACCGGCGCGCCGCCCCGGACCAGGATGGCACCGCACCCGGTGTCCTGACGGCGCGGCACGGCGGCGCAGGGCCAGGATGGGAGGATGCCGCCCTCCCGCCGACCCGACCCGGCGACGTTCCCCGTCGACCGCCTGCGCGACCGCATGTCGTCGTACATCTACGGCAACATCACCGTGCTCGCCGTCGCGATCGCGGTGGGACCGGAGCAGATCGAGCACGGGGCGGCGGTGCTGACGGTGCTCGCGACGGCGGTGCTGACGTACCTGGCGCACGTCCTGTCGCACCTCGTCGCGCACACCATCGGTGACACGGGGGACGACGCCGAGCACCGGGAGACGATCGGGGCGATCCTGCGCGACGCGAACCCGATCGCGACCTCCGGTCTGATCCCCGCGGTGCTCTACGCCGTGGCGTGGGCGGGCTGGTTGCCGACGCAGTGGGCGCAGACGGCGGCGATCGTCATCCTCGTCGTCCGCATCGGGATGGTCGGGGTGTTCCTGCAGCGGTTCAGCGGGCGGCGTCCGACGTTCCTCGGGCTCTGGGGCGGCATCGTCCTGGCCGCCCTGGCCTTCGTGATCGGCCTGGTGAAGGTGGTGTTGACGCATTGAGCGAGCAGACCGACGAGTCCCGCGCCGAACGGCCTGCACGGTCTGGGTGGCGGTTCCTGCGCGACCTGGCGATCATCGTGGTCGTGGCGCTGCTGGCGTCGTTCCTGGTGAAGGCCTACCTGGTGCGGGCGTTCTCGATCCCCTCCGGGTCGATGGAGCGGACGCTGCTCATCGGGGACAACGTGCTGGTGAACGAGCTCGTGCCGGGCGCCGTGCCGCTCCGGCGGGGGGACGTCGTGGTGTTCCGCGACCCGGGCGGGTGGTTGACCAGCGAGCAGGGCGACGACCTCATCAAGCGGGTGATCGGGCTGCCCGGGGACACGGTGTCGTGCTGCGACGCGCAGGGGCGTCTCTCGGTGAACGGGCACGCGGTGGACGAGCCCTACGTGGTGCGGCCAGCCGACGTGACCCGCGTGTCGGCGGAGGACTTCGACGTCACCGTGCCGGCCGGTCACGTCTGGGTGATGGGCGACAACCGGTACGAGTCCGCCGACTCGCGCATCCACGGGACCGTGCCGACGGCGGACGTCGTCGGGCGGGCGTTCGTCGTGACGTGGCCGGTCACGCGGTGGGGTGTGCTCGGGCGGTACGGCGACGAGTGGGACGCGGTGCCCGACCCGCGGTGACGGGGTGGGCCTACCCGCGGTGACCGGGTGAGGGTGCCCGACCGCGGTGACCGGGTGGGTCGCGTCCGGTCAGCAGCCGGTCGTGGTGAGCGTCACCCGCGCCACGTCGTCGTTCGACACAGTCGTCCGGACCGGGCACAGGTTCCCCGCACGCACGGTGACGTCGCCGAGCGGGACGCCGGCGAAGTCCGCGGTGCCCCCGGGGAACACCCGCTGGTGCTCGGACAGCTTGCCGGTCGAGGCGAAGACCTCCACCTCGTACGGGCGCTCGCCCGCGTTCGACGACACGGTCACCGAGATCTGCCCGGTCGAGTCGTGGGCGCCGCAGCCCGTCAGCGAGAGTGCGGCAGCGGCGCCGAGGGCGAGCACGAGCGGGACACGACGGATCACCGTGCCGAGGGTACGCGCGTCCGGCGAGGCCACCCGACACGGTCGCCCCGGGCCCACCGTCCCGCGTCCGCCGTCCTGGTTCCACTCTCCGGGTCCACCGTTCTGGGGAGGGGCGCTGCCGGGTGGGACCAGTACCGTGGACGGCATGCACCAGGGGACCTCACCGACCTCCACCGGATCAGCACCAGACGCCGTGCGCCGCGCTGCCCTCGTCGCCGCGCTCGACGTCGTCGACAGCGGGCCCGAGGAACGCTTCGAGCGCATCACCCGCATCGCCCGCGAGGCGTTCGGCGTCTCGGGCTCCTTCCTCAACCTCGCGGGCACCGACGTCCTCACCATCAAGTCGCAGCAGAGCGACGCCGTGTTCGGCCCGACCATCCCGCTGCAGGACACCTTCTGCGGTCGCACGCTCGACCAGGCCGGACCGGTGGTCGTCCCGGACGCCCGCGCCGACGACCGGTACGCGGACATGCCGATGGTGGTCGAGGACCCGAACGTCCGCTTCTACGCGGGCGTCCCGCTCCGCGTCGGCGACGACGCCGTCAAGGTCGGCACGCTCTGCCTCGTCGACCCGCAGCCCCGCACGCTCGAGGCCGACGACCTGGCGCTGCTCGAGGAACTCGGCGTCTGGGCGGAGCGCGAACTCGCCACCGGCGCCGACGAGGACCGGCTCCGCGGCGTCCTCGCCGGGTTGCAGCCGACGCCGGTGACCGTGCCCGGCTACCGGATCGGCGGTATGTCCGTCCCGCACGGGGTGGTCTCCGGTGACCTGCACGAGTGGCACCTGGTCGGCGACGCCCTGCACCTGACCGTCGCCGACGTGATGGGCAAGGGGATGTCCGCCGGGCTGCTGGCCGCGACGATCCGCGGTGCCCTGCTCGCCCGGCCGGCGGAGGACCCGGAGCGCGTCGTCGCCGCGCTCGACGAGCAGGTGGGGCCGGACCTCGGCCGCGCCGAGTCGTTCTCGACGATGTTCCACGGTCGGCTCGACGCAGCCAGCGGCCGCATGGACTTCGTCGACGCCGGCCACGGGCTCGTGCTGCAGATGCGCGCCGACGGCCGCGAGCGGACGCTCCTGTCGAACGACCTGCCGATCGGCCTGCACCCCGCGGGCTTCGCTCGGTCCTCCGGGTCGCTCGAGCTCGAGCCCGGCGACGTGCTCGTGATCGTCAGCGACGGAGCGCTCGAGCTCTGGGACTCGACCCTGACGTCGCTCTCGCGGCTCGGGGCCCTGTGGCGCGAGGAGCCCGACATCGACGCGTTCCTCGCCCGGGTGCGCGCCCGGGCGCTCGAGCACGACCCCGGTGACGACCTGACGGTCGTGGTGCTCGTCCGCGACTGACGCGCGAGGCTGACGGCCCCGCCACGCGAACGGACGGAACGGGCCGACGGACGGGAGGCGCAGGGCGGCCCCGCCACGCGCCTCCCGACCGTCAGATGGTCGCGTCGCGCCCCGCTGCGGACGTCGCACCCCGACGTGACGGGATGCGACGTCCGTACCGGGGTGCGACCGGTGATCGCACGGCCCGGCCGAGCACACGCCGATCCGCGATCCGTCCGACCGGCGAGGTCTGCCGACGTCGCGGTCAGGCGCCGAGGCGCTCGATGAGCTCCGCGTAGCGCGCCGCCGTGCGGTCGACGATCTCCTGCGGCAACACCGGTGGCGTGCCCTGGCGGTCCCAGTTCGCGCTGAGCCAGTCGCGCACGATCTGCTTGTCGAACGAGTCCGTGCGGTTGCCGGAACGGGCGTCCCAGTAGCGACTCGAGTCGCTGGTCAGGACCTCGTCCGCGATCCGGATCGTGCCGTCCGCATCGCGTCCGAACTCGAACTTGGTGTCGGCGATGACGACGTCGTGCTCCCGGGCGATCACCGCTGCCTCGCCGTAGACGCGCAGCGAGAGCTCGCGGAGGGCCTCGGCGTCCTCGCGCCCGACGAGCTCGACGGTCTGCTCGAAGGAGATGTTCTCGTCGTGCTCGCCCTGCGGCGCCTTGTACGCCGGCGTGTAGATCGGCTCGGGCAGCCGGTCGCCCTCGGAGAGCCCGGCGGGCAGGGGGACGCCGCACACGCTCTGCGTCTCGCGGTACTCCGCCCAACCGCTGCCGACCAGGTACCCCCGGACGACGCACTCGACCGGGAACATGTCGAGCGGGAGCACGTGCATGGACCGGGCGGCCACGGAGTCGGGGACCGCGGTGCCGCCCGTGCCCGGCGCCACCAGGTGGTTCGGGACGTCGGCGATCCGGTCGAACCAGAACCGCGACAGCCGCGTCAGGAGCTCACCCTTGCCCGGGATCGGGGGCTCGAGCGCGAAGTCGTAGGCGCTGACCCGGTCGGAGGCGACGAGCAGCAGCTCGGACGCGCTCGCGACGTCGTCGACACCGGCCGGCACGTAGAGCTCGCGGACCTTGCCCGACGAGACGTGCCGCCAGCCGGGCAGCTCCGGTGCGGCGGTCACCGGGCGACCTTCGCGGCGATGTCGGTGCGGTACTGCGCGCCCTCGAGCGCGATGTCGCCGACCCCGGCGTAGGCGCGCTCGCGGGCCTGGGCGAAGTCGGCGCCGGTCGCGACGACGCTCAGCACGCGGCCGCCGGTCGCGACCAGGTCGTCGTCGAGCACGGCGGTCGCCGCATGCGCCACGGACACGCCCTCGCGCGCTGCGGCGGAATCGATGCCGGTGATGACCCGACCGGTGTGCGGGTTCTCTGGGTAGCCCTCGCTCGCGAGCACCACCGTCACCGCGACGTCGTCGCTGAACGTCGGCTGCGGCGCCGACGCGAGCTGGCCGGTCGCCGCTGCCGTGAGCAGGGCGCTGAGCGGCGTGGTCAGCCGGGGGAGCACCACCTGGGTCTCCGGGTCGCCGAAGCGAGCGTTGAACTCGATCACGCGCACGCCCTGCTCGGTCACGATGAGCCCGCAGTAGAGCAGGCCGATGAAGGGCGTGCCCTCGTGCTCGAGCCGACGGATGGTGGGGAGCGCGACGAGCTCGGTGACCTCGGCGACGAAGGCCTGCTCGGACTCCCACCGGTCGGCGAGCCACGGCAGCGGGGAGTAGGCACCCATGCCACCGGTGTTCGGCCCCGTGTCGCCGTCGCCCAGACGCTTGTGGTCCTGCGCGGGGCTGAGTGCACGGACGTCGTGGCCGTCGCTCAGGAAGAACAGCGAGACCTCTTCGCCGTCGAGGAACTCCTCGACCACGACGCGGCCGTGCTGCAGCCAGTAGGTGGCGTGGTCGATCGCCGCCTGGCGGTCCTCCGTCACCAGGACGCCCTTGCCCGCGGCGAGCCCGTCGGCCTTGACCACGTGCGGAGCGCCGAGCTCGTCGATCGCGGCGATTGCTTCGTCCACGGTGCCGGCGGAGACCGGGCGCCCGGTCGGGACCCCGGCCTCGGACATGATGCGCTTGGCGAACGCCTTCGACCCCTCGAGCTGCGCGGCGGCCCGGCTCGGCCCGAACACCGGGATGCCCCGCGTCCGGAGGGGGTCGGCGACGCCGGCGATGAGCGGTGCCTCGGGCCCGACGACGACGAGCTCGACGCCGTTCTCGATCGCGTACTCGGCGACCAGTTCGCCGTTCGTGGGGTCGAGCGACACGGTCTCGACGTCGGCGGCGATGCCGGCGTTGCCGGGTGCTGCCGTGATGACGTGTCCGGCCTGCTCCGCGAGGAGGGCCGTGATGATCGCGTGCTCGCGGGCACCGGAACCGAGGACGAGGATTCGCACGCGGCAAGCCTACCGAGCGCGACACGCCGCCCGCGATGCGAGGGCTAGCCTGGGGACATGCCGCCGAGGAGGATCGAGGACGCCGAGGGGCGCGCCGCGCTCGCGGCCGTCCGTGCGGGGTCGTCGGTCCGGTCGGACGTCGCGACGGCCGTGCGCTGGACCCTGCAGCGGCTGGCCGACGACGTCCCCGGCAACAGCGTCGAGGTCCGCGTCCCGCCGTTCGCCGCGGTGCAGGCCGTGCCCGGGCCGCGGCACACCCGCGGGACACCGCCGAACGTGGTGGAGACCGACGCCGTGACGTGGTTGGCCTTGGCGCAGGGGGAGCTGCGGTGGGACGAGGCCCTCGCAGCGGCGCGGGTCAGTGCGTCCGGGTCGCGCGCGGACCTGACGGCGTTCCTGCCGGTCCGGACCGCGGCCTGACACCTGCGGACCTGACGCCTGCGGGCCCGACGGCCGAGCCGGCGCGATGGTGCAGCCTGGCTCACTGACTTAGGTAGGTCCTACCGATGTGGTCGGGAGGAGCCCCCGCGTAGCGTAGAAGTCGCCGGGATTCGGACCCGACCCGAACGGGTCCGAACCCGGCGACAGGGTCAAAGGTACGCGACATACTGCGTTCGTTGTCAACCGGTGCGGCGAGTCGTGCTGCAAACCGCAACGATCGTGGTCCCCTCGGGGACCTTTCCTGATCGGACGTCAGGTTCTGCGGCGGGGAGTCGGCCCGTTCAGCGGGCGCCGAGCAGTTCGACCAGCTCCGACCGGGCGTGCACGTCCCACTTCGCGAAGATCCGCGACATGTGCGCGTCGACCGTCCGGACGCTCAGGCTCAACGTCTCCGCGATCCGTCGGTTGCTCAGGCCCTGCGCGGCCAGCTCCGCGACCTCGTACTCCCGGTTCGTCAGCGGCGGCCGGACCCGGCCGGCGGACACCGCCATCCCGTGCGACGCGAGGACCCCCTGCGCCGCCACGATCCGCGTCCGGTCGTCGGCGAGGACGGCGTCCGCGTACTCGACGACCGCCGCGGCGAGGGGGCCGTCGACCCGGGCTGCGGCCTCGCGCATCCGGACGAGCGACGCGGTGGCGTCCCGCCCGGTCGTCATGTCGTGCGTGTAGTACTGCGTCGTCGCGTACATGACGTGCAGCCAGGACCCGTCACGGGTGCTGCGCTCGATGATCTCGTCGGCGTGCCGCAGCCCCGCCGGGTTCCCGAGCACGGTCTCGGTCCAGGCGATCGACACCGCGACCTGCTCGCCGGTGATCCGCATGGCGCGGCCCGGCGTCGTGCGGGCGCGCTCGAGGGCCTCGGCAGCACGTTCCGCGTCGCCGGCGTAGGCGTACGCCATGGCCAGGCGGGCCCAGGGGTACGCCGCGAACCCGCCGTGGTCGGCCACGTCGTAGCGCTCGCACGCGGCGGAGAACGCCGCGATCGCGTCGTCCCACCGGCGCTGCCCGATCGCGTGGTTGCCGAGCCCGATGAGCTCGAGCGTGAAGTCGTACTTCAGGAACGGGCTCCCTCGCCGGACCGGGATCTCGGTGACCAGGTCGGCCATGTCCCCGCGCCACACCTGCACCTGGTGGAGCACCGAGACGTTCTCGCCGACACCCCAGGGAGCGGCCTCGACGTGCTCGACGGCCGTGGCGATCGCGCGACGGGCGAAGGCAGCGGCCTCCTCGAGTCGGCCCTCGGTCGCGAGGGCCATCGTCACGCAGGGCGCGATGCAGAGGAACGACACCGGGACCGTCGGCTGCTGCAGGATGCGGGACCGCTCGATCTCCTCGCGGACCTCGGCGAACCGACCGCCCCACCCCAGGTGGGCGAGCCGGAGCAGCCGCACGTGCTCGGTCGTCTCCGGTCCGACCAGCGGCATCAGCGCCTCGGTCAGCGCCACCGCGGCGTCGACGTCGTCGTCGTGGAACTGGCGGATGTTCGCCAGCGTCTCGCACGCCTCGACCACGACGGCGTCGTCGATCTCGCCGGCGCGCTTCCGGGCGAGGTCCCACGCGGCCTCGGCGTCGACCCGACCGGCCTCGCGACCGGTGCTGTACGAGTGCGCGATCGACCGCAGGCAGTGTGCGGTGACCCGCTCGGTGGCCGTGAGCGCGGTGCGGAGTGCAGCGGAGGCCAGGGCGACGGCGCTCTCGTGCTCCTGCAGCCGGACGGCGACCTGCGTGGCGTCGAGCAGCTGGCCGACCGGGGGGAGCACACCGCACTCGAGCGACCAGAGCGCGGCGCGGAGCCGAGCGGCGGGCGGCGCACCCTCGGGCCGGGTGGTCCGGAAGGCGTTGGCCCGGGCGAACAGCGCCGTGCGCCGAGCGACCGGGACGAGCCCACGGACGACCTCGCCCACGAGCGGGTGCGACGGCTGGACGATGCTCGTGCCGTCCTCGGCGGAGTCGACGGCGACCAGCCCGAGCGCGACGACCCGGTCGACGTCACCGCCGGACACCAGGCCGAGCAGGCGGGCGAGCGGGATCGGGTCGGCGAGCGCGACGATGTCGACGACGTCGCGGAGGTCCTCGGGCAGCGCGCCGAGCTCCGTGCGGTACATGTCCGCCAGGCTGTTCGACGCGGTCACCCGACCGCGCCAGTACCAGCCCGTCGCGGTCTGGTCGAGCGCCCCGGACGTCAGTGCGGCGCGGACCACCTCGCGCAGGTACAGCGGGTTGCCGGCCGTCGCCCGGTGCACGCGCTCGGTCGAGGCGGTCTCGAGCTGCGCGCCGAGTGCCTGCGCGACGACCTCGCCCGTCTCGTGCAGGTCGAGCGGTGCGAGGTCGATGCGCTCGAGCAGGTCGTCCTGCCACAGCGCGCGGAGCGGGTCCGACAGCGCGGTGAAGTCGCGGCAGGTCAGCACGAGGCGCGCACCTTGGTCACGGACGAGCCAGGCGACGTAGCGCGCCGAGATTGCGTCGAGGTGGTCGGCGTCGTCGACGCGCAGCACGACGTCGCGGTCGGCCAGGTCGTGCGTGTCGCGCAACCGCTGCGCGGCCGAGGCGTCGTCGACCAGGTCCGCGAGGGCGGCCGGCAGCTCGCCGAACCGGTCCGCGACGGCACCGAACGGCATCGACCGGCCGGCGGCGACCGCGGTGATCGGCACCACGACGGTGCGACCGGTGGTGTCGCGGCGGGCGACCCGGTCGGTCACGCGGGCGGCCGTGGAGGTCTTGCCGAGGCCGGGTGCGCCGACGATCGCGACGCTCCAGCGGTGCTCGGCGACGACGGAGACCGCGCGGTCCTCCTCGCGGCGCTGCACGATCGGCCACGGCACACGTCCGGGCGTGCGGGTCCGGCGACGCCCGCGGATGGACTGCTCGTGCACCCCGTCACCTCCCGCTCCTGGTCGTCCGCCTGCTCCCCCCGGCTCGCGGATCCCGTTCCCGGGCTCCGACATCGTCCTCGACCGGGCGGTCGGAGTCCGACGGGATGCGTTCCGTGGATACCGACCGGTAGGGACATCATGCCCTGGATCGGCCGACGAGCAACAGGCCGCGGCACCTCCCACAGTGGGGGACAATGGTCTGGTGAGCGACACCGACCGACCCGAAGACCGCCCGGCAGCGCCGGCCGCGACGCCGGCTCCGAGCGCCGTCAGCTCGCCGGACGAGGTCACCATCCGACGCGCACCGAAGTTCGGCGTGTTCATCGTCGGCGGCGCGGTGCTCGGCTTCCTCGCGACGCTGCTCGTCGTGACGCTCACCATGGACATCGACCGCGGCGACCAGCAGGACGCCGACTTCGGCACGCTGGTCGGCTACTTCTCGCTCTGGGGCGTCACGATCGGCGCCTTCGTGGGTGCCGTCGTGGCGATCGTGCTCGACCGGGTGTTCGCCCGCCGCGCCGCCCGCCTGACGGCGGAGCGCGTCGAGGTCGAGCCGGCGGAGGAGACCGTCGACGGCGAGGTCGAGGAGCACGGCGACGCGAGCGGACCCGTGGAGCGCACCGACCGCTGACGGTCGCCACCACACGACGGACGGGAGGCCCGGTACCAGCTGGTACCGGGCCTCCCGTTCGATGCGTGGCGCGTCGGGACGCGACTCAGCTGAGCTGGTTCGCCTCCACCCACGACAGGTACTCCGGGCTCACCGTGCCGGTGACGTACTCGCCGGTGAAGCAGCTCATCTCGAGGTCGGTGACGTCCGAGCCCTCGATGATCGCGTCACGCATGTCCGCGACCTCCTGGTAGATGAGGTGGTCGCTGCCGAGCACGCGGTTGATCTCCGGGATCTTCCGGTCGTGCGCGATGAGCTCCGCGCGCGTCGGCATGTTGATGCCGTACACGTGCGGGTAGCGGACCGGGGGAGCGGCGCTCGTGAACGTGACCTCGTTCGCACCGGCGGCACGGGCCATCTCGACGATCTCGCGGCTCGTGGTGCCGCGGACGATCGAGTCGTCGACGATCAGGATGTTCTTGCCCTTGAACTCGGACGACATCGCGTTGAGCTTCTGGCGCACCGAACGCTTGCGCTCGGCCTGCCCGGGCATGATGAACGTGCGGCCGACGTAGCGGTTCTTGAAGAAGCCCTCGCGGTAGTCGATGCCGAGCTTCTGCGCGACCTGCATGGCCGCGGGGCGCGACGAGTCCGGGATCGGCATCACCACGTCGATGTCCCCGGTCGGGGCGTACTGCGCGATCGTGTCCGCCAGGCGGTTGCCGAGGCGGAGGCGGGCGTCGTACACCGAGATGCCGTTCATCACGGAGTCGGGACGTGCGAGGTAGACGTACTCGAACGAGCACGGCACCAGACGCGGGTCCTTCGCGCACTGCCGGGCGTGCATCTGGCCGTTCATCTCGATGAAGACAGCCTCGCCCGGGGCGATGTCCCGGACGATCTCGTAGCCGCCCGACTCGAGCACGAGCGACTCGCTCGCGACGACCCACTCCGGCTGCCCGGCCTCGTCGAACTTGTGCCCGAGGATCAGCGGTCGGATGCCGTACGGGTCGCGGAACGCCAGCAGGCCGTGCCCCGCGATCGTCGCGATCGTCGCGTAGGAGCCCTCGACGCGCTCGTGCACACGCTCGACGGCGTCGAACACCTGACCGGCGTCGAGCTCGCTGCCACGGACCTGGCCCTGCAGCTCGTGCGCCAGGACGTTCACCAGCAGCTCGGTGTCGCTCGTGGTGTTCAGGTGACGGCGGTCGATGTCGAACAGCTCGCGGGTGAGCTCGCGGGTGTTCGTGAGGTTGCCGTTGTGGACGAGCACGATGCCGTAGGGCGCGTTCACGTAGAACGGCTGGGCTTCTTCCTCGTTGCTCGCGGCACCCTTCGTGGCGTACCGGACGTGCCCGAGGCCCATGGTGCCGAGCAGGGCACGCATGTCACGGGTGCGGAATGCTTCGCGGACGTGCCCACGGGTCTTGTGCATGTGGTGGACGCGACCCTCGACCGTGGCGATGCCCGTCGAGTCCTGGCCCCGGTGCTGCAGGAGCAACAGGGCGTCGTAGATGGATTGGTTGACGGGCCCCTGCGCAACGAGGCCGACGATGCCGCACATTCGCGGAGTGCTCCAGACCGTAGGATCGGGTGGTACCGAACAAGTCTGCCATGCTCCGCGGAGGACCACGCATGCCGAACCCGTACGCTGCCGCCGGCGTCGACACCGCCGCCGGTGACCTGGCCGTCGAGCTCATGAAGTCCGCCGTCTCGGCGACGCACAACGCCTCCGTGCTCGGTGGCGTCGGTGGCTTCGCCGGGCTCTACGACGTCTCGTTCCTGAAGGACTACTCGCGACCGTTGCTCGCCACCTCGACCGACGGCGTCGGCACGAAGGTCGCCATCGCGCAGGCGATCGACAAGCACGACACCATCGGCCAGGACCTGGTCGGGATGGTCGTCGACGACATCGTCGTGGTCGGTGCGAAGCCGCTCTTCATGACGGACTACATCGCCTGCGGCCGCGTCGTGCCGAACCGCATCGCCGACATCGTCGCCGGCATCGCCCGCGGCTGCTCGGCGACCGGGACCGCGCTCGTCGGCGGCGAGACCGCCGAGCACCCGGGGCTGCTCGGGCCGAACGACTACGACGTGGCCGGTGCCGCGACCGGCGTCGTCGAGGCCGACCGGCAGCTCGGTGCGCACCTGGTGCAGGACGGCGACGTCGTCGTCGCGATCGAGTCGTCCGGGCTGCACTCGAACGGGTACTCGCTCGTGCGGCACATCCTGTCCGGCAAGGGCATCGGCTACACCGACCAGCTGCCGGAGTTCGGCGCGGGCGTCTCCGTGGGCGAGGCCCTGCTCGAGCCCACCCGCCTGTACACCGCGCCGCTGCTCGACCTGCTCGACGCCCGACCCGGTGTCGTCCACTCGCTCTCCCACGTGACGGGCGGTGGCATCGCCGCGAACCTGGCGCGCGTGCTGCCCGTCGGCACCTGGGTCGAGGTCGACCGTTCGACGTGGACGCCCCCGACGGTGTTCCGGGTGCTCGCGGACATGGCGGGGACGCCGGTCGAGGACACCGAGGGCACGTGGAACCTCGGAATCGGGATGTTCGCCGTCGTGGACGCGGCCTCGGCGTCGGCGGTGCTCGAGGACCTGCGTGCCGCCGGGCTGCCCGCGTGGACGGTCGGCACCGTGTCGACCTCGGCGCGCGAGTTGGACGGGTTCGAGCAGGGTGCCAAGGGCGTCGACGGCGGCGCGGTCCGGCTCGTCGGTTCCTACGCGGGCTGAGGCGCGCCGGCCGCCCCCGTCGGCCGCGGGCGCGAGCGCGAGCGGGTATGACGCGCCGCCCGCCCGCCCGCCCGCCCGCCCGCCTCGGCCGCGTGCACGAGCGGGTACGACGCGCCGCTCAGGTTCGGCGGTCGAGCAGTTCCGGTCGCTGCGGCGCATCGAGCGCGACTGATCGCACCCGGTCGGCTGAGCCTGCCCGGTCGACTGACTCTGCCCGGCGCCTCGGCCGCAGCCAGTCAGACGCGGTCGGCAGCTCGACGTCGGTCGGGTCGGCGCTCCTGCTCAACGGGCACGACATGCCGCTCAGGTCCGGCGAGCGGGTGTGTTCCGTCGTCGGACGGCGTCGAGTGTGACGGATCGGGCCCGCTCGTTAGGGCCGAGTCGGCTGCCAGGCGTCCGCGGCCGGTCGACGTGCGTCGGATGACCGGGAGGCTGACAGGCCGACGAGGCTGCCGCCGAGCGGGCACGACATGCCGCTCAGGTCCGGCGAGCGGGTGCGTTCTGTCGTCGGGCAGCGTCGAGTGTGACGGATCAGGCCCGCTCGGCGAGTACGAGCCCGCTCGGCGAGTGCGGGCCCGGAGCCCGGCACCGGCCGCCCGCGCACACGACGACGCCGCGCGGCCCCGGAGGGTGCGCGGCGTCGACGGTTCGGGTCAGGCGGACTTGTTCTGGTCCTGCTGGGGCTCGAACTCGTCCTCGTCGTCGCCCGGTTCCTCACCGTACTGGTCAGCCCAGCGGTCGACGTAGGAGTCTTCGTCCGAGTGTTGCCCGGCGGAGAGCTCGCGTTCGAGCGCACCGTAGTTCGTGTCCGGACTGAAGTACTTCAGCTCCCGGGCGACCTTGGTGTGCTTTGCCTTCTGACGGCCGCGCCCCATGCGTGACCCCCTCGTGATCGGCTCTGGTCCGGTCCTGGCGGGTGCGTGGTTGCCACCCGGGGAACCGAACGGTTCGTGGTTTGAAATCTGCCGATCACTCTACCATGTACCCCGTTCCCCACCTGGCCACCGACGTCCCCCGTGGCGGGGAGGAAGACCTGATCAGCACTCAGGCGGGGAGGGGCTCCCGGACCCCGCGCTTCCGTCGCGCGGAGCGCAGCACGAGGGCGTCGACCGAGAACCGTCCGGGTCCGGTGAGCGCGACGGCGAGGGACGCGACGGCGAGCACCAGCACGTACTCGAAGCCGCCCTCCTGGGCGAAGAACCCCGCGGTGGCGTGGGCGAGCAGGCCCGCGACGACCATGTCGACCGCGAGCAGCAGGCCGACGACACGGGTGGCGACGCCGAGCACGAGGAGGATCCCGCCGACGAGTTCGAGTCCCGCCACGAGCGGGGCTGCGACCTCGGCGAGCGGGACGCCCATCCCCGCGAAGCCCTGGGCGACGCCGGGGATGCCCTGGGCGAACTTCTGGGCGCCGTGGGCGATGAACACCACGCCGAGGACGATGCGGAGCGCGGTCAGTCCGATGGAGGTCGATGTCGTTCGCATGGTGCCGACGCTATGCGGTGACGTGTCATCGACCCGGTGGCCTCGGCGAACCGCCCGGACTCTGCCAGGGGTCGTCCAGGAGACGGTCCACCGAAGCGGGGACCGGCTCTCAGGAACGACCGACGCCGGTCCGCCACAGCGGGGACCGGCGTCGGTGGGAGGAGCGAGGTGTCAGGAGTCCGCGCCGCGCCCGGTCTGCTGCTGCAGGCGGTCGATGTGCTCGGACGCCTCAGCCTTGGTGAGGTCCGCGGGGAGTTCCTCGCCGGCCTCACGGGCCAGGGTGTCGAGGTAGCTGCGCTGCGGGCCGGTCATGGGCTCGTCGCCGGTCACCCACTGCTCCGGGTCCTTGCTCGCGGTCGTCGAGGGGTCGGGACGCTCGCCGCCCAGGGTCTCGCCCTGGTGCGACTCGTCGGGGGTGTGGTCTGCTGCGTCGGTCATGGCGCCGAACCTACGCGCGACGGCGGACCCGACACGCAGCGAGGACGTCCCCCACGGGACCGAGCGCTCAGACCGGCGTCGCCGTGTAGCGCACCAGGTCCGGCCCGACGCCGCTGGCCGCGATCGGCACCTCGGTGTCGCCCTGCCGGATCCAGATCGTCGCGGCCTGCTCGTCGATCCGGACGACCTCGTGCAGCGACCCGTCGAGCAGCACCGCAGCGCGCACCGACACCTGCCCGGTCGACGGCCGGGGCGGGAGTCCCACCACGTCGGCGCCGTACACGGCGTGGCGACCGGGGGAGAGGAACGGCGACACCGGGGTGGTCACGACCTCGAGTCCGTCGTCGACCGGACGCACCGCGACCAGGCGCACCGCCTGGTCGGTGGGCAGGGGGACGTCGACGACGGGCGCGTCGACCGGGCCGGCCAGCGCGCGGAAGGCGGGCCGACCGTCGGGGGCGAGCCGTGCCTCCAGGCCGTCGATCCGGACGCGACCGCGACCACGCGAGTCGGCGTAGGTCCCGGGCTCGAGCCCGGAGCGGCGTGCCTCGAGCCGCGTGACGACGACGCTGTCCGGCCGGTACCAGTCTCGGAGCGTCGCGGGGTCCACCCAGCCGATGCTGGCGACTCCGCGGGCGAGGTCGGCGCCGTCGTCGGCGGGTCGTTCGTCGAGGGCGCCGAGCGGGTGCTCGCCGCGCACCGGGACCAGTCCGGCGTACGGTCCGGCCGTCGATGGTTCGTGGTCGAGCACCTCGACGCGCTTCGAGACCTTGCCGCCGTGGCCGTCGAAGGTCGCGAAGGTGCGCAGGTCGGAGATCGTCATGTCGCGGACGATGCTACGACCGGTCGCCGTCACGTCGTGCAGGTGCGGGGACGAGGAGGCGCATCTCGCCCGTGCACTGGGTCTGGTCGACGCCCTCGGCGGGGCCGGCGGGACGCATCGCGCGCCTCGGCTGCAGGCCCTCGCGCTGCACCGGCCGTCCCACGGGCTGCAGGCTGTTCCGCTGCACCGACCGGAGGAGCCGGTCCTCCTGCGCGTCGTGGTGGAACACCCCCTGCGGCGAGCGGCGGAGCGCCGGACGGATCGGCTCCCCGCGGCGCTCCTGGCCCGGGAGCGGCCGCGAGCGACGGCCGTACAGCAGCTCGGACGAGTCGAGCAGCCACGGCACCAGGGCGACGGTCACCCCGTGCACGAGCAGCAGCTTCTTGCGGATCCGGCGGCCGCGGTGGTTGTGCAGCAGCGTCTCCCACCAGTGACCGACGACGAAGACCGGCGTGTAGACGGTCACGACCTCGGACCCGTGCTCGGCCCGGTGCGCCTTGATGTACCGGATGAGCGGCATCGAGATGTCGCGGTAGGGACTCGGCACGACGGTGAGCGGGACCTCGATGCCGTGCTCGACCCACTGCGCCTGCAGGCGACGGGCCTCGGCGTCGTCGATCGCGACGTGCACCGCCTCGAGTCCGGCGTGCTGCGCCGCGATGGCGTAGTCGATCGCCTTGAGCACCGGCTTCTGGAGCCGGTTGACGAGGACGATCGCGTGGTCGCCGGTCGCGCCGAACTGCGTGTCGACGTCCGCCTCGACCTCGTGCGAGACGTCGCGGTAGTACCGGTTCACGCCGAGCATCAGCACGAAGAGCACCGGCATGATCACGAACACGAGCCAGGCGCCGTGCGTGAACTTCGTGATGGTGACGATGACGAGCACGACGAAGGTCGAGGTCGCGCCGATCGAGTTGATGGTCAGCGAGCGCCAGACCTGGCCCCGGTCGACGGGCTCGTCCGCGGTGCCGTCGCGGTCCGCGCGGAGGAGCCGCAGCCAGTGCCGGACCATGCCGGTCTGGCCGAGCGTGAACGACACGAAGACGCCGATGATGTACAGCTGGATCAAGCTCGTGACGTTCGCCCGGTAGACCACGAGCAGCGCGACCGCGACGAGCGCGAGCACGATGACGCCGTTCGAGTAGATGAGCCGGTCACCACGCGTCGACAGGGCCTTCGGTGCGTACGAGTCCCGCGCCAGGATCGAGCCGAGCAGCGGGAAGCCGTTGAAGGCCGTGTTCGCGGCGAGGAGCAGCACCGCGGCCGTCGTCGCCTGCACGACGAAGAACAGGATGCTGCCGTTCCCGAAGGTCGCGGCGGCGATCTGCGCGATGAGCGAGCGCTGCGGCGTGGTCGCGCACGCGGTGAAGCCCTGCAGGTCGCAGGCGCGCTCGGCGTAGTGCACGTGGGAGACGAGTGCGAGCGTGATGAGCCCGACGAACAGCACGATCGCGATCGAGCCCATGAGCACCAGCGTCGTCTGGGCGTTCCGGATCTTCGGTCGGCGGAAGGCCTGCACGCCGTTCGCGATCGCCTCGACACCGGTCAGGGCCGAGCAGCCGGACGCGAACGCGCGCAGGAGCAGCAGCACGAAGGCCGCCTGGGTCGTGTGCTCGACGTTGTCGATCGTGTACGCGGCGGACTCGGCGACGGGCGCGTTGCCGAGTGCGGTGCGGACCAGGCCGGTCACGACCATGACGAACACCGAGCCGACGAACAGGTAGGTCGGCACCGCGAACGCCTTGCTCGACTCGCGGACCCCGCGCAGGTTCACCCCGGCCAGCAGCACCACGAAGGCGACCGCGAGCTCGACGCGGAACGGGTCGAGGCCGGGCAGGGCCGAGATGATGTTGTCCACGCCCGACGCCACCGACACGGCGACCGTCATCACGTAGTCGACGAGCAGGGCGCTCGCGACGACGAGACCGGCCTTCTCGCCGAGGTTCCGGTGCGCGACCTCGTAGTCGCCACCGCCCGACGGGTACGCCTTGACGAGCTGTCGGTAGGACGCGACGACCACGACGAGCAGCAGCACCACCATGGCCGCGACCCACGGTGCGAAGGTCAGGAACGCCATCCCGCCCAGCAGCAGGATCATGAGGAGCTCCTGCGGCGCGTACGCCACGCTCGACAGCGGGTCGCTCGCGAAGATCGGCAGCGCCAGGTGCTTCGGGAGGAGCTGTCCCTCGAGCTTCTCCGAGGGCAGGGGATCCCCGATCAGTCGCGCCTTCAGCGACCGGATCTCGTTCGTCACGAGCGGCAAACCTACTCAGTTGCGCGCGCGAGTCAACACTGTGGGAACGGACAGGCCCCACAGGGCACGCGACGGACGCGTGCCGTCGGGTGGCGGACGGGAGGCGCGGATCGCCACCACCCGTCCGCCGGCGGCCGTCAGACGGAGCGGCGCAGGGCCTCCAGGCCGTCCCGCAGACGCGTCACCGTGTCCTCGGTGAGCGTCCCGCGCGTCGCGCGGCGACGCAGGTCCGCCCGGACCTGCTGCCGGAACGCGGCGATCGCCATCTCCACCTCGCGCAGGGCGCGGGCGCCCTCCGTCGGGACGTCGACGGGCTCGCCGGCGGTCTGGCCTCGAGGGGCCTGGGCGCTCGCGGCGAGGTCCGCACGGAGCGAGCGCATGGCCTCGCCGACCGAGGCGCGGACGCCGTCGGCGAGGGACCGCACCGAGTCGGCGACCCCGGACTCGACCGCGGCGAGCTCCTCGGCGCGGGCGTCGAGCTCGGCGCGGCCGGCGTCGGTGATCGCGTAGACGGTCTTGCGGCCGTCGACGGTCTTCGTGACGAGCCCCTCGGACTCGAGCTTGGCGAGCCGCGGGTACACGGTGCCGGCGCTCGGGACGTAGGCGCCGCCGAAGCGCTCGCCGAGGGCCTGGATGAGCTCGTAGCCGTGCATCGGACGGTCGGCGAGCATCGACAGCAGGGACAGGCGCAGGTGGCCGTGCGCGAAGACGGGACTCATTCGGGCACCACCGTCTCGTCGTCGTCAGCAGTCGGAGCGGCGGGTGCGGCCGGAGCGCTCGGGTCGGACGGCGCGGCCGCTGGTGGCGCGTGCAGGACCGCGATGTCACCCGAGACCGAGTTGACCTTCAGGTCGAGCCACTGCCCGGACAGCTCGCCGCCCTGCTTGACGTACGAGCCGCGGACCCCGCGGATCTCGGAGTCGTCGAACTGCAGTCCGCCGGTCGCCGTGCTGACGGTGCAGCGGTAGGGGACGCCGTCCTCGAGTCGGACGCTGACCGATCCGGACACCGTGTTGATCCGCGCCGCGTCGGGCGTGCCCTGCAGGTCGAGCACCACGTCGGCGTTGACCCCGTCGGCCGTGAGGCGCGGGATCGCCCCCGTCGCCACGACGTCGCCGGACACGGTGCGGACGGTCAGTGCGCCGTCGAGGTCGCGCACCGTGGTCGACCCGGAGACGGCGTGCACGGCGAGGTCGCCCGCAAGTCCGTCGACGACGGCGTCGCCCGAGACGGAGTTCACGGAGGCGCCGCGGTTCGTGCCGGAGAGCAGCACGCCCGCGGAGACGACGCCGATCGTGACCCGTGCGTCGCGGGGGACCAGCACGCTGACGTCGGCGGTGGCACGTCCGCGGAACGACTTCAGGAACCCGAGCGGGTCGTCCCACCGGATCTGCGGGTGGTCGATGGTGAGCGTGTCGCCGTCCAGCTCGATCTTGAGCGGCTTGCCGGACACGCCGTGCACCTCGATCCGGGCGGTCGGTTCGTCGTGGGCGACGACGTCGACCTGCCCACCGGCGAGACCGACGCGCAGGGCGCGGACGATGCCGGTGTCGATCACCTTGGGCTCCTCGACGAGCCACTTCTCCTGGGCCATGTTGCCTCCTCGGACTCGCGATGTATCGCGTGTGTGCGAGTCACGATACATCGCGAATCCGCTCGTGTCATCAGGACGGAACAGTAGGACGGCCCCGCTCCCGACGGGGAGCGGGGCCGTCCTGCTGAGCGACCGCTACTTCGCGGCGTCGTCCAGTGCCGCCTGGGCCTTCTCCGCCGCGGCGTCGAGGGCTTCCTTCGGGCTGGTCTTCAGCAGCATCGCGGACTGCAGCTGCGTCGACAGGGCCGCGCTCACCTCGCCGTACGCGGTGATCGACGGGCGGGCCTTGGCGTACTCGAGCTCGTCGGCGAAGGCCTTGAGGCGCGGGTTCTCCTCCAGGTACTTCTTCCACGTCGCGTTGTCCGCCGTGGCCTGGTTCGCGGGGAGCAGGCCGGTCGCGATGTCCCACTTCGCCTGCGTGTCCGGGCTGAGCCACCACTGCAGGAACTTCCACGAGGCGTCCTGCTTCGCGGTCGTCGTCTCGATGATGTACGAGTTGTTCGTGCCGAGGTTCATCGCGGGCTGCTCGATGCCGGGGAGGGCGAAGACGCCGACGTTGTCCTTGCCGAGCGTGCTGTCGATGGTCGACAGGTCGTACGCCCCGGTGATCGCCATCGCGGCCTTCTTCGACGTGAGCGCGGGGACCGCGCCGTTCGTCGAGGTGGTCAGGAGCGACTGCGGGTAGGCGGAGCCGTCCTGCAGCATGTCCGTCCAGGCCGTGAGCGCCTTCACGCCCGCGTCGCTGTTGAACTCGACCTTGGTGTTGTCCTCGTTGAGGAACTCGCCGCCGGCGCCCCAGAGCATCGACTGCCACGTGAAGACCGGCCACTCACCGGTGCCGATCGGCAGGTAGGCGCCGTACTGGGTCGTGCCCTTGGTGAGCTTCTTCGCGTCGTCCTGGAACTCCGCCCACGTCTTCGGGGTGTCGGTGATCCCGGCCTCCTCGAACATCTCCTTGTTGTAGACGACGGCGTAGTCGCCGATGTCGGTCGGCAGCGTGTACTGCTTGCCGTCGAACTCGCCGGTCGAGAGCATGCCCTCGGTGAAGCTGTCCTTCGTGACGTCACCGCTGGACAGGTAGTCCTCGAGCGGCAGGACCTTGCCGGTCTGGATCACCTCGCCGGTCTGCTGCGGCGTGCTGTCGCCGAGCACCATGTCGGGGCCGGTGTCGTTCTTCAGCGCGTTGATGAGCTTCGCGTCGAACTGGTCGGACGAGGCCGCGTACTGGGGCTGGACGTCGATCTTGTCCTGCGAGGAGTTGTACTCGTCGATGAGCTTCTTCACCTCGGTGGCCTGGGGCCCCGTGTAGTTGTGCCAGACCGTGATCGTGGTCTTGCCGCCGCTGCCGCCGGAGTTGCCGGTGACGGAGCCGCCGGAACACCCGGACAGGGCCAGTGCGGCACCCACGGCGAGGGCCGTGGCACCGAGCAGTCGCTTGCGCATGAGTCGTCCTTTCTCGGACTTCGGGTGGAGCGAAGGGGGGTGGTGCGGGATCAGCGGAGTCCGCCGGCCATGGCCGACACGATCTGCTTCTGGAAGATGATGAAGACGATGAAGACCGGCAGGATCGCGAGTGTCGAGCCGGCCATCAGCAGGTTGAAGCTCTGGCTCGCGTTCGCGGACTGCAGCTGCGTGAGGCCGACGGAGACGGTGAAGAACTCGGTCCGCGACGCCACGAGGAACTGGAAGAAGAAGTTGTTCCAGTTGTAGACGAACGACAGGACCGCGAAGGACCCGATCATCGGGGTCGCCATCGGCGTCACGACGGACCACATCCGCCGCCACACGCCGGCACCGTCGACCCGACTGGCGTCCTCGATCTCGCTCGGGAACGACGTGAAGAACTGCCGGAACAGGAAGGTGCCGAGGATCGACGGGATGTTCGGCACGATGAGGCCCTGGTAGCTGTTCAGCCAGTGCAACGACGACAGCAGGGTGATGAGCGGCGTGAACACGACCTCGAACGGCACGAGGAGCGCCGCGAGCAGGACGACGAAGACGACGTTCTTGCCGGGGAACTTCAGGCGCGAGAACGCGAAGCCCGCGGCCAGGCTCGTCACGATCTGCCCGAGGGTCGTCGCGATAGCCACGACCGTCGAGTTGAAGAAGTACAACCCGAAGGGGGCGACGGTGAAGATGTCGGTGTAGTTCGACAGTTCCCACTGCCGCGGCAGGAACGTCGGCGGGAAGGCGAGCGCCTCCTCCGAGGACTTGAAGCTCGTCAGCAGCATCCAGAGGAACGGGCCGAAGAACAGCACGACCGCGACGAGCAGGATCACGTGCCGCAGGACGGCGGGCGAGTGCTTGCGGAACAGCACGCCGAACGGGCGGCTGCGGTGCGGACGGGAGGCGCGGCGTGCGTCCGCCGGGAGGCTGCGGGAGGCGATCTGGGTCACGGTGGCGGTCCTAGTTCAGCTCGATGGGGTCGCGGCGGTTGATGACCCGCAGCTGGACGACCGCGACGAGGATGCCGACGATGAGCAGGAGGACGGCGGCAGCGCTGGCCGATCCGCCGTGGAAGAACACGAAGCCCTGGTTGTAGATGTAGTAGAGGATCGTCTCGCTCGAGTTGATCGGGCCGCCCTGGGTCAGGACGTAGACCTGCGTGAAGACCTGCAGCGCGCCGATCACGCCGGTGATGGCGAGGAAGCCCGTGGTCGGGGCGACCAGGGGGAGCGAGATCCGGAAGAAGCGGCGGATCGGCCCGGCGCCGTCGAGCGTCGCGGCCTCCATGTAGGACGCCGGGATGTTCGTGAGCGCCGCCGAGTAGATGATCATCGTGTAGCCGACGCCCTGCCAGATCGAGAACACGATCACCGAGACCAGTGCCCACGGCTCCGAGGTCAGGAAGCCGATCGGGGGAGCGCCGAGCGCGGTCACCACGCCGTTCACCAGGCCGCCGAGCGGCGACAGGATGAAGCTGAAGATCAGCGCGCTGCCGACGATCGGGGCGATGTACGGCACGAACAGCAGTGCGCGGTAGACCCCTCGGCCGCGGAACGGCTGGGCCAGCAGCGCCGCGAAGAAGAGCCCGAGTGCCATCGTGATCGGCACGACGATGACCACGTACAGCGCGGTGTTGCCCGCCGCCCGGACGAACTCGCCGTCCCGGAACAGCCCGGTGAAGTTCGACAGGCCGACGAAGCCGTTCGTCTCGCCGGACGCGGGGTTCCAGTCCGTGAACGAGTAGTAGACCGTCTGTGCCAACGGGTACAGGTAGAACAGCGCCAGCAGCACCGTCGTCGGGGCGATGAGCACGTAGCCCGCCCTGCCCTCGCGTCGTTCCATCCGGCTCGCGTCCGCGGTGGACGACCGTCGACCGGGAACGCGCACCCTGGTCGGGTTCTGAACCGCACTCGTCATGCGGACCTCCTCTTGGCTCGTCGTTGAACGCTAGGAACAGGCTGTTTCGAGCAGATTACCGTTCGATCACCAAAAGTAAACAGTCGAATCTGGAACGACTTCGTTCGGCAATCGGCCGTTTCGTCGCTACAGTGACGACATGCACGAGCAGCACTTCCAGGACATGGACCGCAGTCCGGGCTCCGTCGGGGACGTCCTCCGACTGATCCGCGTCTCGGACACGACCTCGCGCTCGAGCATCGCCAGGAGCACCGGTCTCGCGCCCTCCACCGCCTCGGCCCGGGTCGATGCGCTGACCGCGCTCGGACTCGTGCGCGAGAGCGGCGCCGAGGGCTCCCGCGGCGGCCGACGTGCTCGGCGCCTCGAGCTCGTCGCGGACGCCGGCTTCGTCGCCGCGGCCGACCTCGGTGCCCACCACGTCCGCATCGTGCTCACCGACCTCGCCGGCCGGATCGTCGCCGACACCGACGCGCTCGAGCACGGCGCCGCCACGGTGCCCGTCGCCGCGGGGCCGCGGGCCTCGGTCGCCGCGCTCTGGGACCGGTTCGTCGAGCTCGCCCGGGACAGCGGCCTGGACACGGCTCGCTTCCGCGGTGCGGCGATCAGCGTGCCCGCGCCCGTGTCGTACCCGGGCGGCAGCATCGCGACACCGTCCTTCGAGCCGTCGTGGCACGGCGCCGTCCTGCCCCAGCTCTTCGCCGAGCACACCGACGCCCCCGTGCTCGTGGAGAACGACGCGAACCTCATCGCCCTGGCCGAGCGTCCGGGCCCCGACCGCACGGGCACCCTCGTCGCGGTGAAGCTCGGGACCCGCATCGGCTCGGGCGTGCTGCTCGACGGGCGCCTGCACCGCGGGGTGAGCGGCGCCGCCGGCGAGATCAGCCACACCCCCGTCGACGGCGAGGCCGCCATCGGCTGCACCTGCGGGGTGCCGAACTGCCTCGAGTCGGTGGCGTCCGGGGGCGCGATCGTCGCCCGGCTGCGTGCGGCCGGGCGGCAGGTCGGCGGGACGAGCGACGTGCTGGCGCTCGCGGCACAGGGCGACGCGGTCGTCCTCGACGAGCTCCGGCGGGCGGGGGAGCACATCGGCCGGGTGCTCTCCGGCATCGTGAACTTCTGCAACCCGAGCGAGGTCGTGCTCGCGGGCGCGATGTCGGCGTCGTCCGTCCTGGTCGCGACGATCCGGGGCGAGCTCTACCGGTCGTGCCTGCCGATGGTCGCGGACGCCCTCGACGTCCGGGCGAGCTCCTCGCCGCGCGACGCCGGCATCCGCGGCGCGACCGTGCTCGCGATCGACGAGGTGCTCGCGCCGGCCCGCGTGGACGAACTCGCCCGAGCGGCGGCGGAGCGGACCGCATGAGCACCGGCGGTGCTGCTGTGCACGGCGGCGGGGAGGAGTCCGGCGCGGTCGTCGCCGTCGACGTCGGCGGCACCACCGTCAAGGGGATGGTCCGCGTCGGCGACGTCGTCCTCGACCGCGCGGTCGTGCCCACCCTCGGGCCGGTCGACGTCGGAACGCCCGACTCCGGAGACCCCGACACCCCCGATCCCGCCGCCGGCGGCCCGGCCCTCGCCGCCGTCACGGCCGTGGTCGACCGGCTCGCAGCAGCAGCCGCGGCCGCCGGGCACCCGCTCACCGCCATCGGCCTCTGCACGCCCGGGGTCGTCGACGCCGAGACCGGGACGGTGGTCGTCGCGGTCAACCTCGACTGGCGCGACCTGCCCCTCGCCGCACTCCTGCGCGACCGGTACGGCGTCCCCGTCGCCGTGGCGCACGACGCCCGCGCTGCCGCGACCGCCGAGATCGCGGCGCGCACCGCGGCGGGTCGGGACGTCGCCGAGATGGTCTTCATCCCGATCGGCACCGGTGTCTCCGCGAGCCTGGTGGTCGACGGTCGCCTCGTGGTCGGTGCAGCCGGAGGTGCCGGCGAGGTCGGGCACGTCTGCGTCCGACCGGGCGGTGAGCCCTGCACGTGCGGGCAGCGCGGGTGCGTGGAGGTGTACGCCTCCGCCCGGAACATCGGACGGCGCTACCGCGCGGCCGGCGGCACCATCGACGGGGCGACCGACGAGATCGTCGCCGCCGTCGACACCGACCCGCTCGCCGCCGCGGTGTGGGCCGACGCGATCGACGCGCTCGCCGCCGGGATCGCGATCCTGTCCGCCGTGCTCGACCCGGCCGTGGTCGTCGTCGGCGGCGGCCTCGGCGAGTCCGGGGAACGCCTCCTCGCCCCGCTGCGCACCGCGGTGGACGCCCGGCTCGGCTGGCGTCCCGCTCCCCGCATCGAGCAGTCGCTCGCGGGTGCGGGCGCCGGCCTGGCCGGAGCAGCCCTGCTCGCCCGCACCGCCGCGGGACCGAGCCCAGCCGCGGCGACGCCGGCCACCGCCCCGCACGGCCCCGCCGAACCCGACCCCACCGCTCCACCACGGACACCGCACCACCCACGAACCAGGAGGACCCCATGACCGCTCAGCGACTCCGGATCGGCCTCGTCGGCGCGGGGGTGATCGCCCACGCGCACCTGCCGAACCTGCTCCGCCTCGGGGACGTCGTCGTCTTCTCGGAGGTCGGCGCCGAGGAACTCGTCGCGGCACACGGCGGCGAGGTGGTCGATTCGCTCGACGCACTCCTCGCCCGTGTCGACGTGGTGGACGTCGTCGTCCCCACGTACGCCCACGCCGAGGTCGTGCGCGCCGCGCTCGCCGCCGGCAAGGACGTCATCAGCGAGAAGCCGCTGGCCCGCACCGACGCGGACGCCGACGACCTGGTCCGGCTCGCGCACGAGGCCGGCCGGCAGCTCTACCCGGCGCACGTGGTCCGCTACTTCCCGGAGTACGTCCGCCTGAAGGCCGCGGTCGACGCCGGGCAGCTCGGCGAACTGGCCGTGCTGCGGTTCGTCCGCTCCGGTGCGTTCCCGACCCGGTCCGCCTGGTTCGCCGACCCCGAGCTCTCGGGCGGCATCATCATGGACCAGATGATCCACGACCTGGACATCGCCCGGTGGATCGCCGGCGACGTCGTCCGGGTCAGCGCCGTGCACGTCCGGAAGGGCACCGTCGACCACCCGGTCGAGGCCGCGCACGTGCTGCTCACCCACGAGTCCGGTGCGATCAGCCACGTCGCGGGCATCTGGGGACCGGCGCACCTGCCGTTCGTCACCGAGTTCTCCGCCACGGGCACGCTCGGCAGCCTGTCGCACGACTCCCGTGCGGAGCGGAACTACACGGCCGAGCTCCTCGACGAGGCGGGGGTCGGCGGCGACCTGCCGGAGCTCGACCCCGCCGAGGACCCGTACTTCCTCGAGATCCAGGAGTACCTCGGCGCCTTCCGGGGCGGTGCGGTGCCCCGTGTCTCCGCCGAGGACGGCGCCACCGCGGTCCGCATCGTCAACGCCGCGCTGCGGTCGGTCGCGACGGGGCAGCCCGTCGACCTCGGGCCCGCCCCGGCGGCCGGGACGCACGAGGGGGCGACGGCGTGACCGCCCTGCGGATCGGTGTGCTGTCGTTCGCGCACACGCACGCCCTGTCCTACCTGTCGGCACTGCAGGCGATGCCCGACGTCGAGGTCGTCGGCACCGACCCGGACGGCACCTCGACGGGCACCGAGCTGGTCGACCTGCGCGGTCGCGAGCTCGCCGACGCGCTCGGGGTCGCGTACGTCGACACCGTGGAGGAGCTCCTGGCGAGCGGGGTCGACGCCGTCGTGGTCACCAGCGAGAACGCCCGGCACCGTGCGCTGGTCGAGCAGGCCGCCGCCGCGGGTGCGCACGTGCTGTGCGAGAAGCCCCTCGCCACCACCTGGGAGGACGGGCTCGCCATGCGCGCCGCCGCCGAGGCCGCGGGCGTGCTGCTCATGGTCGCCTTCCCGGTCCGGTTCGCGAGCACGTTCGCCCGGCTCGCCGCGACGAAGCGGTCCGGCCGCCTCGGCGAGGTGTTCTCGGTCCGCGGGGCGAACAACGGCATGCTGCCGCTCACCCGCTCGTGGTTCACGGAACCGGAGCTGTCCGGTGGCGGCGCGATCGTCGACCACGTCGTGCACATCGCCGACCTGCTCGACGAGCTCCTGGACGGCACGCCGGCCGAGACCGTCACGGCCGTGACGAACCGGGTGCTGCACGCGTCGCGCGCGCAGGCCGAGACCGCCGGGCTGGTCACCATCACCTACGCGGACGGAACGATCGCGGCGATCGACTGCTCGTGGAGCCGTCCGGACACCTCGCCGACCTGGGGCGGGCTCGCGCTCACCGTCGTCGGTTCCGAGGGCTCGGTCGACGTCGACTTCTTCCGGCCGAGCGTGCGGGGGCTCGACGCGGCCACCGGCCGGTCGGTCGTCCTGCCGTACGGCCCGGACTTCGACGCGGCGATGCTCGACACCTTCGTCGCCGCGGTCCGTTCCGGCGAGCAGCCCCAGCCCGACGCGGCCGTGGGACTGCGCACCCTGGCGATCGTGCTGGCGGCGCAGGAATCGGCCGCGAGCGGCGGGACGGTGCGGGTGCGGTCCGTCTGACCCGGCGTCGCCCTCGGACCCCTCGGACCCCTTCGTCGATGGAGCAGCAACTGTCGGGTCGGCCGGTCGCACCCGACAGCTCCTGCTCCATCGACGCGTCCCACGACGCGGGTCACGACGACGGACGGGCGGCGTGACGGACGGGAGGCGCGGTGCGGGCTGGCGCCGCGCCTCCCGTCCGTCACGGCACCGGCTCAGGAGCCGCCGGCCGCCGCCCACAGGCGGCGTGCGTTCGCGAGCCCGCGCTCGACGGCCTCGACGTCGTCCTCGAGCCCCTCGAACTCGATCGACACCGGCCCGTCGAACCCGCTCGCGACGATGCGCTCCACGATCCGGTCGAGGGGCAGGTCGCCGTGCCCGACGACCGTGCCGAGCACGGCGCGACCGGCCAGCGTCGTGAGCCAGCCGTCCGCGGCCGGCGCGGTCTCGCGCACCAGGAAGTCCTTGAGGTGCACGACGGCGGCGACCGGCAGCACCCGCTGCACCGCGCGCAGCGGGTCGTCGTCGAGGCAGACGAAGTTGCCGACGTCGAGCAGGGCGCGGAAGCGCGGGTGGTCGACCTCGTGCACCAGCCGCAGGATCCGCTCGCTGTCGTTGAACGCGAAGCCGTGGTTCTCGACCATCGTCGTGATGCCGAGCGTCGCGGCGTGCTCCGCGACCGCACGGCACACCGGCACGACCTGCGCGAGCACACGCTCGAACTCCGCGTGGTCGGCGTCCCGCCAGGCCCACGGGACGACGTCGTGGCGGAGGTGCGTGATGCCGAGCCGGTGTGCGACGTCGAGCTGCTCGTGGACGCGGGCGACCTCGGCGTCGACGGTCGCCAGGTCCGAGAAGTCCGCACCGATCACGTGGTTCGCGAGCCCGATCCCGCGGGCGGCGGCGTGCTCGCGCAACCGGTCGACGAGCTCGGGCTGCCGGGGGAGGTCGTCGCCGAACCCGCCCGCGGCGATCTCGAGGTGCTCGCCGCCGGCGTCCGCGACGCGGTCGACGACGTCGAAGATCGTCAGCGCACCGCGCTGGAGCGAGCGGGCGTAGCTGTAGGAGGACACTCCGAGTCGCATGGCGCGACCCTAGCCGCAGTCGGCGCGCCGCCACCAGGGGTGCTGCCCTGGCGTTGCGGGGACCACGGCAGGCGGCGGAAGAGCGGCATGAGCGGCTGCACCATCGGGCCGATCGCGAACGCCGCGACGACCGTGCCGACCCCGACGTCACCGCCGAGCAGCCACCCGACCACGACGACGCTGACCTCGATGACCGTGCGGGCGAGCCACAGCGGCCAGCCGAAGCGCTCGTGCACGCCGACCATCAGTCCGTCGCGGGCGCCGGTGCCGAGCCCGGCGCCGATGTAGCAGGCGGTGGCGACCGCGAGCAGCGCGAGCCCCGCGGCGAACAGCAGGATCCGGGGGACCAGGCCGTCGGGCTCCGGCACGAGCCACAGCACCAGGTCGGCGGACGGGCCGATCGCCAGCACGTTGCACAGCGTGCCGATGCCGGGCTTCTGACGGAGCGGGATCCAGAGCAGCAGGATGACGACGCTCGACACGACGGTGATGACGCCGAACGACCACGGCAGCACGTTCTCCAGGCCCTGCGTGAGCACCGTCCACGAGCCCACCCCGACGACCGCGCGGACCTGCAGCGCGGTCGAGGCGCCGTAGAGGAAGAGGCCGACGGCGAGTTGGACGGAGCGGAGCACGAGGGCGGTGGAGCGGCGCATGCTCCGATGCTCGCGCCGGATTGGCCTGGCCGTCGAGAGCCAATCGGGCTAGCGTGGCCCCGTGCCCCCGGTCTCCCTCAGCGCCCGCGCCGCCGCCCTCCTGCTCGCCGACTGGCGGGACGGCACCGACGCCCCCGCGTACGAGGCACTGTCCGACGCCGTCCGCGTGCTCGTCATCGACGGCCGGGTGCCGCTCGGCGTCCGGCTGCCCGCCGAACGCGGGCTCGCCGAGGCCCTCGGCGTCTCGCGCACCACCGTGGCGAACGCGTACGCCCGGCTGCGGGACGACGGGTTCCTGGTGTCGCTGCGCGGGTCCGGGAGCGTCGTGCACCTGCCGCGCGACCTGGCCGGACGACCCGACCCCGAGCGGCTCGGCGGCGTGGTGCCCGGCGACCTGCTCGACCTGCGGAAGGCCGCGCTGCACGCCGCACCCGAGGTCGCCGAGGCCGTCGAGCGTGCCGTCCGGTACGTGCCCGCCGCGCTCGCCGGCATCGGCTACGACACCGTCGGGGACCCCGGGCTCCGCGCCGCCATCGCCGACCGGTACACCGAGCGCGGGCTCCCGACCGACCCCTCGCAGGTGGTCGTCACGATCGGCGCCCAGCACGCGATCGCACTGCTCGCCCGTGTGCTCGTCCGCCGCGGCGACACCGTGCTCGTCGAGTCGCCGACGTACCCGCACGCGCACGAGGCCTTCCGCGAGGCCGGTGCGCGACTCGTCGGCGTGCCCGTCGACGCCCGCGCCGGGTGGGACGCGGCCGCGCTCGAGACGACCCTGCGCCGGACGGCCCCGGCGGTCGCCTACGTCATGCCCGAGCTCCACAACCCGACCGGGGCGACCATGACGGCCGACACCCGGCGGCTGCTGCTCGGCGTCGCCGCGAGGACCGGCACGACCGTGGTCGCCGACGAGACGATGGGGGAGCTCCGCATCGACGGGGTCGGCGGGCCGCCGTTGGCGGCGCTGTCGCCGGACGTCGTGATGATCGGCTCGGCCGCCAAGGTCTTCTGGGGCGGTCTGCGCATCGGCTGGGTCCGGGCCGCGCCGGAGCTGTTGCAGCGCCTGCTGCTCGCCCGCCCGACGGGCGACCTCGGCACGCCGGTCCTCGACCAGCTCGTCGCGCGCGAACTCGTGCCGCGGACGGAGGCCGTCCTGGAGGGGCGGCGCACCTTCCTGCGCGCCGGTCGCGACGAGCTCGTGGCCGGCCTGCGCGCCCGGCTGCCCGAGTGGGACGTCCCGTCGCCCGCAGGCGGGTTGACGACGTGGGTCGGGCTCGGCCGTCCGGTCTCGAGCGCACTCGTCCTGGCCGCGCGGGCCGAGGGGGTGCTGCTGGCCTCGGGCGGGGTGTTCGGACCCGACGGCGGGTTCGAGCGGTTCCTCCGGGTGCCCTACACGATGGCCGCGGCGGACCGGGAGCGCCTGGTCGACGTGCTCGGGCGCGCGTGGTCGCGGATCGGTGGCGAGGGAGCAGGCGCCCGGGGGTCGCTCGCCGCGGTGGTCTGAGCGGCACAGGTCATCCCCGCGGCGTACCCCCGTCTGCTGTTGTCGACCGATCGGCTGATGTCACCACGTCCCCGGTCGGCGAGGCTCGGAGCATGACCCCGCTCGTCGCCGCACACCGCCCCGTCCCGATGCGCGCCCCGGTGCCCCGCGCTGTCCGGGTGTCGATGGCCCTGAGCACCTCGGTGCTCGTCGGTGTGCTCACCTCGTTCGGACAGGCCGTGCCGGCGCTCGCCGTCGTCGCGAACTCCGCCGGTCCCTGGTTCGTCGCCGCCGTGGCGCTCTGCGCGCTCGTGGGGATCCGGGCCGGACGGAGCGGGCTGGTGGCCGCGGCCGTGCTCGGCGTCGCGTCGCTGGAGCTCATGCACGTCGGGTACTGGGCGGCGTCCAACCTCCGGGGCTACCCGGACGTCCTGTCGGTCACGAACCCCTGGGTCCTCCTGGGCCTGCCCGCCGGGATCCTCGCGGGTGCCGTCGCGGCCGGACTGCGGGGGACGGACGGGCGCTGGCGTGCGGCGGCGCTCGGTGTCACTGCGGCGATCCTGGTCGGGGAGGGCGTCCGCGCCGTGCTCCGGGTGGCCGACGACGCGACGACGACAGCGTGGATCGCGCAGATCGTCTCCGGTGTGGTCGTGCTCGTGGTCGCGACGCTGACGGCGCGGACCCGGGCCGCGCGGATCGTCGCGTCCGGGACCGGCGTCGTCGGAGCGATCGGGGTGTTCGCCGCCTACCTCGTCCTCGGTGGGTAGGGCTCTCCACAGGGCAGGTCGGGCCCGGTCTGGTTCGCAGGTGGAACTGCGAGGATCGGCACGTGCACCTCCTCTCGGTCTTCAGCCTCCGCAACCGGGCCCTCATCGCGCTCGTCACGATCGTCGTCGCGGTGTTCGGCGGCGTCGCGCTGACGAACCTCAAGCAGGAGCTCATCCCGAGCGTCCAGTTCCCCCAGGTGGCGATCGTCAGCGCCTACCCCGGCGCGACGCCGGAGGTCGTGTCGAACGACGTGTCGACGAAGATCGAGCAGGCCATCCAGGTCGTGCCGGACCTCGAGTCGACGAGTGCGACCTCCTCGACGGGGCAGAGCGTGGTGTCCGCCTCGTTCGACTACGGGTCGAACCTGGCCAGCGCCGAGGACAAGATCCAGACCGCGGTGAACGCCCTCTCGCTGCCGGACACCGTGCAGACCCAGATCGTCACCGGGTCCTTCGACGACCTGCCCGTGCTGCAGCTCGCCGTCACCGCCTCCGGCAACCAGGAGCAGCTCGTCGACCGGCTGAACGCCACGGCCGTGCCCGACCTCGAGAAGCTCGACGGCGTGCGGCAGGCCGACGTGTTCGGCAACCCGGGCCGCCGCATCGTGATCACCCCGAACGAGGACGAGCTCGCGGCGCGCGGGCTCACGACGCAGTCGATCTCGAACGCCCTCGACGACAACGGCACGCTCGTCCCCGGTGGCACGATCACCCAGGACGGCACGACCCTCTCGGTGCAGACCGGGCAGCGCATCGCGTCGCTCGACGACATCCGCGGGCTGCCCCTGACGGCGTCGAGCGGGTCCGGCGCGTCGGGCTCGTCGGCCGGTGGGGCGTCCGCGGGCGGCGCCGCGACGGACTCCGGCAGTGCCGTCGGGGCGCCGGGCAGCACGGGGACGGGCTTCACCACGTCGGGTGACGGAACCGCCGGTGGGTCGGCCGCGGGCCAGGCCGGCACCGGGACGGCCGCGACCGGCGGGGCGGGCGCGAGCACGGCCTCCACACCGACCTCGCTCGGCGACGTCGCGACCGTGCAGATCGAGGAGTCGCCGCGCACCTCGATCAGCCGCGTCGACGGCAAGACCGCGCTCACCATCGCGATCACGAAGACGCAGGAGGCCAACACGGTCGACGTCTCCGAGACCGTGAAGGACGCCCTGCCCGGCATCGAGGCCAAGGTCACCGGCGACCCGCGGTTCACCGTGGTGTTCGACCAGGCGCCCTACATCCAGCAGTCCATCGACTCCCTGGCGGAGGAGGGGCTGCTCGGCCTCGGCTTCGCGGTCCTCGTCATCCTGGTGTTCCTGCTGTCGTGGCGCTCGACGCTCGTGACCGCGATCTCGATCCCGACCTCGGTGCTCCTCGCCGCGATCGGCATGCAGGCCGCCGGCTACACCCTGAACATCATCACGCTCGCCGCCCTCACCATCGCGATCGGGCGCGTGGTCGACGACTCCATCGTCGTCATCGAGAACATCAAGCGACACCTGCAACCGGGCGTCGACCGTGGGCGGGCGGTGCTCGACGCCGTGCGCGAGGTCGCCGGGGCCGTGACCGCGTCGACGCTCACGACCGTGGCGGTCTTCCTGCCGGTCGCGTTCGTCGCTGAGCTCGTCGGTGAACTCTTCCGGCCCTTCGCGCTGACGGTCACGATGGCGTTGCTCGCCTCGCTGTTCGTGTCGCTGACGATCGTGCCGGTGCTCGCGTACTGGTGGCTCCGCGCGCCGAGGACCCACCGCCACGCGGCGGTGCCGACCACCGGGTCCACGGAGACCGTGGCGACGGACCCGTCGGCAGCCTCCGCTCCCACGTCGGCGGCCGCCACCTCGGCCGGGAGGTCGACCGGGGCGCTGGCGTCGGCCGCCGACCTGCACGACGCCGGCACGTCGGACCGGCTGCGCCGCGGCTACCTGCCCGTCCTCCGCTGGGCGGTCGGTCGTCCGGCGCTCGTCCTCGTGCTCGCCCTCGTCGTCCTCGGTGGCACCGCGGCGGCCGTGCCCTTCGTCAAGACGAACTACCTCGGCGACTCCGGGCAGAACACCTTCACCGTGACGCAGGACCTCGAGCCCGGCACCAGCCTCGACGTGCAGTCAGACGCCGCCCGCAAGGTCGAGCGGGTGCTGCAGGACGTCTCCGGCGTCGAGACCGTCCAGACCACGATCGGATCGAGCGGCCAGTCCATCCAGGCCGCGTTCGGCGGTGGCGCGTCCGCGTCCGTGCAGTACAACGTCACCACCGACGCCGGTGCCGACCAGACGACCGTCCAGTCCACTGCCCGCGACCGCATCGACCGGATCGACGGCGTGGGCGAGGTCAGCCTGTCGAGCGCCGGCGGTGGCTTCGGCGGGTCCAGCGACATCGAGGTCGACGTCACCGCGCCGACCCAGTCCGAGCTCGAGACGGCTGCGCAGCGGGTCCTGACGACGATGCGCGACGTCGACGGGACCACCTCGGCGACGAGCAACCTGTCCGCGGCCGAGCCGTACCTGGCGGTCAAGGTCGACCGGGCGGCAGCCGCCGAGCACGGACTCACCGAGACGCAGGTCGGTGGGATCGTCGCCGCCGCGGTCTCGCCGCGCGACACCGGCAGCGTCGAGATCGACGACGCCACACTCGACGTGTACATCGCCGACCCGCAGCCGCCGACCACGATCGACGCCCTGAAGTCGCTGTCGATCCCGACCGCGAACGGCGAGGTCCCGCTGACCGACGTCGCGACGGTCGAGCAGTCCGACGGCCCGACCACGATCACCACGTCGAACGCCGTGCGCACCGCGACGATCACCGTGACGCCGGACTCGACGAACCTCGGTCAGGCCGTGCAGAACGTGACCCAGGCCGTCGACGCCCTCGACCTGCCGAAGGGCGCGTCGGCGACGATCGGCGGTGTCGCCTCGAGCCAGTCGTCGGCGTTCAGCCAGCTGCTGCTCGCCGTGCTCGTCGCGATCCTGATCGTCTACGTGATCATGGTCGCGACGTTCCGGAGCCTGCTCCAGCCGATCCTGCTGCTGCTCTCGGTGCCGTTCGCCGCCACCGGTGCGCTGCTCCTGCAGATCGTCACGGGCATCCCGCTCGGCGTGGCGTCGCTCATCGGTCTGCTCATGCTCGTCGGCATCGTGGTCACGAACGCGATCGTGCTCATCGACCTCGTCAACCAGTACCGCCGTCGTGGGCTCCGCGTCCGCGAGGCGCTGATCGAGGGAGCGACCCGCCGACTCCGGCCGATCCTGATGACGGCGCTGGCGACGATCTTCGCGCTGCTGCCGATGGCGATCGGGCTGACCGGGAAGTCGGGGTTCATCTCGCAGCCGCTCGCCCTGGTCGTGATCGGCGGTCTGGTGTCCTCGACGCTGCTGACCCTCGTGGTGCTGCCGGCGCTGTACTCGGTGGTCGAGGGCTTCCGGGAACGCCGGGCCGACCGGAAGGCGGAGCGGGAGGCCCCGGCGGAGCGGGAGGCCCCGGCGGAGCGGGAGGCCGTGGCGGAGCACTGAGGCGTCGGGGCCGCGCGGTGCTGCGGCCGTCTGCTCGCCGGTGGGTCGCCGTCAGTCGCGGCTGCCGGACTCCTCGGCCTCGACCTCGCGGAACCACGACACGAGCACGCAGGTCAGGGTGAGGAGGAAGACGATCGCGGCGCCCTGCGCGGCGATCGCCATGTGGCCGGTGGCGGCCGAGTACCCGCCGAAGGCCACGGCGGCGGTGAACGACAGGCCGAGCAGCAGCTCCGCGTAGGTCCGGACGGACGTCCGGGCGGGCCACTCGGCGACGGGGCGCGCGGGGCGGGTCGTGGTGTCGGTCACCCCTCGAGTGTGCGCGGGCGCTCCGGCCCCCGCACGCCCGAGTCCGGGTGCCACCCGCACGGGGCACGGCCCGTCCGAGTCGTCGGGCTCGTCAGGCCCGTCGGGCTCGTCAGCGGAGACGGTCGCGGAGGAACGCCACCACCCGCTCGCTCATCGCCCGGTCGAGCTGGGCGATCGAGTGCGCCGTCCCCTCGACGGCGACGAACGTCACCGGGACGTCGTGCTCGCGGAGCGTCGCGACGAACTCCTGCGACTCCCAGAGCGGGATGAACTCGTCGGTGGAGTGGCCCACGAAGAACGGGGCCGTGTCGTGCGTGACGTGGGCGCCGGGGGAGGCTGCCTGCGCGGCGGGACAGTCCTCGTAGCTCCGGCAGCCGAGGTAGAGCAGTTGCTTCCGCTGGAACGAGGCCGACACCCCGTCCGGCTCGGTCGACCGCGTCGTGAGGTCGGTCGGGCCGCTCAGGTCGACGACCGCACGGATGCGGTCCCCGTCCGCCCACGCCGCGGACTCGTGGTCCGTCACCGCGAGCATCGCCACGAGGTTGCCGCCAGCGCTGCCGCCGAAGAGCCCCACGCGGTCCGGGTCGATGTCGTACGTCTGCAGCGTCGTGGGCCGGAACACCCAGTCGAGCGCCCGCCGGGCGTCGTCGAGGCCCGCCGGGAAGGGGTCCGTCGGCGCGAGGCGGTAGTCGATGTTCACGGTGACGAACCCCTCGGACGCGAGGTACTGGCACACCGCCCGGTAGGCAGCCGTGGCCTTGTCGCCATGCGACCAGCTCCCGCCGTGGACGAGCATCACCGCCGGTCGGCCGTCGCCGGGTCGGGGGTCCTGCCGGTCCCGGGCGGCCGTGCCACCGGTCGGGTCGTCGGTCGCGGCTCCTGACCAGGTGGGTGCCGGCGTCGCCGTGGTGTCCGGTGCGCTGTCGGGCGGCAGGCACACGTCGAGGCGCTGCAGCGGCTCCCGACCGTAGGGCACGTCGGCCACGACCTCGATGCCGGGGTAGCGCAAGGACAGCGGGTAGATCACGGGGTCCGCGGTCACGACGTCGTCCCGGTCGCCCGCCGGCGTGCTGCTGCACGACCCGAGGGCACCCGTCGCCACGACCGCGGCGAGGAGCGCGAGCAGTGTGTGGCGGCCGGACCTCATCGTCGTCCACGCTAACCCCGCCCGCTCGTCACCGCGTCCGCCGTCCGGACGAGTGGGCTCCTCCCCGCGGTCGAGCCGGCACCCACACCCGATCCTGGTCGCACGCTGCCCGTTCCTTCCCATGACGGGTGCGATGCCTGGTGGAACCGGGCGTACCTGGTCGAACCGATCGACCAGGTACGCCCGGTCTCGCCAGGTACGCCCGGAAGCGCCCGGAAGCGCCCGGCAGCCGCGACCCGCCCGCGACCCGCCCGAGAGCACCGGGTGCCAGGATGGGCACGACACCAGCAGGAGGACCCGTGAGCCGTCGCAAGGCCTGGAACACCGACCCCGAACCGCTGCTCCGCGTGGACGAGGGCTTCCGCCTCGACCGCGTCGACCCCGACGGCACGCCGGGCTTCCCCGGTCGCAAGATCGACGGGCTCGAGTCCCTCGCCGCCGGGGCCGACCGCCTCGCGGCCCTGCAGGAGCGCCTGTACGCCGCGAGCACCGCCGGCGACCAGCGCCGCGTGCTCCTGGTGCTGCAGGCCATGGACACCGCGGGCAAGGGCGGCATCGTCTCGCACGTCGTCGGTGCGGTGGATCCGAACGGCGTCCACTACGCGGGCTTCAAGGCCCCCACGGACGAGGAACGAGCGCACGACTTCCTCTGGCGCATCGAGCGGCAGCTCCCCGCGCCCGGGCAGCTCGGCGTGTTCGACCGGTCCCACTACGAGGACGTCCTGATCCAGAAGGTCCGCGCGTTCGTTCCGCCCGAGGAGATCGAACGCCGGTACGGCGCCATCGTCGACTTCGAGGACCGTCTGGTCGAGCAGGGCACCACGATCGTGAAGGTCATGCTGCACATCTCGAAGGACGAGCAGCGCGAGCGACTCGGTGACCGTCTCGACCGCCCCGACAAGCACTGGAAGTTCAACCCGGGCGACATCGACGAGCGACTGCTCTGGGACGAGTACCAGCAGGCGTACCAGACGGTCTTCGACCGCACCTCGACCGCCCGGGCGCCCTGGTACGTCGTGCCGGCGAACCGCAAGTGGTACGCCCGGCTCGCCGTGCAACAGCTCCTGCTCCGCGCACTCGAGGACATGCAGCTCACCTGGCCCGCCGCCGACTTCGACGTGGCCGAGCAGCGTCGGCGGCTCGCCGAGTCCTGACACCGGCCCCGGTCTGGAGGCCCGGCGCCGCCCCGCCACGCCGTGCCGGGCCGACGCGTGGCCGGGAGGACGTCGATGGCAGGGCTGGCCAGGAGCGCCCCTGTCGCGTAGACTCGCTCGGTCGGCCTTCGGCACCGCGGCATCGTGACCGCGGATTTCGTTTGGGTGTGTGTGCGCTCGAGGGCTGGATTCACGTCGATCCGCGACGGGAAGAACCCCCTCCCCGCTGAAGAGCCCCCGCCGATGTCGCTGCCGGGCGCTGTGGGACGTCTGCACCCCGGAAAGTAGCAATGGCCCCGTACGACAAGGGCGCGCGTCAGCGTGCCGACGACCGAGTCCGCCACGCGAACGGCACGCCCGCCGCTCGCAGCAGCAAGCACCGCGGCTTCCGCGCCGCCGACCCCGCGCAGCCGCGGCAGAAGCAGCGCTGGGACGCCGAGGAGCGCCGCGGCCGCGCATCGCAGGGCGAGCGTCCGGCCCGCCCGAACTGGGAGCCCCGCGACGGCGGTCAGCGCCGTGACGACCGCGGCGGGCGCGGGTACGACCGCGACGACCGCGGTGGCCGTCGCTTCGACCGTGACGACCGTGCTCCGCGTCGCTTCGACCGCGATGACCGTGCTCCGCGTCGTGATGACGACCGTGCCCCGCGCCGGTTCGACCGCGACGACCGTGCCCCGCGTCGTGACGACGACCGTGGTGCGCGTCGCTTCGACCGCGACGACCGCGCTCCGCGTCGCTTCGACCGCGACGACCGTGCTCCCCGTCGTGACGACGACCGTGCCCCGCGTCGCTTCGACCGCGACGACCGCGCCCCGCGTCGCGACGACGACCGCGCCCCGCGCAGGTTCGACCGCGACGACCGTGCTCCCCGTCGCGACGACGACCGTGCCCCGCGCAGGTTCGACCGCGACGACCGTGCCCCGCGTCGCTTCGACCGCGATGACCGCGCTCCCCGTCGCTCCGACCGCGACGACCGTCCGCAGCGCCGTTCCTTCGACGACGACCGTGCCCCCCGCCGCGACCGCGACGACGCGCGCCCCTCGTACGTCCCCGCTGACGACGTCAAGCTCGAGAAGCTCCAGGCCGAGGCGACCGTGGCGGCCGACGTCGAGGGCGTGAGCTTCACCGACCTCGGCATCGGCGGCAACATCTCCCGCACCCTGGCCGAGATGGGCGCCACGAGCCCGTTCCCGATCCAGGCGGCGACGATCCCCGACGTGCTGTCCGGCAAGGACGTCCTCGGCCGCGGCCGCACCGGTTCCGGCAAGACCATCGCGTTCGGCGCACCCCTGGTCGAGAAGCTCATGGAGCACGGCGGCGGCACGAAGCGCAAGATGGGCCGCGCCCCGCGTGCGCTCATCCTCGCCCCGACCCGCGAGCTCGCCCTGCAGATCGACCGCACCGTGCAGCCGATCGCCCGCTCGGTCGGCCTCTTCACGACGCAGATCTACGGCGGTGTGCCCTACGGCCGCCAGGAGGGCGCCCTCGAGCGTGGCGTCGACATCATCGTCGGCACGCCGGGCCGCGTGCAGGACCTCATGAACAAGGGGAAGCTCGACCTCAGCGAGGTCGTCGTCTCCGTGCTCGACGAGGCCGACCACATGTGCGACCTCGGGTTCCTCGAGCCGGTGCGCGAGATCCTCTCCGCGACCGCCGAGGTCACCCCGCAGGGCAACCGCGCCCAGAAGCTCCTGTTCAGCGCCACGCTCGACGCCCAGGTCGCGTCGCTCGTGTCCGAGTTCCTGCACGAGCCGAGCGTCCACGAGGTCGCCGGCGAGGACCAGGCCTCCTCGACCATCGACCACCGCGTGCTGGTCGTCGAGCAGCGCCAGAAGGACCAGGTCCTCGAGGAGCTCGTCGCCGGCGACGGCAAGACGATCGTCTTCGCCCGCACCCGCGCCTACGCCGAGCGCCTGGCCGACCAGTTCGAGGACGCCGGCATCCGCGCGACCTCGCTGCACGGTGACCTCAACCAGTCGCGCCGCACGCGCAACCTGCAGCTGCTCACGAGCGGCCGGGTGAACGTGCTCGTCGCGACCGACGTGGCCGCGCGTGGCATCCACGTCGACGACGTCTCGCTCGTCGTCCAGGCGGACGCCCCGGACGACTACAAGGCGTACATGCACCGCTCGGGCCGCACGGGTCGTGCCGGCAAGGAGGGCACCGTCGTCACGCTCGTCCCGCGTGGCCGCATCCGGAAGATCGAGGGCATCCTCGAGAACGCCGAGATCGAGGCGGACCTCGTGCAGGCCGCTCCCGGTGACGGCATCGTCGCGGAGCTCGCCGCGCGCTAGACGCGACCACACGACGCGACGGGAGGCGCGGTGCCGGCTGGCACCGCGCCTCCCGTCCGTCGTCCTGCCCGCGAACTCCGCAGGACGCAACGTTCCCGAGAGCTCGCAGCGGTACGACGCTGCGAGCCGTCGCCGAGGTTGCGTGTTGCGAACGCGGACGCGTCGGCGATGCGTCAGCGGCTGAAGAAGAGCAGCCCGCGCACGTAGCCGGCCTGGCCGGCGTGCTGCGTGCAGTCGTCGAGGATGCTGACGAGCCGTGCGCCGCGGGTCACGGGCGGGTCCCACGCCTCGTCGACGACGGCGTCGAGGTCCTCCGGTGCGAGCGTCGCCAGGTACGCGACGGTGCGCTCGTGGACCGCGCGGAGGTAGCCGTTCAGCAGCTCCGCCGAGGCGCGAACGCGACCGACGTCGTCGCGCGACATCCCGTAGCCGAGCGCGTCGGCCGGGAACGGCAGGCCGAAGCGCTCCACCCAGCCGTCCGCGGTCCAGACCTGCTCGGAGCCGGCGAGGTCGGCGACCTGCGCGTCCTGCCCGCGTGCGATGTGCCAGGCGAGCCACGCGAGGGTGTTCGCGCCGGCCGCCGGGCGTGCGGCGAGCTGGTCCGCGGACAGGCCGTCGAGCGCGCGCTCCACGGTCTCGGGGACGCGGGAGAACGCTTCGGTGAGGAGTTCGGCAGGGGTCATGCGGCCGACGCTACGCGCGTTCGCGGACCCGACGCTCGGTGGCGTGCGGGGATGCCCCGCGCCGGGGCGTGTGCGACCCGTCGGGGGTCTAGCGTGCGGTGGCCGCGCGGTACCGCCGGTCGAGCGCTGCTCCGATGTCCTCGAGGGCAGCGGCGACGCCGACCCGCTCGGCGGCGGGGACGGCCTCGCTGAAGGCCGAGGCGTACGCGGCACCGACCGCTCGTGCGACGGCTGCTCCCGACGGGGTCAGGTGGACGAGGATGCTCCGCCGGTCGCCCGGGTTCGGTCGTCGTTCGAGGTGCCCGTGGCGCTCGAGCCGGTCGAGCAGCGAGGTCATCGCACCGGTGCTCAGCTCGAGCACGTCGCCGGCCTGCTTCGGTGTCGTCGCCTGCCCCTCCGACGCTGCCAGGTGCACCAGGAACCGTGTGTCCGTGATGCCGAGGCCCTGCGCGGCGCTCTCGTGCGCGAGGACCCGTGCGTGCCGGACCTGCAGGACCCGGAAGGCCGCGATCATCCGTGCGAGCCCGGCGTCGTCCGGGTCGGTGCCGGCACGGAGCGCCGGTGGAGCGACGTCGGGATCGACGCCGATCTCGACGTCGATCTCGACGACGGGGGAGACGGGGGCCGGGGGGAGGCCGGTCGTGACGGTCAGGGGAGGCAGTGCGGGGGAGGTGTCCGTCACGGGGTGGCTCTTCTCGGGTGGTGATCGCGGCGGCGATCTGCGGGACGCGGGCGGACCCGGGTCAGAGGTCCATGCAACAAGTATCTCAACGATTGAGATACCCCCAACAATGGGGTCATAGCTTCTCTTGTCATCAACACGGGCGGGAAGTAACTTGATCGTCGTAGTACACAGGCACCGTAGCGCGACCAACCACCGCGGGTCCGGAGCCACCACCGATCAGAATCTCTCTCCTCCGGAGGACAACCATGTCCCGTGTGTCCCCTCGCGCAGCCCGTCTCGCCGCCTGGATCGCCGTACCCGCCGCCCTCGTCGCCTCCGGCGTCGTCGTGTCGACCGCCTCGTACTCGGCCTTCTCGGCCACCACCACCAACCCCACCAGCAACTGGACGGCCGGCACCGTCGCGCTGTCCGACGACGATGCGAACACCGCGCTCTTCACCGCCGCGAACCTCAAGCCCGGCTCGTCCGACAGCAAGTGCATCACCGTGACCTCCACCGGTTCGCTGGCGTCGACCGTGAAGCTCTACGCCACCTCGCCGTCCACCTCGTCCGTGCTCGCGCAGAACACCACGATCAAGATCGAGCAGGGCACCGGTGGCGGGTTCTCCTCGTGCTCGGGCTTCACCCCGGCGGCGACCGGCGGGACCCTCTTCGAGAACAGCCTGCCGACCCTCGGCACGCAGGCCACGAACTTCGCCTCCGGCCTCGGTGCCTGGACCACGACCGGCGCCGCCAGCGAGACCCGCGTCTACAAGGTGACCTACACCGTGTCCCCGAACACGCCGAACACGGCACAGGCCAACACCGCGCAGATCGGGCTCACCTGGGAGGCCCAGAACAACTAGCAGGGCACCCCGTCCGTCAGCACGCCCCCGGTCGAAGGCAGTCATGGTCAGCATCGCAGTGCACGGTGGTCACACCCCGCACGACGTGCTGCGCGACGCCGTCGGTTGGGGGCGTGTCGTCGTCGGGACGGCCGCCCGTGCCGTCGTCGTCACACTCCTCGGACTGGCACTGTGGTCGGCCGCCCCGGCGCTGCTCGGGTGGCACCCCACCACCGTGATGACCGGCTCGATGGCGCCGCGGCTCGCCCCGGGCGACGTCGTGGTCTCGCGCCCGGTCGCACCGGCCGAGATCCGTCCCGGACAGGTCCTGCTCGCCGACGACCCGGACCAGCCGGGACACCTGCGGATGCACCGGTTCGTCGAGCCGGGCCCGGACGGCACCGTCGTCACGAAGGGTGACGCCAACCCGCAGGCGGACTCCACGCCGACCGAGCGCTCCGCGGTGCACGGGGTCGCCGTCCTGCGGGTGCCGTCCGTCGCCACCCCGGTGCTCTGGGTCCGCGAGGGCCGCTGGGTCGAGGTCGGCACCGCCGCCCTCGCGCTCGTCGCCGTGCTCCTGCTCTGCACGGTCGACGGTCCGCTCCGTCGGCGCGGCCCCCGGCACCGCGGGGACAACGGAACCACGGGTGGCGGTGGGACCACGGGCCACGGCCTGGAGGCACGGCTCGCCTCCGCCCCGCCGGCTGCGGCCGGCACCGCGGAGCCACCGCACCGTCGGTCGCCTCGTCCCGTGGCGCGCCACGTCGGCGGACACCACGGCGCCGTGCCCCGCGAGGTCGTCCGGAGCGGCGGGAGCGCACGGCGCAGCGGGACGCTCGGGGTCGTCGCCGTCGTGGTCGGGGCGAGCGCCGTGCTCGTGCCGACACAGGCCGATGCTGCACCGTTCGGTCGGGCCACGGACACGGCCGTCCGGCTCACGGCGTCGACCGTGCCGGTCGCCACCCCCCTCTCGTGCACGGACGCCAGCAACGGGTCGGTCGTGATCGCTTGGGACTACTCGGGCGACGAACCGAGGTCGTTCGCCCTCTCCGACAACACCGGCACCGTGCTCGCGACCACGACCGACGGGAAGGCGCGGACCGCGACCGTGAAGCTCAGCGGTGGTCTACTCGACCTCGAGACGCAGCGCACGGTGCGCATCCAGACGAACGCCGTCGGCACCTGGACGTCGCTCCCCAGCGCACCGGTCGCGATCAAGTACACGTCGATCCTCGGATTCGGCGCCGGCACGCGCTGCGTGCGCTGACCTCCTGCACAGGAGCGCTCGGCGCACCGGTCCTCCACAGGGCGGCACGGGCTCGCCGGTGATGTCCCCGGCCGCCGCTACCGTGACGGCATGCGGATCCTCCACACCGGCGACTGGCACCTCGGCCGCACGCTGCTCGGTGCGGACCTGCTCGGACACCAGTCGGTGTTCGCGGACTTCCTCGTCGACACCGTCCGCGACCGCGCGGTCGACCTGGTCGTGATCGCCGGCGACGTCTACGACCGCGCGATCCCGCCGGTGGACGCCGTCCGGCTCCTCTCCCGGACGCTCGAACGCCTGGCCGAGACGGCGACGGTCGTGCTCACGCCGGGCAACCACGACTCCGCCGCCCGGCTCGGCTTCGGTGCCGGGGTCATGCACGACCGCGTCCGGATCCTGGCGGAGCCCGCGGGCATCGGCACGCCGGTGCTCCTCGACGACGACCACGGCCCGGTCGCCGTGTACGGGATCCCGTTCCTGCACCCCGACCTCACGCGGTACGCCCTGGCCGACGTGCCGGACGAACCCCTCGCCCGGTCCCACCAGGCGGTGGTCGGGGCAGCGACCGCACGGATCCGCGCGGACCTCGCGACCCGCCCCGGTACCCGCAGCATCGTCGTCGCACACGCCTTCGTGGGCGGGGCGGCACCGAGCGACAGCGAACAGGACATCCGCGTCGGCGGGGTCGACCAGGTCGCCGCGTCGGTGTTCGACGGCATCGACTACGTCGCGCTCGGACACCTCCACGGACCGCAGCGGGTGGGCACGAGCGACCGCATCCGGTACGCGGGTTCGCCGCTGGCGTTCTCGTTCGGCGAGCGGCACCAGCGCAAGAGCGTCACCCTCGTCGAGCTGGCGGCCGACGGCGCGGTCTCGGTCGAGCTCGTGCCCGCCCCCGTCACGCGTCGGCTCGTCGACGTCAGGACCTCCATGGCCGCGATCGAGTCCGGCGAGCACCGCGCGGACGCCGACGCCTGGGTCCGCGTCGCGGTGACCGACACGGTGCACCCGGAGCGCATGTACGCCCGCGTGAAGGACCACTTCCCGCACGCGCTGGCGATCACGCACGAGCCCGCCGACCGGCCGGAACGCCAGGCCGCGCGGTCGGTCACCGCGACCTCCGACCCCGTCGAGGTCGCCGCCGACTTCGTCGCGTTCGCCACGGGCGCCGCGCCGTCCGAGGGCGACCGCGCGGTCCTGACCGAGGCGTACGAGGCCGCCGTCCTCGCGCTGCACGACGACCGGGGGCGCTGATGTACCTGCACCGACTCGAACTCCGGGCGATCGGGCCCTACCCCGAGCTCGTCTCGATCGACTTCGCGGCGCTCGCCGCCTCCGGGGTGTTCCTGCTCGAGGGGCCGACGGGCTCCGGCAAGTCGACCATCATCGACGCCGTGGTCTTCGCCCTGTACGGCGGACTCGCGGGCGAGGGCTCGACGCACGACCGCCTGCACAGCCAGCACGCGGACCCGGGGGTCGAGCCCTTCGTGGAGCTCGTGTTCGAGACCGGTGCCGGCGTGTACCGGGTCCGACGGACGCCGCAGTACGACCGCCCGAAGCAGCGCGGCGCCGGGACGGTGCGGCAGCAGGCGTCCGCACAGCTCTTCCGGCTCGCGAACCCCAGCGACGCCGTGGGCGAGCCGGTGTCCTCACGCATCCCCGAGATCGGGCTCGAGGTCGCACGGGTCGTCGGACTCGACCGTGCGCAGTTCCTGCAGACGGTCGTGCTGCCGCAGGGCGAGTTCGCCCGGTTCCTCCGTGCCCCGGGTGAGGACCGCCGGAAGCTCCTGCAGTCCCTCTTCGGGACCCAGGTCTACGACGGGACCGCGGACGAGCTCGCCGCCCGTCGCCGCGAGGTCCAGGCCGAGGTCGAGTCCGCCGACGCCCGGGTCCGGGACGCACTCAACCGGTTCGCGCAGGCGGCCGGCGACACGGAGGCGGACGAGGCCTCGGTACCGGGGACCCTCGATGCGCTCCGCGGCCGCGCCGAGGAGACCGCAGCACGACGGACCGAGGCGGTGGCCGCGGCAGAGCATGCCCGGAAGCACGAGCACGACGTGGCCGCACGGCTCGAGGCGCGGACGCGACGTGCGGCGCTCCTCGAACGTCGCCGTGCCCTCGACGACGGTGCAGCCCGGGTCGAGGCGGCCCGTGACCGGCTCGCACTCGCCGACCGGGCGGCCCGGGTCACGACCCCGGCAGACGGTCTCGACGCCGCCCGCGTCCGTGCGGACGAGCACCACCGTCGGGCGCTCGACCTCCGCACGCGCCTCGGCGTGCCGACGGACGTCGACGTCGTCGCCCGGCACGCCGACCTGACGGCCTGTGCCGCGGCGGTCCGGCACCTCGTGGCGGTCGAGGCGACGCTCGACGACCGACGCCGGGCCCGCACCGATGCCGCCGCCCGGGCCGCGCTGCTCGTCGACCGGGTGGCCGAGCTCGACCGGGCGCTCGAGGCACGACCCGCCGGACGGGCCGCCCTCGTCGAGGAAGCCCGGACCTCAGCCACCGCCGCGGGTGATGCCGAGGCCGCCCGCGCCGAGGTCGAGCGCCTCCGGCGGGTGCGCGCCGACCTCGACGCACGGGACGCCGCGGTCGCCGCAGTGCGTCGGGCGGAACAGACGGTGGCCGACCGCCGGGTCCGCGCCGAGGAGCTCCTGCGGGCCGAGCAGGCCCTGCGCGCCCGGCGCATCGCGGGTCTGGCCGGCGAACTCGGTGCGGCGCTCCTCCCGGGCGACCCCTGCCCCGTCTGCGGCGCGCACGAGCACCCGGACGTCGCCGTGCCGCAGGACGACCACCCCGACGCAGCAGCGGTGGACGCCGCCGCCGCCGCGACGCGCACAGCCGACGGTGCCCTCGCCGAGGCAGCAACCGTCCTCGCGGTCGAACGGGCGGAGCTCGAACGACTGCGCGCGGCGGTCGGGGACACGGACGCCGATGCCCTGGCGACCCAGGCCGCTGCCGCCGCTGCCCGCGTCGACGCCGCACGCGCGGCCGCCGTCCACGTCGCCGAGGTCGAACAGCGCCGGCTGGCCCACGACGACGAGACCCGAGCGCTCGAACGCGAGCACCACACGGTGCAGGCCGAGCACGCCGTCCTCGTCGCGACGAGCGCGGCCGAGGAGGAACGGCTCGACCACGAGACCGCTGCCGTCACGGACGCACGGCTCCGGGCAGCGTCCCTCGCCGTCAGTCCCTGGACCGCAGCCGTCCACGACGACGATCGCGCGCCGGACGACCGCTCCCTCGCACGGACGGTCCGACAGCTCGACGACCTCGCCGCTCGAGCCGTCGAGGTCTCCGCTGCCGAGGCGCAGGCGGCCACGGCCGCGCAGACCGTGGTCGAGCGGACCGGAGAGGTCGCCCGCGCGCTGGCCGAGCAGGGCTTCGACGCGGTCGACGCGGCCCGGGCAGCGCTGCTCCCGCCGGAGCGGGCAACCGCACTGCAGGCCGAGATCGCCGCGGCGGAACGCGAGCGCGCCGTCGTCGACGCGGGCCTCGCGGAACCCGCGGTGGTCGCGGCCGCGGACGACCTCGACGCCGGGCAGGACGCCCCGCTCGACTTCGACGCAGCACGTGCCGCGCACGTCGCAGCGGCCGGACTCGCCGACGAGGCCGTCCGCGCGGCGGTCTCGGCATCGGACCGTGCCGAGGCCGCGGCCGGCTGTGCCGCCGAGGTCGCACGCGCCGTCCGGGCCCGCGACGACACGTCCGCGCAGAGCCGGGCGATCGTCCGCCTGGCCGACGTCGCCAACGGCGTGACCGCGGTGAACCCGAGCGGCATCACCCTCGGCACGTACGTGCTCATGCGGCGCTTCGAGGACGTCGTCGCAGCCGCGAACGACCGCCTGCGCGGGATGCTCGGCGGTCGGTTCACCCTCGAGACGTCCGACGAGCGCGAAGCCGGCTCACGGGCGCGACGGACCGGCCTCGCGCTCGCGGTCCACGACCACACCACCGACACCCGGCGCGCACCGGGGAGCCTGTCCGGCGGCGAGACCTTCACGGTCTCGCTCTGCCTGGCGCTCGGGCTCGCCGACGTCGTGCAGGCCGAGGCCGGCGGGGTCTCGCTCGGCACGTTGTTCGTCGACGAGGGCTTCGGCACCCTCGACCCCGAGACCCTCGACGACGTCATCGGCCAGCTGGCACGACTGACCGCCGGGGGGCGTCAGGTCGGGATCGTCAGTCACGTCGAGGAGCTCAAGCAGCGCATCCCCGAGCGCATCGCCGTGCGACGCACCGCAGCGGGCGGCTCGCGGGTCACCACCACCGTCTGACGAACCACGAACCACGAACCACGAACCACGGACCACGAACGACGAACCACGGACCACGGACCACGAACCGCGGGAGGTTGGTGGAGGACCGCGGTCAGGGGGACGGCGTCGCGTCCACCGTGCCGTCGGGCGGCGGCAGGATGTCGGCCGCGATCCACGGGAAGACCCACGTGAACAGCGCGTACACGATCACCGCGAGCAGCACGAGCAGCTCGAGGACCTTCAGGGCGGCCGGTCCGGGCAGGACCCGCCAGACGAACGGGAAGATCACTGCGGCGTCTCCGAGAGTTCCTTGGGGGTGCCCTCCGAGACGGGCATCCAGTAGTCGAGCTTGGCGTGGGTCACGTATCGCTCCTTGGCGGACCACATCGGGTGGCACGCGGTGAGCGTGAGCCAGCGGTCCTCCGCCGAGGGCGTGACACCCGGCTGGTTCGGCACCGGCGCGATCGTCTCGATCTTGTCCGGCGTGACGATCTGCGAGTCGGTGACCTTGTAGACGTACCAGACGTCGAAGTCCTTCGCAGCGTCGGTCACACGGACGACGATCGCGTCGTCGGTCTTCAGGTCCGCGATCTGGTTCAGCGGCTTGCCGTAGGTCACGCGGTGCCCTGCGACGGCGAAGTTGCCCTCGGCGCCCGGCATCGCGGTGTCCTGGTAGTGCCCGAGCCCGATCGTGTTAAGCACGCGCTCGCGGTCGGTGCCCTCGCCGATCGGACGCAGGTAGTCGGCGCCGAAGCGCGGGATCTGCATCGTGCCGAACACGCTCGTGACCTCCGGCGGTTCGGCGAGCACGGGGGCCTCGCCGCGGTGCTCGGAGCCCTCGACCTTCGGTGCCGCACGCTGCCCGAGGTCGTCGACGAGCTTCGTCTGCTCGTTCACGGCGACGACGTCCGTCCACCACGCGGTCCACGCCACGTAGAGACCGGTGCCGGCGCCGGCGATGATCAGGAGCTCGGCCAGCAGTGCGACGAGTGCCCCGCCGACGGTCTGGCGACGCCGGGGGCGCCGTGGCTGCCGCGTGGCCTCGTCCTCGCGCGCCGAGCGGCGCGTCGGGGCGGTGTCGTGTGCGGTCACGGTGCTCCTGATCCGGATGGGGTGGTCGGACAGGTCTATCAGACCACGCCGACGGACAGGTGACGAGTCCTCGCACCTGTGGATGCCCACGGGGTGCGGCTAGCGTGGCCGGATGGCCCCGGTGTTCCGTCCCTTCCGTCCCGACGACACCGAGGCGGTCGTCGCCCTGTGGGACGCCTGCGGGCTGCTGCGCCCGTGGAACGACCCGCGCCGTGACATCGCGCGCAAGGTCGCCGAGCAGCCCGAGCTGTTCCTGGTCGCCGAGCAGGCCGGGCGTGACGACGAGCGGACGGTCGTCGGCGTCGGCATGGCGGGCTACGACGGGCACCGCGGCTGGGTGAACTACCTGGCGGTCCGTCCCGACCTGCAGGGATCCGGGCTCGGTCGCGCCTTCATGGCCGAGTTCGAACGGCTCCTGACCGCCCGAGGGTGCCCGAAGGTCAACGTGCAGGTGCGCGAGGGGAACGAGCAGGTGCTCGGGTTCTACGCCTCGCTCGGGTACGCCCCGGACCGTGCGGTGTCCCTCGGCAAGCGCCTCATCGCCGACGACTGACGCCGGACACCCGCTCCGCCGGACACCCGCCCCGCCGGACACCCGTTCCGCCGGACACCCGCTACGCCAGCGCCAGACCGACCGACGCCGCGAAGGCGAACACGATCCCGGTCCACTGCACCCGGGTCAGCCGCTCACGCAGCACCACGCCGGCGAGCACCAACGTGCCGATCGGGTAGAGGGCGTTGAGGACGCTCACCACGGGGAGCACGGCGTCGCCCGACCCGACGTGCAGCGCCGCCTGGATGCAGGCGTTCGCCAGCGCGTCGAGCACGCCGCAGGCCACGACGGCGACCACGGTCCGCCCCGCCCACCGCTGCCGGTTCGACCAGCGCGACCGACGCGACGTGCCCGACCGACGGGGACCGCGCGGGACACCTGCGGCAGACCGCCCGGCCGACGCCGACGGCGCGACGTGATCCGCGCCTCCCGGCCGACTCGACCGAACCGACTCGACCGGCCCGACCGGCCCCGACCGCACCGCCACCACGACCGCCACCGCACCGAGCAGCACCGTCTGCACCACCCGCCCGACCAGGAGCGTCGCGACGCCCGCGTCCGAGGGTGCCGCGTCGTACGCGAGCACGATCCCGCCGAACCCGCACCCCGCCACCCCGGCCGTGACGACCCCGACGGCGGTCACCCGCGCACCCGAGGTGTCCCGCACCGCCGCGACCAGCACGACCGCGACCACCGCGACCACGAGCGCGATCGACGCAGCGAGCGACAGCACCGTCCCACCCACGAGCGCGACCGCGACCGGGGTGACCGCGGCGAACACCGCCGTCAGCGGGGACAGCACGCTCATCGGGCCGACGGCCAGTGCCCGGTAGAGCAGCAGCACCGCCACCGACCCCGAGACCCCCGCTCCGATCCCGGCCGCGACCGCGGGACCGGAGAAGGTCGCCCCGACGGCCGCCGCCCCGAGCGCCAGCGGGACCAGGCCCACCGCCGCGGCGACGGCTGCGACGGTCACCGCACGCTCGCGCCGCGCGGCGAGGCCGCCGAGGAAGTCGGCAGCCCCGTAGACGACCGCGCCGGTCAGGCCGAGCAGGACGGAGAGCACGGCTCCCATCCTGCCCGTGCCGGTAGCCTGCGCGGGTGAGCGTTCCGTACCACCGCCTGCCCCGTGTCGATGCCCGTTGGCGCTGGTGGCGCCCGCTCGTCGCGCTCGCGTTCCTGGTCGGGTACTACATCGCCACCCAGATCGTCCTGGCGGTGGCCTACTTCGTCCCGATCGGTGCGACGCAGGGCGCCGAGGGGCTGATGAGCTTCCAGGACGACCTGACGAGCGGTGCCCTCGACCCCACGGACCCGCTCATCCTGTCGCTGACCCTGCTGTCGCTCGTGGTGCTGCTGCCCGGTGTCCTGCTCGCGGTGAAGATCGCCCGGATCGGCCCGGCGGGCATCCTGTCGTCGACGCGCTTCCGGGTGCGCTGGCGCTGGACGCTGTGGTGCCTGCTGCCGACGATCGTCATCGCGATCCCGATGTTCCTGCTGCAGACGTGGGGGATGTTCTCGTTCGACGGCGGCTTCGGCTGGGACCACGACGCCATCGGGCAGTCGACCGTCTCGCCCGCCACGCTGACCTTCACGATCGTGATGGTCCTGGTGCTCGTGCCCTTCCAGGGCGCAGCGGAGGAGTACGTCTTCCGCGGCTTCCTGATCCAGACGATCGCGTCGTGGATCCCGGTCCGGATCGTCGGTGTCGTCATCGCCGTCGCGGTCTCGACCGTGGTGTTCGCCGCCGGGCACATCCCCAACGGCTACAACGTCTGGGGCATCCTCGACGTCGGCTCGTTCGGGCTGATCGCCGCGATCATCGTGCTGCGGACCGGGGGCATGGAGGCCACCGTCCTCCAGCACGCCTTCAACAACATCATGATCTTCGTGCTGCAGGCCCCGGGCTGGTCGAAGATCGACCTCGACGCCTCGGACGGCACCGCCGGTGGCTTCCTGGTCACGCTCGCGACCTCGCTCGCCTTCTGGGGCATGATCGAGCTCCTCGCGTGGTGGCGGGGGCTCGACCGTCGCTTCCCGGGACACGAGGCGCCCCGCTTCCGCGGTCCGGCGCCGGTCTGGGCGGGCGGTCGGCAGTGGACCCGGCCGGGAGGCACGGGCTGGGCAGTCGCACCGGCCCGCGGTCCCGAGACGGACCGGGACGCACCGGTGGCCGATCCGTCCGCCGCTGCGCCTGTGGACGAGACGGTGGGTGTCGCCCCGCGCTCGTAGGCTGGGGGCATGAGCACGACGACCACGACCTCACCGTCGCGGGCTGCCGCGCTCGACGTCCTGCACCGCGTGTGGGGGTACGACGCGTTCCGTGGCGAGCAGGCCGCGATCATCGACCAGGTCGTCTCCGGCGGCGACGCGCTCGTGCTCATGCCGACCGGTGGCGGCAAGTCGCTCTGCTACCAGGTACCCGCGCTCGTCCGCGACGGCGTCGGGGTGGTCGTCTCACCGCTGATCGCCCTCATGCAGGACCAGGTCGACGCCCTCGCCGCGAACGGTGTCAAGGCGGCGTTCCTCAACTCCACGCAGGGTCCCGACGAGCGCGCACGGGTCGAGCGGGCGGTCGTGTCCGGCGAGGTCGACATGCTCTACCTCGCCCCGGAGCGGCTCCGGCTCGAGAGCACCCGGTCGCTGCTCGACCGCGCCCGCATCGCCCTGTTCGCCATCGACGAGGCACACTGCGTCGCCCAGTGGGGGCACGACTTCCGGCCGGACTACCTCGAGCTGAGCGTGCTCCACGAGCGCTGGCCGACCGTGCCGCGCATCGCCCTCACGGCCACCGCGACGCCGCAGACCCACCGCGAGATCTCCGGCCGGCTCGGCCTCGACGACGCCGCGCACTTCGTGGCCGACTTCGACCGCCCGAACATCCAGTACCGCATCGAGCCGAAGACCGGCGCGATGCAGCAGCTCCTCACCTTCATCAAGACCGAGCACAGCGGCGACGCCGGCATCGTCTACTGCCTGTCCCGGAACTCGGTCGAGCGCACCGCAGCCGCGCTCGCCGACCAGGGGATCCCGGCGCTGCCGTACCACGCCGGCCTCGACGCGAAGGTCCGCGAGCGCAACCAGTCGAGGTTCCTGCGCGAGGACGGCATCGTCATGGTCGCGACGATCGCGTTCGGCATGGGCATCGACAAGCCCGACGTGCGGTTCGTGGCGCACCTCGACCTGCCGAAGTCGGTCGAGGGCTACTACCAGGAGACCGGGCGTGCCGGGCGCGACGGACTGCCCTCGACGGCGTGGCTCGCCTACGGGCTGAACGACGTCGTGCAGCAGCGCCGGATGATCGACCAGTCCGAGGGCGACGCGGCACACCGCCGGCAGCTCAGCGCGCACCTCGACGCCATGCTCGCGCTCTGCGAGACGATCGAGTGCCGCCGGGTCCGGTTGCTCGCCTACTTCGGGCAGGAGTCCACGGCCTGCGGCAACTGCGACACGTGCATCGCGCCGCCGGAGCCGTGGGACGGCACCGTGCCCGCGCAGAAGTTCCTGTCGACCGTGGTCCGGTTGGAGCGCGAGCGCGGGCAGCGGTACGGCGTCGCGCACCTCGTGGACATCCTCGTCGGCAAGCAGTCGCCGCGCGTGCAGGAGCTCCGGCACGACTCGCTCGCCACCTTCGGCATCGGCAACGACCTGGGCGAGGGGGAGTGGCGTGCGGTCGCTCGGCAGCTGCTGGCGCAGGGCTACGCGGCGGTGTCGGGCGACGGGTTCGGCACGGTCGTCCTCAGTCCGACGAGCGCCGAGGTCCTGAGCGGTCGCACGCGCGTGCTGATGCGCCGCGACCCGGTGAAGGCCCCGCGCACGTCGCGAGCCCGACGTCAGGCGGTGACCGACGTGCCGCAGGAGGCGCTCGGCCTGTTCGAGGCGCTGCGTGCGTGGCGAGCGGCCCAGGCCCGCGAGCAAGGGGTGCCCGCCTACGTGGTGTTCAACGACGCGACACTGCGCGGGATCGCCGCGGTGAAGCCCGCCGACGAGGACACCCTGAGCGAGATCTCCGGCATCGGTGGGGCAAAGCTCGAGCGCTACGGTCGCGCGGTCCTCGACGTCGTCGCCGCGCACGCCTGAACGCCTCTGCAGCAGCCGCGGCACTCGCATTCCGCAGACGGAATGTGGGGCTCGCGCCGCTCACTACACTCGGAACCTCCCACGACGAGGAGGCCCGGTGCCCGGTACGACGAAGTTCGCCACCACGATGAGCCGTGCGGTGGTGACCCCGCTCGCGCGTCTCCTCTGGCGCCCGCGCATCGTCGGACGGAAGAACGTGCCCAGGCAGGGACCGGTCATCCTCGCGAGCAACCACCGGTCGTTCATCGACTCGCCGGCCATCACGCTGATGGCACCGCGCAAGGTCTCGTTCCTCGCGAAGCAGGAGTACTTCACCGGGACCGGTCTCCGCGGTGCTGTGTCGCGGGCGTTCTTCGGCGGCATCGGCGCGATCGGTGTCGAACGCGGCGCCGGAGCAGCAGCGCAGCACGCGCTCGACCTGGGGCTCGAGCGGCTCGAGGCCGGTGAGGCGTTCGCCATCTACCCCGAAGGCACCCGTTCCCTCGACGGACGGCTGTACAAGGGGCGCACCGGCGTCGCGTGGTTGGCGCTGACGAGTGGTGCCCCCGTCGTCCCCGTGGCCCTCACCGGGACCGAGGACGTCCAGCCCGTCGGCTCCCGTGTGCCGAAGCTCGCGCGGGTCACGATCGAGTTCGGTGAGCCGATGGACCTCTCCCACTTCGGCGAGGCCTCGTCGGGCAGGGCTCGGCGACACGCGACGGACGCCGTGATGGAAGCCATCCAGGCGCTCAGCGGTCAGGAGCCGGCGAACGCGTACAACAACCCGCCGTCGACGATCGTCGAGCGGGTCAAGCAGGTGCTCCGGCGTGACGACCCGACGAACGCCGTCGAACCGGACTGAACTCGCACGCACTATTGCACATTCGGAATATCAGTGGTTGAATCGTCCTTGTGCCCGAGGCACGAGCCCACTCGGACCGACCAGGACGGCCCGATCCACCACTGACCGGAAGGCAAGCAGCATGTCCTCCACGCCCCTCTTCGACTCGATCGCACGTCGGGCCTCCCGTGCCGTCCCCACGGCGACGGAGCAGGCCACGACCCGGACCACTGCGCCCGCCCCGGCACCGACCCCTGCTCCGGCGGCAGCGGTGTCCGTCACCGCAGCACGCACCCGGGTCGTCGCCGCGCCCACGTCGCCGCTGACGGCCCCGGTCTCCCCGATGCGGTCCGCCCTCGTACCGGCCGCGCTCGTCGCCGCGATCGACGAGATCCCCCAGCGGGTCGGGACCGCCCTCCCGGGCGAGGTCGCCGTGACGCCCGACCAGCTCGCCCTGGTCGAAGCGGTGACCGATGCGATCACCCGCGCGGTCGTCGATGCCGTCGTCGCGGAGCTCGAGCGCATCACCCGCGACGGCGTGGTCCGCGGCTGAGCCGATCGTCGCTGCCTCCGACGACGGACGACGTCCGAGCACCCGAAGCCACGCGATCCGATCACATCCGACCTGACCTCCCGACACGATGACGAAGACCACTCCCGACAGCGCTGGCGTCTCGACGCCCACGGCGCCGATCCGTCCCCGCGGAGCGGCCCGCCGAGCGGCCAACGACGCTGCTGCCCGGTCCGTCCGTGTCGGCCACCAGACCGCCGGGGCGGCGGTCCCCCCTCCCGCCGCCCCGGTGTCCACCACCGCCGCAACCACCGACGGCACTCGGTCGGAAGCGTCCCTGCCGACTCGCCGTGATCTCCGCGATCGTCACCGGATGACCACCCGCCGCGACAGATCGCGCACGCCCGACCGGCGCGTCCCCGCCGTCCACCGGCTCACCGCCGTCGGCCGCTGTCGGCGTCCCGCATCGGGCCCGGCGGCTCGAGGGGGATCGTCCACACGACTCGTGGCCGTGACCGCGTCTGCCCTCGCCGCCTGCCTGGTCGTCTCCGTGTCCACCCCGGCCGCCGCGCTCGACGACCCCATGGGGCTCGGCCTCGGCGCTGCGAACACGCCGACGCCCGCGCACCAGGGAGCACCCGCGCCGGACCAGCACTACCGCGTCGCGTCGGGTGTCACCGTCACCGTGACCCGCGACGGCTTCGACGTGCAGGCCGCCCGCGCCGGCAGCGCTCGGCACGACGGTGTCCGGATCACGACCGGCTCGGGCACCGTCCGTCCGGTCGCGGGGACCATCCCGACCGCCGGAGGCTTCGGCGGGCGCCAGGTCGCCGGGTGCGGTGCATGCTCGACGAACCACCACGGCCTCGACTTCGCCGCGGCAGCCGGGACGCCCGTCGTCGCCGTGATGTCCGGACGGGTCGTGTCCGCCGGACCTCTCGGCGGGTACGGCAACCAGGTGCTCCTCGCGCACCCGGACGGGACGCAGACGCGCTACGGGCACCTGTCCCGCATCGACGTCCTGCCCGGACAGACGCTGTCGGCCGGCGAGCAGCTCGGCGCCGTGGGCAGCACCGGCATCTCCACCGGCCCACACCTGCACTTCGAGGTCCTCATCGGCGGGACCCCCGTCGACCCCGCCCCGTGGCTCGCGGCGCGCGGTCTGCTCTGACCCATCGCGCGATTGCCCCGCCCGTCCTCGGACCGGGCCGACACGGTCCGTCGTGATCGCTCGGGCGTAGCGTCGAGCACGACGTCGGCAGGATGCCGGACGCAGGACGGAGACAGTGGTGCATGTGACGGTGCTGGGCACGGGGACGATGGGTGCAGGGGTCGCGGGGTCACTGCTGCGCGAGGGCCACCAGGTGACCGTGTGGAATCGCAGCACCGACAAGGCCCGTCCGCTCGGCGATGCGGGCGCCACCGTGGGGACGGACGCCGCAGCGGCGGTCGGTGACGCCGAGGTCGTCCTGCTGACGCTCTTCGACACCGACGCGGTCGTCGACGTCCTCGACGCCGCGGCCGGTGACGCTCCCACGGACGCGATCTGGGTGCAGGCCTCGACCATCGGGGTCGCGGGCACCGAGATCGTGGTGCAGTTGGCCGAGAAGTACGGCATCACCCTCGTCGAGGCGATGATGCTCGGAACGAAGGCCCCGGCGGAGCAGGGGAAGCTCACGATGCTGGCCGCCGGGCCGTCCGACGTGCTCGACCACATCGATCCCGTTCTCGACGCCATCGGCGCGAAGACCGTCCGCGCGGGGGAGCGGGTCGGCGACGGCACGGCCCTGAAGCTCGCGGCCAACGCCTGGGTCGCGTCGATCACCGCGGCCACCGGGCAGTCCCTCGCGCTCGCCCGCGCCCTCGGGCTCGACCCGCAGCTGTTCCTCGACGCGATCGACGGCACCGCGAGTGACTCGCCCTACGCGCACACGAAGGGCGCGGCGATGATCGGTGGCGACCTCGCACCGCAGTTCGCCCTCGACGGTCTGCGGAAGGACATCGGCTTGATCGGTGACGCTGCGCGGTCCGCGGGTGTGTCCACGACCCTGCTCGACGCACTCGACCGGGTCTACGCCGATGCGAGTGCGGCCGGCCACGGGGCCGACGACATCGCGGCCGTCGGCACTGCCTTCACCGACGAGCGGTAGGGGACCGACCGACACGGGGCCGTGCCGGCGGGCACGGGGTCAGCCGCGGCGGAACCACCGCAGCACGGCGCCGCGGAGGCGCCCGACGGCTTCGTCGTTCATCGTGTTCGCCAGGTCGAAGGCCTCCCGCGCGGGGTCGGCCCCGTTCCGGATGCGCCGCAGTGCAGCGTCGGCCCGAGCACGCGCGTCGAGCTCCGCGAGCGGCATGTCGTCCTCCGGATCACGCGGAGGCACCCGGGCGGGGTCCTGCGGAGCGCTGTGCATGCGACGAGGCTACGCGGAGCGCTCCGTCGCGGTCTCGTCCTCGTCGCGGTCGACGACCCGGGCCATCTCCTCGAGGAACGCGACGACGACCGTCATGTCCGTCTGCGGGAGGTGCTCGGCCACCTCGATCGCGCGGGTGTCGAGCTGGTCGATCACCCGCAGCACCTGGCGCATCGACCCACCCGACGCGGTCAGGATGACACCGCGTCGGTCGTGGGGGTCGGCGTGACGCTCGACGTGGCCGCTGCGGACGAGTCGGTCGACGAGCGCCGAGGTCGACGCCGGGGTGATCTCGAGACGGTCGGCGAGCTCCTTCGCGTTCACGGAACGTCCTTCGGACTCGGCGTCGAGCAGGATCCGAAGCGCGAGCAGGGCGTTCTCGCCGATGCCCAGTGCCTCGCGCGCACGGCGCTGCGCGGCACTCTCTGCGCTCCGGTACTTGCGGAGCGCGTTCAGCACGTCCACCGCGTCGACCCTGGAACCGGTCCCGTACCAGAAGCCCGTGGTGGTGTTCGTCACCTCGGTCGTCATACGGACAATGCTAGACGCTCTAGTTAGGTTGTCTAGCGAGTGTTGTCCGAGAGCGCGCGCGGTGGATGGCTCGCAACACCGGTGACGCGGCTCCGAAACACTGTCGCAACGCCCGCTCGGTAGCTTCGCCGCATGCAGGAGCCGACGTGCTGAGCCGACTCGCGGGGAGCGTGTTCCACGTCGGGAGCGCGGTCGAACGGGCCGACGTCGTCGCGAGGATGCTCGACGTCTACGTCGTCCGGCCCGATGCGGGCGTGGTCGACGACGAGGACGTGGTCGGCCCCACGCTGCACCGCGTCGTTGGCGCGCGCTCGCCCGGGCGTCGTCGCCTTCGGGCGGCCGTCGTCGAGTCGCTCGCGCTCGACCGGCACGAACCCGCATCCGTCGCCCACGCGGTCGGCGTCGCCCGCGACCACGCCCGCCGAGCGCGCGAGGTCGTGTCCACCGAACTCTGGGACTGCCTCGACGTCACCCGGTCACGCATGCCCCGCAAGGTCGCCGTCGACCGGGCGCACGAGTTCCTCGCCTGGGTGCGGGAACGCAGTGCGCTGGCGGTCGGCGTCGTCGAGGGTGACGTCAGTCGTGACGAGGTGTGGGAGTTCTTCACCCTCGGCCGGTCCCTGCTGCGGTGCGGTCTGACCGCCCGGCTCCTCGCCTCCCCGCTCGTGGACACCGGGTCGGCGGCGTCGTGGACCACCGCCCTGCGGGCCTGCGGAGCCGGCGAGGCCTTCCGGCGCGGGCGTGACCACCACGGCGTCGCTCCGCGGGACGCCGCCGGGTTCCTGCTCCACGAATCGCACAGTCCGCGGTCGCTCGCGTTCCTCGCGGCACGTGCGGACGACTGCCTGGCCGACGTCGCCCCGGCATGCGTGGACGACCAGGTCGCCGCGTTCCGGGTGGCCCGCTCGGCGCTCCGACGGGTGGACGTCGGCGCGCCGGACGGGATCCGCGTCGCCGCCGAGGGGCTCGCCGTCGCCGTGGGTGCGGTCGTCGAGGCGCTCGAGGAACGCGTCTTCGCGGTCGCGGTCCCCGCGCGCTGACGCGGCGCCTCGGCGCGACGGCGCGACGGCGCGACGCGGCACTCGGCGCGGCGACGCGGCGGATCCGCCAAAGCGACAGTCCTCTCGGAACCGTCGGCGGCGCACTGTCGCGCTGCCGGAGCCCTCGCGCCGCTGCGGGCCGGCCGTGCGTCGGAGGGGAGGCGCGTGGCGGGGCGGCCCCGTGCCTCCCGTCCGGCGCATGCGGACCGAGTGCTGTGCGGAAGCGACAGCCTGCTGCGGACCGTCCGCGGCAGACTGTCGCTCCGCAGGACCCGTCGCGCTGCACGGCGCTCGCGACCCGTCAGACCGAGCTGGACCGGTCCGCGACCGCCTCGTCGCGCTCCAGGTCGCGCCGCAGCGCCGCGCGCGACGCCCGCGTGCCGACCACCGGCACCGCGTGCGTGACCGCGAGGTGGAGTCTGGCGTCGGCGTCGTACCGCAGCCGCAGGTGCTCCCAGCGGACGAGCCAGACCAGCGCGATCGCGAGGGCGACGAACCCCGACGCGGCACCGACGACGATCGCCCAGCGCGGCCCCCACGCGTCGGCGACGGCGCCGACGATCGGGGCGCCGATCGGTGTGCCGCCCGCGAAGATCGCCATGTAGAGCGCCATCACCCGACCCCGCATCGCGGGCTTCGTCGTGGTCTGCACGAGGGCGTTGGCCGTCGTCATGAAGGTCAGGGACGCCAGGCCGACGAAGACCAGCACGACCGCGAAGGTCCAGTAGGTCGGGGCGATCGCGGCTGCCGTGCACGCCAGCCCGAAGCCCGCCGAGGCGACGACGAGGGTGCGCATCCGCGGGCGGTCCCGTCGGGCGGAGAGGAGTGCACCCGCGACCGAGCCGATCGCCATGACGGAGTTCAGCAGGCCGAACTCGCCGGCACCCTTGCCGAACTCGACCCGCGCCATCGTGGAGGTGAAGATCGGGAAGTTCACGCCGAACGTCCCCACGACGAAGATCATGCAGAGCACCACGATGATGTCCGGTCGGGTCCGCACGTAGGTGAAGCCGGCGATGATCTGCCCCTTCCCGCGCTTCGGACGCACCCGTTCGGCGAGCTGTGTCGGGTCGACGAAGCGGAGCGCCACGAGGACGGCCAGGAACGAGCCGGCGTTGATGACGAACACCCATCCGGACCCGATCGCGGCGATGAGCACGCCCGCGACCGCCGGGCCGATGAGCCGAGCCGCGTTGAACGACGCGGAGTTCAGGGCGACGGCGTTCGACACGTGCTCGCCCTGCACGACGTCGGAGACGAAGGCCTGTCGGATCGGGGTGTCGAACGCGGCGACGATGCCGAGTGCCAGGGCGAAGCCGTACAGGGACCACAGGGTCGCCGTGTCGGTGAGGACCATGATCCCCAGCCCGAGTCCGAGCGCACCCATCAACGCCTGCGTCAGCATGAGCATGCGGCGCCGGTCGAAGCGGTCTGCCGCCAGGCCCGTCAGGGGGAGCAGGAGCAGCTGCGGGCCGAACTGCAGCGCCATGGTGATGCCGACCGCGATCCCGTCGTTGTCGGACAGCTTCGTCAGGACGATCCAGTCCTGGGCGGTGCGCTGCATCCAGGTGCCGACGTTGGAGACCAGGGCCCCGGCGAACCAGATGCGGTAGTTGCGGGCGGACAGGGAGCGGAACACGGCGGTCACTGCTGGGCCAGCCTCCTCATGATCTCGGTGGCCTCGGCCAGGGTGCGGCGCTCGGTGGCGGTCAGGGCTGTGAGGCGCGGCGAGAGCCAGTCGTCGCGGCGCCGTCGGGTCTCCTCGACGAAGGTGGAGCCGGCCGGGGTCGCGGCGAGCAGGACCTTGCGGCGGTCGTCGCCGTGGTCGACCTTCGACACGAGGCCCCGGTCGACGAGCACCGCGATCGACTTCGTCATGCTCGGCGGTGTCACACCGTCCTGACGACTGAGCTCGGCGAGGGTCATGGCGCCCTCGCGGTGCAGTCGTGCGAGGGCCGAGAACTGGCCGTCGGTCATGCTCGCGTCGACCTTCTGTGCGCGGAGCGTCCGCGACAGCCGGGCCACCGCGACGCGGAGGTCGGTGGCGAGGGAGGTGTCGGGCACGACCGTTAGCCTACCTCATTAGTTCAGCGAACGAACTGGATTCGACGAGGTGTACGCTGAGTGCGCAACACGTGTTGCTTTGTGTACATCGACGGAACGTCGAGGAAGAAGGAGAACATGTCCGAGTTCGAGGGCAGGGTCGCCGTCGTCATCGGTGGCGGCAGCGGCATCGGAGCAGCGATCGCGAAGGAGCTCGCCGCCGCGGGAGCACGGGTCGTCGTCACCGACATCAAGGGCGAGGCCGCGCAGCGCGTCGTCGCCGAGATCGAGGGTGCCGGTGGCGCGGCGAGCGCGTTCGAGGCGAACTCCGCCGTCGCGGGCGACAACGAGCGGATGGTCCAGCACGCGGTCGACACCTACGGCGCGCTCCACCTCGCCGTGAACAACGCCGGCATCGGCGCCGCTCCGCAGCCGATCGGCGAGTACGACGTCGAGGCGTGGGACCGGGTCCGCGCGGTCGACCTCGACGGCGTCTTCTACGGGCTCCGGTACGAGATCCCCGCGATCCTGGCGGCCGGAGGTGGCGCGATCGTGAACATGGCGTCGGTGCTCGGCTCGGTCGGCATCGCGCAGAACGCCGCCTACGTCGCGTCGAAGCACGCCCTGGTCGGGCTGACCAAGGTCGCCGCGCTCGAGTACACGGCGCAGGGCGTCCGCACGAACGCGGTCGGCCCCGGCTTCATCGACACCCCGCTCGTCCGGTCGTCGCTCTCCGCCGAGGAGCTCGCGGCGCTCGAGGGCGAGCACGCGGCGAAGCGGCTCGGCACCGACGCCGAGGTCGCGGCGCTCGTGCTGTTCCTGCTGAGCGACAAGGCGTCGTTCATCAGCGGCAGCTACCACCTGGTCGACGGCGGGTACTCCGCGCACTGACCGGGCCCACTCGGGCGTACCGGGTCTGACCGCGCGGACCGGGTCGGAACGGGCGTACTCGACGGAAGCGGGCGTACCTGGTCGGAACTTCCGGTCAGGTACGCCCGTTCTCGCGTCGTATCGCGGGTGTCATGGGAAGGAACGGGCGGACGGGAGGCGTGACTTGCGTCCCCGACGTCGGGAACGTGGGTCGCGCCTCCCGTCAGCGCCCGCGCCCGTCAGCGCGCGGCGGCGCCCGTCAGCGCGCGGCGGGTGCGAGGACCGCGTCGTGGGGGAGCAGCGCGTGCACACCCCAGGTGCGGTTCGCGACCTGGGTCACGCGCATGCTCACCGCGACGCTCGCCATCGCCAGCGCCTGCCCGCGGGTGATGCCGTACAGCCCGGCGAGCCAGTCGACCATCCGGTCGAGCGCCGTCGTCGTCGCCGTGTTGAGGTCTGCGTCGAACCCGAACGTGATGCGGCCCGCGGGGGTGTCCGCGTGGATGCCCGCGACCGGGGCGTCGTCGAGCAGGGAGAGGGTCATCGTCGTCGTCATGCCGCACTCGACCGCGGTGCCGGAGACCTCGCCGTCGCCCTGCGCCGCGTGGCCGTCACCGACGGAGACCAGCGCGTCCGGCACGGTGACGGGCAGGTACAGCGTCGACCCGGCGACCAGCTCGCGGCAGTCGATGTTGCCCCCACCGAGCGGCCGCGGCGGGATCGTCGAGTGCTCCCCGGTGGGCTCCGGCGGGAGCCCGACCACCCCGAGGAACGGCGCCGTCCGGACACCGAGCCCGAGCTGGTTGCGCGCCACGCCCCCCTGAGCGTCGACGTCCCAGAGCAGCGGTCCGCGGGACGCCGGGTCGGCGAGCCCGAGCGCCCGGTTGACCGGGGTGTCGACCCCGCCGGACCCGGTGTAGCCCCAGTCGTCCGGCACCAGGTCGTCGAAGCGCACGGCGAGCACCTGGCCCGGCCGAGCGCCGGTCACCGCGATCGGTCCGACCAGGCAGTGCCCGCGGCGCCCGTCGAGGAGCGTCGGTGCGTCGGCCCCGGGGGAGGCCAGCGGCTCGGTGTACCCGGCGGCGCTCAGCGTCCGGACCGTCACGGTGTCGCCGTCCTCGACGCGGAGCACGGGGTCGCGCTCCGCGGTGAGCACGTCGACGGCGGTGTGGAGCGACGGGTCGAGGTGGTGGGAGGTCACCGGTCGATCCTCCCAGCCGCCCCGCCTCAGTGGAACTGCGGGATCGTCAGCCAGATGCCGTACAGGACCGCCGCGGCACACACCGCGAAGCACACCACGGCACCGGCGAGGGCGGCCGGCGGCGTGTGCCCGGACCGCGGGGTCTCCTCCCGGTACTCGGTGCGCTCGCCGCCGGCGTCGACGGGCTGGCCGGTCCCGAGCAGCCGCAGGCCGAGCGTGTAGACGAGCACGATGCCGACCGCGGCGACGAAGCCGACGCCGGCGACGATGCCGATGCTGCTCAGGTCGATGTCCATCCGGGCCTCCTCAGGCCGACACCGGCTCGCCGGCCGGCTGCTCGTCGTTGACGGTGTCCTTCGTGATCGGCTTCCGCCGCGCGAGGAAGAAGAAGCAGAGGCCCCCGCCCAGGGCGAGCACCGCGACGACCACCAGGCCGATCGTGCTCGTCGAGGCGACCAGGGTGGCGAGCGCGCCGACGACCGCGGCCGCGGGCAACGTGATCACCCACGCGACGACGATCCGACCGACCACGGACCAGTGCACGTCGGCGAGCTTCTTGCCGAGTCCCGACCCGATCACCGACCCGCTCGTCACGTGGGTCGTGGAGAGCGCGAACCCGAGGTGCGAGGACACGAGGATGGTCGCCGCCGAGCTCGTCTCCGCCGCGAAGCCCTGCGGGGACTGCACGTCCGAGATCTTCTTGCCGACGGTGCGCATGATCCGCCAGCCGCCCGTGTAGGTACCGAGGCCGATCGCGAGGCCGCAGGCCAGGACCACCCAGAGCTGCGGTCCCGTCCCGGAGGGCTGGAGGTTCGCCGCGATGAGCGTCAGGGTGATGACGCCCATCGTCTTCTGCGCGTCGTTCGTGCCGTGGGCGAGCGAGACCAGCGACGCCGAGATCGTCTGCCCGTGCCGGAAGCCCGTCGCGGCACCGTGCGTCGTCGCGTTCCGCGTGAGCGTGTAGGCGAGGTAGGTCGCGACGAGCGCGATGACGCCGGCGATCACGGGCGAGAGCAGTGCCGGCAGGACGACCTTCGACACGACCGTGGCCCAGTCGACCGAGTCCAGGCCGGCACCGATGATCGACGCGCCGATGAGTCCGCCGAACAGCGCGTGCGTGGACGACGACGGCAGGCCGAAGTACCAGGTGGCGAGGTTCCACAGCACCGCGCCGACGAGTCCCGCGAAGATCATGGTCGGACTGATCTGGATTCCGTCCTGGCCCTCGCGGACGATGCCCTGCGAGACCGTCTTCGCGACCTCGGTGGACAGGAACGCGCCGACCACGTTGAGGACGGCGGAGATGAGCACGGCGGTCCGGGGCTTCAGGGCTCCGGTGGCGACCGAGGTGGCCATGGCGTTCGCGGTGTCGTGGAAGCCGTTCGTGAAGTCGAACACGAGGGCCACCACGATCACCAGCACGACGGTGACGAGGACGTCCATGGGCGTGACGCTAGGCCTGCTCCGAACCGCCTGCGTGAACGCCGGATGAACACGCCGCGGACCACCTGCACCGCCTGTGCGTCTGCGAGGATCGACCCGTGCCGACCTTCTCCGCCGCCCGAGGGGACTCCTCGTTCACCGACGCGCACGGCGTCGAGATCGTCTACTCGACCTGGCGCGCCGGCAGGCCGAAGGGCATCGTGCAGATCGCGCACGGCGTCGGGGAGCACGGGCTCCGGTACGAGCCGCTCGCGCAGGACCTCGTCCGCGCCGGGTACACCGTGCACGCGAACGACCACCGCGGGCACGGCCGAACCGGGCTCGCGCAGTGGCACGGCGACCACGCGCAGCTCGGGCGACTCGGCCCCGGCGGCCTGCGTGCGGCGATCGCGGCCGTCGAACAGATGAGCGTCGTCGCCCGCGAGCAGGACCCGGGGGTCCCACTCGTGCTCCTCGGACACTCCTGGGGGTCGCTGATGGCGCAGCGGATCGTGAACACCTCGTCGGAGCGGTACGACGGGGTCGCGCTCTCCGCGACGGCCTACCGGCTGCCCGGCTGGATGAACAGTGGCGACCTGAACGCCCGGCACGCGGGCTCCGGACCGACGAAGCACGAGTGGATCTCGCGCGACCGGGCGGTCATCGAGGCGATCACGGCCGACCCGCTCGCGGTCGAGGCCGACGTCCTGAAGCTGTTCGGCGTCGCGGACGCGCTCCGGCTGCTCGGGGTGCCGCGTCGGCGCATCCCGCACGACCTGCCGGTGCTGCTGCAGGTCGGGTCCGACGACACCCTCGGCGGTCCCCGCTCGGTGGAGCGGCTCGCCGAGGCGTACCGCCGTCGCGGCCGGCTGTCGGACGTGCAGGTGCACGTCTACGAGGGCGCGCGGCACGAGGTCTACAACGAGACGAACCGCGACGAGGTGATCGCCGACCTGGTCGCGTGGCTCGACCGGCACGTGGGTCGCTGACGCGACGTCAGGGCGGACGGGAGGCGCGGGGCGGCGCCGCCCCGCGCCTCCCGTCCGACAGGTGGCGGGCGTAGGCTCCTCCTGTGCACGGTGAGTACAAGGTCCCCGGAGGCAAGCTGGTCGTCGTCGACCTCGAGGTCGTCGACGGGAGCATCCAGGAGTTCCGGCTGGCAGGTGACTTCTTCCTCGAGCCGGACGACGCGCTGCCGCTGATCGACCAGGCCGTGGACGGCCTGCCCGCCACGACCGACGCGGCGGGCATCGCGGCCGCGGTCCGCTCGGCACTGCCCGAGGGGGCGGTGCTGCTCGGCTTCACGCCCGAGTCCGTCGGGGTCGCCGTCCGTCGCGCGCTCTCGCGGGCGTCGACGTGGCAGGAGTACGACTGGGAGATCGTCCACGAGGGGCCGATCAGCCCGAACGAGCACCTGGCGCTCGACCAGGTCCTGACCGAGGAGGTCGGCGCCGGTCGCCGCGGTCCGACCCTGCGCATCTGGGAGTGGGACCAGCCCGCCGTCGTGATCGGGTCGTTCCAGTCGCTGAAGAACGAGGTCGACCCGGCCGGTGCCGCCAAGTACGGCGTCGAGGTCGTCCGCCGCATCTCCGGCGGCGGCGCGATGTTCATGGACGCCGGTGCGATCATCTCGTACTCGCTGTACGTGCCGACCGACCTCGTGCAGGGCATGACGTTCGCCGACTCGTACGCCTACCTGGACGAGTGGGTGATCGAGGCACTGAAGTCCCTCGGCATCGAGGCCTACTACCAGCCGCTCAACGACATCTCGTCGACGAAGGGCAAGATCGGCGGCGCCGCGCAGAAGCGCCTCGGCACCGGCGCCCTGCTGCACCACGCGACGATGAGCTACGACATGGACGGCCAGAAGATGGTCGAGGTGCTCCGCATCGGGCGCGAGAAGATGAGCGACAAGGGGACGACCTCGGCCGCCAAGCGGGTCGACCCGCTGCGCTCGCAGACCGGTCTCACGCGCGCGGAGATCATCGACCGACTGATCGGGACGTTCACGAAGCTCTACGGGGCGCACGAGGGCCACGTGACCGAGGCCGAGCGGGCCCGGGCGCGAGAGCTCGTCGAGACGAAGTTCGCGACGCGGGAGTGGCTCGAGCGGGTCCCGTGATCCGCCCTCGGATCGACAGGATCATCCGCGCGGCGGAGGTCCTGGCCGGTCGACTGACGTAGCGTCGGGACCGTGAACTGGTTGATCCTCCTGGGGGCGGTGGCCGTGGCGGCCGTCGTGATGTGGGTCGCCGATCGCGTGGGGTGGATCGACCTGTCGAACAAGGCCACGCGCAGCGGCGGATCCGGCGGTGTCGGCGCGATGATGGACGAGGTGTTCGCCCCGACCCGTCACGAGACGCAGGCCGAGTACGAGCGGCAGTCGCGCCTCCCGAAGGAGGCCCCGACGCCCGCCGACGACGACCACGACCTGCTCAGCGGGAACGTGCTCATCAAGGTGCCGTCGGTGCGTGGCGGAGGCCGCCACGACGCCCGGCCGGGAACGCTCGACCGGACCTACTGAACGGGCAGGCCCGGCCGGCGCCCGCGTCAGCGGGAGGTGAGCTCCTGGTAGTCCGGGTGCCGCTCGATCCAGGCCTTGACGTAGGTGCAGAGCGGGACGACGCGCAGGGAGCCCTCGCGGACGTCGTCGAGCGCGTGCTGGACCAGGATCGATGCGTGTCCGCCACCGCGGTGTGCGGGGTCGACCTCGGTGTGGGTGAAGCGGATCTCGTCGCCGTCGACCTCGTACGCCGCGAAGCCGATGACCTCACCGTCCTCGACCAGGGAGTACTGCTGCGCGTCGGTGTCGTTGCGGACCTCGGGTGATGCCATGGCGCCGACGCTACGCCGCAGCCCTGACCGGCGTCCGTGGCCGCCCCGAAGGTGGGGGCGTGCGAGGTCGCGCCGGACACTACGCTCACTGGCGTGCCCGACGCGACGCCCTCCCTCCGCTTCCGTACTCCGCCGGGGTGGCCGACGCCGTCCGCTGCGTGGGTGGACCAGTACGAGGGTGCCGAGCCCGCCGCCGGGTGGACCCCGGCCGACGGGCTCCCGCCGGCGCCCGCTGGGTGGACGTTCTGGGCGCCGACGCGCGCGCTGCACCGCTCGGTGGCCCGTGGCGCGACCGTGGCGCTCGTCGTCGGCGCCGCCGTGACGCTCGCCTCCTTCCTCGTCGTCGGCGTCCTCTGGGCCGTCGACGGACCGGCGGTCCTGGCGCTGGCACCGCTGATCGCCGGTGTCGCCCTCTGGGTGGTCGGTGCCTCCCGGCATGCCGACGGTGTGGTGGCGGAGCTCGGTCGGATCCGCGACCGGTCCGCCGCCCGTCGCGCCTCCGGACCGCCCGCAGAGGCGGACGCGGCGGACGCGTGGTCCGTGCCGGCCGCCCGACCCTTCGTCGAGGGACCGCCCTCGCGGTTCGTGGCCCGGGTCCAGCGGGTCCTGGTGTCCGTCACCGCCGGGGTCGCGGCCGCCGTGCTCGTGGCGGGGACCTCGATGTCGCTCCTGCCTCTCGTCCCCGCCGTGGAGGACGTCGCTGCGGCGGCGTTCGGCTCCGCGGACCCGGGGTTCGGCGGGCCCGACGACGCGCAGGTGCCGGAGTGGTCCTCGGACGACGGTCACACGGACGTGACGTGGCTGGCCGGCGACGACGAGTGGGAGGGCACCTGCGACTCCACGCCGGGTGACGCGAACTGCGACGCGTACGAGATCGACACCGACGAGAGCTGCACCGCGGTCGTCACGGTCGGGTTCTTCGCGGGCGAGGACGACGAGGAACCGAGCCGGGTCGAGGAGCGCACGGTCGCGCTCACCGCGGACGTGCCGCTCGTCCTGGTCGAGAACTACGACGAAGCGTTCTCCGACGTCGGCGACGTGTCCTGTGTCACCGACGGTGGGGCGGACACCGACCGCGTGTCCGCGACGCAGCAAGCCGAGGACCACCTCGACGCCGACGCGCCGGCCGGGTGCGACGAGGAGGACTGCGTCGCCTTCGCCGTGACGGTACCCGCCGACTGTGCCGCTGCGGCCGTGCAGTTCCGGGTGTCGGCGTCGATCGGGACGGTGGACTCGCCGCACGACCTCGCGGTGGTCACCGCCCTGCGGGCCGGGAAGGCGTCCGACGTGTTCGTCGGCGGCACCCACCGTGCGTCGGACGTCGTCGCGAACGGGGTCACCTGCCGGTCGACGGACGACACCGGGTCGACGCAGGCGTCCTGAGCCCCGCGGTCCGACGACGCCCGGCACCGGGGGAGGATGGTGCGGTGCGCAGCCTCGACGCCCGGAGTCCCGACCTCGTCGTCCTCGGCGACAACCTCGACGTCCTGCCGACCCTGCCCGACGGCGCGTTCACGGTCGTCTACCTCGACCCGCCGTTCAACACCGGCCGGAAGCAGCGGCGCCACGCGGTGACCGCCAAACGCCGGACCGCCGGTGACGCCGGGACGATCACGGGCTTCCGGGGTCGGACCTACGAACGGATCCGCGGCGACCTGATGCGGTTCGACGACCGGTTCGAGGACTACTGGGCGTTCCTCGAGCCACGGCTGCTCGAGGCGTGGCGACTGCTGACCGACGACGGCACGCTCTACCTGCACCTCGACTACCGCGAGGCGCACTACGCGAAGGTGCTGCTCGACGCGCTCTTCGGCCGTGACGCGTTCCTCAACGAGATCATCTGGGCGTACGACTTCGGTGCCAAGTCACGATCGCGGTGGCCCACGAAGCACGACACGATCCTCGTCTACGTGAAGGACCCGGAGCGGTACTGGTTCGACTCCGAGTCGGTCGACCGCGAGCCGTACATGGCGCCGGGGCTCGTCACGCCGGAGAAGCGGGAGCGCGGGAAGCTGCCGACCGACGTCTGGTGGCACACGATCGTGTCGCCGACCGGCAGCGAGAAGACCGGCTACCCGACGCAGAAGCCCGAGGGGGTGCTCCGCCGCATGGTGCAGGCGTCGTCGCGCGAGGGGGACTGGGTGCTCGACTTCTTCGCGGGGAGCGGCACCCTCGGTGCGGTCGCGCGCGACCTGGGCCGGCGGTTCGTCCTCGTGGACGACAACCCGGTGGCGGTCGACGTGATGCGACGGCGGTTGCCGCACGCAGCGGTCGAGTCGGCGGTCGGTTCGGCGGTCGTGTCCCCGGTCGCGCAGGAGGACTGAGCGCCTGCCGCCCGGAGCGGCCAGGATGGATCGGGGCGGACGCGTTGCGCCCGGAGCTTCGCCGACGGGGATGGCAGCTACTCCGGTCTCGACGCCAGGGGCGCCGCGATCGCGAACGTCGCGTTCACCTCGTCGGACCTCGGTGGCGGGGACACGATCAGCGCGACCTCGGCGTGTGCGGCCGGTGACTCCGTGGAGCTCCGGGAGCAGGAGCGCGGACAGCACTGAGCGGCGCCGGGCTCGTCAGGGCCGGGACGACGGAGGCGACATCGTCGACGTCGTACGACGTCGACGATGTCGCCTCACAGCGACTTCGGTGGACTACTCCGCGGAGTGTCGCCCGTGGTGCGCGGCTGTCGTGTCCGGTTGCGCGGCCCCGTCCGACGCGGCGTGCGCCGGGTGCGTGCGGATGGTCGCGGTCGTCGCCGGAGGCTCGTCCACCGGTGCCGCCGCGGCGTGCGCGCCGTGCGTGGTCGCGTCGGCGAGCGGCGCCCGCGTGCCGTCCTCGGGGTCGTGACCGGCGCGGTCGGCGGCACCCGTGTCGGAGGCGTGGTGCGTGGCGGGGGAGGTGGAGCCTCCAGGCCGGTCCTGCGGCTGCTGCACCGTGACGTCCGGTGAGGTCGGGACCGCGCGCATCGACCCCGTGTCGGGGGCGACCAGCGAGCCGGTGTTCGCCGCCGCCTGCTGCGCGTCCGCCGCCAGGCGGTCGGAGTCACCCTTCGCCGCGTTCGCCTGCTCCTGCAGCGCCGACACCTTGCGGAGCGGCGGGACCCGGAAGAACCAGGTCAGGACGAACGCGAGCAGGATCACGGCGAGGCCGACGGAGTAGACGACGACGGCCGACTGGCTGAACCCGACCAGGAACGGACGGGTGAGTCGCTGGTCTGCACCGTTGAGGAACGACGTGTCGCTCGTGGCGGAGCCGGCGGACGAACTCGCCGCCGTGTTGCCGTTCTTCAGCTGGTCGACCAGCTTCGGCGCGACCTCGTCGACCACGGCCTTCCGCTGGTCGGCGTTGCTGTAGTCGATCTGCAGCGTGCCGTCGACGACCTCGGCGTTCGCCTTCGACGCGGCGGTCTCGAGGGCCTGCTGCTCGGCAGCGGACTTGTTCGCGGCGACCTGCTGGGCGATGACCGAGTCGACCGACGCGGCGGGGATCGCACCGGCAGCGACCTGCTGCTGCACCTGCGCGGTGACCTGCTGCGTCACGGCCTGGTCGGCGGCCTGCTTCGCGGCGGCGGCGCCCTTGTCGAGCCCCTGCTGCACGTTCTGCTGCACCGGGTCGACGATCTTCGACCAGATCTGGTCCATCACGCCCTTGTTCTCGGACGCGCTGGCGACCGAGGGGGTGAGTGCGGCGGTGAGGGCCGGCTTGAGCGTCGACTCGTTCTGCATCGCGCCGGTGATGTTCGTCGGCATGAGCGTGAACAGGACCGACAGGAGCACCGCGGTGCCCATGGTGCCGCCGATCTGGCGGAAGAACGTCGCCGCACTCGTGGCCACGCCGATGTCCCGCGGCGAGACCGAGTTCTGCGCCGCGAGGGTCAGCGTCTGCATGAGCTGCCCGAGCCCGAGCCCGATGCCGAACATGCCGAGCATGAGGAACCAGAGCGGGCTGTCCGCGGTGAGGAAGGTGAGGAGCGTGAAGCCGATCGCCGTGAACGCGGTGCCCGTGATCGGGAAGGCGCCGTAGCGGCCGGTGCGCGAGATGATCTGGCCGGACGCGATCGAGGAGATCATCAGGCCGAGCACCATCGGCAGCATGGCGAAGCCGGACTCGGTGGGCGTGACGCCCTTCACGATCTGCAGGTAGAGCGGGATGGTCAGCATCGCGCCGAACATGCCGAAGCCGACGAGCACGGACAGGACGGCCGCCATCGAGAAGACCCGCGAGCCGAAGAGCTTGAGCGGCAGGATCGCGTCGTCACCCATGGAGCGCTCGACGATCACGAAGGCCAGCAGGCCCAGAGCGCCGATCGCGTAGCAGGCGATGGCGCCGGGGGAGTCCCAGCCCCACTCGCGGCCCTGCTCGGCGATGAGGAGCAGCGGCACGAGGGTGACGATGACCAGCGAGGCGCCCCACCAGTCGATGCGGGGCTTGCCGCGGTCGCCGAACTTCGGCAGGTGCAGGAACGTCGTCACCATGATCAGCGCGACGATGCCGACCGGCACGTTGACCAGGAAGACCCAGCGCCATCCGCTGACGAACAGGATCTGGGACGCGCCGGCGAACAGGCCACCGACGAGCGGGCCGATCACCGAGGAGATGCCGAACACGGCCAGGAAGTAGCCCTGGTACTTGGCGCGCTCGCGCGGGGCGAGCATGTCGCCCATGATCGCGAGCGGCAGCGACATCAGACCGCCGGCGCCGAGGCCCTGCAGCGCGCGGAACCCGGCGAGCATGAGCATCGAGGTCGAGAACGACGCGGCGAGCGATCCGAGGATGAAGATGCCGATCGCGGTGAGGAACAGCGGGCGGCGGCCGAAGATGTCGGAGAGCTTGCCGTAGATCGGCGTCGTGATCGTGGACGCGATCAGGTAGGCCGTGGTCACCCAGGCCTGCTGGTCGAGCCCGTGCAGGTCGTCGCCGATCGTGCGGATGGCGGTGCCGACGATGGTCTGGTCGAGCGCGCCGAGGAACATGCCGGCCATCAGCCCGTAGATGACGAGCAGGATCTGCCGGTGGTTCATCACCGCGTTCGAGGACGTGGTGGGGGCCGCGGGTGCGGTAGCCGTCTGGGTCATTCGGTCTCCCGTGCGTACTGGTGCTCGCGCGTCGCTCACACCCGGGCGCGGGGGAGCGTTGTTGCGCGCACTGCAAAAATACAACCAGCGCAAACGGATTGTTCCCATCCGCCTCGTTCCTGTGGACATCGGCAGGGTGCTCGGGGCGTGTGCAGGAGTGGCCCGACCGGCAGGACGAGACGGTCGTGGAACGCCGAGGGCGTCACCGGACGGATCCGGTGACGCCCTCGGTCGGTCGTCGGGGACTACGCGCCGAGGGCGGCGTCCACGATCTCCTTCGCCTCACGCTGCACCTGCTCGAGGTGCTCCTGGCCCACGAAGCTCTCCGCGTAGATCTTGTAGACGTCCTCGGTGCCCGAGGGGCGGGCGGCGAACCAGGCCTTGTCCGTGACGACCTTGACGCCTCCGACGGCCGCGTCGTTGCCCGGGGCCTTCGAGAGCTTCGCCGTGATCGGGTCGCCGGCCAGGGTGTCGGCGGTGATCGCGTCGCCGTCGAGCTTCGACAGGCGGGCCTTCTGCTCCTTGCTCGCCGCGGCGTCCACGCGCTGGTAGACCGGGTCGCCGAAGCGCTCGGTGAGCTCGGTGTACAGCTGCGACGGGGTCTTGCCGGTGACGGCGGTGATCTCCGACGCCAGGAGCGCCAGGATGATGCCGTCCTTGTCGGTCGTCCACGCCGTGCCGTCCTTGCGGAGGAACGAGGCGCCCGCGGACTCCTCGCCACCGAAGGCCACGGAGCCGTCGATCAGGCCCGGGACGAACCACTTGAAGCCGACCGGGACCTCCCAGAGCCGGCGTCCGAGCGACTCCGCGACGCGGTCGATGATGCTCGACGACACGAGCGTCTTGCCGATCGCGGCGTCGTCGCGCCAGTCGGGGCGGTGCGCGTACAGGTACTCGATCGCGACCGCGAGGTAGTGGTTCGGGTTCATCAGGCCTCCGTCCGGCGTGACGATGCCGTGGCGGTCCGAGTCGGCGTCGTTCCCGGTCAGGACGTCGAAGTCGTCCTTGTGGGCGAGCACCGAGGCCATCGCCGAGGGGCTCGACGGGTCCATGCGGATCTTGCCGTCCCAGTCGAGGGTCATGAACGCCCACGTCGGGTCGACCTCGGGGTTCACGACGGTCAGGTCGAGACCGTAGTGGTCGCGGATGCGCTCCCAGTACGGCAGCGATGCGCCACCCAGCGGGTCGGCGCCGATCTTGACCCCGGCGCGCTTGATGACCTCGATGTCGATGATGTGCTCGAGGTCCGCGACGTACGAGCCGAGGAAGTCGTAGCCCTCGGCAGCGGTCTCGTCCTGGCGGCGGACGGCGGCGTTCCCGTCGGCGATGATCGCGTTCGCGCGGTCGGCGATCCACGACGTGGCGTCGCTGTCGGCCGGGCCGCCGTGCGGGGGGTTGTACTTGAAGCCGCCGTCACGCGGGGGGTTGTGGCTCGGCGTGATGACGATGCCGTCCGCGGTGTCGCCGTGCTCCTCGCGGTTGTACTTGATGATGGCGTGGCTGAGCGCCGGGGTCGGGACGAAGCCGTCCTCGGCGTCGGCGAGCACCCGGACGCCGTTCGCGGCGAGGACCTGCAGTGCGGTCTGCTCGGCGGGGGCGGAGAGCGCGTGGGTGTCGCGGCCGATGAACAGCGGACCCGTCGTGCCCTGCTCGGTGCGGTACTCGACGATCGCCTGCGTGATCGCGGCGATGTGCGTGTCGTTGAACGCGGTGTCGAGCGAGGAGCCGCGGTGGCCGGAGGTGCCGAAGACCACCTTCTGCTCGGGGATCGACACGTCGGGGACGCGCTCGTGGTACGCGGCCAGGAGGGCGTCGAGGTCGACGAGGTCGTCTGCGGTCGCGGGGGTGCCGGCGCGGTCGTTCATGGGCCCATCCTGGCATCGCGGGGCTCGGGGCGCTCACGGTCGCGTCGGGATGCGCACTCGTCGTTGCGGGGAGCAGTTGCGGGTCGTTCGGAGGACATGCGGCATGTCACCGGCCGGCGGTAGGGTCGAGCGCAGGGGGGACGCGATCCGCGCGGACGCAGCGCTGCTCGCCGAGGTGCAGGCCGGCGACGGCGCCACGCTGCACACGGCGAGCGGTGCGGTCGTGTCCTGGGCGGCGCTGCACGTGTTGGCCGCCCACGGGTTCCGTTGCACGGGATCGCGCGCACTCGGCGGGGTGCAGATCGTCCAGCGCGGTCCCCGGTCCGCCTTCGAGACGCTCAGATGCATGGTGGGTCGTCGGAGGCGATGGACGATCTCCACGTGGTCCGAAACGGTCTGGAGGCGCGCCTCCGGTCCGTCGTGCTCGGTCGCCATCCGCGGTCGGCGCGGTTCTCGACCAGCCGCGGGCGCGTCGACGGCGTCGTCGACTCGGGCATCTCGGGCCGCCGGCCCCACTCGGGGTGTTCTCTGGAGCACGCGCGATGCGCGGTCTGGAATTCCGAGATCCGCGCGCTCCGCGTGGTCATCGTTCGCATGCCAGGCGACTCGACTGGCTTCCGCATCGTCAGTGCCGATCCCGATGGGACGGTGAAGTAGTGGACAGGCAGACTCTGTCTCGCAGCGCTCCGCTGATGGTCAACGTCATCGGAGGCCTCTTCTACCAAGGTTGGTACGAGGACCGTTCGGCGGACGAGACGTTGGAACTCGCCGTCGCATACCGCCCGCTGGCCGAGCGAGAAGCGCTCGTGCACGAGATCGATGGACTCCTTGCGGCTCTTCCGACGACGGAGGATGTCGAAGACTTCTTCCTCTCCTTCAATGTCGACATCGACTTCCGACGCGACTTCGGTGGGGATGTCCGCGCCTGGCTCGAATCTGCCCGCGAAGTCGTGCGGGGGTTCGCCTCCTGAGTCCTGCTCCCACGCTCGATCGAACTCGACTGCAACTCCGGCCCAAGGGATCCACATGGAAGCGTCACCCCAGTACCCCGCCTTCGACGCACTCATGGGCGGCGCCTTCAACCAAGACTGGAAAGACGAGTGGTCGTCGGTTGACGAACTGTTGACCGAGGCTCTTGACGAGTTCCCGGCAACTCGACGCGCGCTCCTGACCGAGCTCCTGCAGATCCGGGACAGTTGTTCGGAAGCCGACGTGGTGGGCATGTTGGAATCGATGGGGAGTGGCTTCCGACCGGAGGTGGATGCGCAGGTGAGCGCTCTCGGTTGGGTTGACCGTCTCGTCCGACGCATCAACGCACACGACGCTGATGCATGAAGAGCAGACCCAGCGGCGAGACGCCGAGTTCCCGATGGACCCGGGGCGAGAGGCATGCATGAAGATGGAGAAGTTCGCGGCGAGAGTGCCGTCTTTCGCGGACTTGATGGGCGGGGCGTTCAACCAGGATTGGCGCGATGAGTGGGACTCAGCAGAGGAGATCGTTACATCGGTCCTCGGGGAACGCACCGATCAGCTACGGAGCATGCTGAAGGACCTTCGCCGGATCGACCAGGTCTGTTCGGATGACGACATCGATTTGCTGCTCTTCTCGCTCGGTTCTGGATTCTCGCCTGAGACGGACTGGGGCATGAGCCCGAAAGGTTGGGTGCAGGATTTCGAGGTCCGGCTGGAGCGAGAGCTGGTTGCGCGAGGCGACGCCTCCGGCTGAGCGACCTCCGCGACCGACACCGTCGGGCCGACCCCTTGAGGCGATGAAATCGAGCCGCAGGCTCGGGCGTCGCCGATGCGCGATGCATCCGTCGTGCGGGTCGAGTTGCAGTCCCTTTCGGACGGGCAGCCCCGTACTCGATCGTCACGATGTACACGCGAGAGGACCTGGATGGACAAGCACGAGTACTACCGGAGCGTCGCGGCGCGCGCTCCTGGCTTCAGATCGCTCTTGGCGGCTGAGTTCAACTACGACTGGGACCTCGACTGGCCGGATGTCGAGTCCGTGCTCGTCAACGACCTCGACGAGGTGTCGCGGGCCGAGAACGTCCAGTACCGCGACGAACTGGACTACCTGCTGCGGGAGTTGCCGACCGACAGCGACGTCGACGGTTTCTTCAGGTTCGTGGGTACGGGTCTCTTGCCGCGGGTCGACCTCGGGCAGTCAGCGCGGTCGTGGATGCTCGAACTCCGTGACCGCACAGCACGCAACGTCCAGTCGGAAGCGGAGTGATGAGGGAAACTGGGAAGCGCAGCCGCATCGCCGTCGGGGTGCGAGGGGAATTCGCCGGAGCCGGACCCCGCTGTGGCGAGCATCACGGCGCGGAAGTTCCAAGGCTTCGACACCTTCAGAGGGGGAGACCGTTGTCTGATCCCGCGACTGAGATCAGCTGGTCGGGGCGCTCGTGACCGCCGACTCCTGGCAGCGGCTTGCGGCATTGCGGAGGGAACTGTTCGCTCACCTCGACGAGGTTGCTCACGAGGACGCGCCAGCGGTTCCGACGTGCGAGGCGTTCGCGGACGCGCTCGACGACGCGGGGCTCGAGTGGGAGGACCACGATCGACAGGAGGACCCGTGCGGAGATCGGGTCATCCTCCGTCACGTCGACCTCGGCGAAGCGGTCACCCATCGGCTCCTCATGTGGGAGTTCCCGTACAACGACGAGCCGTCGGGATGGCTCTGGGGTCCCGCACCGTCCACCCAGGCTCGGTTCCTGCGCGCACTCGAGTGGGCGCAGCGTCATCCTGGCGAGTGGTCGCCGTAGCTCATCCAGTATCCGGTGACGGAGCGAGACGCACGGCAGCCACGACTCGACCGGTGAGCGCAGACCGGTGAGCACAGAGCGAGCGGCCGCCCACACCGGGAACGCGGGGGACGTCTCGGGGTGGGCGACCGCTCGCGGTCTGGAGGAGTGGCGGCTCAGGCGGTCCGGAACGACCCGGTCGCCGTCCGCAGCGACCCGGTCACGGTGCGCGTCGAGGACGTCGCGGTGCCGGGGCGGCGGAACTGGGTGTCCACGAACCGGCCGAGTGCACGGCCCGAACCGGTGCCGGTGTAGCTGCCGACCGGGCGCCATGCGGCCTCGACCGCGTAGGCGCCGATCTCGTCACGCTGCTCGAGGCCGGAGACGTACGCGCCGCCGAGGGGGTTCTGTCGGTTCTGCACGGGTGCTCCTCGTCGTCGTGCCGAGGGCCACAGCCGTCAGACCGACGACCAGGGCGCCGTCGGCTGTTGCCCACGACGCTACCTCGTTGTCTTGCATCATGCAAGACAACGAGGTGTGTTCAGGCGACGAGCTCGCAGAACGTCCGTCCGTCGGTCGTCCAGCTCTGCCGAGCGCTGAGCCCCGCGGTGGCCGCGTGCCGGAGCAGCGCGTCGACGCCGACCTCGGCCCACGGGAAGCCCTCGCTCCGGTTGCCGTCCACGTCGACCACGTGCGCGGTGAACGCACGGTCGGCCGAGCGGTCGGCGTGCGTCTCGACGACCACGCGACCACCGTCGCGGACGATCTCGCCGCAGCGGGCCAGGAGTGCGACCGGGTCGCCTCCGATGCCGATGTTGCCGTCGATCACGAGCGCGGTGTCCCAGCGGCCCTCGTCGGGGATGGTGTCGAAGACGGAGCCCTGCACCGCGGTGCCGCCGGAGCGTCGGGCGATCGCGACGGCCTCGGCGGAGACGTCCACACCGAGCGACGGGATACCCAGCGCCCGGGCTGCGACGAGCATGCGTCCGGGACCGCACCCGACGTCGATCACCGGGCCGTCGGCGCCCTCGAGCAGCGAACGGTCGACTCGGTCGGCGGCGGCGCTCCACCGGCCGACGTCCATCGTGACCTCGACGTCGGGTCGGTCCGGGTCGGTCAGGCGCAGGTGGCCGTCGGTCTGCAGGGCGCGGGCGTACGGCTCGCCGCCGCCGGCGCCGAACGTGACGGTGTCGTGCATCGTCATCGGGCACCTCCGGTCGTCGTGGTCATGGTGGTGTCGCGCTCGGCGGCGAAGGCCGTGGCGAAGCGCGAGGTCGGCGCGAGGGCGGCGACCTGCTCGGCGTCCGCCACGGTGTCGACGTCGAGCAGTGCAGGCAGCGTGCCGACCGACAGGCCGGCGTCGGTCAGGCGTGCGAGCTGCACGGCCCCGGTGTCGTCCTGGGACATCGGGACGCCACGGAGCAGCGCACCGTCGGGCTCGCGGAGGTACAGCGACCAGAAGCCGCCGTCGTCCGCTGGGCCGAACCACGCGTCGCGCTCCGGGTCCTCGAAGACCGGCACGAGGTGCTCCGGCGAGGCCTGCGGCGTGTCCATGCCGACGAGCAGCGTCGGACCGGTCATCGCGTCGAACATCGCCCCGAGGCGCTCGTCGAGTCCGCCGCCGACCTGGTGCAGGACCTCGAAGTCGTCGGTGCCCTCGGGCAGGACGACGCCGTCGTAGAGCAGCACGCGACGCGACGCGGGCAGGGCGCGCACCGTCTCGATCGTGTCGGCCAGCGCGGCCGAGGCGACGCGGGCAGCACCCTCCGGGGTCAGGGCCGGCGTCAGCCGGGTCTTGACCTTGCCGGGCAGGCACTCCTTGGCCACGACGACCACCGTGACGTCCGTCATGAGCGTGCTCCTTCCGTGGTGGACCCGGCCACGTCGCGGGCCGGACCGGGCGCGACCACGCGGGGTCGTGCCTCCCGTCCGTACTCGCGCAGCAGGCGGGACATGTCGCGGACGGCGTTGACCGTGCCGCGGAGCGTGCCGGTGACCTTGCTGTCACCGACGCGCTGGGCGTAGCCGATGTCGGACTCGTCGACCCGCCAGCCGGCCGCGTGTGCGGCCAGGACCATCTCGAGCGGGTAGCCGCTGCGGCGGTCCTGCAGGTCGAGGGCGACCAGGTCGGCACGGCGCATGACGCGCATCGGGCCGAGGTCGCGGAGGCGGTAGCCGGTGGCGCGACGCATCAGGACGGCGAGCACGCGGTTGGCGAAGCGTGCGTGCGGCGCCCAGGCGCCGCGGGTGGTCGGGACGCGGCGTCCGAGGGCGAGGTCGGTCCGCCCGTCGGCGACGCGTGCGACGAGGTCGGGCAGCTCGCCGGGGTCCATCGAGGCGTCGGCGTCGCAGAAGGCGACGTACTCGGCGGTCGCGGCGGCGACGCCGGCGGCACAGGCCGAGCCGAAGCCCTTGACCGGTTCGGTGACGACGGTCGCGCCGTGGGCGCGAGCGACGTCGGCGGATCCGTCGGTCGAGCCGTTGTCGACGACGATGGCGCGGTACCCCTCGGGCAGGCGGCCGATGACGCGCGGGAGCGCGTCGGCCTCGTCCAGGCAGGGCAGGATCACGTCGACGGTCATGTGGTCCATTCGGTGCGGGTCGCTCCCGCGACTGGGCCGATCTCCGGTCGCGCGCGTCGCGTCCTCGTCGGGCTGGTCGCCGGCGGATGGGGTTCGGTCCATGCTCACGACGTAACACGATGACACGCCGCGGGGTACAGGATCCTGTCCCCCGGGGCGTGTCGGATGCGGTCTCCGGACGGCGTGTCCCGCGATCGGGGGACGGCCGGGAGGCGTGGGTACGGTCGATGGTCCGCTCGCGCAGGTAGGCGGTGCGGTGTTCGCCCGCGCTTCCCCGTCCTCGCCCTGGTCCGGCGGGCGAGTCTCGGCCGGACCGACACGGCTCGCGCCCAGAGGCGCGAGCCGTGTCGGCTGAGACGAGTCTCAGGCAGCGTCGTCCGTCGCGCGCTGCGTCACCGCTGCACGGCGGCACGGAGCGGGGCGGTCGCGAAGTCGCGCATGCCCTGCTCGAAGTCGACCTGCGCCTGCCAACCGAGCTCCGACCGGATCCGGTCGGACGACGCCGTGACGTGTCGGACGTCGCCCAGCCGGTACTCACCGGTCACGACCGGCTGCGGGCCGTCGGGGCCGGCGATGGCCGCGGCCATGTCGCCGATGGTGTGCACGACGCCCGAACCGACGTTGTACGCCCGGAAGGTCTCGGCGGGCAGCTCGGCGGTCGCGGCGATCGACGCGGCGTTCGCGCCGGCGACGTCGTCCACGTGCACGAAGTCGCGACGCTGTCGGCCGTCCTCGAACACGCGCGGTGCCTCGCCGCGGGCGAGTGCCGAGCGGAAGAGCGACGCGACGCCGGCGTACGGGGTGTTCGACGGCATGCCCGGTCCGTAGACGTTGTGGTAGCGCAGGGCGATCGCGGTGCCGCCCGTCGCGCGGGCCCACGACGAGGCCAGGTGCTCCTGCGCGACCTTCGTCTGCGCGTACACGTTGCGGGGGTCCAGGGCGGCGGACTCGTCGATCAGCCCGGGCACGAGGGGACGGCCGTCGGGACCGATCGGGTCGAAGCGTCCGGCGTCGAGGTCCTCGCGTCGGCGCGCGGGCGGTCGCATCGGTTCGCCGTCGGCGGTCTCGTACGCGCCCTCGCCGTAGACCACCATCGAGCTCGCGACGACCAGGCGGCCGATGCCGTGCCGGTCCATGCCCGCGAGCACGTGCGCGGTGCCGGCGTCGTTCGACGAGACGTAGTCGGGGGCGTCCTGGAAGTCGACGCCGAGGCCGACCTTCGCCGCCTGGTGGCAGACGACGTCGACGCCCTCGAGTGCCGCTTCGAGGGCGGCGCGGTCGCGGACGTCACCGTGCACGAACGACAGGCCCTGCTGCTCGTGGGCGCGGACGACCTCGGCGGGGTCGCCGTGCACGTCGTCGCGCAGCGAGTCGAGGATGCGGACCTCGTAGCCCTCGGCGAGGGCGCGGCGGACGATCGCGGAGCCGATGAAGCCGGCGCCGCCGGTGACGAGCAGGCGGCTCATGCGTCCACCGTCTTCCGCAGCACGCTCTCGCTGGCCGTGGCGGGGACCAGCTCGCGCGGGGTGTAGTCGTCGGGCAGCGCGGCGACGACGTCACCGATGGCGCGGACGATGACCTCGTTCGCGCGGGCCAGGCGCTCCATCACGGCACCGTGGGTGACGGGGGCCTCGGTGGACCGAGCTGCCTCGTCCTCGGTGGGCGCCAGGCCGGCGTCCGCGTCCGTGACGTACGACAGGTTGACCGTGCCGATGCCGAGCTCGGCCGCGAGCGGCACCTCGGGGGTCATCGTCATGTTGATCGTGTGGCCGCCGGCCTCGCGCATCCAGATCGACTCCGCCCGGGTCGAGAAGCGCGGGCCCTGGATGACGACGCACGTGCCCGTGGGCCGGAACGGCACCTCGAGCGCGGCGACGGCGTCGACGGCAGCGCGACGGAGCACCGGGTCGAACGGGTCGGCGAAGGACAGGTGCTGCACCTGGTCCTCGAAGAAGGTGTCCTTCCGGCCCCAGGTGCGGTCGATGAGCTGGTCGGTCACGACGAACGTGCCGGGGGCGTAGTCCGGGTGCAGGCCGCCGACCGCGCTGGACGACACGATCGCCCGGACGCCGATGGACCGGAGCGCCCAGACGTTCGCGCGGTGGTTGATCAGGTGCGGCGCGACCGAGTGCTCGCGGCCGTGGCGGGTGAGGAACGCGACGCGCTTGCCGGCCATCGTGCCGACCGTGATCGGGCTCGACGTCGGGCCGTAGGGCGTGTCCACGGTGATCTCGTCGGCGGTGCCCTCCTCGAACAGGCGGTAGAGGCCGGAGCCCCCGATCACCCCGATGCGAGCCGTCGTTCCGTCCACAGGTTCGGTCGTGGTCACGTGGTCCTCCACAGGTCCTCCGGATGTCCTCGGCGCATGGTGCGCCCTGGATACGCTACTGACGCCCCTCCGGCGTCGACCGGGAACGGGGCGTCCCACGATGTTCGGAGGCCTGCGTGCGCACGATCGGTCAGCACCGCGACGAGGTCGCCGCGCTCCTCGCACCCGTGCTCGCTCCGCGCGCTCCGGAGGTGCTCACGCTCGACGCCCTGGCGGACGGTGCCGGCGCCGGTCGCGGGTACCGGACGCTCGCGCGTGCGGTGACCGCACCCGTCCCGCTGCCCGTGTTCGACAACAGTCAGATGGACGGGTTCGCCGTGCGCTCGGCCGAGGCCGGCCAGGGCGTCCGGGTGGTCGACCCGATCCCCGCCGGAGCCGTCCCGGCGCCGCTCGCGCCCGGGACCGCAGCGCCGATCATGACCGGGGCGCGGATCCCGGACGGCGCAGACGCCGTCGTGCCGGTCGAGGCGTCACCGCCGGGCGCGTTCCCCGCGGCGCTGGGACTCGACGTGCTCACCGTGCCGGACGGCACGACCGCCGGCACGTTCGTCCGTCGTGTCGGCAGCGACGTCGCGCTCGGTGCCGAGCTCGCGCCGGTCGGAGCCCCGGTGACCCCGGCGCTCCTCGGCGCCCTGGCGTCGGCGGGGGTCGGTGCGGTGTCCGTGCTGCGCCCGGTCCGGGTGCTCGTCGTGTCGACGGGCAGCGAGCTCGCCGACGGCGGCCCACAGGACGACGACGGCTCGGACGCTGCGGGCGCGGTCATCCGTGACGCGAACGGTGTCTCGCTGCGTGCGGCCCTGGCCGAGGTCGGCGCCGTGGTGCGCCGCGTGCAGCTGAGCGATGCTGCCGAGGCGTTCCTCCCGGGGCTCGAGTCGGCCGTCGGCGACTGGGCAGACCTCGTCCTGACGACCGGTGGGATCAGTGCCGGAGCGTACGAGGTCGTGCGCCAGGTCCTCGAGCCGCGCGGCCTCGCCGTCACCCCGGTCGCGATGCAGCCCGGCGGACCCCAGGCCCTCGGACTCGTCGAGCTCGCCGGTCGACGGGTCCCGGTCGTGGCGTTCCCCGGGAACCCCGTGTCCGCCCTCGTGTCCTTCGAGGTGTTCCTGCGCCCGGTGCTCGCCGCAGCCGTGGGCGCTCCGGACCGCCCGACCGCCGAGCTACCGGCCGCCGAGTCGGCGACCTCGCCAGTCGGCAAGCACCAGGTCCGACGCGGCCGCGTCGCCGACGGGCGGGTGCACTTCGTGGGCGGGCCGAGCTCGCACCTGCTCGGGCACCTCGCCGCAGCCACCCACCTCGTCCACGTCCCCCTCGGCACCGACTCCGTCGAACCGGGGGACCCGCTGACCGTCTGGAGCCTCCGATGACCGACGACCCCTCGACCGCCGGCGCGCGTGACGCCGAGCTCTCGCACGTCCGCTCCGACGGCACCGCGCACATGGTCGACGTCTCCGACAAGGACGTCACCGCCCGGTCCGCCACGGCCACCGCGACGCTCGTCACCCGCACCGACGTGGTCGAGCGCATCCTCGACGGCTCGCTGCCCAAGGGCGAGGCGATCGGCACCGCACGCATCGCGGCGATCATGGCCGTCAAGAAGACGTCGGACCTGGTGCCGCTCTGCCACCCGCTGCCGATCGCGGGCGTCGAGGTCGACATCGAGGGCGACGGCGACCGCGTGCGCATCGAGGTCTCGGTCCGCACCACCTCGCGCACGGGCGTCGAGATGGAGGCCCTGACCGGGGCGAGCGTGGCGGCACTGACCGTGTACGACATGGTGAAGGCCGTCGACCGCACGGCCGTGATCACCGACGTCCGGGTGCTCGAGAAGCACGGCGGGCGTTCGGGGGACTGGAGCAACCGATGACGTCCGAACCCACCAGGGGCCGAGCCGGTGTGGTGGTCGTCTCCACGCAGGCATCGACCGACCCGACGCTCGACCGCACCGGGCCCGTGATCGCCGCGTGGCTGCGCGAGCGGGGCTTCACCGTCGCCGAGCCGACGATCGTGCCCGACGGCGGCCCGATCGCCGAGACCGTCTCCGTCGAGCTGCTCGCCGACGCGAAGGTCGTCGTCACCACGGGCGGCACCGGCGTCACGCCGACCGACCGCACCCCCGAGGCCGTCGCTCCGCTGATCGACCTGGAGCTGCCCGGCATCACCGAGGAGATCCGTCGTCGCGGCCTCGCCGGTGCGGGGCCGACCGCGCTGCTGACCCGCGGGGTCGCGGGCATCGCCGGTGGTCGGACGGTCGTCGTGACCCTGCCGGGGTCCCGTGGTGGTGTCGCCGACGGCCTCGCGGTGCTGGACGGCGTGCTCGACCACGTGCTCGCCCAGCTGCACGGCGAGGGCCACGCGCCCCGGAGCGCCTCGTGAGCGGCGACCGCGGAACCGGCGTCCACGGGCCCGACGATCACGGGACAGCCGAGCGGGTCGTCGTCGCGGACGTCGTCGACCGTGTGGTCACCGTCGACGAGGTCTCCGCAGCCGTCACCACCGACCGCGACGGCGCCGTCGTCACGTTCGCCGGGGTCGTCCGCGACCACGACGAGGGCAAGGGCGTCACCGCACTCGACTACGAACGGCACCCGAGCGCGGGTGACGTCATCGCCGAGGTCGCCCGCTCGATCGCGGCCGCGCACCCCGAGGTCCGGGTCGCCGTGCTGCACCGTGTCGGCGCGCTCCGCATCGGGGACGTGGCGCTCGCCGCGGCCGTGTCCTCGCCGCACCGGGCCGAGGCCTTCGCCGCGTGCGCCGCGCTGATCGACCTCGTGAAGGAGCGGACGCCGGTCTGGAAGCGCCAGGAGTTCACCGACGGCACCGACGAGTGGGTCGCCGCCCTCTGACTCCGTGAGCGTGCGCGCCCACTCTGCGACACCGGCACTCCCGCAGTGAACTAAATAAAGTAAACAACGATCGGGCGCTGATGGGCGAGTCCGACCAGTACGTCCAGGTGTACAAGCGACGGCTGATCGACACGGGCTACGTCCAGCGGGCGGGGCACGGCTTCGTCTCCTTCACGCTCCCGTACCTCGACCAGTACATCCGGAGCCTCGTGTACGACGACCCGCGGGACGACCGCCGGCCCGCCGACAGCTGGGCGGACTTCCCGGCGCCGCAACTCTGACACCCATCGGTCCCCACGGTCAGCGCTGCGGTGATCGAACCGGCGAAGCGACCTCGGTCACGCATCGGTGAGCCCGCCGCGCTGCTGCCCGCTGCACAACCGGCAGCACGTCGCGCCGCGGAATCCCGTGGCGCGACGTGCTCCCGGTTGCGCCGGAGCACGTCGAGCCCCGCCGCGTCCCGCAACCGACGCCACCGAAGCGCCACCCCGCCCGCACCCCGCGGCGCCCGCACCCGCCCGCGCCGCCTACCCTTGACAGGTGGCTCATCTCCTCGGCGCCGAGAACCTGCATCTCGAGTTCCCCACCAAGGTCGTCTTCGACAGCGTCACCCTCGGCCTCGACGAGGGTGACCGCATCGGCGTCGTCGGCCGCAACGGCGACGGCAAGTCGACCCTGCTCGCCCTGCTCGCGCAGCGCCTCGAGCCGGACGCGGGGCGGGTCACCCACCGACGCGGCCTGACCGTCGGGTACCTCGACCAGCGTGACGTCCTGCCCGCGGGTGCGACCGTCGGCAGCATCGTCGTCGGCGACCTCGCCGAGCACGAGTGGGCCGGCGACCCGAAGATCCGCGACATCATCGGCGGGCTCGTGTCGGACATCCCGTGGGACGCCACGGTCGACGACCTCTCCGGCGGTCAGCGACGGCGCATCGCACTCGCGAAGCTGCTCGTGGGCGACTGGGACGTCCTGTTCCTCGACGAGCCGACCAACCACCTCGACGTCGAGGGCATCCAGTGGCTCGCCGACCACATCAACCGCCGCTGGTCGTCGAACCAGGGCGGCATGGTCGTCGTGACGCACGACCGGTGGTTCCTCGACGCCGTGTCGACCGCCACGTGGGAGGTCCACGACGGTGTCGTCGACCCCTTCGAGGGCGGCTACGCGGCGTACATCCTGCAGCGCGTCGAGCGTGACCGGCAGGCGGCCGCGAGCGAGCAGCGCCGCCAGAACCTGGCCCGCAAGGAGCTCGCCTGGCTCCGCCGTGGTGCCCCCGCGCGCACGAGCAAGCCGAAGTTCCGCATCGACGCGGCGAACGCCCTGATCGACGACGTGCCGCCGATCCGCGACACCGTCGCCCTGTCGCAGATGGCGACCGCCCGGCTCGGCAAGGACGTCGTCGACCTGCTCGACGTCGGTGTCTCGTTCGGCGACGACGTGATCCTGCGCGACGTCGAGTGGCGCATCGCACCGGGGGAGCGGACCGGCATCCTCGGGCCGAACGGTGCCGGCAAGTCGACCCTCCTCAACCTGGTGTCCGGCAAGCTGCAGCCCACCGAGGGCCGCGTGAAGACCGGCAAGACGGTGCAGGTCGCGGTGCTCGACCAGCAGCTCGCCGACCTGCAGCAGTTCGCCGACGACCGCGTCCGCGAGGTCGTCGCCCGCAAGAAGACGAGCTACGTCGCCGACGGCAAGGAGATGACGCCCTCGCAGCTGCTCGAACGGCTCGGCTTCACCTCGGAGCAGCTCTCGACGCCGGTCAAGGACCTGTCCGGTGGGCAGAAGCGCCGGCTGCAACTCATGCTGATCCTGCTCGACGAGCCCAACGTGCTGATCCTCGACGAGCCGACGAACGACCTCGACACCGACATGCTCGCCGCGATGGAGGACCTGCTCGACACCTGGCCGGGCACCCTGCTCGTCGTCTCCCACGACCGGTACCTGCTCGAGCGCGTCACCGACCAGCAGTACGCGGTCCTCAGTGGGCACCTGCGGCACCTGCCCGGCGGCGTCGACGAGTACATGCGACTGCGGGCGTCCGGGACCGTCCCACAGACGGCGGCTGCGGCTGCCGCCGCCTCGGCCGGGAGGCCCGACACGGCTCCGGCAGGCGCCTCCGGTGGCACTGCGGTCGGGTCCAGCGCCCCTGCCGCTCCCGGTCTGTCGGGCGCGGACCGTCGCGCCGCCGAGAAGGAGATGTCGGCCCTCGACCGGAAGATCGCGAAGGCAGGGCAGGACCGGCAGAAGCTGCTCGACGCGTTCGCCGCGCACGACCAGTCGGACTACGCGGGGCTCGGGGCGCTGCAGACGAAGCTCGGGGCGCTCGACGCCGAGGTCGAGCAGCTCGAGGAGCGGTGGCTCGAGGTGGCGGAGACCCTCGGGGTGTAGCCGGCGGCCCGCTGGTCCGGTACCCGCTACTCGACCGACTCCGGGGCACCGCCACCGGGGTTCGCCACGACCTCCCAGAGGTGGCCGTCCGGGTCCTGGAAGAAGCCGGACCACATGCCCCACGGCCGCGTGTACGGCGCCGCGAGCATCGTCGCTCCGGCCGCTGCGGCGCGGTCGAGGAACGCCTGCGCGGCCTCCCGTGACGGCTCGAAGTGCCCGATGGTCGTGCTCGGCGCGTCGGCGAGTGCGACACCGGAGTCCTTCCGCATGTCCTCGCGCCCGTACACGCTGACTATCAGTCCGTCGTCGAGCGTGAACATCGCGGTGGTGCCGCCGGCCTCGGTCTCGCTCGACGGATACTCGGTACCGATGACGCCGCTGCCGTCGCTGCCGAGGAGCGCGCGGTAGAACGATGCCGAGCGTCCGACGTCGGCCACGGCGAGGGTGATGGCGTGCATGCCCGGCAGGCTACGCCGCGGGCGGTTCCGCCGACCCGATCGACCCGGTCGGTCGCGTCGACCCGGTCGCTCGCTCGGTCGTCAGTCGCCGAGCCCGAGGATGAGCCGCCGGAGCAGCCCGGACAGCAGCGCCTGCTCGTCGTCGGACAGCTCGGACAGGATCGCCCGCTCGGCCCCCAGCAGGTCCGCGATCGCGGCGTCCACGGCTGCGCGGCCGCTCGCCGTGAGGGACACGAGGATGCCACGGCCGTCGCGCGGGTCGGTGCGACGGCTGACCAGCCCCCGTGCCGCGAGCCGGTCGACCCGGTTCGTCATCGTGCCGCTCGACACCAGTGTCTGCTGCAGCAGCGACTTCGGGCTGAGCTCGTAGGGTTTGCCCGCACGCCGCAGCGCCGACAGCACGTCGAACTCCCACGGCTCGACGTCGCTCGCGTCGAACGCAGCCCGTCGTGCGCGGTCGAGGTGCCGGGCGAGCCGGTCGACCCGGGACAGGACCTCGAGCGGTCCGAAGTCCAGGTCGCCCCGCTCCCGACCCCACGCCGCGACGATCCGGTCGACCTCGTCCTGCTGCGGCATCCCTCCATCTTGGCCGAAGCCGTCCGTCCCGTCACGCCCTCACGAGCGCGCGACGAAGAACGAACACGGCGTCGATGAGGAGGAGCTCAGCGTCTCGCTTCGTCAGGGTCGGCATCGCGCCGACCTTTCCACGCTCGTACTGGTCCGCGCTGAGGAGATCGAACGAGGCGATCGTTCCGAGGACGTGGGTCAATGGGGTCCGTATTGAATCTCCGACGACAGCTTGTCGAAACCAGTGTGGCTCGCTGATCCTTCTATGCAGTTCGAGACTTTTGCCGGCAGTCTCGTGCGACCCCCCGCGGAGCGACTCGAGCAACTCGTCGAGCGAGGTCACGAGACCATCGATGCGTGCTCGCCGCTGATCAGCGGCGGCGCGCAGCGATCGCCAGGTCGCTCCGACGACGAACACGCCTGCCGTCACCATCACGCCGAGCACCGGCGGTTCGACCTGACTCGACGCGCTCAACGTCGTCGCGATGGCGATCCCACTGAGGCCCGTTGCACTCACGAAGGGAAGGGCGGCGCCAGTTCCTCGCCGGGGTGAGGCAGCCGGACTGAGAAGGGACGGGCGGACGAGCAAGGCTAGGAGAAGGAGCAAGCCCGTCGACACGATGACGACGACCGCGTTGCTGACTCGTGTTTCGACCGAGGCAGAGCCGTTGTCGAAGAAGTCGGCGGTCGACTGATGATGCACAGCGATGATCAGAGCATCGGCTACGGCCGCCATCAGTGCGGCGAGGCACACGGCGCACCAGAAGACTGCGAGACGGATGCCGTCCAGGAGTCGCAGGAGACGGCCGCGCGTCCGATGCGTCATCAGCGCGAGACCGATAGCCACGGTGAACCCGCCGAGGACCTCAGCCACGAGAGGGGCTACGGCGCGGTCCGGGCCAGCTGGTCGACCGAGATCGACCAGCTGGACGCCGAGGAGCGCGAGCCAGATCATCGCGAGAACGATGTTGAGGATGACCATGATGGCTCTGCTTCCGGGAACCACCACCAGCGTGGGCGACCATTGAACGTAGTGTCGCAACAGATTCGGGAAGCTCCGGAGTGACTCTGCCCGTTCTCGCTGGACACGGTCAACGACAGATTCCCCCAACTGCAACACGCAGGACATCGTACTGAGGGCGGACCAGGACGCACACGCGTCATGGGAGGATGGTGCTGCACCTGATCTGGTGTGTTCCGCCTTGGTGTAACGGCAGCACGACGGCCTTTGGTGCCGTTAGGTCCGGGTTCGAATCCTGGAGGCGGAGCGGCCGGTGTCCGTGTGGGCTGCACGGGCCTCGATGCTCAGCGGCCCGGCAGCGATGCGAGTGCCCGCGACCGCTGCGCGAGCATCTCGTCGTACGTGCCGTCCCGCTCGGACCATCGGAGGGGGCGGGCTCGCTCGACGATGACCTCGTGCGGCGTCGGGTCCTGCGACAGCAGGCCGATCACCTCGTCGAGGAACGCGTCGAGGGGCAGCGCGTTCGGGTTGAGCTGCTCCTGACCCGCGGTCGCCACGGCCGGCGGGACGAGTTCGCTGACACCGACACCGGTGCCCGCGAGGTGCGCGCGGAGCGACTCGGTGTACGAGTGCACCGCCGCCTTCGTCGCGCCGTACGTCGGCATGAGCGGGAACGGGGTGAAGCCGATCCCGGACGTCACGGTCAGGACGTCGCCCTGCCCCCGTGCGAGCAGGTGCGGCGTGAAGGCGTCGACCACGCGGATGGTGCCGAGCAGGTTCACGGCGACGGACTGCTCGGCCTCCGCAACGTGCGCAGGGTCCCGCAGGTCCTCGGTGAGCATGACGCCGGACATCGTGACGACGAGGTCGAGGTCGGGGTGTGCGGCCAGGACCGCGTCGCGTGCCGCGAGCACGGACGCAGGGTCCGTCACGTCGATGGTGACCGCTTCGATCTCGTCGGCGTCGGCGTCGGCATCGGCGTCGGTGACACGACGCCCGCCGACGACGACGGTCGAACCGGCGGCGCGGAAGCGGCTCGCCAGACCGGCGCCGATCCCCGAGGTGCCTCCGGCGATGAAGACAGTGCGGTTGCTGACGTCCATGTGGATCGTCCTCCCTGTTCGGTGGTGGTGCACCGATGGTCGCTCCATGCCCGGCACGTCCGACAGGCCGCGGTCTTCCGGGGGAGTGACAGGGCCCCCGCTCCGCGGGCTGTGCCCGGATACCGTGTGCTCCGTGGAGGACAGCGCAGACGAGAACCGGCTCGGTTGGTACCTGGCGGCCAGACGCGCGGTCGTGACACCGGAACAGGTCGGGCTGCCGCCCGGTCCACGCCGCAGGGTCGCCGGGCTCCGGCGCGAGGAGGTCGCACTGCTGGCCGGCATCAGCGCCGACTACTACCTCCGTCTCGAGCGCGGCCGGGACCGCAACCCGTCGGACCAGGTCATCGACGCACTCGCCCGGGTGTTCGACCTCGACGACGTGGAGCGGGAGTACCTCGCCGACCTTGTGGCACCACGACCGCGGCGGCGGCGGACCCGTCGGACCGATCGTGTCCCGGACCGGCTGCACCACCTGCTCGCGGCGGTCGACGTACCCGCCTTCGTCGAGAGCCGCACCCTCGACATCCTCGCGGCCAACGCCCTGGCGACGGCGCTGTCGCCACGGATGGCCCCCGGCCACAACCGCCTGCGGTCGCTCCTGCTCGACCCCGAGGAGCGTGCGTTCCAGCAGGACTGGGAACGCGCCGTCGTCGACATGGTCGCGGCGTTCCGGCACACCCTGGGTACCGACGTCGACGACGTCCGGGCGATCGAGCTCGTCGGCGAACTGTCGCTGGCGAGTGCCCGGTTCCGCGAGGTCTGGGCGCGTCAGGACGTCCGACCGCTCGCCGGCAACACGACCGTGGTCCGGCACCCCGAGGTCGGGACCCTGCGCCTGCACCGCGACAAGCTCCCCACGGACGACGTCGTCCTGGTGCTCTACTACGCGGACGAGGGGTCGGCCGACGCCGAGAAGCTCCGCCTGCTCGGCGCCCTCGCGCAGCCGATCCGTGATCAGTCGGACCGGAGCGCCTCGACATGACCGGACGGTCCTGCCTGTCCCGACGGCAGCGTCCAACGGCTCAGTGAGCTGTTGCCACTGCACCGATCCCGCCCGCAGCCGCCCGCAACGCGGTCGCTTCCTCCCGTACGAGTTCCCCGAGCGCCTCGACCGGCGACCCCGCCGGTCCGGCCGCCCACCGCTCGAAGCCGTCCCAGTACGCCCGGACGCCGAGTTCCGCGAGCACCACGGCCCGGTGCCGGTCGACGCCTCGATCACGCAGCGCCGATGCGAGCACCTCGGTGACCACCGAGCGCTTGTAGACGTACCGCTCCCGCAGCGCCTCGTGCTCGAGCGTCAGCGCGGTGATCGCGGCGCCGATGGCTCGTTGCTCCGGCACGTGCGCAGCAACGAGCGCGTCGAGCGCATCGTCGACGACATCCTCGTCCGCGCTGTCGACGGGTGCATCGCGCACCACACGCCGGACGGTCTCGACGATCGCGCCCTGCCCCTGGAACAGGATCTCGCGTTTGTCGGGGAACTGCCGGAAGAGCGTGGCCTTGGTGAGCCCGGCACGCTCGGCGATCTGTGCCGCAGTCGTCGCGTCGTAGCCCTGCTCCGCGAAGAGCTCGAGCGCCGCTCGGAGGAGTCGACCCCGCGGGTCCGGTTGCCAGCGTGCCACGGACCGAGTCTAACCAATGCGACTCAGTCCCGTCAGGTGTACCTTGACGATACTCAGTCTCATCATTCAAGCGGTGTCCCAGCGGCACCGGACAGGAGTCACCATGCGCGTCTTCATCACCGGAGCCTCGGGCTGGATCGGCAGCGCCCTCACCCACGACCTCGTCGCACACGGACACGACGTCGTCGGGCTTGCCCGCTCCGCCTCCTCCGCCCAGCGCATCCGTTCCGCCGGGGGCGAGGCAGTGCTCGGCGACATGGCCGACCACGCGCTCATCGTCGAGCAGGCGACCCTGGCCGATGCGACGGCGCACCTCGCGTTCGCGCTCGACTTCGACGCGTTCGACGAGACGATCGACAACGAGGTCGCGCTGCTCGACATGCTCGGCAAGGCGCTCGCCGGCAGCGGGAAGGCCCTGTTCGCGGCCTCGGGCACCCCGACGACCCCGCGTGGCACCGCGACCGAGGACGACGCGCTCGCTCCAGGCGGTCCCGCCGGCGCCCGCGCGCGCACGGCTGCTGCGGTCCTCGCGCTCGCCGACCGGGGCATCCGCGCTGGGCTGGTGCGGATGCCCCGGACGGTGCACGGCGTGGGGGACCGGAACGGGCTCGTCGCCGCACTCGTGCAGTTCGACCGACAGCTCGGCGCGGCCGTGTACGTCGGCGACGGATCGAACCGGTGGCCGGCGGTGCACGTCGGCGACGCAGCTCGTCTGTTCCGGCGCGCGCTCGAGAGCGCTCCGGCGGGGTCGGTCCTGCACGCCGTCGCCGAGGAGGGGGTCCCGATGCGCGCGGTCGCCGAGTCGATCAGCAGGCAGACCGGCATGCCGGCACAGCCGGTCGACGCGACGACACTCGGCGTGTTCGGTGCGCTGCTCGGCGGCGACCAGCCCGCGTCGAGCGCTCGGACGCGCGCACTCCTCGGCTGGGAACCGACGGGCCCGACCCTGCTCGAGGACCTCGACGCCGGGCACTACACGCAGACCGGATGACGTCGGACCTCTGCCGTCCAGGCTGCCGCGCTGATCGGGTCCTTTCCCGTCGCCGTCCTCGCGCTCTGCATCGCGGCGAGCTCGCTCCGCGTCTGGCGCGAACAGCTGTCGGCGGTCATCGCGACCAGTCTCGCCAGCCTCGCCGCGCTGGCCGCCATCGGCCTCGCCTGGATCGGCGTCGGCACCGTCATCTTCTTCACCGAGCCGGTGCAGGAGTCGGCACCGACGTCGGGGGAGACAGCACCGACGTCGCGTCCCGAGCGGTCGACCTGGCACGGCGATCGTGCCGGTCGTCCGGTAGCCGGCTGACGGACCGGCACCGCGACGACGGTCTGGAGGCGCGGATCACCGCCGCCGGTCCGCGTCCGGTGGTCCGCGCCTCCCGTCCGCCCCGTCAGGACGGCAGGTGCACCGCCGCACCCACCGGCCGCGGCGCGTGGTCGGAGGGGGCCGTCCGCCGTCCGGTGGCCATCTCCTGCAGGACCCGGTGCACCTGGCGGCTGTAGCCGGACTCGTTGTCGTACCAGACGTACAGCACCACGTGCTCGGACCCGTCCGCGATGGTCGCGAGCCCGTCCACGATGCCCGCCCGCCGGCTGCCGAGCAGGTCCGTCGAGACGATCTCGGGCGACTCGACGTAGTCGATCTGCCGACGGAGCGGCGACGTGAGCGAGGCGTCCCGGAGCACCCCGTTCAGCTCGTCGCGACCGACGGGTCGACCGAGCGTCAGGTGCAGGACCGCGAGCGAGACGTTCGGCGTCGGGACGCGGACGGCGTTCCCGGTGAGCCGGCCCCGGAGTTCGGGCAGGGCCTTCTCGGCGGCCTTCGCAGCACCGGTCGCGGTGATCACCATGTTCAGGCCTGCCGCACGGCCGCGCCGGTCGGCGGGGTGGTAGTTGTCGACCAGGTTCTGGTCGTTCGTGGCGGAGTGCACGGTCTCGACGTGTCCGTGCACGATGCCGTACGCGTCGGACACGACCTTGAGCACGGGGACGATCGCGTTGGTGGTGCACGACGCCGCACTGACGACCGGGTCGTCGCCGATCGTGTCGTGGTTGATGCCGTGCACGACGTTGGGGACGTCGCCCCCGCCCGGTGCGGTGAGCAGGACGCGTGCAGCACCCGGTGCCCGCAGGTGCTGCGCGAGCCCCTCGGCGTCGCGCCAGCGACCGGTGGTGTCGACGACGATCGCGTCCTCGATGCCGTCTGCGCGGTAGTCGACGGCGTCCGGGGAGTCGGCCGAGACGAACTGCACGAGGGTGCCGTTCGCGGTGATCGTGTCCCGCTCGGTGTCGACGGTGACGGTGCCGGCGAAGGGACCGTGGATCGAGTCCCGCCGGAGCAGGCTCGCGCGCTTGACCAGGTCGTCGGGACCACGACGTCGGACGACGACGGCGCGCAGGGCGAGCGGGGCGTGCTCCCCGGCGCGCTCGAGCAGGATCCGGGCGAGCATCCGCCCGATGCGACCGAAGCCGTACAGGACGACGTCGCGTGGAGCGTCGTGGGTCGAGCTGTCCGCCGCGCCGCGCCGCAGGAAGAACTCGTCGGCGAGGAACTCGCGCAGGGTGCTGCCCAGCCGGTCGCGTCGGTGTCGGGACGCGAGGTCGCCGAGGTCGACGGACACCGACGACAGCGCCATCGTCTCGAGTTCGGTCAGGATCGCCAGGCTCGTCGCGACCGGCAGCTCGGTCTCGTCGACGCGACGGCTCGACCGGTGGGCCTTGACGATCGCGATCGGGGACTGCCCCACGAGGGGTCGGCCGTGGACCGAGGGCACGACGTCGTCCCGGCGGTACAGGCGACCGATGAGCGGCACCATCGCTTCGGCAGCGGCGAGCTTCTCGTCCCACTCGTGCTGCAACCGGGCACGCTCGGCGGCGGTGGACACCCCGGCTGCGGTCGGAGCGGCGGCCGCCATCAGGCGACCTGCCGGACGGGGACGACGGCGTGCAGGGCGGCGCGGCGTTCGTCGAGGATCGTCGTGAAGACCGGGGGCGTGCGGTCAGCGAACCCGGCGAGGAACTCCTCGGTCAGGTCGCACTCCTCGAGCCACGGCTCCGGGTCGACGGCGAAGAGCGCGTCGAGCTGCGCCTCGGGCAGGTCCAGGCCGCGCACGTCCAGGTCGTCCAGGTCGGGGAGCAGGCCGACCGGGCTCTCGACCGCCGGCACGCTGCCCTCGACCCGGCGCGCGATCCACTCGAGCACGCGGGCGTTCTCGCGGAAGCCCGGCCACAGGAAGCCGCCCTCCGCGTCCCTGCGGAACCAGTTCACCTGGAACACCGCCGGAGCGCCGGCGCCCAGCTGTCCGCCCAGGGTCAACCAGTGCGACCAGTGGTCGGCCATGTCGTAGCCGCAGAACGGCAGCATCGCGAAGGGGTCGCGGCGGAGCTCGCCGACGGTGCCCTCGGCCGCGGCGGTCCGCTCGGACGACACGGTGGCGCCCATGAACACGCCCTCGGCCCAGGTCGGTGCCTGTGCCACGAGCGGCACGTTCGTCGAGCGGCGGCCACCGAACACGACGGCGTCGACCGGGACGCTGTGCTCCCACCCGTCGGCGAGCGTCGGGACACGGTCGAGCGAGACGGTGAAGCGGGCGTTCGGGTGCGCTGCTGGCGTCGGGCTGTCGGGCGTCCAGTCGGCGCCGGTCCAGTCGACAAGGTGTGCGGGCGGTTCGGGGGTGAGCCCCTCCCACCAGACGTCGCCGTCGTCGGTCAGCGCGACGTTCGTGAAGATCGTGTCCGCGGCGATCGTCGCGACCGCGACGGGGTTCGTGTCGGGGCCGGTGCCGGGTGCGACGCCGAACAGCCCCGCCTCGGGGTTGATCGCGTGCAGCCGTCCGTCGGCACCCGGACGGAGCCAGGCGATGTCGTCGCCGATGGTCTCGACGGACCACCCGGGCAGGGCCGGCTGCAGCATCGCGAGGTTGGTCTTGCCGCAGGCGGACGGGAACGCGGCGGCGACGTGGAAGGCCCGACCCTCGGGTGAGGTGAGCCGGACGAGCAGCATGTGCTCGGCGAGCCACCCCTCGTCGCGACCCATGACCGAGGCGATCCGGAGCGCGAAGCACTTCTTCGCGAGCAGGGCGTTGCCGCCGTACCCGGAGCCGTACGACCAGACCTCGCGGGTCTCCGGGAACTGCACGATGTACTTCGTGTCGTTGCACGGCCAGGCGACGTCCGGCTGTGGGACGCCCCGGTCGTCGCGGAGCGGGTGCCCGACGCTGTGCACCGTCGCGACCCACGGCACGCCGGTGTCGATCGCGCGGAGCACCTCCGGGCCCAGTCGCGTCGTCATGCCCATGCTGAGGACGACGTACGCCGAGTCGGTGACCTCGACGCCGAGCTGCGAGATCGGGCCGCCCACCGGTCCCATCGAGAACGGGACGACGTACATGGTGCGTCCGCGCATGCTCCCGGCGAAGCGCTCGTCGAGCTCGGCGCGCATCGCGGTCGGTTCCCGCCAGTGGTTCGTGGGACCGGCGTCCTCGGGTGTGCGGGAGCAGGTGAAGGTGCGGCCCTCGACCCGGGCGACGTCGTCGGGTGCCGACCGGGCGAGGTAGCTGTTCGGCCGGAGCTCCGGGTCGAGGGCGATCAGCTTGCCCTCGTCGACGAGCTGCTGGGTCAGGCGGGCGGTCTCGTCGGCCGAGCCGTCGCACCAGACGACCGCATCGGGGCAGGTGAGGGACGCGATCCGGGCGACCCACGCCTCCAGGGCGACACGGGGTGAGCCGGGGACGGTGTGCGGGGCGGGACGCGTGTGGTTGGGGTTGGTGATCATCGTCGATCTCCTCGTGGAAGGGGGAGGGGGCTACCGGCGGCCGGTGGTCGAGCGCTCCGGCTCGACGATGGTGCGGACGGCCTCGGTCGAGATCCGCTCGGGCTGCTGGGCCGCGGGACCGCCGTGGTCGTCGGCGGACATCGTCCGCTCGTCGAACGGCGCCGCACCGGACAGCACCCGCTCCACCTGCTGCTTGTCGATCTGCTTCGTCCAGGTCCCCACCAGCACGGTGGCGACCGCGTTGCCCGTGAAGTTCGTCAGGGCGCGGGCCTCGGACATGAACCGGTCGATGCCGACGATCAGCCCGACGCCGTTCACGAGGTCCGGGCGGTGCGCCTGCAGACCGCCGGCCAGGGTGGCGAGTCCGGCACCGGTGACCCCGGCGGCGCCCTTCGAGGCGATGATCATGAAGACCAGGAGCGAGATCTGCTCGGGGATGTTCAGCGGCGTGCCGAGGGCGTTCGCGATGAAGAGCGAGGACATCGTCAGGTAGATCGCGGTGCCGTCGAGGTTGAACGAGTAGCCGGTCGGCACCGTGACGCCGACGACGGGCTTCGAGACGCCGAGGTGCTCCATCTTCGCGATGAGGCGGGGCAGGCTGACCTCGCTGGAGGACGTCGACACGATGAGCAGGTACTCGCGGCCGAGGTACTTCATGAGCCGGAAGATGTTGACGCCGGTCACGATGCGGAGCAGCAGACCGAGGACACCGACGACGAACACGATGCAGGTGGTGTAGAAGGCGATCATGAGCGTCCCGAGGGCGACGAGCGCCGCGACGCCGGTGGCACCGACGACCGCGGCGATGGCACCGAACGCGCCGATCGGGGCGGCCCACATGACCATCGCGAGGATGCGGAACACCAGGGCCTGCAGGTGCCGGATGCCGGTGAGGATCGGCGCGCCCTTCTCGCCCATCGCCTGCAGCGCGAAGCCGACGAGCAGCGCCACGAACAGGGTCTGCAGGATGCTGCCGCTGGTCAGGGACGACACGAGCGTCGCGGGGATGATCCCGAGCAGGAACCCGGACGTCGACGACGCGTTCTCCTCGGTGCCGGCCGGCAGTTCGTACGTGGCCTTCGACATGTCGAGGTGGTCGCCCGGGTGGATGAGGTTGCCGACCACGAGTCCGATCGCCAGGGCGAACGTGGACATCGCGATGAAGTAGCCGAGCGCCAGGCCGCCGACCTTGCCGACCGTCGCCGCCTTCGCGATGGAGCCGACACCGAGCACGATCGTGCAGAAGATGACCGGCGCGATCATCATCTTGATCAGCGCGATGAAGCCGTCGCCGACGGGCTTGAGCCCGACGGCGAAGTCGGGGGCCGTCAGGCCGACCACGATGCCGGCGATCACGGCCACGATGACCGCGATGTAGAGCCAGTGCGAGCGATCCAGACCGCGACGCCGGGGGCGGGCGGTGGTCGAGTGCGTCGATGCCATGAGACTTCCTTGTCGTCAGGACCGGGGCGGCGTCGCTCCGGTCGGCTCGTCCTCGGGGGAACGCCACACACCCTCGCGCGCACCGGCCCACCGGATCGACTTGTGTTCACAACGTTCACGGCGGGCTGCGCGGACGGGCACTCGTGCGCGAGGATGGTCGTCCCGCAACGGAGCGAGGAGGCAGCCCAGTGGTACCCCGTCGGTGGAGCATCGCCGCGCGACTCTTCGCGCTCCAGCTGCTGTTCGTCGTCGTCGGGGTCGCCGTCGGTGGCGCCTGGAGCTGGGCGTCGGCGCGCGGTGACCTCGAGGCGGACGCGGCGGAGAAGTCGACCGCGGTCGCGGTGTCCATCGCCCGCAACCCGTTCGTGCTCGAGCAGGTCGACACCGCCGACCCGTCCCGGCGGCTCGAGCCGTACGCCCTCGACCTGATGCGGCGCACCCACACGGACTTCATCACGATCATGGCGCCGGACCGCACCCGGTGGACCCACCCCGACCGGTCGGAGATCGGCAAGCCGTTCCGCGGCACGGTCCAGCCGGCGCTCGAGGGGCGGACCTTCACCGAGACGTTCGCGGGGACGCTCGGTCCCTCGGTGCGGGCCGTGACGCCGATCACCGACGCCGACGGGCGTGTGGTCGGACTCGTCGCCGCGGGGGTCACCGTGGCGAACATCTCGACCGCCCTCGTGCCCCGGCTCACGTCGGTCGTCCTGCTCGCGCTGGCGGTCGTCGCGGTGGCCGCGCTCTTCTCGTGGCTGCTGAGCCGCTACCTCGGCAGGGTCACCGCCGGGCGGGGGCCGGAGGAGCTCGCTCGCGTCTTCGCGTCCTACGAGGGCGTGCTCCACTCGGTGCACGAGGGACTCGTGGTGGTGGACCGGTCCGGCGCGGTGGTGCTCCACAACGACCGCGCCGCGGAGCTGCTGCACCTGCCCGCGCCGGGGGAGCGCCAGGAGTCGATCCCGCTCGCCGCGCTCGACGTGCCCGACGAGTTGCGCACCCTGCTCGCGTCGGGCGACCGGGCCGTGGACGAGACGTACGCGACGCGTGACCGGGTGCTCGTGGTGAACCAGGAGATGGCGTTCCCGCGCGGGTCGACCCGGCCGCTCGGCACCGTCGCGACGATCCGTGACCAGACCGACCTGCTGCACCTGTCCGGCGAACTCGCTGCCACCAGGACCCTCACCGACGCACTGCGGTCGCAGACGCACGAGTTCGCCAACCGGCTGCACGCGGTGGTCGCCCTGATGGAGCTCGGCCGGGTCGACGAGGCGATCCGGTTCGCATCCGACGAGATCGAGCGGCACAGCGAGATCGAACGGCACAGCGAGGTCGAGCGGCACAGCGAGGTCGAGCGGCTCGGAGCGGTCGCCGGCCCCGGCGACCCCGCCCGGACCGCACCCGAGGTGCTCGACGCCCTCCTCGCCGCCAAGCGGGCACAGGCAGCCGAACGCGGTGTCGACCTCGTCGCCGACACGAGCGGCCTGCTCGACCCCGTCCCGGCGGCCCCCGGCGACGTCATCACGGTGCTCGGCAACCTCGTGGACAACGCCGTCGACGCGGTCGCCGGCCGCTGGCCCGGAGCAGACCGGGGCCGTGTCGAGGTCACCGTCTCCGGGGTTGCAGGACCCGGGGTCGATGGTCACGTCCGGCTCGTCGTCCGCGACGACGGACCCGGCATCGCCGACGTCGACGCCGTGTACGAGCGCGGGTGGTCGACGAAGCAGGCGGGTCCGGAGGGGCGGGGCATCGGCCTCGACCTCGTCCGCTCGACCCTCGCCCGCATCGGCGGGGCCGTCGACGTCACGACCGGGCCGGACGGCAGCACGTTCACGGTCGACCTCGCCGCCGGGCGCGTGCCCTCGTGACCGCGCCGATCCGGGTCCTCGTCGTGGAGGACGAGCCCCTGACCGCCGAGGCGCACGCCGCCTACGTCGCCCGGCTCGACGGCTTCGCGGTGGTCGGCACCGTCGGGACCGGCCGGGAGATGCTCGCCGCGGTCGCCGCGGAGCGGCCGGACCTCGTGCTGCTCGACCTCAACCTGCCGGACGCCCACGGCCTGCAGCTGGTCCGCGCCCTGCGCAGTGCCGGGTCCGCCGTCGACGTCATCGCCGTCACCGCCGCGCACGACGTCCGTGCGGTGCGGAACGCGATCGCCCTCGGGGTCGTGCAGTACCTGGTCAAGCCGTTCAGCTTCCGGTCGTTCGCCGACCGGATGACGTCGTACCGCGAGTTCCGACGCGGGTTCGAGGACCGTCGCGCGCTGACGCAGGCCGACATCGACCAGCGGCTCGGGACCCTGCGCCCGGCGGCACCGGTCGACCACGAGAAGGGCATCGCACCCGAGACGCTCGGGGTCGTCCGCGACGCACTGCTCGAGCGGCCGGACGGCGGGTCGGCCTCGGAGGTCGCCGAGGCGACCGGGCTGTCGCGCGTGACCGTCCGTCGGTACCTCGAGCACCTGGCCGCCGCCGGGCAGGTCGGCAAGGACGTCCGCCACCGCGGGCAGGGCCGGCCGGAGTACGAGTACCGCTGGTTGCGCTGAGCGCTGAGCGCTCTGCCGCGGACGTCCGCCGCGGCCGACGGGAGGCACGTGCGGGCTGCCGGGGCACGCTGCGGACCGGCGTGGTGCCGGACGGGAGGCGCGGTGCGGGCCGGCACCGTGCCTCCCGTCCGGACCGGGTCGCTCAGGACCGCGTCAGCGCGCGCGTGCCGTGCCGGCGTCCGGACCGCCGCCGGTGCGGTCCTGCCGGAACCACTGCAGGAGCTCCCGCACCGCGGCCAGGTCCGGCGCCCCGCCGTGGTCGTCCGGCAGGAAGTCGAGGTCGTCGAAGGTGGTGCGGTGACCGGGTACGGCAGCGCGCTGCAGCGTGGCCTCGGCCGCGTACCCCATCGACCAGTCGGGGAACTGGCGCGACCGTACCTGCTCCTCGAGCAGCACGGTGACCTGGTCGTGACGCGGGTCCTCGGCGATGTACGCCATCTTCTCGCGGACCGCGGTGGCGGGACCCTCGAGCAGCTGCAGGAACCGGTGGTCACGGAACAGCAGCAGGCCGGTCACCCCGACGCTGGCGTTCGCGCTGCGGGCGTGGGTCAGCAGGTCGTCGAGGTCGTCGAGTCCGAAGCCGACGACGGCGCGGCTGGCGTAGACGAGGGACAGCAGGGTGCCGTCCGCCGGGGTCTGCGTCGGTTCCGATGATGGCTGCACCGGTCCACTCAACCCGGGCGAGCCGGGAGCCCACCCGGGGACCGGGCAGCGACGTCCCCCGGTTCCCTGGGACCGTCGCCGCGTCGCTCTCTACGGTGGACGGATGCGAGACGAGCTCGAGGCCGCCCTGCGCGCGCACCACACGGCCACGCTGCCCGACGGCGTCGACCGTGCGAGCGTCTGCGACCCCGACCTGCCGACCGCGGAGATCGTCGGGTGGGCGACCCTCGTCGTGGCCGGGGTGCCGCTCTCCCCGGCGGAGCAGGGGCGCATCGCGGCGGCCGCGGCCGACGCGTTCGCCCTCATCAGCGTGCTGCCGGTCGAGTCGCGACCGTACTTCGCCCGCCTCGGTCTGATCGCGACCCTGGCGTCGGCGCTCGCCGTGGGCGCGCCCGCTCCGCGGTAGTTCCTCGCCGCGCCCGCTCCGCGGTGGTCCGTCGCCGCGTCGGCGTCCGCCGACTGCGTGACTAGGCTCAGCACGTGCGGTCGGCGGGTGGTTCCCGCCAGGGCCGTCGAGCCGGACGGGCAGAGGCAGGAGACCACGTGGCGCGATCGACGAGCATCCGCGACGTGGCGGCCGAGGCCGGGGTGTCGATCACGACGGTCTCGCACGCCCTGAGCGGCAAGGGCACCGTGAGTGCCCGGACACGCCTGCGGGTCGAGGAGGCGGTCGAGCGTCTCGGGTACGCCCCGAACCCGATCGCCCGCGCCATGCGGACGGACCGACGAGCCGTGCTGGGCTTCGTCTCCGAGGAGATCGCGTCGACCCCCTACGCGGGGAAGATCATCGTCGGGGCGCAGGCCGAGGCCGCCGCGCACGACCACGTCCTGATGATCGTCGACATCGCGGCCGGGGAGTTCGACGACCCGCGCATCGACGCCCTGATCCAGCGCCAGGTCGACGCGGTGGTGTTCGCGTCGGCGTCGAACCGGGTCATCCGGCTGCCCAGGTCGCTCGACCCGGCGCGGACGGTGCTGCTCGACGCCTTCGACCCGGCGGCCCCGGTGCCGTCCGTGGTGCCCGACGAGCAGGACATCGCCGCGACGGCGGTCCGTGCCCTGCTCGACGCCGGCCACCGGCGCATCGCGCACCTGACGGTCGAGGGCGCCGGTCCCGCCGTGACGGGCCGGGTCGAGGGGTACGAGCGGACCATGCTCGAGGCCGGCCGTACCCCCGTGGTGGTGCGTGCGGCCGGCGAGGTCGCGGACGCTGCGGCCGGGCACCGGGCGGCGACGGAACTGTTCGGGCTCGCACCGTCGCAGGCGGCCGACGGGCATGCCGGTGAGCGCCCGACCGCGGTCTTCGCCTTCAACGACCAGATGGCGATGGGCGTGTACCAGGTCGCGGAGGAGCGCGGCATGCGGATCGGACGTGACCTGTCCGTCGTCGGCATCGACGACCTGCAGATCGTCGCCGCAGCCCTGCGACCGGGCCTGACCACCGTGGCGCTCCCGCACGAGCAGATGGGGCGCGCCGCCGTCCGCCGAGCGCTCGAGCAGACGGGGGCGCTGACCGCGCCCAAGGCGCCGCGTGCCGGGGTCGAGCGACTCCGCGGCGAGCTGGTCGTCCGGGGCTCGATCGGACCGGTAACCGTTACTCGTTCGTGACCTGCGCCCGTGGCGAGCGGTTGCGCCCTGTGTGATGCTCTTCCTCGACACAAAACGATTTGGATTTGTGCGAGTGAAAGGTCGAAGTAATGAGGCTTCGTAAGGGCATCGCCGTCGCCGCCGCGCTCGCGGTCGGGACCGGCTTGACGCTGACCGGCTGCAGCGCCGGCGGATCCGGGTCGTCGGACGGCACGGTCACGATCTCCGGTGGGTTCACCGGTGCACAGGCCACGGCGTTCCAGAAGGACCTGGACACGTGGGCCAAGAGCCAGGGCATCACGGTCAAGTACTCGGGCAGCGACAGCTTCCAGACGTCGATCGTCACGCAGGTGAAGGGCGGCCAGGCCCCCGACGTCGCGATCTTCCCGCAGCCCGGCGTGCTCAAGTCGCTCATCAGCCAGGGCATCCAGCCGCTCGACGACCTCGTCGACGTGAAGAGCGTCACCGCGGACGAGGCGAACGGTCTCGCCGACATCGCGAAGGTCAACGGCAAGACGTACGGCCTGCCCTACAACATCAACGTGAAGTCGCTCGTCTGGTACGACCCGGCGGCCTTCGCGGCGAAGGGCTACGAGGTCCCGAAGACGGACGCCGAGCTCACCGCGCTGCAGGACAAGATCATCCAGGACGGCTCCGGCTACCCGTGGTGCGTCGGCATCGCGTCGCAGGGCTCGAACGGGTGGCCGATGACGGACTGGCTCGAGGAGTACGTGCTCCGCTACGGCGGCCTCGACAAGTACGACGACTGGATCACCCACAAGGTGAAGTTCGACTCGCCGCTGGTCAAGCAGGCCGCCGGCAAGGTCGAGTCGATGATCTTCGCCGACGGCGCGGTCAACGGCGGCGGCAAGGCCATGGCGTCCACGGACTTCGGCGCGGCGGGCAACAACCTGTTCGTCGACGGCGGCAAGCCGGCCGGCCAGTGCTACATGATGCGCCAGGGCACGTTCATCACCGGCAACTTCCCGTCCGCGATCCAGGAGCAGATCGCGAAGGGCGACACGACGAACGTGAACGCCTTCCCGCTCCCGACCCCCGAGGGAGCCGCGACGTCGGGCACGCTCGGCGGTGGTGACCTGGTCGCCGCCTTCAAGAAGGACGAGAACACCAAGAAGGTCGTCGACTACCTGGTCGGCAAGGAGTTCGGCACGAACGGCTACGCCAAGAACTGGTCGGCCGCGCTCTCGCCGCACAACGACTTCCCGGCGTCGGAGTACACCAGCCCGTTCCAGAAGGTCGCGCAGCAGGCCGTGAAGGACTCGAAGGTCTTCGGCTTCGACGCCTCCGACCAGATGCCGGGCGCCGTCGGTGCCGGTACCGAGTGGACGAACCTGACGGCGTGGACCGCGGGTCAGCAGTCGCTCGACGAGACGCTCAAGGCGATCGACGCCTCCTGGCCGTCGCAGTAACACCCTCCACCTCCAGCCGTGGCGGTGTCCGACCGGGCACCGTCACGGCCCTCGGCGCCTGCACGCCGCAACAGCACACCCCGACAACGAAGTGAGGTGACCCCTCGTGCAGCAAGTCCTCAGCGTCCTCGTCTCCGTCATCGGCGGACTGGCCGTCTCGTTCCTGATCTACCTCGGTCTCAACTTCCTGGTCTCGAAGACGCACGGCAAGTGGCACGGTCGCCTCCTGCCCTACGTCTTCATCGGCCCGGTCCTGCTCCTCCTGCTCGTCTTCCTGGTCGTCCCGACGGTGCAGACCGTCATCCAGAGCCTGCAGAAGACCGACCAGTACGGCCTGACGTCCTTCGGCGGGCTCGACAACTACGTGTCGCTCTTCTCGACGCCGTCGTTCCTGTCGACCCTGCTCAACAACCTGCTCTGGATCATCGTCGTCCCGGCCGTCGTGGTCGTGATCGGCCTGCTCGTGGCGACCCTGGCGGACCGCCTCGGCCCGAAGCGCGAGAAGACCTTCAAGTCCCTGATCTTCCTGCCGATGTCGGTGAGCTTCATCGCCGCCGCGTCGATGTGGTCGTTCGTCTACGCGTACAACGCCCCGGGACAGCCGCAGGTCGGCCTGCTCAACGGCATCTGGACCGCGATCACGCACCAGAACCCGATCCCGTGGCTGCAGAACGACTTCCTGCGCATGAACAGCTTCCTGCTCATGGCGGTCGTGATCTGGCTCAACGCCGGCTACGCGATGGTCCTGCTCTCCGCGGCGATCAAGGCCGTGCCCGAGGAGACGATCGAGGCGGCACGCATCGACGGCGCCAGCGAACGACAGGCGTTCTTCCGGGTGATCGCACCCCAGATCCGCACGACGATCATCGCCGTCGGCATCACCGTGCTCATCACGGTGATGAAGATCTTCGACATCGTCTTCGCGATGACCAACGGGCAGTTCGACACGAACGTGCTCGGCGTCGAGTTCTACTCGCAGTTCTTCGCGTTCAACAACCCCGGGAAGGCGTCCGCCGTGGTCGTCATCCTCATCCTCGCCGTGGTCCCGGTCATCGTGTACCAGGTGCGGACCTACCGTGAACAGGAGGCCCTCCGATGACCGAGATCGTCCCGGTGGCCGGTGCCCCGAAGATCGTCGCGACGAAGCGCGAACGCGTCACGAAGACCAGCGCCGAGCAGCGTCCCCGCGTGCTGCTCAGCATCGTGATGGGCCTCATCGCCGTGCTCTGGATGGTGCCCGCGATCGGCCTGCTCGTCACGAGCTTCCGCACCACGACCGCCGCGCAGGGCACCGGCTGGTGGACCGTCTTCGGGAACCTGTTCGGCACCGAGTGGACCCTCGACAACTACTCGAACGCCCTGACGGGGGCGACGTCCGGCACCGGCCAGAGCTTGGCCGCCGAGTTCCTGAACAGCGTCGCGGTCGCGGTCCCGGCGACGATCCTGCCGCTCATGATCTCCGCGTTCGCGGCCTACGCGTTCACGTTCCTGCAGTTCCGGTTCAAGGAGTTCTACTTCGCGGTCATCGTCGGCCTGCTCGTGGTGCCGGTGCAGATCTCGCTGATCCCGGTCCTGCAGCTGTACAAGACGATCACCGAGGCGACCGGGCTGCAGATCACCGGGACCTTCCCGGCCGCCTGGATCGTGCACTCGGCCTTCGCGCTGCCGCTGTGCATCTACATCCTGCGGAACTACATGTCGACGCTGCCGGTCGCGCTGATCGAGGCCGCGCGCGTCGACGGCGCATCGCACTTCCAGATCTTCTGGCGGCTCGCGGTCCCGATGTCCGTGCCGGCGCTGGCGTCGTTCGCGATCTTCCAGTTCCTGTGGGTGTGGAACGACTACCTCGTCGCGTACATCTTCATCGGCAACACCAACCCGGTGCTGCAGCAGGGCCTGCTCGGCCTGCTCGGCCAGTACGGGTCCGGCTGGAACCTGGTCGCCGCCGGGTCGTTCATCGTGCTGATCGTGCCCCTCGTGGTGTTCCTGTCGCTCCAGCGCTTCTTCGTCCGCGGCCTGACCGCCGGGTCCGTGAAGTGAGCACGGTGACGGAGACCGCGCACACGGAGTCGGCAGCGGACGGTGCCACGATCCGCCGCCCCAGGGTGCACTTCGCCCCCGCGCGGAACTGGATGAACGACCCGAACGGCCTGGTCCGCCACGACGGGCGGTGGCACCTCTACTTCCAGCACAACCCGAACGGCATCGACCACGGCACGGTCGGCTGGGGGCACGCGTCGAGCACCGACCTGCTGACCTGGACCGCGCACGAGGTGGCGCTCGAGGCCGACGAGGACGGCCAGGTCTTCTCCGGCTCGGTGGTCTTCGACGCCGAGAACACGAGCGGACTGGGGACTGCCGAGCAGCCGCCACTGGTCGCGATCTGGACGCAGGCGGCCGAGACCGAGCAGTCGCAGGCACTCGCGTCCAGCACGGACGGCGGGTACCGGTGGCGGAAGCACCCGGGCAACCCGGTGCTCCGTCGCGGGTCCGCCGACTTCCGCGACCCGAAGGTGTTCCGGTACGAGGGCGCGGACGGTCCCTGCTGGATCATGGTCGCCGTCGAGGCGCAGGACCGCCAGGTGCTCGTGCACCGTTCGACCGACCTGCTCTCGTGGACGCTCGTGTCGACCTACGGCCCCGCCGGCCCGGTCGGCGGGGTGTGGGAGTGCCCGGACCTGTTCCCGCTGACCGTCGACGGCGACCCCGACCGTGTGGTCTGGGTGCTGCTGATCAGCCTCAACCCCGGCGGGGTGGCCGGCGGGTCCGGCACCCACGTCGTGCTCGGGCAGTTCGACGGCGAGCGGTTCGTCCCCTACGAGCCGCTGCCCGCCGAGACCCGGCTGCCGGACGGGTCGTGGCGCGAGCAGTCGGCCGAGGAGCTCTCGACGTACCGCTGGCTCGACCACGGCCCGGACTCGTACGCCGGCGTCACCTTCTCGGGCACCGAGGGTCAGGACCGGACCCTCGTCGCCTGGATGGACAACTGGGACTACGCGAAGGACCTGCCGACCCGGCCGTGGCGCGGCGCGATGACCGCCGCCCGGGTGCTCGGCCTGACCGAGCGGGACGGACGCCTCGAGCTGGTGCAGCGGATCGTCGGGCCCGACGGCGCTGCGGGGACGGTCCTCCGGCAGGATGACGACCCGGCCAGCGCACACGAGCTGCCCGGCCTGGTCCGCGTCGAGGTCGCGATCGCGCTGCGTGCGGCCGACGGCGTCGTGCGCCTGGACCTCGACGACGCCGACGGTCGCCGGCGGCTCGGGCTCCGCTACGACGCCGCCGACGCCTCGCTCCGGCTCGACCGACCTGCCGCCGTCGGTCTCCCGGCGGCGTTCGAGCGGCACGTCGCGGCCACGGTCCGACCCGAGGGTGATCGCGTCGCGCTCACCCTGTGGTTCGACGAGTCGTCGGTCGAGGTCTCGTCCGGCGGTGGTACCGGTTCGATGACGGCGCTGCTCGCCGGCTCGGCGACCGACGGTCGCCGTCGCCTGCTGGTGGACCCGGGCCCGCACGCGGTCGCGGTCACGGCATCGGTCCCGGGCGACGACGTGACGCCAGCAGACCCGCCGACCGCGCCACCGGTCGACTGACGCGACCCGTCGACGGACGGGAGGCCCGTGGCGACGCCGCCACGGGCCTCCCGTCCGGCAATCAGCGAGACCAGCTCATTGAGTGTTGGGCTGACACTGGACGATGTCGGTTCAATTAACTTCTGTCCGAATCGAGCCGTCTGACATGAGGCGTTGGTAGGCAACTCCGGCGTGTGTTGCCGCCGATCGGGAACGCAGTGGGACTTGATCACCGCCGGCGCTTCGTCATCGGACTGGAAAACTTTCAGGCGCGTGGTTCGTTCAAGGCCAGAACCGTGCAAGAATCGACCGCCCAGGTTGGGTGGTTGATGCGCAGTCCCTGAACCGCTTCGAGCGGTCGCTCCTGACCGACGAACAGGGACGCATCAGGGGAGCCTTCGACAATCTCCCCGGCACGTGTAGTTGGGGGAGCTGTTGATCAAGCGGGTTTGGGCCATTGCGAGTTGCGTTGGTGGGCTGGTTGTTATAGCCGCGGCCGGCCTGTTGTTCGGTTGGTGGAACACCGGTGCAAACGTTGTGGCGGAGGTTCTCGTCATTGCAGTCATCTCGGTCGCGTTGCCGGCTGTCCGAAAGCGATCGGCGAGAGCGGTGCGCCATCAGCGCGCCCAACACCTGCAAGGGCTGACCGTGGGGTGGCTCGACTTCCTGGAGCGAGATCTTGACCGCTTCAAGAAGCTGAGTCTCGTGGACGCAGGTTCGTTCGTTCCTGGAGGGTCCCTTGTGGACTATTCGGTGCACGCCTCGTGGACCACGGATTCGGCGGAACCCCTCCGTGAGCACGTCGATCAAATGAAGTATGAATTCGGCGCGAAGGATCTGTCAGACACATTGGCAGCGATAGCTCCCGAGGGCCCTTTGTTCCGAGCGGCAATCGAAAATGCCGAACTTGTGCGCGACGCGATGACGGGCGTCGAGAATGATGATCGAGACGATCTGCTGAAGCTCCTGTCCGAAGATGAAGTTACATTCGACCGCCAGGCGCTGAGGTATCGGATTCAAGGCCTTCGAGGAGCGGTGAAGGAGCTCGAGCAGGCTGTGGCAGCATGCCGAGATATTTTGCAAACTGATTTTGATGCTCAGCGGCTCGCGCTTGCGGCGGAACCTCCGAAATGGCCTCGTTGGCTGTTCTTCCTAAGTATGGGGGCTGGTCTCGTAGCGCTCCTCGTTCTCGTCTTGGCGTTCACGCGGCCCGAGAACTTTGCCGATGGATTCGGTGTGAATGTACTCGCTAACCTGGCGGCGACCGTTGGAATGATCGCCCTCGGGGCAGCCTTCGTCTTCTTTGCTCAGCGCTCGCGGTACAAGCGTGACCTCCCGAGGGGCATTGCGCTTGTGCAGGGCGTGTTCGCTCTGGTTCGGAAAGTGCTGGCAGTTGCTTCGTCGCCTGAGCCACAGTCGCCTTATTTTGAGGAATTGTCAGAGGAGCTGATAGCTCTCCACACGCAGATGCAGCATCTCAGTCCTGACGCGAGGATTGGCTCGTTCGCCGTCGCTCTGTCCGACGTGCTGCGGACGGCGCAGATTACCTCTGCGCGAGGCGACGTGATCTCTGACCGGAGCAGATGGTTGATGATCAAGTACGCCGGCGCGCTTCAAGAAGAATTCCTCCGCCTACACAGGAGCGGTTTCTTGTCGTTGCTTTAAGATTTCGGGGCGAGGGCATCGATCCTCCGATGCTCGAGCTCGGGCCGGCGCTGTGCCAGTCCGGTGGCTGTCGTGACACACGCACGTTTCGATCGCGTCAGTCGCAGTCGTGCTGCTCCTGCTCGCCCGTGCCGCGGTCCGGTGCGTCCGGCGCGTCGCGCCTTCGACCGCGCAGCAGGTCCGCCGACCGGATGATGCGCAGCGACGTCACGAGCACGACCCCGCCGAGCACGTTGAACAGGAGCACGTAGCCGAACCAGGCGGCCCACTGCCCGTAGGTGATGGACGCACCGGCCTGGATCGCCCCGAAGACCAGGAGCGAGTCCAGGATCGAGTGGAAGAGCTGCAACCCGGCGAGCAGGAAGCCGCCGGCGACCGCCGCGACGAGCTTCGCCGGGTCCGAGTCGGTGCCCTGCTGCATCCGCGTGACCAGGGTGATGGTGCTCCCGCCGAGCACCGCGAGCACGGCGGTCTGCAGTCCGAAGGGTGCGTCGACGTAGTGGCGGGCGGACTCCTCGAGCACCGTGTGCCACTGCGGGAACGCCTGCACGACGAGCCACATCACGACCCAGCCCCCGGCGAGGTTGCTGACCAGCGTGCCGAGCCAGAGCCGGACGAGCTGCGCCACGGTGCCCTCGCGGGCGACGAGCGCCACGATCGGCATGAGGAAGTTCTCGGTGAAGAGCTCGCTGTGCGCCAGGTACAGCGCGACGAGCCCGATGCTGAAGGCGAGCCCCGCGAGCAGGTGGCTGTCGGTCTCGTGCAGCACGGCGAGGTAGCCCATCACGCCGAGACCGATCTCCAGGCCGCCGGCGAACCCGGTCGCGAGCACCACCCGCAGGGTCCGCTGCAGGCGCTCGGCACCCTCGTCGACCACCGCGTCGAAGGACTCCTCGATCTCGTCCTCGACGGGGGCGTCGCTGTCGCCGACCTCGCGGCGTCGTTCGTCGGTCACCGGTCCGACCGTAGCCCCGGGCGCGCTGTGAGCCGAGGCGACGGTGCGCGTCCGGGCTCGGCCGACGCGCACCGCCAGACGTGCCGGCGCCGGAGCGCGGCACGGATCCTCACTTCTCCTGACGTCGGGTGCGGCGCTGCCGACAGGGGTCCCTGCGACCCGACGCACGCTCCGCCGCCGAACCTCCGCTCCCGGAAGGGGACCCTCCGTGCACCTGGTCCGCACCGTCGTCGTCACGCTCCTGCTCGGCGCGCTGACCCTGTCCCCTCTGGCCGCCGCGGACCTCGCGTCCGCGAGCACCCTCCCGACGGACCTCCCGGACCGGTCCGCAGGCACCGGGTCCGCCGACCCGGCACACCCGCCGGTCGGCCGGGCAGCGGCACCCGCTCCCGGTGCTGCCGGCCCGCAGGTCGACGGCGTGCGTGTCGGGGACGGCTCGTACGCGCCGACGCCGCCGGCGGAGATCGCGTCCGTCGCCGACGTGCGGAAGACCGTCGACCAGCACCTGTACGTCGACCCGTCCCAGGCGGGGAAGCCGGTCCCCACGAACCAGTGGTGGACCGACCTGCTCGTCAGCCGGTACTCCGGCGACCTCTGGGCGTACCCCTTCGTGTCGTCGAACAGCGCACAGGGGACGAAGCTCACCCACCCGACGTCCTGGAACGCCGACGGCACCGCGATGCGGCTCGACGCCCCCGTCACCGTCGGCGGCACGGTCGACCCGACGCCGGACGCCTCGGACCGGGTGCTCGCCGACTTCGAGGACGGCCTGCCCGACGGGTGGACCACGACCGGGGATGCCTTCAGCGGGACCTCGTCCGGGACCGCGTCGGGACAGAGCGCGGTGTCCGGTTGGCTCGGTCACGGGTTCGTCGACTCCTTCACCGATCGCGACGGCGACGGCGCGACCGGCACGCTCACCTCGCCGGGGTTCACCGTCGACCGGTCGACGCTCGCCTTCCTCGTCGGCGGGGGCCGGCACCCCGGGGCCGAGGCCGTGCAACTGCTCGTCGACGGCGAGGTCGTCGAGGAGGCCACCGGCGCGGACAGCGAGGAGCTGCGGTGGACGTCGTGGGACGTCAGCGCATACCGCGGGCAGACGGCACAGGTCCGGGTCGTCGACTCGCTCCGGGCCGGGTGGGCGCACGTCCTGGTCGACCAGGTCCTGCTCACCGACGCCCCGGACGGCATCGCGCAGCGGTTCACCACGGCGTTCTCGGCCGATCGGGCCGACGCCCTGCGCTGGGGCGACTGGAACGTCAGCTGGCGGATGCCGCAGGCCGGACCGGGCGGTCAGTACATGGACGTGACGAGCGTGCAGGGGTCGCCGTACGAGTGGTTCGAGTTCCACGGCATGACCCCGCGCATCAGCCTGCAGGACGGGGCCGCGCTCACCGACGCCGACGGCCGTGGACTGACCGGGACGATCACGACCGACCGCTTCGAGATCCGGCAGGACGGACATGTGTTCGGGGTGCACGCGCCGACCGGCACCACCTTCACCCGCACGGGGAACGTGCTCGAGGCATCCGCGGGCACGCCCTTCCTCGTGCTCAGCGCGGTGCCCGAGCAGGGGCTGACGCTCGACGACCTGCACCGCACGGCCTTCGCCGTACCGCGTGACACCCGGATGGACTACTCGTACGACCCCGCAGCGGGAGCGGTCGAGCAGCGGTGGTCGCTGCAGACCGACGTGCTGCAGGGCACCGACCACGACACCGTCCAGGGCTGGTTGCAGCACCAGTACGCCGAGGCCGAGCACGACCTCCACTTCACCGGCGCCACCTACGCCACCCCGCGCGGCACGATGCGGACGACCGTCGGGCACGACGGCTGGACGCTGCGGTACGCCTTCAGCGGCCTGACCCCGATCGGTGCCGAGCCGACGAGCACGGGCGACGACCCGTACCGCGAGGACGTCATGCGGCAGTACCTGTCGGACTACGCCGAGAAGACGACCTACGGCGGCGACACCTACTGGGGTGGCAAGGACCTGCAGCAGCTCGGCGCGTACATGAGCGTCGCGGACCAGATCGGCGACACCGAGGACGCCGACCGGATGCGGACCACCCTCGAACGCGCGCTCACGGACTGGTACACGTACAGCGAGGGCGAGCGGGAGCACTTCTTCGCGATGTACCCGACGTGGAAGGCCCTGATCGGCTTCGGCGACTCGTACGGGTCCGCGCAGTTCAACGACAACCACTTCCACTACGGCTACTTCACGCTCGCGACGGCGCTGCTCGGGCGGGCCGACCCCGACTGGGCACAGCGGTACGGCGAGATGGCCACCCTCGTCGCGAAGCAGTACGCCAACTGGGACCGCGACGACGAGCGCTTCCCGCACTTCCGCACCTTCGGCGTGTGGACCGGCCACTCGAACGCCGGCGGCGTGTCCTCGCCCGGCGGCAACAACCAGGAGTCGTCGTCCGAGGCGATCCAGTCCGAGGCCGGGCTGTTCCTGCTCGGCACGGTGCTGGGTGACGAGGACATGCAGGCGGCGGGTGCGGTGCAGTACGTCACCGAGCGCGCTGCCGTCCGCGACTACTACCAGAACGCGCACGGCAACCCGGCGTCGGCCGTGTACGACGGCGACGGCGCGTTCCCCGAGGCGTACGACGCGGCGCAGGCGGGGATCCTGTTCGACTCGGGGCAGGCCGAGGCCACGTACTTCTCGGGGGACCCCGCCTGGATCTACGGGATCCAGTGGATGCCGACTGCCCCGTGGTTCACGTACTTCGGGTGGGACCCGGACTTCTCGAAGGCGATCATGCGGCAGATGATGGCCGCCCGGGGCGAGGTCGTCGGGCAGGACGGCGTGGTGAACGGCAACGCCGGGCACGTGCAGATGCTCACCAAGAAGTGGTGGGGCGTCGGCACCTACGGAGACGTCGCGATCACGCGGGACCGGTCGGCGGCGATCGGTGAACTGCAGGACGCCGTCCGCGCCGTGGAGCGGAACCACCCGGGCTACGTGACGGCGAAGACCGCGACGAACCCCCTGTACGACCGGTCGACGGACACGCTGTACGTCTCGATCGACGACGACGGCTCCGTCGTGTTCCCGTCCCGGTGGTGGACGCCCGAGACCCTGCCGGCGGCGCTCGTGCCCGCGGAGATCGACGGCCCGACGGCGGACCGACAGCCGGGGGACTGGCCGGAGCCGTCGCCGCTGCTCCCGTTCCTCGTCACCGACTACCGAGCGGACGCCGACACGATCGACCGGCTGTACGGCGTCGACCTCACCGACCACCACCCGGGTGCCGACACGGCCCACGCGGCCGCGGTGTTCAGCGAGATGGGCGACGCGCTCGGCAACGTGGTCCTCGGGTTCCTCGCCCAGTACGACCCGGACACGTACGCCGACGTGCACGCCGCGCTCTGGGCCGACCACGACCCGGCCGTCACCGGTCGGTCGATGGCCGGGATGGTCTACCACCAGGCGATGTCGAACCGCACCGTCGGGCACGAGGTCACCGACCGTCACACGTCGAGCCCGCTGAGCCAGGTGTTCCGCGCTGCCGACGGCACGTACTCCTACGTGATCGACAACATCGACGACGTCCAGCACACCTACGACGTCTTCGAGGGTCAGCGGGTCATCGGGCAGATCGCGGTGCCCGCCCGGACGCAGGTCACGTCGCACCTCGACGCCCGGCTGGCGACGATCGTCGTCGGGACCGAGGGTGACCCGCGGACGCTCGCACCGGGGAGCACGACGGCGTTCACCGTGACCGGCTTCGACCAGTACGGCGCGACGATGCCGCTCGACGACGTCCGGTGGTCGACCAGCGCGGGGACGATCGACCAGGACGGCACCCTGCACGTCGGCGCCGCGGCGGACGCGGTGTCCGTCACCGCGACCGTCGGCGCGGTCTCCGACTCGTACGACCTCCGCGTCGCGCCGGCGCCGGTGCTCACGGGCATCACGGTGACGCCCGGAACGGCTCGTGCCGTGGTCGGGGAGCCGGTGACGTTCTCCGCCGAGGGGCACGACCAGTACGGCGACCCGGCTCCGCTGCCCGCCGACGTCGCCTGGAGCACCACCGCCCCCGGTACGGTCACCGGCGACGGGACCCTCACCACGACAGCCCCCGGCGCGGGCTACGTCGTGGCGACGGTGGGCGATGTCGAGGCCGACGGGGTCGAGGGCAGCGCCGTCGTCTCGTCGATCGCGTCGGTGCCGGTCGTCGACGTGACCTCCGCCGTGGCGAGCTCGACCGACGGGGGCAACACCGCGGCGAAGGCGGTCGACGGGGACGCCGCCACCCGATGGGAGAGCGCGCACGGCGTCGACACGGTGGACCTGACGCTCGACCTCGGGTCCGTGCGGGACGTCGAGGACCTCCGGGTCACGTGGGAGAACGCCGCGGCGGCACGGTACGTCGTGCAGGTGTCCGACACGGACGACGGCCCCTGGCGGGACGTCCGCACCGTCACGAACGGGGACGCGTCGGTCGACACCGTGCCGGTCGGCGCGACCGCCCGGTTCGTCCGGCTGCACATGACCGAGCGCCTCACCCAGTACGGCTACTCGGTGTGGGACGTGCAGGTGACCGGGACACCGGCCGCCGCCGACGTGGTCGTCCGCGACCTGCTGGTCGCTCCGCGCAGCGCCACGGTGCTGCCCGGCTCGTCCGTCCGGCTCGCCGCGTACGGGTTCGACGCCGACGGCTTCGGCGGCCTGCTGACCGGTGACGCCCAGCCCGTCTGGACCGCGGACGAGGGCGCGACGGTGAGCGCCTCGGGCACGGCGACCCTGCCGGACCGCGGCGGTGCCACCGCGACGGTCCGCGCGGTCCGTGGTGCGGCGACCGGGCAGGCCGTCCTCACGACCCTCGACCAGGGCGAGTCGCCCGCGGTCTCCCGCGACGTCGCCGTCGGCAAGGGGGCCACGACCTCGTCCGACGAGCGCGGGGACCTGTCGGGCGACGCAGCCGTGGACGACGACGACACCACCCGGTGGTCGAGCACGGCTCGCGACGGCGAGTGGCTCGCCGTCGACCTCGGCTCGGTGCTGCCGCTCGACCGCGTCGAGGTCCTCTGGGAGGCGGCTGCAGCGGCGTCGGACCACGTCGAGGTCCGCGACCGGGCGTCCGACCCGTGGCGCACGGTCTCGACGACGACCGACGGCAGGGGCGGGACCGAGACGCACGCACTCGACGGCGTCCGCGCCCGGTTCGTGCGCCTGGTCGCCGACACACGCACGACGCGGTACGGCGTCTCGGTCTGGTCGTTCCGGGTGTTCTCGACCGAGGGCTCGCCGACGCCGGACCTCGCTCGACGTGCCGCGGCGTCGTCGTCCGGCGACGAGTCGGCCGGGACCCCGGCACGCCACGCGGTGGACGGCGACCCGGGCACGCGGTGGGCGAGCGAGCACCGGGACGACGCCCGCCTCGACGTCGACCTCGGCGCGCGGCACGAGGTGCACGAGGCGACGATCCGGTGGGAGGACGCGTACGGCCGCGCCTACCGCATCGAGGGTCGGGACGGGACGACGGGCGCGTGGACGACCATCGCCACCGTCACCGACGGCGACGGCGGCACCGACCGGGTCCCGCTGTCCGGTACGTGGCGGCAGGTCCGGTTGCAGGGTGTCGACCGGGCGACACCGTACGGCTACTCGGTGTACGGGTTCGAGGTCCGGTAGACCGGGCGGCGGGCGGCACACCCCGCCGCCCGCCCGCCGGGTCATCCGAGCACCGCGGCGAGCAGCTCGTCGACGAGCTCGACGAAGCCGACGCCGACCGCCGCGTACATCCGTGGGACCTGCGACTGCTCGGTGAAGCCCGGCGCGGTGTTCACCTCGTTCAGCACGACCCCGTCGCCCGTCACGAAGAAGTCGAAGCGCGCCGCCCCGGCACACCCCAGGACGTCGTAGAGCACGGCGGCGGCGCCGGTGACCGCTCCGTGCTCGGCGACCGACAGGTCCGCCGGGACCCGGAAGGGGGCGGCGCCGCCGTACTTCTGCTCCCGGTCGAAGACCCCGCCGTCGCCGACGGCGACCTCCAGGGTCGCGCCGCTCCGCAGGACGCCGGACCGGTCGCGGAACACCGCGACGTCGACCTCCCGCCCCGCGACGAACGACTCGACGAGCACCGTGCTGCCGGCGGACCGCGCGTGGTCGATCGCCGCCGCCAGGTCGTCGCGCCGACGGACCAGGGTCACGCCGTTGCTCGACCCTGCTGACGTCGGCTTCACCACGAGCGGGGGCGCGAACGGGACGGCCGCCGCGGCCTCCTCCGCCGACACCGCGACGTCGACACGGACGGCAGGCGCGGAGGCGATGCCGACCGCACCGGCGATCGTCTTCGTCACCCACTTGTCCGCCGCCAGGGCGCCGGCACGGACCGGTGACCCGACGACCGGCACGCCGACGAGCTCGAGCAGACCGGCGACGGCTCCGTCCTCGCCGCGCTCGCCGTGGAGCAGCGGGAAGGCCGCGTCGCAGGACGTCAGCCGGGCGACGGCGTCGGCCGGGGACAGGAGCGACCCGTCCTCGTCGTGCCACGTGCCGTCGCGGCCGACCGTGAGCGGGACGGCGGTGTGGCCACCGGTGCGGAGCGCCGCGACGACGGCCGCCGCGGAGGCCAGTGACACGTCGTGCTCGTCGTTCGCGCCACCGCCGACGACGGCGATGCGGCGGTGTGGTCGGTCGGTCACGGGTGCTCCTCGGTGCGGGTGCGGGTGCGGGTGCTGGCGCTGCTGCTGGTGCTGCTGCTGCTGGTGCTGCTGCTGCTGGTGCTGGTGCTGGTGCTGGTGCGGTGCACGCGGGCGACACGGCTGCCGATCCGCGTGACGAGCTCGTGCGGGATCGTCTCCGCCCAGGTCGCCCACTCGGTGACGGTCGGTTCGCCGCCGTCGCCGGGGCCGAACACGGTGACGGGTTCCCCCGGGGCCGTGCGTTCGGGTCCGGTGTCGACGACGACGCTGTCCATCGAGAACCGCCCGACGACGGGACACCGGCGGCCGCGGACCAGGACCTCGGCCCGGCCCGAGGCAGCGCGGGGCAGGCCGTCGCCGTAGCCGAGCGGCAGCAGCGCCAGGTTGGTCGGGGCCACGGTCGTGCTCGTCCCGCCGTAGCCGATGCGGGTGCCCGCCCGCACCGAGCGCGAGGAGACGACCGCGGTGGTCAGCGACAGCGCCGGTCGGAGGCGGTCGGTGGTCCCCGAGGGATCGATGCCGAAGAGTCCGGCACCGATCCGGTGCAGGTCGAACCCCTCACCGACGCCGGTCAGGGTGGCGGCGGTGGCCGCGAGGTGCACCGTGGCCGGGGTCAGTCCGCGGCGACGGGCGGTCCGGACCGCGTTCTCGAACAACAGGCGCTCGCGGCGGTTCTGGTCGTCCTCGGGTCGGTCCGCCGAGGACATGTGCCCCATCACGCCGACGACCCGGACCGCACCGGTGCCCTCGGCTTCGCGCGCCAGCGAGCACAGCGCCGCCCAGTCGGCGGGCGCACCCCCTTCGCGGGCCATGCCGACGTCGACGTGCAGGTGCACCATCGCTGCGCGGCCGACGGTGCGCGCCGCCGCCAGGACGGCGACCAGGACCGCGGGGTCGGCGACCGCGAGCGCGACGTCGGCGCCCACCGCCGCAGCGAAGTCCGCGTCCGGCGGGTTGAGCCAGCTCAGCACCGGTGCGCGCACGCCCTCGGCGCGGACCGCGAGCGCCTCGTCGACGCTCGTCACACCGACGGACCCCGCCCCGGCCTCCAGGACGGACCGTGCGACCGCCCCGTGCCCGAAGCCGTCGGCCTTGAGCACCGCCATCAGCCGTCCGCCCGTCAGGGTGGCGAAGAAGGCCGTGTTGGCGCGGATGGCGTCGTCGTGGACCAGCAGTCGCGAGCCGGGCGCGGTCACCGCTGCATCCGCGGGTCGTGGGTCGGGTCCCAGTACTTGCGGGGGCACCCGTCGGAGGGGGCGTCCGGTCGGAGCTCGAAGTGCCACGCCTCGTTGTCGTACACCTGGCATAGCCCGTACCGAGCACCGTTGTCCTGCAGCCAGGTGGCCGCGTCCCAGTCGCCGATGTCGATCGCCTCGCCGCGGACGTGCAGGGACGTCTCGGGTGTCGAGACCCAACGCGCCGCCTCCTGTCGCGAGCCGTACTCGGCGACCGCGTCGTCGAGGAGTCGTTCCTGGAGCGCAGGGGAGCGCCAGCCGCTGTTCACGACGAAGCGCACGCCGTCGTCGTCGGCGTCCCGGGCGGCGCGGCGGACCGCGTCGAGCAGGTCCGGCTGCAGCCGTGCGACCGCGGGCAGGTCGTCGTCGAACACCGACGCACCGGACGGCACCTCGCCTGCGGCGGCTCCGTTCGCGGCGTCGGCCGTGCCGTCGCCCGCGGTCGCACCGGCGACCCGGTGCCACAGCGCGCGGCCGGACGTTCCCGGGCTGCCGGAGACGGCGGACAGCGCGACGAGGGCGACGGCGACCGCTGCGACGAGGGAGAGGACAACGACGACCAGGACGGCGCCGGTGCGTCGCGGACGCGCGGGGACGGGGACGGATGGAGGAGCGGAACGGTGCTGCATGTCGACCAGTGCAGCGCGCACCGTGTCGTCGGAGCGTATGCGGATCCGCATACGCTCCCGACACGTGCCGCCGCCTAGCATCGGTGCCGTGCGTGTGCTGATCCTCGAGGACGAACCCCTGCTCGCCGAGGCCGTCCGCGACGGCTTCCGCCTCGAGGCCATCGCGGCCGACGTCGCGCCTGACGGGGACGCAGCGCTCGAACTCCTCGCGCTGAACCGCTACGACGTCGCGGTGCTCGACCGGGACGTCCCCGGGCCGACCGGTGACGAGGTCGCCGCGCACCTGGTCGCGACCGGCGCCGGCGTCCCGGTGCTCATGCTGACCGCTGCCGACCGCCTCGACGACAAGGTCTCCGGCTTCGCCGTCGGCGCCGACGACTACCTGACGAAGCCGTTCGCACTGCGGGAGCTCGTGCTCCGCGTCCGCGCGCTGGCACGACGGAGCGGCGAGCACCGCCCACCCGTCCTCGAGGCGGCGGGGCTGCGTGTCGACCCGTTCCGGCGCGAGGTCTTCCGGGACGGGCACCACGTCGCCCTCACCCGCAAGCAGTTCGCCGTGCTCGAGGTCCTCGTCCGCGCCGGTGGCGGTGTGGTGAGCGCCGAACAGCTGCTCGAACGCGCCTGGGACGAGAACGCGGACCCCTTCACGAACGCCGTCCGGATCACGGTGTCGGCGCTCCGCAAGCGTCTGGGGGAGCCGTGGGTGATCGCCACCGTGCCGGGCGTGGGCTACCGCATCGACACCGACGGACCGCGTGCCGACCGCGTGACGGACGGCGGCTCGTGACCGACCGTCGCCGAGGCGCCAGCGTGCGGGTGCGACTCGCCCTCAGCTACGCGGGGGTGGTGGTGCTCACCGGAGCGCTGATCCTCGCCGTCGTCTGGGTGTTCCTCCTGCGGTACGTCCCGGTCGGGAACCTCGAGTCGACCGGCGGTCACGTCCCGGACCGTTCCGACCTGGTCCGTGCGTTCCTCCCCCCGGCCACGGCGGTGTCCGTCGGACTCGTGGTCGTGGGACTGGTCGGCGGGTGGTTCCTCGCGGGGAGGGTGCTCGCGCCGCTCGACCGGATCACCGCTGCGACGCGACACGTCGCCGCGGGGTCCCTCGCGCACCGCATCGCGCTCCCGGGGCGACGCGACGAGTTCCGCGACCTCGCCGACGCGTTCGACGGCATGGTCGGGCGGCTCGGAGCGTACGTGGCGGAGCAGCAGCGCTTCGCGGCGAACGCGTCGCACGAGCTGCGCACGCCGCTGGCCACGACGCGCGCGTTGCTCGAGGTCGCCGCCCGCGAGCCGGACCGTGACCCGGCGGGGGTCCTCGAACGGTTGCGGGTGGTGAACGAGCGGGCGGTCGACCTGACCGAGGCGCTGCTGGTGCTCGCACGGGCCGGTCGGGAGCTCCCGGACCGCGCGCGGGTGGACCTGTCGCTCCTCGCGGAGGAGGCCGTCGAGACCGTCCTGCCCCTCGCCGAGGCGCGGGGCATCGACGTCGAGCCCGCCACGGCGACGGCGTGGACCACCGGTTCGACGTCCCTGCTGCTCCAGCTCGTGACGAACCTCCTGCAGAACGCCGTCGTCCACAACGTCGGCCCGGGGCGCGACGGCTGGGTGCGCGTGACGACCGGCACCCGGCACGGCGCGTCCGTCGTCGTGGTCGAGAACCCCGGTGCCGTCGTCCCGGTCGAGGTCCTCCCGACCCTCACCGAGCCGTTCCAACGGGTGGCGTCGCGGCGGCGCGAGGACGACGCCGGCGCCGGCCTCGGTCTGGCGATCGTCGCGGCGATCGTGACCTCGCACGGCGGCACGCTCGACGTCTCCGCGCGGCCGGAGGGTGGCCTCGTCGTCGAGGTGTCCCTGCCCGCCTCCGGGTCAGCGGCCGGGCCGTCCTCCACCGCGTGACCGCACTCGTGCACGGGAGCCGAGCCGCTCCGTGCGAGGATCGGTCGGTGCACTCCCGAGCAACGCCCGTCGCCGTCGTCATCGCCGCGATGACCGAGGAACTCTCCGCCGTCGCCACCCTGCTGGGCGGCGTCGTCATCGACGACGGACCGGTGGGTGGACACGACGAGCACCACCTGCTCGACGTCGACGGCGCGGTGGTCGCCCTCCGACGCAGCGGCATCGGCTTCACGAACGCGACGGCCGCCACGGCGCACTGCTACCACGACTTCGGCGCCGTCCCGGTGCTCAGCGTCGGGACCGCCGGCGGGCTCATGCGCGGCATCGAGATCGGCGACGTCGTCGTCGGCGAGCACTACGTGAACATCAACGCGGACGCGACGGCGTTCGGCTACGCGCTCGGGCAGGTCCCGGGGATGCCGCCGCAGTACGCACCCGACCCGCGCATGCTCGGTCGCGCCGCCGCCGCGCGGACGCCGTACCGCATCCGGTCAGCCACGATCGGGTCGAGTGAGGTCTTCGTGACCGAGGGCCGCGCCCGCGCCCTGAGAGAGGTCTTCCCCGCGGTCGCGGCCGTGGACATGGAGTCCGCCGCGATCGCCCAGTTCGCCCACGTGCACGACATGCCGTTCCTGTCGATCCGGGGGATCAGCGACCTCTGCGCCCCCGACGGGGACGAGTTCCGCGAGCACCTCGACGACGCGTCGGCGCGCGCAGCGCGCGTGGCGCACGACGTGCTGCTCGACCTGGCGGCCTGAGACCGCACCCCGGTACCCACCGACGGACGGGAGGCGCGTCACCCGTCGGTCCCGCGCCTCCCGTCCGTCAGCCGCTCGCGGCGGCAGGTCGGTGACCGCTCAGCGGCGTCGTCGGCTGGCCAGCAGGCCACCGAAGACGAGCACCACCGCGATCACGAAGACGATCAGCTGGGCCGGCTCGAACCCGTCGAGGTCCATGGTGCACTCCTTCCGCGCGCGGGACGTCCGCGCTCGCGTCGCCCCGAACGGTAGGACGCGGTTCCTGTACGCGTCGAGGGGTCGGGGTACGAGTCCTGCACGACAGCCGGTCTCCGCACACTCGAGCTCGGATGGGTGTCCGCCGAGAACACCGGGGCGCGAGCGGTGCAAGGATGATCCGCGGCCGTCGCCCGGACGACCCCGACGGAAGTGACGAGCGTGACCGACACCCGCTCCCCGGCGCCGACGAGCGACACCGTCGACGACCCCTCGCACGGCCCCGCGAAGGGCGTCGCCGCCCTCGCCCTGGCCGCGCTCGGCGTCGTCTTCGGCGACATCGGCACCAGCCCGCTGTACGCCCTCCGGACGGTGTTCACCATCGACGGCGGCATCGTCAAGGCGAACCAGGAGGACGTCTACGGCGTCATCTCGATCATGTTCTGGAGCGTCACGATCGTCGTGTCGATCAAGTACGTGCTCGTGCTCATGCGCGCCGACAACGACGGCGAGGGTGGCGTGATGGCGCTCGCCGCACTGGCTCGGCGCCTGTACGCGAAGCGTCGTGGGGGCGCGACGGTCTTCCTGGTCATCGGCATCATCGGCGTCTCGCTGTTCTACGGCGACTCGGTCATCACACCGGCCGTCTCGGTCCTCTCCGCGGTCGAGGGCCTGTCGACCGCGGCGCCGTCGCTCGAGCACCTCATCGTGCCGATCGCGGCCGTCATCCTGGTGCTGCTGTTCCTGGTCCAGCGGTTCGGTACCGGCAAGGTCGGCAACCTGTTCGGACCGGTGATGCTGCTCTGGTTCGTCGTCATCGCCGTCGCCGGTGTGCCGCACATCGTCGCGCACCCCGGTGTCCTGCAGGGGCTGTCGCCGACGTGGGCGATCACCTTCCTCGTCGCCCACCCGTACATCACCTTCGTGGCGATGGGCGCCGTCGTCCTCGTCATCACCGGAGCCGAGGCGCTCTACGCGGACATGGGCCACTTCGGCCGTCCGCCGATCCTGCGCGCCTGGTTCTTCGTGGTGTTCCCGGCGCTCGTGCTGAACTACCTGGGCCAGGCGTCGCTCGTGCTCGAGGACCCCTCTGCGGCGAAGGACCCGTTCTTCCTGCTGTTCCCGGACGCGCTCCAGATCCCGGTCGTCGTGCTGGCGACGATGGCGACGGTGATCGCGAGCCAGGCGGTCATCTCCGGTGCCTTCTCGCTCACGCGCCAGGCGATCCAGCTCGGGCTGCTGCCGCCGCTCACGATCCGGCAGACCTCGCGCGAAGAGGGCGGCCAGATCTACCTGCCGGCCGTCAACCTGCTGCTCTTCATCGGCGTGCTCGCGATCATGCTCGCCTTCCGGTCGTCGGCCAGCCTGGCGACCGCCTACGGGGTGTCCGTGACCGGCGCGCTGGTCGTGGACACGCTGCTGCTGCTCCTGGTCGTCAAGCCGCTCTGGCACTGGGCGACGTGGAAGCTCGTGCTGGCTGCCGTCGTCTTCGGTGGACTCGAGCTGACCTTCCTGGCCGGCAACCTGTCGAAGATCGTGCACGGCGGCTGGGTCCCGCTGCTCATCGCCCTCGCGGTGATCACGCTGATGACGACCTGGCGTCGCGGACGGCAGCTCGTGCAGGAGGAACGCAAGGAACGCGAGGGGTCGCTGGCCGACTTCATCGAGCGCATCAACACGAAGCACATCCCGCGGGTCGAGGGGGTCGCGATATTCCCGCACCCGAACAAGGAGACGACCCCGCTGGCGCTCCGCGCGAACGTCGAGCACAACCACGTGGTGCACCGGACCGTGCTCATCGTCTCGGTGCTCACGGCGAACGTGCCGCACGTGCCGCACGCGAAGGCGTTCTTCCGCGACGACCTCGGCTACGAGGACGACGGCATCGACCACATCACGGTGAAGTTCGGGTTCTCGGACGACCAGGACCTGCCGCGGGCCCTGCACGCAGCCTGCCTGGCCGAGGTGCTCGACATCGACCCGGACGAGATCGCGAAGGCGTCGTACTTCATCTCCCGCGGTGCGCTCCGGCCGCAGCCGGGCAACCGTGGCATGGCGCGCTGGCGCAAGAAGCTCTTCGTCGGCCTGGCCCACAACGCCGCCGATCCTGCGGCACGGTTCGGCCTGCCGGCACAGCGCACGGTGACGATGGGCAGCGACGTCGAGCTCTGACGACCGTCCAGGCGGACGGCGTAGCGTCCGACGGGTCGTTCCGCCACCCGGGCTCCTGCGGCACCGAGCGGAAGCCGCACCCATGGCACACCGGAACGACCTCACCTGGCAGCAGGACGGCGACGACTCCTGGTCGGCCTGGGCCGACGGCCGCCCGGTCGCGCGGATCACCCACGGCCGACAGTACGAGCTCGTCTCGCAGGACGGCACGGTCCGCGGCTCCCACAGTGCGCTCGGCAGCGCGCAGGCGCAGCTCGAGGCCTGGCACCAGTGGGCGACCGCCACGGACGACGAGGACTGAGGCCGCCGCCGTCCCCACGACGCCCGCGGGCGGACCCGGCGGTCAGTGCGAGCGACCGCGCAGCCGGCCGATGCCGAGCACGACGCCGACGACGACCATGCCGAGCACGAGTCCGAACACGGCCGACACGGCGGTGTCGACGATCCACGTGACGACCGGACCGGTCGCCTCGACCGCGTGCTCGACCGCGTGCAGCAGCTCGTACGGTCCGGCCCAGAACGTCTCCGCCAGGTTCGCGATCACCAGGTGCCCACCGACCCAGAGCATCGCGACCGTCCCCACGATGCTGATGACGCGAAACACCGTCGGCATCGCGCGCACGATCCGCGCACCCGCACGGCGGGTCCGCCGCGAGTCGTTCTTCATCATCTGCAGCCCGATGTCGTCGACCTTGACCAGGAGTGCGACGGCGCCGTAGACCAGGGCCGTCATCCCGAGCCCGATCAGCGCGAGGGCACCGACCTTCGGCCAGAAGACGAGCCCGGTGTCGAGGCTCGACAGCGCGATGAGCATGATCTCGGTGCTCAGGATGAGGTCGGTGCGGACCGCGCCGAAGACGAGCTTGGGCTCCGTGGTGGGCTGCGCGTCGCCGGCGGTCTCGTGGTGCACGCCGAACCACTCGGTCACCTTCTCGGCGCCCTCGAAGCACAGGTACGTGCCGCCGATGACGAGCAGCCACGGCAGCACCCACGGGGCGAACGCCGACAGCAGCAGCGCGAGCGGGATGATGATGACGAACTTGTTGAACAGGCTGCCGAGCGCGATGCGTCCGACGACCGGGAGCTCACGGGCCGGTTGCAGTCCCTGCACGTACTGCGGTGTGACCGCGGCGTCGTCGATCACGACCCCCGCGGTCTTCGCGCTGGCCTTGAGGGCCGCGGAGAGGATGTCGTCCACCACGGCGAGCAACCCGACTGACATGTCGCTCACCCTACTGGAGCGGTCCCCGGCGCCCGACCGCCTCCTTGCTCAGTCCGCCGTGCGTCGGGCGGTCAGCCTGCCGGCGCCCATCGGCAGCGCCCCGCTGCGGTAGGCGAAGCCGTCGGCGTCGCCGACCGTGCTGCTGGCGGTGCCGAAGCGCCACAGGCGGTTGAAGCAGGAGACCCCGATCGTGGTGGAGCCGTCCTCGGCGACCGCCCACGTGCCCGTGCCCCACTGGGCGGGGTGACCGACGCCGTCGATCGTCACCGTCGGCCGAGCACCCCAGGTCAGCCGGGGACGCCCGAGGTCGAGGGTGATCCGGCGCTTCGTCGTGCCGGACGGCAGCGGGGTGTCCATGCGGTCAGGGTACGGCGTGCCGGACGGCTCCCACGACACGACGTGAGGCCCTACCGGAATCGGCAGGGCCTCACGTCGTGTCGTGTCCGGTCAGTCGTTGAGGTGCGCGATCGCCCAGTCGGCCTCGGCGGGCAGGAACTGCTCGCCGTACTCGCTCGTGAGCTGGTCGTGGATGGCGGCGGGGGACATCGCCATGTTCGCCTGGTAGTCCTTCGCCTTGGCGAGGGCGTTCGCGTTCCAGTCGGCGTCGATCGTGTCGACCGCGTACTGGGCTGCCTCGGCAGTGAACTGCTCGCCGTACTCGCTCGTGAGCTGGTCGTAGATGCCGGCCTTGCTCATGTGCATCATCTCGGAGTAGCTCTCGGCCTTGACCAGCGCTGAGGCGTACTCGACGGGGACGGCGGGCTGTTCGGGGGCAGCCTCGGACGCTGCCTCGCTCGGAGCGCTGCTCTCGTCTCCGGCGGCCTCGCTCGCGTCGTCGGCCGCGTCCGCGATCGGAGCAGGGCTCGATGTCACGACGGCGGCCGACCGGACCTCGTCCGAGTTGACGAGCGCGCCGATACCCGCCGCGGTGCCGATCGAGGACAGCGTCGCGAGCGCGCCGAGCACCAAGCCGGTCACGGCGAGTCCCTTCGACTGCTGCTTCCGGAGCGCGAGGATCGCGAGCACGACCGCAGTGATGCCCACGAGGGCGCCGAAGACCGGTACGAGACCGGTGAGGAACGCGACGATGCCCACGACGAGTGCGGCGATCGCCAGGCCGGCTGCACGGCGAGGAGCGGGTCCGCTTCCGTAGGGCGGCGGGACGGGCGGACCATTCGGGTCCTGGGTGGGGAACGGGGGAGGCGTCTGTGACATGCCGGCTCCCTGCGGCTCGGGTGTTGTCATTCGCTCATTCTCGCAAGAACCTGAGCGTGGATTCATTTCGAGAGCCGCCTGAGGATTCCCCCAGTTCGGGGACCCTGAGTGCGCCCTGGTGCTGGTCCGTAGGATCCGCTGCATGGCTGACTTCACCGCTGCACAGGCCGCCGTCGTCCGGATCGAACGCGCGGAGGAGGGCCGTTGGGACCTGACCGTGATCAGCGACTCCGGGGTCCGGATGGGCCACGGCGTGTACCTGTTCGACGCGGCGTCCGACGATGCCGAGGACGAGCAGGCCGCGGCGCTCGACTTCGTGCGGGGCTACGGGTTCCGCTTCGAGTCCGACGCCGTCGTCGCCGACGGGCCGGACGCGTTCTGGGCGCCGCTGCTCCCGCTCGGGTCCGACCAGCACGCGGAGGGCTGACCCGGCTCAGTCCGTGGTGTCGAGGGCGGAGCCTTCGAAGCCGATCAGCCACGAGACGCCGAAGGTGTCACGCACCGTGCCGTCCCAGTCGCCCCACGGCCGTTCCTGCAGGTCGTCGACGACCGTACCGTCCGTCGCCAGGTCGGTGAACCACCGGCGGAGGACGCCGGGGTCGGCGGTGCCGAGCAGTGCGAGCAGCAGGCCGGAGGCCGCGAAGGGGGCGTCGTCCCGACCGGCGTCGGCGGCGAAGAGCCGGACGGAGCCGACGAGTTCGCCGTGCGCCACGGCCTGCGGTGGCCCGTCGTCGCGCCCGGCGTCCTGGTACGAGGTGGTCCGGACCTCGCCGCCGAAGACCTGCTGCCAGCGGGCGAGCGCGGTGCGGGCGGTGCCGGGGAGGAAGAGGTACGGGGTCGGTGCGGTGCCGTCCATGAGCCGACGCTACCGCCGCAGCGTCCGGGCGGCCAGGGGTGCGCTCCCGATCCTGGAGCGCTCGCACAGTGCGCTGGTAGGATTTCACCGACATCGGTAGTTTTCTACCTGGAGGATCGATGCAGCTGCAGGAGACGATGCGAACGGTCACGCCGACCGTGGACGGCGATCTCCTGTCCGCCGTCGTCCGCGCTGGTCGACCCGTCACCCTGCGGGAGATCGTCGACGCGATCGGTGGCCGCTCCTACGCGGGTGTCCGGAACGCCGCGGATCGTCTGGTCGAGCAGGGGGTACTGCTCGGGAGCCGTGTGGGTCGGACCAAGACATTCGTGCTCAACACCGACCACCTCGCGGCAGACGCGATCGTGGCCCTGGCCCGTCAACGCGAGGAGTTGCTGCGGCGGTTGCGGGACGGCTGTGCCGAGATCCCGCTGCGGTTCGCTGCGCTCTTCGGTTCGGGCGCCCGCGGCGACATGCGCTCGGACAGCGACCTGGACCTCTGCTTCATCGTGGTCGACGGTCGTCGCGAAGTGGCCGAACCGCTCGTCCACGACCTGTGCGATCGGGTGCGGCGCTGGACGGGGAACGCGACCCATGCCGTGCTGTTCGACGAAGGAGATCTCGACCCGCAGGACGAGCTGTTGGCGTCGGTGGCGGCGGAGGGCGTTGTCATCGCAGGTGATGGTCGATGGCTGGCCAGGAGCCTCCGTACCCTGGCTGGATGACTCCGCGCACGGGCACCACCGCCGTCGGGGACGATGCCTTCCGGCGTGGTCGCCTGCGGAAGGCATCGTCGTTCCTCGAGGCGGCGGAGGTCCTGCGGGAGATCGGGGGAGACGCGGGGGTCCTGACTGCTGCGTCCACCTACGCCGACGCATTCGTCGTGCAGTGCGTGCTGAGCGGCATCGCCTCGGCCGATGCGATCTGCGTCGCGCGGACCGGACGGTACTCGCGATCCGGGGCGCACGACGAGGCCGTCCCCGTACTGCGATCAGCGGCGGGGAGCGCCGTCGCGCGACATCTCGAGGTGCTGCTCGCGGTCAAGAACAAGGCCGAGTACAACGCGCGCTCGGTGAGCGACACCGACGTCGCTCGTGCTCATGCCGCCGCTGCCGCGCTCGAGGCCTTCGCGAGGTCACTCTGAGCCCGGGTCCGCCCTGAGCAGGCGGGCCGGTCGACCTCGGTCAGCCCGCGGCGATCGCGCCCATCTCGGCGACGACGGCCCGGAGCTTCGCCGCGAGTTCGTCGCTGTCCCCGACGGTGTCGCGGTGCGCGACCTCGGACAGGGCCGACAGCACGAGTCCGACGGCAGTGCGGGCGGTCTGCTCGTCGGTGCGCGACGACACCGTGGCCAGGAGTGACTGCCGCGACTCGGCCATCCACTGCATCACCATCGGGGCCATCTCCGGCCGGAGCACCAGGAGCTCCTTCATCCGGCGGCGGTCCTGGGAGAGCGGGACGGTCGCAGCGATCAGGACGCAGAGGTCGTCCACGAGCCGGCCGTCCGCCTCGGCGAACCGCGTCGCCGCCCACTCCGGCACCTCGACGGTGTCGAGACCGAGTGCGGCGTGCGCCTTCGACGTGAAGTAGTTGAAGAACGTCCGCGGGGAGACGTCGGCGTCGCTGCAGATCTGCTCGACGGTGACGCCGTCGAGACCGTGCTCGGACACGAGCGTCAGGGCGGCGTCGTGGAGCGCCTGCCGGGTCTGCTGCTTCTTCCGCTCGCGCAACGTGCACGGCGCGGTCGTCGGCTCCGGTGCTGCTGTGGTGCTCACGTGCACTCCTGTGGTGCTGGTCGGCCACCGTGTCCAGCGGTGGCCCGGGTCGTGTGTGCCGGTCGTGCCCGGCACGGGGAGGCCGCCCGCGCCCCGGGTGGGGTGCGGGCGGCCGAGGGTCACCGGCGCTGGGTCGGCGTGGAGCCGGTCATCGGTCCGGTGAACGATCCGGCCTCGGCAGCGGCGAGCCCGGCGCGGGCCTCGAGCTCGGCCTCGGGGGATGCCTCGTCGGACGACGACCCGTTGGCGGCGTCGTGCTGCTCCTGCAGTGCCGAGCGCTGGCGCAGCGGCGGCACCCGGAAGAACCAGGTGAGCACGAAGGCGAGCAGGATCACGCCGAGTCCGACCCAGTAGATCGTGACGGACGAGGCGTTGAAGCCCGCCATAAACGGCCGCGTGAGGCGGCTGTCGGCACCGGTGAGGAACGAGGTGTCGTTCGTGCTGGTCGCCGCGGAGTCCGAGCTGGCGCCGTCGTCGATCTTCTTCGCGAGGGCCGGCGTGAGCTCGTCCACCCAGTACGACCGCTGCGAGGCGTTCGACCAGTCGACCGACACGGTGCCGTCCTGCACGCTGGCGTGTGCCTGGTCGGCCACGGCCTCGAGGGCTGCGGCCTCGGCTGCCGGGGTGGCCGCCGCGACCTGCTGGTCGATGACGCCCTGCGCCGCGGCTGCGGGGACGGCGCCGGCTGCGACCCGCTGCTGCACGGCTGCGGTGACCTGCTGCGTGACGGCCTGGTCGGCCGCCTGCTTCGCCTGGGTCGACGCGTCGTCGAGCTGCGACTGCACGGTCTGCTGGAGCGGGGTGGTGATCGGGGCCCAGATCTTCTCGATCGCGCCCTGGTTCGCCGGCTTGCCGGCGACGGCCGGGTCGAGTGCCGCGGACAGCGCCGGCTTCAGGTCGGCCTGGTTCGCGGTCGCCGTCAGGATGTTGTTCGGCATCACCGAGAACAGGATCGACAGGAGGACGGCGGTGCCGAGCGTGCCGCCGATCTGGCGGAAGAACGTGGCCGACGAGGTGGCGACGCCCATGTCCCGGGCCTCGACCGAGCCCTGGGACGCCAGGGTCAGCGACTGCATGACCGAACCGAGCCCGAGCCCGATGAGGAACATGCCGATCATGAGGAACCAGAGCGGCTTGTCGATCGTCATGAAGGTCAGGACGACGTAGCCGGCCGACACCAGGAAGGTGCCGATGACCGGGAAGATCCGGTAGCGGCCGACGCGAGCGACGATCTGACCGGAGGTGATCGAGGCGATCATCAGCCCACCGACGAGCGGCAGCGTGGCGAAGCCGGACTCGGTCGGGGTCAGGCCGACGACGATCTGCAGGTAGAGCGGGATGGTCAGCATGGCGCCGAACATCGCGAAGCCGACCAGGAAGCCGATGACGGTCGCCATCGAGAACGTGCCCGAGCGGAAGAGCTTGAGCGGGATGATCGCCGCGTCGCCCATCTTCGACTCGACGAGCAACAGCGCGACGAGCCCGAGGGCACCGATCACGTAGCTGGCGATCGCCGCGGGGGAGCCCCAGCCCCAGGTGCGGCCCTGCTCGGCGACGAGCAGCAGCGGGACGAGCGTGACGATGACCGCCGTGGCGCCCCACCAGTCGACCTTCGGCTTGTCGCCCGTGCCGTGCACCTTCGGCAGGTGCAGGAAGACGATCACCATGATGAGCGCGGCGACGCCGATCGGGACGTTGATGAGGAGCACCCAGCGCCACCCGGTGATCCAGAGGATCTCCGAGGAACCGGCGAGCAGACCACCGATGAGCGGGCCGATGACGGACGAGATGCCGAACACGGCGAGGAAGTACCCCTGGTACTTGGCGCGCTCGCGCGGGGCGAGGATGTCGCCCATGATCGCGAGCGGGAGCGACATGAGCGCGCCTGCACCGATGCCCTGCACGGCGCGGAAGGCCGCGAGCATGAGCATCGAGGTGGACATCGAGGACAGCACGGCGCCGAGGATGAACACGACGATGCCGAAGATGTAGAGCGGCCGGCGTCCGAAGATGTCGGAGAGCTTGCCGTAGATCGGCGTCGCGATCGTCGACGTGATCAGGTAGGCCGTGGTCACCCAGGCCTGCTGGTCGAGACCGTGCAGGTCGTCGCCGATGGTGCGGATCGCCGTGCCGAACACCGTCTGGCCGAGGGACGACAGGAACATGCCCGCCATCAGGCCGTAGATCACGAGGAGGATCTGGCGGTGCGTCATGAGCGGCTGCTGGCCGGGTGCGCCGGACACTCCGGGTGCCGCGTCGGGCCCGGCGCCGTGGCGGCCGGGCTGCACCGAGACGGGTGCGGTGGCGGTCATCGAACTCCTTTTTCGTACTGTGTAACTTTGCAGACCGCGCAACGATACATCCGATGGTTCCGCAATGCAACTAAATGCGGACGGACGGGAGGCCCGTGGCGGGCCCGCCACGGGCCTCCCGTCCGTCCACAGCGCACCTGGCGGCGTCAGCGGACGTCCGCCGTCCGAGGTACCGTTTCCCCATGAGCACGGACACCGAAACCGCCACCGAGACCACCGACGAGGGGCCCGTGGTGACCTTCGCCGACCTCGGCCTGAGCGACGCGGTGCTCAAGGCCGTCAAGGACATCGGCTACGAGACCCCCTCCGCCATCCAGGAGGCGACCATCCCGACGCTGCTCGAGGGGCGCGACGTCGTCGGCCTCGCGCAGACCGGTACCGGCAAGACCGCGGCGTTCGCGCTGCCGATCCTGTCCCGCATGGAGGCAGGCAGCAAGGTGCCCCAGGCCCTCGTGCTGTCGCCGACCCGTGAGCTCGCGCTGCAGGTGTGCGAGGCGTTCGAGCAGTTCGCGTCGCACATGAAGCACGTGCACGTCCTGCCCGTCTACGGCGGCCAGGCGTACGGCGTGCAGCTGTCGGCACTGCGCCGTGGCGTCGACGTCGTGGTCGGCACGCCCGGCCGCATCATGGACCACATCGCGAAGGGCACGCTCGACCTGTCCGCGCTGAAGTACCTCGTGCTCGACGAGGCCGACGAGATGCTCAAGATGGGCTTCGCCGAGGACGTCGAGACGATCCTGGCCGAGACGCCGGACGACAAGCAGGTCGCACTGTTCTCGGCGACGATGCCCGCGCAGATCCGCCGCATCTCGCAGCAGTACCTGACCGACCCGTCCGAGATCACGGTCAAGACCAAGACGAAGACCGCCGCGAACATCACGCAGCGCTACCTCATGGTGTCGTACCCCCAGAAGGTCGACGCGCTCACCCGCATCCTCGAGGTCGAGGACTTCGAGGGCATGATCATCTTCGTCCGCACGAAGAGCGAGACCGAGACCCTGGCCGAGAAGCTCCGCGCCCGCGGGTACGCCGCAGCCGCCATCAGCGGCGACGTCGCCCAGGCGCAGCGCGAGCGCACGGTCAACCAGCTGAAGTCCGGCAAGCTCGACATCCTCGTCGCCACCGACGTCGCCGCCCGTGGTCTCGACGTCGACCGCATCACCCACGTCGTGAACTTCGACATCCCCGTCGACATCGAGTCCTACGTCCACCGCATCGGCCGCACCGGTCGCGCGGGCCGCAAGGGCGACTCGATCAGCTTCGTCACCCCGCGCGAGCGTCGTCTGCTCTCGGCCATCGAGCGTCACACGAAGCAGCCGCTCACGCAGATGCAGCTGCCCACGGTCGACGACGTCAACGAGACGCGCCTGAGCCGGTTCGACGACGCGATCACGGCGGCGCTCGAGCAGCAGGACCGCATCGAGAAGTTCCGCGACGTCATCGCGCACTACGTCCGCAACCACGACGTCCCGGCAGAGGACGTCTCGGCCGCGCTCGCGGTCGTGGCGCAGGGTGACTCTCCGCTGCTGCTCGACCCGGCCGACGACCAGCTCCGCAACCAGGTCGACCGCGACGGCCGTCGCGGTGACCGCCGTGACCGGGACGACGACCGCGGCGGCCGTGAGGACCGCGGGCCGCGCCGGTCGCAGCCGATGACCGCCTACCGCATCGAGGTCGGGCGTCGCCACCGGGTCGAGCCGCGCCAGATCGTCGGCGCGCTCGCGAACGAGGGCGGCCTGCGCCGCGACGACTTCGGCGCGATCCAGATCCGGCCGGACTTCTCGATCGTTGAGCTGCCCGAGAGCATGGACCCCGGTGTGCTCGACCGCCTGTCGGACACCCGGATCAGCGGGAAGCTCATCGAGATCAAGCCGGACCGCCGCGGTGGTGCCCGTCGGTACGACCGTGACGACCGCGGTCCGCGCGGGCCCCGCCGCGACGACGACCGTCCGCGCCGGGACGACCGACGCGACGACCGTCCCCGCTACGACGACGACCGTCCGGCACGCAAGCCGCGCCACTGACGTCAGCCAGCACGGCGTCAGCCAGCACCGGCGTCAGCCAGCACCGGCGTCAGCCGGAGCTGACGTCAGCAATCACAGGAGTCGGGGCGGGCCCGGCCACGGGTCGGGAGCGCGCCGTCCCCGTGGGGTGGGTCGCGCCTCCAGGCCGGTCCGCTCAGGCGGTCAGCCCGTCCACCGTGCGGCGGCAGACCTCGTCCCACGGCGTCGGACCGAAGCCGAAGTGCGATCGCGTCGCCGTGTCGTCGACGACGTAGGGCGCCGACCACTGGTACCCGAGCTGCGCGACCTCCCGCATGAACGGGACCACCGCGCCGATGCTGCGGATCAGACCGATCGGCAGCGATCGGACGCGGACGGCAGGGCGGCCGGCCGTCCGGAGCATCTCGGTGAGGACCTGTTCCTGGGTCCGCGGCGCGTTGGTCGGGACGATCCAGGTCCGGCCGTGTGACCGCTCGTCGTCCACGGCGGCGACGAGGAGCCGCGCGACGTCGCCGACGTCGGTGTACGAGTGCGGCTGGTCGGACCGGCCGATCACGGTGACGGGCTTCCCGCGCAGCGCGGCCGGGAGCACGCGGGTGACGTGCCCGTTCATGCCGGTGCCGGGTCCCACGTAGTCAGCGCCGCGGACCTCGACCGTGCGGATGCGTCCGGCCTCGTGCGCGGCCAGGGCGTCCGCCCACATCCGCGCGCGCAGGATGCCCTTGTGGTCGGTCGCGGCATCGGGCAGGTCGGCGTGCATCGGGCCGTCGACCGGGCCGTACGGGTACAGGTTGCCGGTGATCGCGTACACGGCGCCGGTCCGCTCGGCGGTGGTGAGGAGCGAGGACGCCAGCGGCGGCCACACGCGCTCCCACTGCGTGTAGTCGCCCGGGTTGGCGCAGTTGACCAGCGCTGCCGCGCCCTCGGTGACGGCTGTCAGCGCGTCCGCGTCGGCGGCGTCGAGCCCGACGTGCCGGACGCCGGGCAGTCCGGTGTCGCGTCCGGAGCGGGTGACGACGACGACCTCGTCGCCGCGCTCGGACAGCAGGGCTGCGGTGTGGCGGCCGACGGGGCCGGCACCGACGACGACGTGGTGACCTGACATGGTTCCTCCTGAGTTCGGGAGAGCACCGCTCTCGAAAGTCATCATGCAGGGCCGCCGACCGGATCGCAAGAGCAGTGCTCTCGTTTGTGTGCGGTGCTCTCCCGTGGCACGCTGGAGGGATGGTGGAACAGGCGAGGACCGCGCGGTCCCGGGCTCGCGAGGCCGTGCACGCGAGCATCCTGGCGGCCGCGCGCGCCCGCCTCACCGAGGAGGGGCCGGCGCAGTTGAGCCTGCGCGCCGTCGCGCGCGACGTCGGCCTGGTGTCCTCCGCCGTCTACCGGTACTTCCCGAGCCGTGACGACCTGCTCACCGCGCTGCTCGTGCTCGACTACGACGAGCTCGGCGCCGAGGTCGAGGCGGCGGAGGCGCCCGTCGACCGCGCCGACCACGTCGGCCGGTGGGTCGCCGCGTGCCGCGCCGTCCGACGGTGGGCTATCGGACACCCCGGCGACTTCGCGCTCCTGTACGGCTCGCCCGTCCCCGGGTACGTCGCGCCCCAGGACACGGTGGAGCCCGCCTCGCGGACGACCCACGTGCTCGTCCGCGTGGTCACCGACGCGTGGGCGGACGTCGCCGGGTCGGAGCTGCCGCCGGACTGGAGGCTCGGTGCCGGTCCGTCGATCGGCTCACGTCCCGGGGCGCCCGGTGCCGTCGCCGACGCGGTCGCCTACACACGGGCGCGCGGCTTCCACGACGACCCGTCGGCCGAGGTCGTCCTGCGGACCCTGATGGCCTGGACGACCGTGTTCGGCGTCCTGTCGTTCGAGCTCTTCGGGCACGCGGTCGGTTCGGTGACCGACCCGGCGGCCTACTTCGACGAGGTGATCGTCCGCCTGGCGCACGACCTGGGGCTCACCGAGTCCCGTTGAGGCGATCTCACCACCCGAACGGGGCGGCGGGCTGACAGGCGTGCCCTGCCTGCGGTAGACAAGGCGGTACGGCGCACTCACCCCGCGTCGGCCGGCTGCAGCAGGAAGGACGCCGATGACCGCGCTCGACGTCAGCCGTCAGGACCGTCGCCGACTCACCAACGGCACCGCGACCAGGCGGCTCGTGACCGTGCGCACCGTCGCACTGCTGGCATCGATCGCCGGCGTGAACTACATCGTCTGGCGGTGGGCCGCGTCGGTGAACTGGCACTCGTGGTGGATCGCGGTGCCGCTGATCCTCGCCGAGACCTACAGCGTGATCGACTCGCTGCTGTTCGCCTTCGGGGCGTGGCGGCTCCGCGAGCGCGGGGAGCCGCCGACGAAGCCCGCCGGTGACGTCACCGTCGACGTCTTCATCACGACGTACAACGAACCGGTCGACCTGGTGGTCCGCACCGCCCGTGCGGCGAAGGCGATCACGCACCCGCACCAGACGTGGATCCTCGACGACGGGAACCGTCCGGAGATGCGCGCCGCTGCCGAGTCGCTCGGCATCGGTGTCATCACGCGTGGTGCCGACTGGGTCGACCGTCCGCGCCACGCCAAGGCCGGCAACCTCAACAACGCGCTGCTCGCCACCCAGGGCGAGTTCCTGCTCATCCTCGACGCCGACCAGGTGCCCGAGCCGTCGATCCTCGACCGGACCCTCGGCTACTTCAAGGACGAGCGGATGGCGCTCGTGCAGACGCCGCAGTGGTTCGAGAACGTGCCGGAGGCCGACCTGCTCGGGAGCCAGGCCCCGCTGTTCTACGGGCCGATCCAGCAGTCGAAGGACGGTTGGAACGCCGCGTTCTTCTGCGGCTCGAACGCGATCCTCCGGCGCGAGGCGCTCATGCAGCTCGGCGTCACCCGGTACGTGCGCGAGGTCGAGGAGTCCGTCGAGCGCACCGTCAAGACCGCGCGGAAGCTGCTCGCCCGGGCGCGGGAGACCGAGACCGACCCGCGCGTGCTCGAGGCGCTCGACAACGCGGAGGAGGTCGTCGAGCGGGCGCGGGAGCAGATCGACCGCGGCGAGCCGCTCGGTGACGTCACCTACGACTTCCAGCGCGGCATCGACGCGATCGCCTACCGCTTCGCCGCCGCCGACCTCGAGTCCGTCCGCCGTGACCTGCAGGAGCTCGCGGCGATGTCGACCGAGGCGGACACCTTCGCCGGTCTCGACGACGCAGCGCTCGACGTGCTCGGTCGTCGTGACGCCTCGCCCGTCGCCGCCATCGAGTCGATCGCGGTGCTCGCCCGCGCACTCGACGTCAACCGGGACGACGAGGCCCAGCCGATCATGCCGCTGGCCACGATCTCCGTGACCGAGGACATGGCCACCGCGATGCGCCTGCACGGCCTCGGCTGGAAGTCCGCGTACCACGACGAGATCCTCGCGAAGGGGCTCGCGCCGGAGGACCTGCCGACCATGCTCGTGCAGCGGCTGCGCTGGGCGCAGGGCACCATGCAGGTGTTCTTCCGCGAGAACCCCCTCGTGCAGAAGGGTCTGTCGTGGGGGCAGCGGCTCATGTACTTCTCGACGATGTGGAGCTACCTGTCGGGCTTCGCGGCGGTCGTGTACATCGCGGCCCCGGTGCTCTGCCTGTCGTTCGGCGTCGTGCCCGTGCAGGCCTACAGCGTCGACTTCTTCGTGCGGCTCATCCCGTTCCTCGTGCTCAACCAGCTGCTGTTCTGGGTGGTGGCCGCCGGGAGACCCACGTGGCGTGGGCAGCAGTACTCGCTCGCGCTGTTCCCCGTCTGGATCGAGTCGGTGACGAGCGCGTTCGAGAACGTGTTCCGCGGCAAGCCACTGGGCTTCCGCGTGACGCCGAAGGTCAAGGACGAGTCCGACCAGCGACCGCGGTGGGACCTTGTGAAGCCCCAGCTGTACGCGATGGGTGCGCTCGTCGCCGCCCTCGTGATGATCGCGATCCGGTACGCCACCGGCCAGGCGGACGGCATCGCGCCGCTCGTGAACACCGCGTGGGTGGTCTTCGACCTGTTCATCTTCAGCATCGTCGTCCGCGCCGTGCTCTACCGCGGACCGGACGCGGGGACACCGCAGTCCGAACACGTGTCCTCGACGGCAGGAGGCCCCCTGTGACCGACCACCAGTTGACCTTCGACGTCCCGGCGGTCACCGAGTCGCTCGACGTCGTGCAGGACCGGTTCGGTGCGTGGTGGGACACCCTGGGCATCGACGACGCGCGGCTCCGCTTCTCGCTCGAGACCGCCCTGGCCGAGATCGCCGCGAACATCGTCGAGCACACCCGTCGCACGGACGTCGAGGCCGGACGCGGGTACACGGTGCAGCTCTCCGCCACGGACGCCGAGCTCGTCGCGGTGCTCACCGACAACGGTCGCCCCGCGGACGTCGACCTGTCCGCCGTGACCATGGCCGACACCGACGAGGAGAGCGGTCGCGGCCTCGCCCTCGCGCTCGCCGCCCTCGATCGCCTGGAGCACGCGCACACCGGCGGCCACAACATCTGGACCTTGGCGTGCAACCGGTGAGGGGCGCCCTGGCCAAGACCGTCGCGTTCCTCGTCGTCGTGGGGACGCTGCTGCTCGGCGGAGCGCTCCCGGCGTCGGCGGCGGCGACGGTGACGTCGACCGGCGCGGCCACGTCGTCACCTGACCCGACGGCGTCACCGGACCCGACGTCCTCACCGGCGCCCACGTCCCCGGCGACCGCACCCGGTACGGCGACCAGCGCCTCCCGGACGGGTGCCGGCCTGCTGCCGGCCGACGGCCTGGCCTGGTACGGACCCGACCTCGACTGGGGGCCGGACGCCCCGGACGGCTACGCCGGACGGCTCGGTGCCGACCCGTCGATGTACGGCGTCGAGCTCGACTACCCCTTCGACCGTACGGCCCGCGAACAGTACGACCGCGCGACCCGCGCCGCCGCCGCACGGGGTGCCGTGCTGGTGGTGACGCTCACCCCGACGCAGCCGCTCGGGTCCCTGAGCCGTGACGACGCGCGCGCCGCGAACCGTCTGTTCGAGGAGGCGCACGCCCAGTACGACACCCAGGTGCTCGTCCGGTTCGCACCGCAGATGAACGGAACGTGGGTCCGCTGGGGGCAGCAGCCGACCGCCTACGTCAGCGCCTTCCGCGCCTTCGCCGGAGTCGTGCACCGGGGCGACTCCGATGCAGCGATGGTGTGGTCGCCGTCGTACGGCGCCGGCTACCCCTTCGGGGAGTCCGCGGGACGACTCGAGGACCTCTCCGCCGTCGACGTCGCCAAGGCCGACACGAACGGCGACGGGCGACTCGACGCAGCAGACGACCCGTACGGGCCGTACTGGCCCGGCGCGTCGAGCGTCGACTGGGTCGGCCTGTCGATGTTCTTCTTCGGCAAGGGGAAGTCGACCGAGGCCGCCGGCCGCGACGTCCCGCTGACGACGAACGAGGCTCCGAGCGCCGGTGAGGTCGAGGCGCGCTTCGACGAGACCTGGGGCTACCAGGAGCGGCAGTCCGAGGGCACGTTCACCGAGCGGTTCGCCCAGGGCGAGGACCGCCCGATGCTGCTCGACACCGGCGCGCTGTACGACCACTCGCTCGACGGCGACAGCCAACTCGAGGTCAAGCGCTCCTGGTGGCGGCAGGTGTTCGCCGCCGTGCAGGACCGACCGGAGGTGCGCGGCGTCACCTTCCTCGAGACGAACCGTCGTGAACCCGAGGCCGACAACCGCGTCGCCGACTGGCGCAACACCGCCGTCCCGGGCGTCGCCGGGTCGTTCCGCGTCGACCTGCAGGCGACGGACCGCTTCGAGGGTGGACCGGTCACCGACCGGGTCACCCCGCAGGACGGCGCCGGCGCGATCAGCCAGGAGTACGAGACCGGCGGCGACCAGATGGCGTGGATCGTCTGGTGCGCCTTCGGCCTCGCGGCGGCCTTCCTGCTGAGCGGACTGGTCGGGCGGCTGCTGCCGAGCTGGCGGTACCCGGACGACGGCAAGCCGGGCCGCGACCTGCGCCTCGACCTGTTCCGCGGGTTCATCATCCTCGCGGTGGTGATCACGCACATCGAGATCGGCGGCCCGTACTCGTACATCACGCTGCACGCGACGGGCGCCATCACCGGTGCCGAGATGTTCGTCTTCCTGTCCGGCATGGTGCTCGGGATGACGTACCCGTTCGCGATCAAGAAGTTCGGCGAGTGGGTGGCGGCGGTCGGCGCGTGGAAGCGGGCGCGCAAGCAGTACCTCGTGACGCTCGGGGTGATCCTGGTCGTCTTCGCGCTGAGCTTCGTGCCCTTCCTGAACACCGACGCGATCACGACGTTCACCGACCGGGGGACCGGCACCGGGGGTGTCGGGGCCGAAGGGCGCGTGTACGACCTCTACCCGAACGCGATGCAGCTGCTGTCCTACCCGCCGCCTTGGTACGCGATCCGACAGTTCCTGCTGCTCGAGATGGGGCCGTGGCCGTTCAACATCATGGGGCTGTTCGTCGTGCTCAGCCTGTTCATCCCGGTCTTCATGTGGGTGATCAAGCGGGGGTTCTGGTGGGCGCTGCTGCTCGTGAGTTGGGGCCTCTACGCGTTCCAGGTGCTCAACCCGGACTTCCGCCCCGTGAACGCGCAGTTCGAGGGGGTGTTCCCGCTCCTGATCTGGCAGGTCGTGTTCACGCACGGTCTCGTGCTCGGCTACTACCGGCGCCAGATCATCACCGCGCTGACCGGGCGGCTCGGCAAGGTGCTCGTCGGCGTGGGGATCACCGGGTACGCGCTGTTCTTGGTCTACGTCTGGGCGGCGCACCAGTACGGGTTCACGCCCGTGCCGTTCCCGGCGTCGATGTACGACGACCTCTACAACACGGCGTACCAGCGCGTCGACCTGCAGTGGGGGCGTCTGGTGGACATCGCGTTCTTCGCGATCGTGTCCTACGCGATCCTCACCGTGTTCTGGAAGCCGATCAACGCCGTCATCGGATGGCTGTGGATCCCGATCGGCCAGGCCAGCTTGTACGTGTTCGTCTGGCAGGTCTTCTTCGCGCTGGCCATCGCCTCGATCCCGGGCGTGAACTGGTTCAACGGCTGGATCGGCTTCGCGGCCCACACGGCCCTGATCCTGCTCGTCTGGTACATGATCCGGAAGCGGTTCATGTTCTCGGTCATCCCGCGCTGACCCGCTCGATGCTCCGCTGCAGCGGGCCCCGAGTCTCGTCCTCACCGACGGTTCTCGCGGTCGGCGGCGCGAGGACCGTCGCTGAGCCCGAGTCTCGTGGCGGTCCGCGCGCGCGGGACCGGGACGGACGGGAGGCGCGGTGCGGGTCGGACCCGCACCGCGCCTCCCGTCCGGTGCTGCGTCAGGCGCGGCGGCGGCGAGCCAGCGCGATCCCCAGTCCGGCTGCCAGCGCCAGGGCGCTGCCCGCCGCGAGCGGCAGGACGTCGGCGCCGGTGAACGCGAGCGCCCCCGACGGCTGGCCGGCTGGTGCTCCCGGTGCCGGGTCGACGACGAAGGCGAACGTGCCCCACGTGGCGACCGACCCGTCGGCGCGCTGGCCGACGAGGGTGTGCTCACCCGCCGCGAGGTCGACCGGCAGCTGCAGGGTCAGCACCCCGTCGTCGTCGGTCGGGTCGTCGCCGAGGTACTCGGCGTCGGAGTGCACGAACCAGTCGAGCGGGGCGCCGGCGAGCTCGCGGGGGACGGTGACGGTGACGGTGCCCGCCTCCTCGTCGACGGCGTCCACCCGCAGCGTGTGGGTCGCCTCGGTGAGCGTCGCGAGGTCCGCGGCGACGGGAGCCTCGTCGGACGGCGTGCCGGGGTCGGTCGGCTCGGTGCCGGGGTCGGTCGGCTCGGTCGGGTCGGTGCCGGGGTCGGTCGGCTCGGTCGGCTTCTGCAGCGTGACCCGGTCGACCACGGTCATGTCCGCCGACCGGTAGGTCGTCATCGCGATGGCGTCGCCCGAGACCTCGACGTTCGTGAAGTTCGGCGTGTACTCCTGGTTCTGCACGGCGGCGAAGTCGAACGGTCCGGGCGTGATGTCGTAGTACTTGCTGCCCGACGACGAGTTCGCCGTGACGTAGAGCACCTCGTCGCCCGTGGGCGTGACCGTCTCCGTGGGGGCGCCGGTACCGACCGGGGTCGTACCGCTCATCAGGTAGCTGCGGACGTACACGTGGTCGTGCCCCATGAGCACCAGGTCCACGTCGAGCGCGCTGAGCGCCGGCGGCAGGTCGGCGCGGCGGGTGACGATGTCCGAGTCGTCCGCGTGCGACGCCGTGCTGTACACCGAGTGGTGGAAGGTGACGACCTTCCAGCGCGCCTCGTCGCCGTGCTCCGCGAGCACCTCCTCCGCGAACTCGGCGTGCCCGGCGTCGTCCATGTCGTTCGAGTTGAACGAGATGTAGAGCGTGTCCCCGTAGGTGAACCAGTAGTCGCCGCCCGCGCGAACGGCATCGGGCTTGCCGTGCTCGGTGGAGACGTTCGGCAGGTTGAAGTGCTGCTCGTAGGCCAGGCTCGCCACGTCGTGGTTGCCGATGTTCGTCACGAGCGGGATGCGGCCGAGCTGGTCCGGCGAGAGGAAGCCCTCGTACTGCGCCTCGTTCGAGGCCGTGTTGACCTGGTCGCCGGCGGAGAACACCATCTCGGAGTCCGGGAAGGCACGCTCGGCCACGTTCATCGTGTCGACCCAGCCCGCCGTGTCCGACGCCGCGTTGCCGGAGGCGCCGATCTGCGCGTCGCCGATGAAGACGAACGAGTAGTCGCCGTCCCCGTCACCCGTGCGGAAGGTGGTGACCGGGCTCCAGCCGTCGGTGTCGCTCCCGACCCGGTAGGCGTACTCGCTCGAGGGTGCGAGACCCGCGAGCGTCGCGTGGTGGTACTGCTGCCCGTCGGTGGCGGTGCCGGAGGTGCTGGCGACCTCGGTGGCGCCGGTCGCCGGGAAGGCGCCGTCGACGAGGCGGGACGCCGGGACGACCTGCGCGCCCTCGGCAGCGGCGGAGTCGGAGTACCAGGCGAGGTTCCGCGACGAGGCGTCGGCTCCGATCGTCATCACCACGTCGGAGATCGTCGCGGGCTGCGCGGCGTCCACGGGGGTCAGCGACGGCATCTCGAAGTAGACGTCGGAGCTGTTCGAGCGTCCCTGGTACAGCGCGACCGCGATGTCGTTCTCGCCCTCGTGGAGCAGCGAGGCGTCGACGGAGAACGTGCTCGTGTCCGGGTCGGCGCCGTTGTCGCCCGCGTACTGCACGTTCTGCGTGACGCCGCCGTCCTCGAAGCCGGCGACCTTCGTGCCGTTCACGTACACGACGAGGGCGTCGTCGTACACGACCTCGGCGGTGAGGGACTTCCACGCCGCCAGGTCGGTCGCGTCGGCCTCGAACGAGGAGCGGAAGAAGTAGGTCGGGACGTCCTTGCCGTCCGCCAGGTACTGCTCGAGGAGGGTGTCGACGGTGTGCCCGCCGCCCATGCCCGTCGCCGCGCCGTTCTTCGCGCCGAACGAGCCCGTGCCGGTCTTCCAGTCGCCCGTGGGCAGGGCGCCCGTCGTCCAGGCGGTGCGGTCGGGCTGCCCGGCAGCGGGGTCGGACCCGTCCTCCAGGTACTGCCACTCGGTGGTCGAGGTGACGAGCGGTGCCTCCTCGGCCGAGGCGGCGGGGACGGAACCGATCATCGTCAGGGCGGCGATCGCGGCGAGGGCCGCGGTGGTGGCTCCGACCGTGCGTGCGGTGCGCCGCGGTCGTGCGGGGTGCTGCGGGGTCATGGTGTCCTTGTCGTCGTGACCCCCTCGTGGGGGCCTGGGACATCCGATCCTGCTGAGTTGTCCCACAGGTTTCCGGCGGTCGTACGGGCGTGGAACTGTCAGGACGCACAGCTGCGGTGGCCCGACGCGCCCGTTCCTTCCCATCGCGCGTGGAGTGGGAAGCGGAACCGCGCGTACCTGGTCAGAAGGAACGACCTGGTACGCGCGATCTCGCCTGGTACGCGCGATTCCACCTGCCAGGGCCGGCGCGACCAGCTGACGGACGGGAGGCGCGGTGCCAGCTGGCACCGTCCTCCCTCGCGGGCTCGGTCGGCGCGCCCCGCGCAACGCTTCGCGTTGCCGCTGAGCGGGGCGCGCCCGTCCGTCACGTGGTCGCGTCAGCGCGACGTGCTGCCCAACGGCTGCGGGTCCACCGGGTCCGGCGGCACGGGCAGCGACCCACGGACCTGGTTCTGCGCCTGGCAGTCGCTCGTGCAGTTCGTCGCGCCCTGCGAGAGCTCGACCGCGTCCTCGCCGAGCACGCCTCCCATGCGGCCGCCGGGCTGCACGGTCCACGTCGTCGTCGTGGCCGTCTGCGAGGTCTTCGTCGCGACCTGCGGGCTGTCCTTGCCGAGCAGCATCTGGTGCGCGTCGCTGCCCCCGGCCACCGCCGCGACCCCGTCGCCGAGGTTGATCTTCCCGGTGTACGGGTTCGTGAAGTAGAACAGGCCGGCACCGAGCGTGTGCGTGAACGTCACCGGCTGGGCGAACTCGGTCTCCATCTGGAAGATGCCGCCCTGGGCGCCGTCCTTCGCCTGGATCTTGAACTTGCCCGCACCGGTGCCGAAGATCGCGACGAGCGTGTCGTCGCGGACCTCGAGCGAGGACAGCTTCGTGCCGGACAGTTGCGCGGCGGTGAGCGATGGGACCTTCGACGCGAAGACCACGGTCGGCTTCGTCACCATCCGCTGCGTGTCCGGGGCTCCCGTCAGCGTGTAGTCGTAGACGCCCAGGTCGGCCACGCGGATGTCGAAGCCGTTGTGCTTGCCGCGGACCGCGATGGTGCCGGTGACGGCGACGTCCTTCAGCTTGAAGTCCTTGCCGACGGCGGGGTTCGTCGTGGTGCCGTTCACCGTGACGGCGTAGTCGCCTCCGGTCGACGTCTTGCCGGACGCGGTCGCGGGGGAGACCCCGGCGAGGGCCGCTGCGGCGACGGCGCCGAGCGCGATCACGGCGGCGAGGCCGGTGGTGCGGCGTCGCGTGCGCTGGGTGGTCATGGGGTGCCTCCTGGGCTGGTCCGACGCGCCTGCGGTGGTCGCGTCCCTCGGGACGATCGTCGCCGTGACGCGGTGACCGCACCATCGGACCTTGGTACTAGTACCCGGACCGCCCGCACGTGGACGGCCGGGTCGTCACCAGCCGTGGTCGCGGGCCCAGAGCGCCGCACTCGTCCGGTCGGCGACGCCGATGCGGCGGAAGAGTGACCCGACGTGCACCTTCACGGTCCGCTCGGCGATCCCGAGTTCGGTCGCGATCTGCCGGTTCGACAGCCCGCGTGCGATCCGGACGAGCACGTCCCGCTCGCGCGGCGGCAGGTCCGGGGCGCGGTCGCGTGCCGGCTCCGGGCCGCGGTCGCGTGCCGGGACCGGAGCGTCGGGCAGCAGGGCGCGGGCGACCCGGGGGTCGACGGGCGCCTCGTCCCGCGCGGTCGAGCGGACCGCGGCGACCACCTGTTCGGGCGTGGCGTCCTTGAGCAGGTAGCCGGTCGCCCCGGCTGCCAGGGCGGCGCGGACGCGGTCGTCGTCGGAGAACGTGGTGAGGACGAGCACCCGGACGGTCGGCAGCACGGTGCGGATCGTCCGCGTCGCCTCGACCCCGCCGGCACCGGGCATCGAGAGGTCCATCACGACGACGTCCGGGTGCAGGGCACCGGCACGCTCCACGGCTTCCTCCCCCGTGCCCGCCTCGCCGACCACGTCGCAGTCGGTCGTCGTCGCGAGCACGGCGCGGAGCCCCTGCCGGACCAGGGCGTGGTCGTCGACGAGCAGCACCCTCACCGCAGCGACTCCGTCCGCGCGGGCAGCGTCAGCTCCCAGGTGGTCCCCGCGCCCGGTGCGGTCCGGAGCAGCAGCGAGCCGCCGGTGTCCTCGGCGACCTCGCGCAGGAGCGTCGTACCGAGGTGCCCCGTCGGCGCCGGACGGTCGAGGAGCGCCGGGTCGAACCCCACCCCGTCGTCGGTCACGCGGACCAGCAGGTCCCCTCCGTCGGCGCGAGCCACGACGCCGATCCGGGATGCCCCGGCGTGCTTCGCGGCGTTCCACACGGCCTCACGCACGAAGCGCACGACCGCGGTCCGGGCGGCAGCCGACGCGTCGAGCGGCTCGGCGACGTCGACGTCGACGTCGGTGAGCACCCCGGCTGCTCGCGCCCGAGCACATGCGTCGTCGAGCGCCGCGCCGAGGCCGTCGCGCCCGGGATCGGCCGGGCGGATGGTCGCCATCGAGGTCCGGAGCGCGGACACCGCCTGCCGGAGTGTCTCGGCGGCCGCCCGCGTCTCGGGCACCGCACCGAGCGACAGCGCCAGTCCGGCGACGTCCTGCACCGGCCCGTCGTGCAGTTCGCCCGCGAGGCGACGTCGTTCGTCGGCCTCGGCGTCGAGCGCGCGCCCGAGCAGCCGCTCACGGAGGCGCTGGCCCGTGCGGATCCGCAGGAGCAGCCAGAGCAGGAGCGGGACGAGCAGCAGGAGGACGACCCCGACCGTGCCGAACGCCAGTGCGGCGAACGCCGTCCGCAGGTCGGCGGCGCGGGCGAGGACCTGGTCGTAGGGGCGGTACGCCTCGAACAGCAACGCCTCGCCGGACGGCGTGTGCACCGCCTGGTACGCCTCGAGCAGCGGTCCGTGTCCGCGTTCGTAGCGGTTCTCGGGCTCGTCCAGGTCGGACACCTCGGCGTCGGAGCGGTCGGTCCGGAGCGCCTCGAGGTCCTCGTCGGACAGCGGGAAGCGCTCGCCGACCAGTCGGGGCTCGTCGGACCAGAGCACGGTGCCGTCCGCGCCCCAGAGCTTCAGGCGCACGGTCGAACCGGCGCGGGACTCGCCGGCCAGGGCGTCGTCGAGTCGGGCGCGTGCGGCGGCACGGGTGCTCGGGTCGCGACCGGCGACGTCGTCGACGAGGGCGGGTTCCACCACGACGCGGGCGAGCGCGGCCGTGTCGGCGGTGGCGTCGCGGACGGCGAAGGACTCGGCGACGCGTTGCGCGACGAGAGTGCCGGCGGTCGCGACGACCGCACCGCCGAGCAGCGCGGCGACGACGACCCCGACGAGGACCCGTCGCCAGGGGGTCCGTGCGGCACGACGACGGGGATCCGCGGCGACGAGCACGACCGGGGTCGGCTGCCCGCTGGTCGACGCCCGTTGTCCACGCACGGAGCAACCGTAACCGGCCTGAGCTGTGCTCGGTTCCCGGTCGCGGCTGCTGGACGAGCGGGTCCGACCCGGGTGCTCGTTCCTTCCCATCACACGTGGAGTGGGAAGCGGAACCGCGCGTACCTGGTCAGGAGGAACGACCTGGTACGCGCGGATCCGTCTGGTACGCGCGGATCCGCCTGGCAGGGCGGCGTGACGAGGGGACGGACGGGAGGCGGGGGGGCCGCGGGGCCCCCCCCCCCCCCCCCGGGGGGGGGGGGGGCGCCCGCCCCCCCCCAAGCCAGCCGGGGACACCCCGGCACCAACCGCGGTCGCCCCCCCGAGACCACCAAGCGACCCCGCGGGCGC